>CAWADS010000065.1:0-10839 GCA_963780785.1 Candidatus Acidiferrales bacterium
ACGGTCATAGGTAAGCATGGCCTGAAGACCGCTGTTCTGCTGGTCGGTATTAACGTCGGTGAGCATCGGCAGTTTGCGCATACTGCTGGAGTAGGACCGGGCCCCACTGAATAAGATCCTGAATGTTGTCGCTCTGAATGGTGTACTGATATTGTGCGCTGCTCCTCCGCCCGCCAATGCTCACGTCCTGTCCGGCTTGCATAAAAGCGCTTGCACCGGAAACAGAAAGTAGTTTAGGCCGCAGACGGTCAATCACCTGGCTGGCGCTGGCGTCGCGTTGGTCGAGGGGTTTCAGACCCACGAAGACGAAGCCGCCGTTGGTGGCGCCCCCGCCGCCCGTGAAAGCCATAACGTTTGCACCGCCGGATCCGTTTTGATGATACTGACGATGCGCGCCGTAGCCGCTTGCATGGCCTGGAAGGAAATGTCCTGCGAGCCTTGTATGCCGCCGAAGACGACGCCGTTGTCCTGCTGCGGAAAGAATCCTTTAGGGACGATCCAAAAAAGGTAGAAATTGAGGGCGATGGTCAGGCCCAGAACGATGAGCGTCAGGCTGGAGTGTTCCAGAACCCAACCGAGGCTACGCTCGTAGGTGCGCAGGAGCGCATTGAACGCGCGCTCGCTGGTTCGGTACGCAATGTTGTGGCGCTCATCCCGAACATGCTTCAGCAGGCGAGAGCACATCATTGGCGTGGCGGTAAGCGAAATGCCGAGTGAGACCAGGATGGCGACCGAGAGGACCACGGCGAATTCCCGGAAGAGCCGGCCGACAATGCCTCCCATTAATAGAATGGGGATGAAAACAGCGACGAGAGAAATGCTGATGGACAAGACAGTAAAGCCAATTTCGCCGGCGCCCTTGAAGGCCGCTTGCATGGGCGACATGCCCTGCTCGATATAGCGAGTGATGTTTTCAATGACCACAATGGCATCGTCAACCACAAAGCCCGTGGAAATGGTGAGAGCCATGAGCGAGAGATTGTCGATGCTGTAGTGACACAAGTACATCACGCCAAACGTGCCGATCAGGGAAACGGGAACGGCCACGCTGGGAATCAATGTGGCGCGGACGCTGCGCAGGAAGACAAACACCACGAAAATGACCAGGGAAATGGAGATCATCAGGCTGCGCTCGACGTCGCGAACGGAAGCGCGAATGGTGAGGGTACGGTCCAGCACAATATCCGTGTCGATGGCGGAAGGGATGGAGGCCTGAAGAGCCGGTATCGCGGCGCGGATGCGATCCACGGTATCGATGATGTTTGCACCGGGCTGGCGGAAAATGATGATGAGGACACAAGGTTTGCCGTTGACGAAGCCAGCAGCGCGCACGTTTTCATTGGCGTCCTGGACGTTGGCGACATCGGACAATTTGACGGCGGCGCCATTGTGGTAGCCGACCACAAGAGGCATGTAGTCCACTGCTTTCAGGAGCTGGTCGTTCGCAGTAATGTCCGCTGACGTTGCGCCATCCGTGATCTGGCCCTTGGGAGTGTTGGCATTCTGGCGGTTCAGCATCGCCGCAACGTCCTGCAGACCCAGACCATAGCCGTTGAGTTGCGTCGGATTCACGTCCACCCGCACGGCCGGCAGCGAACTGCCACCGACGCTCACTTGCCCGACTCCCTGAATCTGAGAAAGACGCTGCTGCATGATGGTGGAGGCGGCGTCATACAGCTTGGCGCGGTCGTACACACTGGAGGTAAGCGCCAGAATCATGATCGGGGCATCGGCCGGGTTGACCTTGCGATACGTGGGATTGCCCGGGAGATTTGCGGGCAAGTAACTTCGTGCGGCATTGATCGCGGCCTGAACGTCGCGTGCGGCGCCATCAATGTTGCGGTTCAAATCAAATTGCATGGTGATGTTGGTGGTGCCCAGGTTACTCGACGAGGTCATCTCCGAGATGCCGGCAATTCTTCCGAACTGGCGCTCCAAGGGCGTGGCAACGGAGGAGGCCATGATCTCCGGGCTGGCTCCCGGCAGACCGGCGCCAACGGAAATCGTCGGGAAATCGACCTGGGGAAGCGGGGAGACCGGCAACTCGCGAAAAGCCACGGCGCCCGCCAACGCAATGGCGGCTGTGAGGAGCGTGGTGGCCACCGGCCGTCGGATGAATGGAGAAGAAAGACTCATGGCATCAATCCGCCGGGACCACTTCAGGTCCGAGATCGGGTGCGCGATGCGAAGAGAAGCGTTGCGCCAGCCGATCGAAGAAGATGTAAATGACTGGGGTGGTATAGAGCGTCAGAACCTGACTGAGGAGCAAACCGCCCACCATGGAGATGCCCAAGGGGCGACGGAGCTCCGCACCGATGCCGGTGCCAAGGGCGAGGGGCAAGCCCGCCAGCAACGCAGCCATCGTAGTCATCATAATGGGGCGGAACCGCAAGAGGCAGGCTTCATAAATGGCAATTTCCGGCTTCTTGCCTTCTTTGCGCTCAGCCTCGAGAGCGAAGTCGATCATCATAATGCCGTTTTTCTTGACGATACCGATCAGCAGGATGATTCCGATGAGGGCGACGACGCTGAGTTCCTGGCCGCAAATCAACAAGGCCAGAATGGCCCCAACCCCGGCAGAGGGCAGCGTCGATAGAATTGTGAGGGGGTGAATGTAGCTTTCGTAGAGAACCCCAAGAACGATATAAACCGTGACGAGAGCCGCGAGAATCAATAGCGGCTCGTTCGACAAGGAAGCTTGAAACGAAGCGGCGGTGCCCTGAAAAGAGCTCTGAACGCTGAGAGGCATGCCAATTTCTTTCTGGGCTTTGTCAATCGCCTTGGTGGCCTCGCCGAGCGACGAACCGGGCGCCAGATTGAACGAGATGGTGACGACGGGAAATTGACCCTGGTGATTGACGGACAAGGGGCTGCTCTTCATCTCGAAACGCGTGAAGGCGCTGAGGGGAACCGCGCCACCATTCACTGCCGCTACGGCACCAGGATTGGCGGAACCCGAACTGGCCGCAGTGTTCGGGGAAGCGGAAGGGCTCGGTGCGGCAGCAGAGGCCGAATTGCCGGAAGAGGTTGTCGCCGTGACCGTCTGCGTACCCGAAGAGCCCGTGGTGAGTGCCGTTGGGGCCAGAGCAGAACGCACGTAGATGTCCTGTAATTTGGCGGGATTCTTCTGAAATTCGGGCTGCGTCTCAAGAACGATGTGGTACTGGTTCACCTGAGTGTACAACGTGGAAACTTGCCGCTGGCCAAACGCATCGTAGAGCAGCTGATCGATGGCTTGCGGAGTGATGCCCATGCGGGAAGCAGTGACGCGGTCGATGGTGAGGGAGGCGGCAAGACCTGAAGTCTGCTGATCCGTCGCCAGATCGCGAAGCTCCGGAATCGCCTGCAGTTTGGTCATTAGTTTGGCCGTCCAGTAATTCAGTTCGGCCTGGTCGGGATCTTCGAGGGTGTACTGGTATTGGGTCCGGCTCACGCGGTCTTCAACCGTGAGATCCTGCACCGGTTGCATGTACAGCGTGATGCCATCAATCTTTTCGAGATTTGGCTGAAGCCGCCGGATGACATCCGAGGCGTTGATTTTGCGCACTTCGAGGGGCTTCAAATTGATTTGGATACGCCCGCTGTTCAATGTCGTGTTGGTGCCATCGACACCGATGAAGGAAGAGAGGCTCTCCACGGCAGGATCCTGCAGGATCAAGTGGGAGAGCTGCTGCTGCTTTTCCGCCATGGCCGGAAACGAGATGGACTGCGCGGCTTCGGAGATGCCTTGAATGATGCCCGTGTCTTGCACCGGAAAGAAGCCCTTGGGAATGAAGACGTAGAGAAGGACGGTGAGTACGAGGGTTGCTGCAGCCACAATAAGAGTTGCGGTTTGATGGTCCAACACCACCTTCAGAGTTCTTCCGTAAAAAGCGATGATGCTGTCAAAGGCTTTCTCCGAAGCAACATAGAAACGGCTCTGCTTTCGGCCGTGGGTGCTTTTCAAGAGACGCGAACACATCATGGGAGTAAGAGTGAGGGAAACCACCGCGGAGACGAGGATGGTCACGCTCAAGGTGATGGCGAATTCGCGGAAAAGCCGGCCGACGATGTCGCCCATGAAGAGCAGGGGAATCAAAACCGCGATCAAGGAAATCGTGAGCGATACGATGGTGAAGCCGATCTGCTCGGAGCCTTTTAGCGCGGCTTGCAGCGGCGGGTCTCCTTCTTCGATGAAGCGAATGATGTTCTCGATCATCACGATGGCGTCATCAACGACGAATCCCGTGGAAATCGTGAGCGCCATCAGCGTGAGGTTGTTTAAGCTAAAACCCGCAAGATACATCACCCCGAATGTGCCCACGATGGAGAGAGGGACGGCGACGCTGGGGATGATCGTTGCGGAAAGATTCCGCAAGAACAGGAAAATAACCATGACCACCAAGCCCACGGTGAGCATGAGTTCAAATTCCACATCCTGGACGGAAGCACGGATCGTGGTGGTACGGTCCGTCAGGACATCCACCTGCACGGCGGTAGGGAGATTGCTTTTCAGGACGGGAAGCAGCTTTTTGACGCGGTCCACGACTTGAATGATGTTGGCCCCGGGCTGGCGCTGAATGTTGACGATGACCGCGGGGGTTTCGTTCATCCATGCGGCCTGACGATTGTTTTCCACGCCATTTTCGACCGTGGCCACGTCGGAGAGTTTCACGGGCGACCCGCCGTGGTAAGCGATGATTACTTGCTCGAAATCGGAGGCGGCGAGGAGTTGGTCGTTCGATTGAATCTGGTAGTCCTGCTGCGGGCCATCGAAATTCCCTTTTGCCTGGTCCAGGCTGGTCTGCTGCAGGGCCGTGCGGACATCCTCGAGATTTATGCCGTACGAGGAGAGCGCCGTGGGATTCACGCGCACACGAACAGCCGGTTTTTGCCCGCCGCTGATGCTGACGAGCCCCACACCCGGAAGCTGAGAAATTTTTTGCGCGAAGCGCGTGTCCGCCAGGTCCTCGACTTGCGACAGCGGAATGGTCTTGGAAGAAAGCGCCAGGGTAAGAATTGGCGTGTCCGCTGGATTGGTTTTGCTATAGATGGGCGGGACCGGCAAATCGGAAGGCAGATAGGTCTGGGCTGCGTTGATGGCCGCTTGTACTTCCTGTTCGGCAACGTCGATATTCAAGTCGAGAGAAAATTGCAGAACAATGATGGAGCTGCCGTCCGAACTCGTCGAAGTCATCTGATTGAGGCCGGGGAGCTGACCGAACTGCCGTTCGAGAGGCGCGGTGATCGCCGAAGCCATCACATCCGGACTAGCGCCGGGGTAAAACGTCACCACCTGAATGGTGGGGTAGTCGACTTCCGGCAGCGCCGAGACGGGCAACTGGAGATAGGCCACGAAGCCGGCAAGCAAGATGGCCGCCATCAATAGCGAGGTTGCTACCGGCCGTAGAATGAACGGACGAGACGGACTCACTGCGACGAGCCTCCCTTTTTGCCCGCCGGGGCGCCTGCCCCGCGAGTTGTGGGCGGAGCAGATTGGGTATCCTGGCCCGTTTGAGGCTGCTGGCCGGAGGCTCCGCCAGTGCCGCTGGTGGGTTTGCGGATCGTGACTTTCGCGCCATCCTGAAGCTTGTCGAAGCCATTGACGGCCACGACTTCCTGCGGTTCGACGCCCTCGACAACGGTCACGGAACCATCCGTGGTGCCGGGGGTGATCGTCCGCATGGAGGCGGTCTGGTCACTTTTGATCACGTAGACAAAAGCCCCTTGGGCGCTGCGTTGAATGGCCGGAGAAGGAATCAGAGTCATATTGCGTTGCGTGTCGACGAGCAGTCTGACGTTCACGAACTGGTTGGCAAAGAGAGCGTTGTCCGCGTTGTCAAAGATGGCCTTAAGTTTCAATGTGCCGGTGGTAGTGTCAATGACATTATCGAGGGTAAGCAGCGTGCCGGAGGCGAGCTTCGTGCTCGCTGCACGGTCAAAGGCATCGACGGGCAACTTCTTCCCTTTGCGCAATTGCTGTTGAATTTGGGAGAGATGATCTTCGGCGATGCTGAAGATGACCGTGATGGGCTGGAGCTGCGTGATGACCACCAGGGCCGTGTTGCTGTTGGCCTGCACGATATTTCCGGGATCGATGAGGCGGAGTCCAACGCGCCCGGCAATCGGCGCGGTGATGTGGGTGTACGCGAGATTGACCTTGGCATTCGCAAGCTGGCCCTCATCGTTCTTCACGGTGCCTTCATCTTGCAGCACCACCTGCTGTTGGTCGTCCAATTGCTGCTTGGCGATGGCATTGCGGGTGAAGGCCTGCCGGTAGCGCTCCAAGTCGATCTTGGCTTCGTTCAAGACAGCCGTATCATGCGCCAGTTGTCCTTCGACTTGCGTCAGCGACGCTTGATAGGGGCGGGGATCGATCTCGATCAGCGGGTCGCCTTTCTGAACCATTTGGCCTTCGTGATAGTAGACGTTCGTAATCTCGCCTTGCACCCGGCTGGTCACCGTAACCATGTAAAGAGGCGTCACGGTGCCCAAGGCGTTGAGGTAAATGCCGATGTCGCCCTGGTGCGCTGCCGCCGTCGAGACCAAAACTGGCCGGGCAGCGGGGTCACCGGCGGTTTTCGCTTGGGAGGAGGCCCCACGGCGTATCCACCACACCGTCACGACGATAAGAACCACTGCGACGATCAGCCAGATCCACCACCGGCTCTTGTGAGTGGATGCCTTTTCTGTTGTGTAAGGCTCAGGCTTCCTGGAAACCGTTGAGTCTGCGTGTTGTTCCGTCACTTGCACTCCTCAATTCGATGAGGGACAGTCCTCGGTTGGAAATTGAAGCTGCGCGCTCTCTGGAGCGGAGTTGGGACGCACACTTCGTGGAAAGAGTCAGCTGCAGGTACAGTTCTCTCCCGACACTTCCAGTACATCCTATCATCGTCTCCACTATCTTTTCGACGTGCGGGAGGGGTGGCGAGTTTCATGCGATTGCCGGGCAGGGGTACGGCGAACAGAGTCTGTGACATCGTTTACGAAACCCCGCCACGGCCGCGTGACGCGATGCCGCTCCGGGCGCGACGGCCGAGGGAAACGAATGTCTCCGAGGGAACAACGGTTGTCGCACATCGTATTGATAGCAAATAGGGTTGGCGGGGAGTGAGTGCCGTTGAATGCGTGTTTACGGCGGCGAGCTTCGTGGTAGACTACGGGCCACGAAATCGCTGCTGGAATCGCCATGAAAACCTGCCGCGTCTGTCAGCGCAGCTACTCCACCCATTTCGCCAACTGTCCCCAGGACGGGACGCCCCTCATCCAGTCGGAAGACTGGGCCGAGGGAACGCTGGTCCGTGGAAAGTACCAAATCGTTCAGAAAATCGGCCAAGGGGCCATGGGCGCGGTCTACAAAGCGTTGCACCTGCATTTCCAAGAGCTGCGCGCGCTGAAAGTGATTGCTGCGGCCCTGGCGAGCGATAAGAAATTCGTGAAGCGTTTCGAGCAAGAGGCCATTCTGGCGCGGAAACTCCAGCACCCCAATGCCGTGCGCGTGGACGACATCGACGAAACGGAAGACGGGCAGCCGTTCATCGTCATGGAGTACATCGAGGGCAAGAACCTGAGGGATGTCATCACCAAAGAAGGCCCGATGACGCCGACGCGGGTGGCCGCGATCATCCGGCAAGTGGCCTCCGCGCTGGACGCGGCGCACCGCTTGGGGATCATTCATCGCGACATCAAGCCGGAGAACATCGTTCTCATCCAATCGCAAAAGGAAGTTGTGGCGAAGGTATTGGACTTCGGCATCGCCAAGCTCAAGGAAGGTCTCGGCGGTTCCTCCGCGACATCCATGACTGGCACAGGGATGGTGGTTGGTACACCGCTGTACATGTCTCCGGAACAGGCCATGGCGTCGCCCGGCAAGGACCTCGACGGCCGCTCGGACATTTATTCGCTCGGCATCGTGATGTATCAGATGCTGACGAAGGAACTTCCGATCCAAGGCGACACTTCGCTGCAAATCGTCATGGCGCAAATCCAGACTCCTCCGATTCCCATTCAATGCGCGCAAGCGGGAGTGAAGATTCCCCAGTCCCTCGCCGATCTGGTGATGAAGTGCCTGGAAAAGAATCGCGAGGACCGGCCCGCCAACGGGCAGGCAATCATTGAGGCACTGGACCGGTGGGAATTGGAAAGGCGCGAAAAGGAAGAGGGGGAAACGCTTTTGGTTGCGCCTGGAGATGCCACGCCGCGCCGCGCAACGTCGGCGCGTTCGACGGCGCAGGTGGCCGCAGCTTCCTCATCCGTGAAACCGACGGGGAGAACTGGAGTTGCGCCAGCAGGCCCGCGAGATTCAGCCCGTTCGGCGCGCCGTTGGATTCCCATGGCCGCGTTGCTTGTGGTGGCGGCACTTGGCGTTGCCAGCGGGTGGCGGTACCGCGGCGCATTGTTCCGGCTGGTCGAACAGCACGGGAATCCCGTGGCTTCTTCAAGCGTACCTCAGCCAAAGACGGAGACGCCCAGCCCGGCGCATCCGGCGGACACCGGGGTCGGGATTCCTACGGAAAAGCCCGTTGCACCGGCGGCGGCTGCGGAGAATCTTTCGGCTGAGAACGTTGCCGCTCCTCCTGCATCGCCCTCCACAAAACCGGCGCCGCCGGACCCGGCGAAAACCAAATACTACAGCGACGCTGCAGGACGCAAAGTCTCCTCTGCGGTTGGCACGGCGGCCGAGCACAGTGAATTCAAGGCGGTGCAGGCCGAAAAGGACGAGGCGCACCAGATCCAGCGGCTTGACGAGTTTGTGTCGCGGTTTCCGAATTCCGAACTGCTAGTGGATGCTTATGCGCTGTACTACCGCGACTATCGTGAGCTGAAGAATTTCCCGAAGGTGATCGAGTACTCGGACAAACTCGTGGCGCTGGGAGACAAAGCCGATGCCAACGCGCGATTCCAGGCGCTCTATGCCCGCGCGATTGCCTACGACGCGCTGAGGCCAAACGATCCGGCGCAAGCAAGGCAGGCGAAGGAAGCGGCCGCCCTGGGGTTGAGCACTCTCAACGAGATCAGGAAGCCAGAGAACGTCTCGGATACGGCGTTTGCCGCGGAGAGAAAGCCCATCATGGTTTACCTGGATGAGACCGTGGGATCGGCCTCCATGACGTTGAAGGACTATGCGGGCGCGATCGCGGCCTACCGGGCTGCGCTGGCGCTGGATCCGGGAGATGGGAACGCCACCTACCAACTTGGGCTGGCGTATTGGGGAGTGAACCCGCCGCGCCAACTGGACGCCTTCTGGACCTTGGCGCGCGCGGCCAGCGCAAAGAGCAGGGGTGGGCCGCAATCGCAAGAAATTAAGGCGTACCTGAGAAAACTGATGGCGAGCTACGAGCAAACGCAGTGCCCCAGCCTGCTTGACGCTCAACTCAGCCAATTGATGCAAGTGGCGGGAAGCTCGTTGGAGCGCCCGGAAAGTTACATGCTCCCGAGCAAAGCCGATCTGGAGGCCGCGAGAAACGTCATGACGATCACCAGCGTCGTGGCGGACATCAGAGGCCCCGCCGACAAAGACAAGACGACTTGGCTGGCGGCTTGCGGAATGGAATTCCCCAACGTACCCAGCAAAGTGATCAGCGTCGTGCTGGGCGATCCCGTCATATTGAAAGTAGCCTTGGTCACCACCGAACTGGAATTCCGGGCGGCGCGGAGGGCGAACATGGATGTCAGCGTTGCCAACCAGCCGGAGGCTGCAAACATTGCGGTGGGAAGCTTGGTGCGCTTCACGGGCACCCTCGCCGATTATGACCGGACGCCCCTGATGCTGCACTGGCAGAAAGCCCGGATCAATCCGCAAGACGTTCCCGCCGCCAGCAAATAGACGGGGCCGTGGAGCCTCTTGGGACACACGCATAAGAACCCCGCTCGGTCATAGCGAGATATGCTGTAACTATATGTATTTCATATAGTTACACGTCCTTTGACGGAGGGACAATCGTGCCGGGGCTCGCTGGGCGGGGGCCACGCCCAGGCGAAGCGCGTCGTGGGTCACAGGGGGTTGCGACATCCCTCACATACAGTCAAGAAGGGGAAACCTACATTAGGGTTGAGGCCTTCCCGTGGAGATCCAGGCCCTTGGCCAAGTTCCATCTGCACACCTGCCGGTCCATTTCCCAGACTCCATTCAAGTAGCCAATTGCTATCAGTGCGGCAAATGCACAGCAGGATGTCCCGTGGCCATGCACATGGACGTGGCACCGAATCAATTGGTGCGGCTCGCGCAGTTGGGGGAATGGGATAAGGCTTTGCAGTCGCAGGCGATCTGGGAATGCGTGGGGTGCCAAACGTGCTCGACGCGCTGTCCCAAGGAAGTCGATTGCGCCGGCGTGATGGACGCGTTGCGCGAAGCGTCGCTGGCGCGCGGGATGGCTGCGCCGGAAAGACTTACCGTGGTCGCGTTCCAGAAGATTTTTCTTGAGAACATTCGCCGCAATGGGCGCCTGAACGAACTGGAGCTAATCGGGCAATTCAAGTTAGACATTGTGATGCGCACGGGCAGGATCCCGTTTCTCTTCAAGGACGCGAGCCTGGGGCCGCAACTCGGAAAGCGCAAGAAACTGCACTTGGTCCCTGGCAGGGCGCGCGACCGGAAAGTTGTGGACCGCATTTTCGAGCGGTGCGCGAGCGAGCGGAAAGCATGAACATCGGCTACTATCCGGGCTGCGCGCTGCATGGCTCGTCGAACGACTACGAGCAATCGTTGCGCGCGTGCCTCAGCGCCCTAGATGTGCAGCTCGACGAAATGAAGGACTGGATTTGCTGCGGCGCCACGGCGGCACATTCCCTCAATCACAAACTCTCGCTGGCGCTTCCCGCGCGCAACCTGGCCGTGGCCGAACGAGACGGTTTCAAGGA
>CAWADS010000066.1:0-8326 GCA_963780785.1 Candidatus Acidiferrales bacterium
GCGCGTGGGCCGTGCGCTGGGGCGGCGACTGCGTGAACTGGGCTGGAGAATTGGGGTGGTGGCGGCGAGGACGGAAGCCTGCGCGCGGAAGGCGGTGCGCTTTATCGGAGCGGGGCAGTCACAGGCGGGAGTTACCCGGCAGATTTTCGGCAGCACGACGATTCTGGTGAGCGTGCCGGACGACGTAATCGCTAGTGTGGCGGATGAACTTGCACGAATGGGCGGAGAAGAGTTGCGCGGCAAGTCGGTAATTCACACGAGTGGGGCGTTGGATGCCAGCGTGCTGCAGTCCGTGCGGGCGTGCGGCGCAGCGGTTGCTTCCATGCACCCCATGCAGACGTTCAGCGGCGTGGGCGTGCCACCGCTGGAGGGCAAGGTGTTTGCCATTGAAGGCGACGAGATCGCGGTGCGCACAGCACGAAAGATCGCGCGCGAGCTAGGAGGAACGCCGGTGAGCATCGCGGCCGCGATGAAGCCACTGTATCACGCCGCGGGGGCCTTTGCGGCGGGACACCTGCTGGCGCTGGAGGAAGCCGGGGTGCAGATGCTGATGATGGCGGGGATGAAGAGGCGGGAAGCGACGCGCGCGCTGCTCTCGCTGTCGCGGCAGGTGCTGGAGCACGACGAGAAGCTCGGGCCACACAAGGCGTGGACCGGGCCGCTGTCGCGTGGCGATTACGGCGTGGTTGAGGGGCATGAAGAGGCTTTGCGAAGATTTGCTCCGGAATTCCTGGAAGCGTACCAGGCGGTAAGCCGGTTGGCGGCGCGCGTGCTGGCGCACGATCCCGCGGCCATGCTCGAGGAGCTTGAGACAATTTCCAGTGCTTCACAGCAGTCATCGAAGACCAAAGGGGGCCAGGCTTGACGCGACTTCAGATTCCCATTCAGAGCGCCACGCTCAAGAACGGATTGCGCGTGGTGATTGCGCCGGATGCGACCGCTCCGGTGGCGACGATCGGGGTGTACTACAAAATTGGGTTCCGGTTGGAACCGCAGGGGCGCAGCGGATTCGCTCACCTATTCGAGCACATGATGTTTCAAGGCTCGGAGAACGCGGCGAAGATGCAGTACATCAAGCTGATCAATTCGAGCGGGGGCGTGCTGAACGGCTCGACGATGTACGACGTGACGAACTACTACGAAGCGGTGCCGTCGAATGCGCTGGAGCGTGTGTTATGGCTGGAGGCGGACCGCATGCGCGCGTTGAAAGTGGATGACGAGAATTTGCGAAACCAGCGCGACGTAGTCAAAGAAGAAGTGCGCGTCAACGTGCTGAACCAGCCCTATGGCGGTTTCCCGTGGCTGGACATGCCGCCGGTGGCATTCCGCAATTGGGCGAACGCGCATAATTTCTACGGAGATTTCGCGGACCTGGACGCCGCGAGCCTGCCCGATGTGCAAAAGTTTTTCCGGACGTATTACGTGCCGAACAACGCGGTGCTGTTGCTGCTGGGCGATGTGAAGCCTGAGGAAGGATTTGCGCTGGCGGAAAAGCATTTCGCGCCGATTCCCGCGGGAGCGGCGCCACCGTTTGCGGATCCAAAGGAGCCTCCGCAGAAAGAAGAGCGGCGGGGGCACGTCGAGGAAAAATTCGGGACGTTGCCGGCGATGGCCATCGGCTATGTGCTGCCGTCGCGGCGCACGCCGGAGTGGTTCGCCATGGCACTGCTGGACCAAGCGCTGCATGGCGGACGGGCGGGACGAATCTACCGCGAACTCGTGCTGGAAAAGCAGATTGCCGTGGAAGCGGATGGAGGGATCGACGATCTTTTCGGGTACAACGGGCCAACGCAATTGACGACGAGAATCCTGCACAAGCCGGAGTATTCGGCGGAGGCTACGCTGGCCGCGTTCGACGCGGTCATTCGCGAGGTGCAGGAGAAGGGCATCAGCGGGGATGAATTGCAGCAGCTCCAGGTGAAATGGCGCTCCGATTACTATTCGACGCTGGAGGGCGGACGAGGCGGGTACATGCCGCGCTACGGGCTGATGCACCTCTTGGCTTGCTTCACATTGTTCGACAATGAGCCGCAACTCGTAAACACGATACTGGATGGTTTTTTGGAGGTGAAGCGCGAAGAGGTGCAACGCGCCGCACAGAAATATTTGCGGCCAGAGAACCGCGCGATTGTGTTCCGCACGCCAGTGAAAAGCGATGCGAAGGAGGCCGCGTGATGGCGACGCGTGAAGCTGAAGTTCCCGCGTTGGCGCCGGCGCTGACCCCGGAACGTCCCGTAACCTGGCCGAAGCGGACAAGGGCACGGCTGGCGAATGGGCTCGAAGTGGTGCTGGCGGAAGCGCATTCCATCCCGAAGTTTCACGGCGAGCTCTATTTTCGCGCGGGGAACGCGCTGGTGGTGGACCGCGCGCCAAGCCTTGCCGAAATGACCGCGACGGTGGTGCGCACGGGAACGGCGAAGCGCGCGAGCCGGCAGATAGAAGAGGACTTGCGGCGGCTGGGCGCGGACCTGGGCACGAGCGCGGGGCAGGATAACAGCGCGATTTCGTTTGCCGGGCTGAGCGAGTTCGCGGAGCCCATTCTGCAATTGGTGAACGAACTGGCGCGCGAGGCCTCTTTCCCAGAGGCGGAGTTCGAGCGGGAGCGGCGGCAAAAGCTCGAGGAAGTGAAGCTGGAAAGGACTTCGCCGGGTTTTCTGGCCGGTGAGAGGCTGCGCAAGGTGTTGTTTGGGGCGCACCCATACGCCCAAGTTTCGCCGAGCGAGGCGCAAGTGGCGGCGTACCGGCGCGAGGATTTGCAGAACGTGTATCGCGAAATCTACACGCCGGAAAATGCGCTGCTGATGCTGGTGGGGGACTTTGATCCGCCAGCGCTGTTGAAGACGATCGAGAAGGTGTTTGGAGACTGGACGGGGAAGAAGCCCGTCGCAAAGGAGTCGGCAGCGCCGCCGAAACCACGCGGGCGCCGGGTGTATCTGGTGCACAATCCGGGCTCGGTGCAGACGCAGATCCTGGCGGGCTGCCACGCCATCACGCGGAAGCATCCAGACTGGCTGCGGCTGGGGCTGACGAACAGCTTGTACGGCGGGGCGTTCAACTCGCGGCTGGTGATGAACATACGCGAGGACAAGGGGTACACCTACAGCCCGCGCAGTGGCGTATTGCCGCTGCGGCAGCACGGATATTTCTCAGTTTCTGCGGCGGTGCGCAACGATGTTGTGGCCGCTTCGCTGACGGAGATTTTCTACGAAATCGACCGGCTGCGCTCTGTGCCGGTTCCTGCGGCGGAACTTGCCGATGCACAGAATTACCTGACGGGCGTGTTCTCCATGGGGCTGGCAACGCAGGAGGGGCTGCTCTCGCAATTTTCCACGGTGGAGCTGAATGAACTGCCGGCGGACTATCTGGAGACTTACCGCGAGAAAGTGAAAACGCTGACCGCCGAGGATTTGCTGGCGACGGCGCGGAAATACTTTGATTCGGCCAACATGCAGATCATTGTGGTTGGGGACCGCGCGCAGATCGAGGAACAGGCGGGTCTGTTCGGCGAGTTGGAAGTCTACGACAGCCAGGGGAAACGCGTGGAGTAGACTCGGGGGCGCGACGGTTCCTGCGGTAGGCCCGGTTACGCGCAAAAATCGTCGTTGCCCGAAGCCTGTTTGTCTGCTATTATCAAGTAGTTATGTCATTGCAGGGCCACTACCGTATCGCGACCTCCTTGCTTGCGTGTTTGCTGATTCTTTGCTGCACCAACGCCGTCCTCGCCAAGAAGAAGCCGCCAATACATCCGATTAATTTGAATTCCGCGAGCGCGGCGGAACTGCAGCAAGTGCCTGGAATCGGGCCATCCACCGCGAACAAGATTCTGGAGATGCGGAAATCGTACGGCGCGTTCAAGAGCGTGGACGACCTGCTGGCGATCAAGGGGATCGGCCCAAAGCGGCTGGAAAAGATGCGGAAGTATCTGACGGTTGGGAAGTCGCCGCAAAGCAAGAAGGTGCCCACGAGCGCACAAACGGCGCCGGCGAAGTCGCCGCCCGCAAAAACGACTGCCGCGAAACCTCCGGCGAAAAGTACCCCTCCCCCAGAACCATCTGCGAAGGACGACGAGGAGCCGTAGAAGCGCAGTAGCTTCCCGTTTAGAAGAGGGATTCATCGCACAGAAGGCGTGCGATGGAAAAGCGTACCTCACTTCGCAGACTCTGTTCGGAATCACGGTTGCGGCGGGGAAGGGCGATAGGTTGGAGGCGTGGTTAAGTTGGCGGACCGCCTCAGAAGGCGGTCCCTACACAAGAAGAAAAACGATCTGAAGATCGGCCACTTCGTGGGCTACAGGCGCTGGTGGGTGGGTTTGGGTGTAGAGAATTGCAGGGGAACCTGGTCGGCGATGCGGATGCCGTAGCCCTCGAGGGCGACGACTTTCTTGGGATGATTGGTGACGACGCGGATATCCGTTAGGCCGAGGTCAATCAGGATTTGCGCGCCAATGCCGCTTTCGTGCTGCACCATGCGCTGGCGGGCCGGCTCGCGATCGAGCTGGCCGCGGGTATGAAAATGAATTCGCGGCAGGGTTCCGGGAGTTTCCGGCGTGTCAATGGTGTACCCGCGGCCAGTGTGGTGCAGATAGAGAAATACGCCGCGGTCTTCCTCGGCAATTTTTTCGAGGGAACGCGCCACCAGGTCGGGGCAATCGCAAGCGGTTGATCCAAACACATCGCCAGTGAGGCAATGGGAGTGAACGCGGACGAGCGGAGGCACGGGGCCGCTCAGCTCGCCGCGAATCAGGGCGATGTGCTGATCGTGGTCCACGTCGCTGGAGTAGGCGATCATGCGGAAATCGCCGTAGCGGGTGGGCACGATAGCTTCCCCGACGCGGCGGACATAGCGTTCGTGCTGCATGCGGTAGCGAATGAGGTCCGCCACGGTGAGCATCTTCAGGTTGTGCTCCCGGCAGAATTCGATGAGCTGCGGCACGCGGGACATCGTGCCGTCCTCGTTCATAATTTCGCAGATGACGCCGGAGGGATTCAGGCCGGCGATGCGCGCCAAATCCACGGAGGCTTCGGTTTGCCCGGCGCGAACGAGCACACCGCCATGGCGCGCGCGAAGAGGAAACATGTGGCCGGGGCGGGCCAGGTCCTGGGGGCGGGTCTTGGGGTCAATGGCGGTGAGGATGGTGATGGCGCGGTCGGAGGCGCTGATACCCGTAGTGACGCCGACCTTCGCGTCGATGGCCTCGCAGAAGGCGGTGCCGTGGACGGAGGTGTTGACGGGGGACATGAGCGGGAGATTCAGTTCTTCGCAACGTTGCTCGGTGAGGGCGAGGCAGATCAGGCCGCGGCCGAACCTGGCCATGAAGTTGATGGCTTCAGGCGTAATTTTTTCGGCGGCCAGAGTAAGGTCGCCTTCGTTTTCGCGGTCCTCATCGTCCACCAGGACGATCATGCGGCCCTGGCGAATCTCCTCGATCGCTTCTTCGACGGTGGTAAATGGGGAACGCGGTTCAGGCATAAGAAGAGAATAGAGGCAAGGGCGTGAGGAAGTAAAGATGTGGCTCGGTGGGGGATACGGGGAAGAGAAGAGGGAAGACATGCTGCGAAGCCTTGAAATTAGGGTGTGTCGGCGGGGCATGCAGTTGTGAAGGCGGCGGCCCTTCGAAGCTCAGGGTGAACAAGCCGCCGCACTCCAAATTAGACGGGAATCCGAAGTTGCAGAGGGTTTCATCGCAGAATAAGTTTGCCCTTCACAGAGGCCATTGTGAGACAGCGTCTCGTGTGCTGAGGCAGAATTACTTTCTAAATATCGAAGCCCATCTTGTCATTCCGAGGGCCACACGCTGCGCGGACCCGAGGAATCTGCTTTTGTTTTCGACATGCGGGCGAAAAGCAGATTCCTCGCTTCGCTCGGAATGACAATCTTCCTTTTTTAGCGAATTCATAACTCAGGACACTAGCGGAGGAGGGGGGCGAGGAAGTGATAGATAGTGGCGCCGAGGAAGGCTGCGCCAGGGATCGTAAGGACCCAGGCCCAGACGATGTGGCGGGTAACGCCCCAGCGCACGGCCGTGAGGCGGTGAGAAGCGCCGACGCCCACGATGGCGCCGGTGATGGTGTGGGTGGTGCTGACGGGAATGCCGAAACGCGCGGTGGTAAACAGGGTGATCGCACCGGCGGTCTCCGCGGCAAACCCGCCGAAGGGAGTGAGTTTGGTGATGCGCTGCCCCATGGTCTTGATGATGCGCCAACCGCCGGCCATTGTGCCGCCACCCAGGGCGAGACAGCAACAGATAATCACCCAGTCGGGGACAGCGTAATCCTTCATCAATCCGCCGGCGACCATGGTGGCCGTGATGATGCCCATGCCTTTTTGCGCATCATTGGTGCCATGACCCAAACTGTAGGCGGCGGCGGAGACCAATTGAAGACGACGGAACCAGCGGTCTACGCGGCGAGGCCGCTGTTTGCGGACGATCCAGGTCGTGAGGACGCTGACCAGCCAGCCGATGAACAAACCGATGACCGGCGAAAGAAAGATGAAGAGAACCGGCATGGTCCAGCCATGCAGGATGAGCGCTTTGAAACCGGCGTGAACGACAGCGGCGCCGCCGTAACCGCCCATGAGCGCGTGCGAGGAGCTTGTCGGCAATCCCAGCGTAAGGGTAATGAGGTTCCAGGTGATCGCGCCGAGGAGGCCGGCGAGAAGCACCTTCTCATTCACCATCTCGATGTGCACCATCCCTTTGCCGATCGCCGCGGCGACGGCGGTGCCAAAGAAGAAGGCGGCGATGAAATTCCAGAAGGCGGCCCAAAGGACGGCGCGGAAGGGCGTCAAGACGCGCGTGGAGACGACGGTGGCGATGGAATTGGCGGCGTCGTGCCAGCCGTTCGAGAATTCGAAGGCGATGGTGAGGCCGATGGTAAGAATAACGAGGGAGAAGCTGCTCACGGGTCTCAGGCGTTCTTCAAGATGACGCTCTCGATGACATTGGAGACGTCTTCGCACTTATCAACAGCGGTTTCGATGACCTCGAAAATTTCCTTCCACTTGATGATCTGAACGGAGTCCTTTTCCTCTTCAAAGAGCTGGGCGATCAGGGTCCGGCAGATGCGATCGCTTTCATTTTCGAGGCGGTTGATCTCGATGATGCGGTGGAGCGCCTTGTCCGGCGTCTCCATGGCGTGGATGGCCGCGGAGAGCTCGAGGCTGGCTGCGGCGAGGACCTTGGTGAGCTCGATGGTGCCGGGGCGAACGGAGTCCACGCGGTAGAGAACGAAGCGGCTGGCGGCGGCGTCAATCAGGTCAATGACGTCGTCCATGGTGCCGCAGAGCTCGTGCATGTCCTCGCGGTCAAAAGGAGTAATAAAGGTCTGGTTGAGCTTGCGGAAGATCAGGTGGGTGAGCTCGTCGCCCTGGTGCTCGATGGCCTTGATGATTTGGACCTGCTCGGGGACGCCGGTGTAATGCTCCAGCATCTTGGTGAAGGCTTGAGCGCCGGCGACGATATTTTCTGCTTGCTTTTGAAAGAGGACGAAAAAATCCCCGTCGCGCGGCATAAAGCGCTGTAAAAAACCTGGCATGTGACTCGCTCCCCCCTGAGGAGCGGGAATGTCGCAGAAAGAGTCTACTCAAGAGGGGGAAGCGAGGCAAGGAAGGGGGTCACACCCCAGGGGGTCTCAAGGAAGGGAGAGCGCACCGACTGACGCACGCCACCCGGACCAGCCGTAACGCCTAGGATTGAGAGTATTCCCGCGTCATCGCACTGCCAACTTCCGGATCAACCAGCCGAGAAAGAAGAGTGCGGCCCCGGCAACGAAGACCTTGAACCTCGGAGGATTGTTCCACGATTTGTCGATATCTCCTGCAACATTTTGTGAAATTAGACATCTTGCCCAGATGGGGCGCCCGCCTGCAGCGGGTGTTGCGCCCACACGAAAAAAGGGCGGCCGCATTGGCGACCGCCCTTTTGCTTTGAGTTTGTTTGGATGGCTGGGCTTAGTACATGCCGCCCATGCCGCCGGGGCCACCAGGGCCGCCGCCGGCGCCTGCCGCCTTGGACTCTTCCTTGATCTCAGCCACGAGAGCTTCGGTGGTGAGCATGAGGCCGGCAATGGACGCGGCGTTCTGCAGCGCGAGGCGCGTAACCTTCGCGGGATCGATAACGCCCATCTTGACCATGTCGCCGTAGTCGCCAGTCTCCGCGTTAAAGCCGAAGTTATCTTCCTTGGACTCGCGGATTTTGCCGATCACGACAGCGCCTTCAGCGCCGGCGTTGAGTGCGATCTGGCGGGTGGGCTCTTCAAGAGCGCGCTTCACGATGCCAACACCGACCGCTTCGTCATCTTGGAGCTTCAGTTTCTCGATGGCCGCA
>CAWADS010000067.1:0-37743 GCA_963780785.1 Candidatus Acidiferrales bacterium
GCTGCGCCAGATGATGCAGCACGCGTCCGCCGGTCACCATGCCGCTCGCTGAAATGATGATGCACGGGGTCTTCACATTGTTGATCTGCTTGGACTCTTCCGCGCTGCGCGTCAGGTGGAATTCGTGCACACTCAGGGGATCGCCGCCGTTCTGTTCGTCGCGCGCAAACAGCAGGTCGTGATCCTCCTTGTGCTTCAGGTATAGATCCGTGGCGCTCAGCGCCATGGGGCTGTCCACGTACACGGGAACCTTCGGGATGCGCTGCAGATTTTCCAGTTGCCGCAGGTAAAACATGAAAGTCTGCGTGCGCCCGATCGCAAACGCGGGAATCACGATGGACCCACCGCGCTTCACCACGCGATTCACCACATCGCCCAGCAGCGCCAGCGGATCGCCCGCTTCATGATCACGGTCGCCGTACGTGGATTCGCACAGCAGCAGGTCAATCTGCTTTGTCACCGGCGTAACGGGGTCATTCAGGATGGGCTGATCGTAGCGGCCCACGTCTCCGGAAAACACGATGACCGTCTTCTTGCCGTTCTCCGTAATCGTCAGCTCCAGGCTGGAGGAGCCCAGGATGTGCCCGGCATCATACGACTCCACGTGGAATTCCGGCGAAATGTCAAAGCCGCCATTGCGCGGCATCGGCTTCAGCAAGCCGCAGTACCGGATCAACGTCCTCCGACGTATAAAGCGCCCGCGGTTGCGGGTGCTTGCTCCACTTGTGCTTGATGGCGTCCTGCGTTTCCTCTTCCTGCAGGTGCCCGGAATCCTTCAGCAGGAGTTCTGTCAGCTCGATCGTCGCCGGATTGGCAAAGATGGGCTTGCGAAAGCCGTCGCGCACCAGCACCGGCAGCCATCCAGTGTGGTCCAGATGCGCATGCGTCAGCACCGCGTAGCTGATCGTGTTCAAATCGACCGGCAGCGGATTCCAGTTGCGCTCCTTTAGATCTTCCGTGCCCTGGAACAATCCGCAATCCACCAGCAGTTTCTTGCCGGCCGCTTCGACAAGATATTTGGAACCCGTCACGCAACCTGCTGCGCCCAGAAAAGTGAGTTTTGCCATGATGCCCGCATTCTACCGGAACGCCGCCGCCTCCCGCGATGAAAAATGTGCAAAACTGTCACGCAACGTTCCATGCTTTCGCTTAGGGCAAAGCGCCTTGGCGGGTCTCCGGGGGCGCCGGCAAGCAATCAAAACCGCAATGCCGCGTCGCCCGCCGCTCCAGCCGCTCATCGAGTTGTGGTAAACTTTTGGAAGTTCCTCCGGTGGGGCCGTGGCGCAGTTGGGAGCGCGCCTCGATGGCATCGAGGAGGTCGTGGGTTCGAATCCCATCGGCTCCACCAACTCTCACACACTAAACACGCACGAGCGGCAATCCTGTGTAGCGGACGCCTTCTGCCTGCCCGCCGTAGGAGGGAGGCGGGCGCTTCGCCTGTGACGAAGCCAGTTGAACATCCGCCCTTCCAGGGCGAACTCGCCGCAGGATCCTTTCGTCTCTTTTTGTGGCCACTCCAGCATGCCGGCTGGCTTCTAGACGGTCCTGTCCTCTCCACCCTGCCAAAATCCGCACCCATTCCTGTAGCTCGGGCAGGAGGTTTGCGCTGGCGCGCAGAAAGAAGGGGCGGGAGTCTTCCACTGAGGGAATGTGGCCCCAAGCCCCACTTGCACACTCCTCCCGGCTCCCAATCCCTTCGTTTTAAACCGTTTAGAATTATTTCCCCACGTGACCGCAGTCACATTCTTTCGCCCTGTGGAAACCTTATCTTCAGGTAGACAAATTCATCGGTGATTCAGTATCCTGCTGCTTCCGAAGCCTCCGCTGAAATCTGTCCAAGGAGTTGTCCAGATGTCCGCCGAACCCGTTAGTCAACATTTCCGCGGCGTGTTGTGTCGACACTGCGGAAAGCCCGTGCGCATCCCCGGCATCGTGAGCAGGAAGGAAAGCGCTTACCTGGGAAAGCATGAGGAGAATGATTCGCAGTTCCTGCTCGTCTCCCGGGTCTTCGTTCTGCGCTGCCGTTCCTGCGAAAGGGAATCAATCTACGCGATCAATCAGATCGTGGATTGTGCCTTGCCGCAGCCCATGGTAGCCGCAGCCCGTCACAACGAAGCCGCCGTCTAATCTCTTCCGTTCGTGAAGTTCCTGGAAATCTCGCTGTCTAGCCTTGCTCCCGGGGCCAATTCTCCGTTGAAGTCTGCCTGACCACCTGCGTTATTCGCCAGGGCCGGGCTCTTCACGCCGAGCGTGGCGAAGCGCAGTTTTGCCGAATTCGTCGTTGTTCGCTGTTGATTTGCGCGGTCGCGCTTCAGGCTTTTCGGACTACTTCCACCGAACACCGCGCGTGCATAGCCACCGATTCGCTCACGCTGCCCAGCACAATGCGGTCAAATCCGCGCCGCCCGTGCGACCCCATCACGATCAGGTCAGCTTCCCACGAGTCGGCCGCCGCCAGGATCGCGCGCGAAGGCGTGTCCTTCGCTTCGGTCACTTGCCGCGACACGCGCAGTCCCGCTTTGGTCAGCAAAGCGGCTCCGCCCGTGGCGGACTCCGCCGCGTGCATCTCGCTTCCTTTGGCCAGCTCCGTCAATTGTTCCGGCGCATAGTACGGATACTCGCCGATAATCACCGGGAATTCCGGGCACGCGATGATCAGGAACTCCGAGCCTCCCGGCCACGGCCGCTCGGCCACCGCGTGCAACGCCATCTGCGCATATTCCGAACCGTCGGTTGGCATCAGCACGCGCATTCCCGCGCGTTCCGCGTGGTTCTTCTCTTTCGTTCTTACGATTTCCACCGAGCAGGTCGCGTGGCGCATCACCGCCTGCGCCGTGCTCCCCAGCAGCAGCCGGCTGAACGCTCCCCGCCCGTGCGATCCCAGGAGGATCAAGTCGGCCTTCCACTCGCTCGCGGTTTTTGGAAGGCCGTGGCGCGGATTGCTGACCAACACGTTGGTGCTCACCGCCCAGCCTGCTTCTCTCAATGGCTGCGCGCTCTCTTCCATTCCCTCGCTCGTTCTCTGCTTCACTTCTTCCAGCAGCAACGGCGCCTTGGTAAAAAAGTACGGGTCCACCGCCGTCACCAGGCACATCTCCGTCCCCCTGGGCCACGGTCGCGCCGCCGCTTCCTGGATCACCGCATCCGACGAGGCAGACCCATCGACCGCAATCAGGATTCTCATCGCGCCCTCCTGCGGCCCGGCCCACCCAGCTTGCTCCAAACAAGCCCTGTTCGCCCCGAGCCACAGCCCATACTACTCCCTCGGCTCTCCTGCGGGTCGCCGTTTCTTTCCTCCGCGGGGGCTTCGCGTGGGGAATTCTCCCGAAATAGTCGCATGGCGTAGCTCTTCGTGCGTTAGCCCGGTTCTCAAGAAGTAGTTGTCGTTGCGCGTTTATCGCCTTCTGACGTCAATCGCGTTGTAGGATACTAATCGCCGATTGCATTCGGGAAACGAGGTCCAGAATCCTCATGGCTCGCCCAGCACGCTTGGCCGCAATGGTCGCAATAGTTCTCTCAGCGTTTTGCCTGGCCTCGTTTTCAGCCTGTCGCGCCCAGAATTTTTCCGACCTCAAGCCCTCGCCACAACAGACAGCGTGGCAGGACCTCGAATTCGGAGTCATTATCCATTTCGGCCCAAACACGTTCATGGATCGCGAGTGGGGTGACGGCACGGCCAGCCCTGATGTATTCGCTCCCACGCAGTTTGATCCGGAACAGTGGATGCAGGCGGTCAAAGCGGCTGGCGCAAAGTATGTGGTTTTGGTGGCCAAGCACCACGACGGTTTCTGTTTATGGCCCACCGCCCAAACGACCTACAGCGTGAAAAGCAGTCAGTGGGAGAATGGGCGCGGCGATGTAGTGCGGCAAGTCTCCGAAGCCGCGCGAAAATTTGGCCTGGCCTTCGGCGTTTATCTTTCTCCTTGGGACCGCCATGAACCGAAGTACAACAACTCCGCGGCATACGACGATTACTACCTCGCGGAAATGCAGGAGCTGGCCTCAGGCTACGGCAACCTGGTGGAACTTTGGCTCGACGGAGCGGGCAGTGCCGGCCATGTCTACAATTTTCCGCGCATCATCGAAAACCTCCGCGTCTCTCAGCCCAATACGCTGATTTTTGCGGACGCAGCGCTCCTTGAATATGCCGATATCCGTTGGGCAGGGAATGAGGATGGCACCATTCCTTATGAAAACTGGAACGTCCTCGACCGCCACGGATATCTACGCTGGCGGCCGGTGGAAGCGGATACGCCTCTGCATAAGCAACACTGGTTCTGGCATCCCAACGATGAAGCTTCGCTTAAGTCCGTGGCGCAACTCATCACCACCTATGAAGAGACCATCGGTCGTGGCGGCCAGTTGATGCTCGGCCTCGCTCCTGATCGACGTGGCCTGCTGCCTCAGGCAGATGTAAAACGCCTGGAAGAATTCGGCGCCGCCATCCGCAAACGATACGGGGACAATCTGTTGGCGAAGGAACACTCTCATCTGGACCAGAATGCCGAAGCGGCACTGGATGGTGATCCCGATACCTTTTGGTCGGCGCCAGTTGGCTCTCACCACGATGTGCTCGAAGCCAATTTCGCCAGGCCCGTAACTTTTGACCACACGCTCATCATGGAATGGCTGAACAATGGACAGCACGTCCAGCTCTTCCGCATCGAGGCGTGGACTGGCCAAGCCTGGAAGCTCCTGGTGGAAGGCAGCGCGATCGGTCACAAACGCATCGATCACTTCCCGCCGGTAACCGCTTCTCGCATCCGCCTGAACATCCTTGCCTCATCGGCGGAAGCGCACATCAGGGAATTCCAAATCTTCAGCGCCGGAAGCGATCTTGGGACCCCTTGATCCACCAGAGCGATTACGCGTCGGAACTGTTTTGTCGAAAATTCCGGGGGTGCCTCACCTTTGCCATCCACGATGGTTGAGTCGCGCCGGCACTCTCAGGCACAATCACAATTCGGGCGGCACCGGGAGTTCCCCATGGCGGGCGTGAAAATCCTCAACATCGAAGCCGGCATGCCCACGGTCGAAGAAGCTCGCCAGATTCTCCTCGCCGAATTGAAACAGGCGAAGCAGAGTGGCGTCGCCGCGTTGAAAATCATTCACGGTTACGGTTCCACGGGGAAGGGAGGTGCGCTGCGCGGCGCGCTTCGCACCTCGTTGCTGCGCCGCAAGAAAGAAGGCCTGGTCGCCCGCGTCATCTTCGGCGAAAAGTGGAGCGTTTTCGAGGACGACGCGCGCTACGCTATCGAACATTGCCCGGACTTGCGCAGCGACCGCGACCTCAATCGCAGCAATGAAGGCATCACCATCGCAGTGCTGGTATAGTTGCACTGTGCGGCAACAACTTAATCCAAAATCCGTCATTTCGACCGGAGGGACGGCGCTTTTTGCCGTCCCGGAGTGGAGAAATCCCTCCTCAACATCGGAATTCAGGCTTAGTTCTGCAACTCGAAACTCATGACCACTTCACAAACAACTTTCGCCGATTCCTCTTCGTCCTTCAGCCACATCGCTCGCCGCATATTCCTCGCCACGCTTGCCTTGCTCTTCGTTGTCTATCTCGGCGACTTTCTCTGGTTTCAAGTTCGCGTGCGCTACCCCGCCGCGGGCCCCACCACCAGCAGCGTCCACCGCTATCGACTTCTTGCCATTCCACTCAAAAACAACAAAGTCGAATACCAGCTTGACGCCCAGAAGCCCGAAGAGGACCTCCCCTGCGCGCGCTCCCTCTTTTCTCACGCCGGAAACCGCCCGTGCTGGTACGTCACCCGCCACGCCAAAGATCCCATCACGATGTAGCTTCCCCCTACGTTTTCCTCGCGCCCAGCTGCAGCGTGGCTTGGTAAAAATAGCGAAGTAGACTCTAGGTGCCCCACCCTCGTAGTTTGAGGGTGGGGCTTGTGTATCTCTTCTCCGGGAACTTACAACTTAAAACTCTGCTCATTTCGCGCCCTTCTCCTGTAGCAGCTTTACAACCTCGGTTTTGCCATGGTCGGTCGCCAGTTTCAACGCCGTAGTGCCATCTTCGCTCTTGGCTTCGACATTGGCGCCTTTTTCCAGCAGCAGCTTCACAATGTCCGTCAGGCCGCCGCCAGACGCCGCCATCAACGCCGTATAGCCGTTCTTATCCTTGGCCTCGGTGTTCGCGCCCTTATCCAGCAGCAGCTTCACAAGGTCGGCCGAGCCAGATACGATGCTCAGCATCAGCGGCGTGAGGCCATCATTTTCCTGTGCCTGGATGTTGGCCCCTTTCTCCAGCAATAGTTTGACTATTTCGATGTTTGCGGTCATGACCGCATAGTGCAGAGCGGTGTCACCACGGTTATCCTTGGTATCGGTTTTGGCGCCCTTCTCCAGTAATAGCTTAACTACGTCAGTCTTCCCCATCGCCGATGCCGCGATCAGCGCCGTGAACCCGCCCTCACCCCTGGCCTCGATGTTGGCGCCTTTTTGCAGGAGTTGTTGAACCGTTGCGGCATCACTTTTCTGGACGGCTCCGAGGAATTCGGCATCCAGACTCTTTGGGCTGGTCTGAGCCACCGCCAGTTGCGCCGACGTCAAGACAAGGGCCGAGAGGATCATTACCAACAGGACTTTCTTCATCGTTTCCTCCGCGCACTGCACAGGGGCAGTAGAATTACGTTGCACCCGGAACTATTTGTGAGGCCGAGCGAAGACGCTGCGGTGGAGCAGCGCATCGGGTGGACTCGAGATTCGCCGCGCTAGGCGTGCGCTACCTGCTGCCTCCAGGATTCGTAATACCGCACTCACCGCTGAACTTTCATGGCTATGAACTGGCCAGTCCACGGGCCATTGTTGAACGTGATGCCACCGATCACCTGACCGTTATCGGAGATGACCAGGCGATACTTGTCCATGCCGATGATGCCGTTGGGGTCGTCCTTGTCGTAGCCATTGAGGACGAGAAATCCGTCGCCCTTCATTTCCCCCTTCACAAATTCCGTAGCGGGCACTCCAACTTTTTTGGCATATTCCTCGGGCGCATTGGATCCCGCTTTCCTGAGCGTCCAGACAATCTTGCCACGGATCGATCCGTCGCCTGTGGCAGCGCAAGTTTTGCAGCCGGCCCCCGCCTCTAGTGTCAGTTCAGCGCTGAAAACAAACCCCGTCGGATTCGTCCAAATGCCGCGCCATTCTCCCGCCACACCGCTCGTCTGAGCGGAGGAATATTAAGCGCCCAACAAAAGCGCACACGTCAAAAGAAAGATCTTCTTCATAGCCCTCCTCCACACCTGACCGGCCACCGCCTCAAGATGTTCCCTTGCGGCCGATGCGGTTGCCGGTTTCTGTTTCGTGCTGGCCCTCTTTCAAGTGCAACACAGCCCCCTCTGGAAACCGTCCACCGCACACGAGGGCCATGCGCATTACTGGATGACCGTGTCCTTTCTCGAAAGTAAACTCCGAACTCGCAACACGCCAGAGGTAAATGCAGAGCTGTCACGTCCTAATACCGGCCCATTCTTTCTAATCGCGCGGGGCAGGTTGCCCGGGCCATAAGTGCGACGATAAGTCTGATTGGATGACTTGCTGGGTGACCCGGACGATAAATTGGAAATAGGCACTGGGTGGCGGGTGGCGCACTCATTGTGACAACGCAAAACCTGGATGCCGCACCTTTGGGTTTGGTTTATAAAAGGTGCGGGTTTTGACGTTTCGTTTCCAGGGTGGATGAAGGACTCCGCTCCCCACTTTGAACGTTTGACTTGTAGCCCTATGCCGTTCTTCCGCTTCCTCTTCTCTCGAAACTTAAAACTGACAACTTAAAACCTATCACTGAATGCTTGGAACGTTCCGGACCGGCGTCACCCGCTGCTGGAGAACTAGCGTTGTGCAAACAAATGGATTCCGAGTAATGTAAAAGCACACTGTCCTCAGCTTTTGCTCCACGCGATGACGCGGGAATGGCAGGGCTGCTCTCGCTGGGTGAAGATCAAGGACAAGCCTCGCGGAACCAGGAGGAACCATGAAAATTCTCGTCGCCATTGATGATTCCAAGCACTCGGAAGCCGCTATCGAGGGTGTGGCGAATTATTTCAAGCCGCAAACCACGGAAGTCAGAATTTTGCATGTTTTGACTCCCATCGTGCTCTCCGCTCCCCCGCAGATGTCGCGGGGATATGCTCCTGAACTGGAAGAGCAGGCCACACAGGCACGCGCTCTTATTGAGAAATACGCGCAGCAACTCCGCGCCGCCGGCTATAAAGTGGACTCCGCGGTCGAAAGTGGCGACGTCCGCGAGTGCATCATCGACTCCGCTGAGCGCTGGCATGCGGACCTCATCCTCCTGGGATCCCACGGACACAAGGGCATGGGGCGGCTGTTGCTTGGCAGCGTCGCCGAATCGGTCGTGCGGCACGCCCACTGCTCGGTCCTGGTCGTTCGTCCGCCTGAAACCCACTAGCCGGCTCGGCGGTTGGAGCGCCCTTTGTAAGCGGGTGCCCCACTCTCGGTTGTCGCCTGCCCCGACCCGGCCGGGGAGAGTGGGTCCTGGATTCCTCTTCTCTGCGAATGTCGGCGCGCCGACATATTTTAGGTACGTTACCATTAAGATACCCTACCCCCACCCCCCTGTTTTGCGTATGTGCGGGAATAATTGGACTTACGGGAGACCGTCGCGTAAGTGCGGGAATAGTTAGACTTAGGGGAGAAAGGCTGTTCAAAGTTGAAAGTTCAGAGTTCAAGAATACCCCCCCACCCCCCTGTTTTTGCGTATGTAGGGGAAACAAAGCAGTTACGGGCGAATTTCTTGGATGTAGGTTTTCCCTTCGCAAGAGGCGCTCTGGGCAGGGGGGAAATAAAAGACTTAGCAGAGATTGAGAGGCGGGTGAGGGTGTGGGGCGCGTTGTTTGCGTCCCGGATGAAGTGCCGGGACGACCCGAAACGGAAGTAAAGCGGCGTCCCCTCAGCATAACAGGCGAAGCATAGCACATTATTTACCGTATGTCTACTATTATTTAGTGGGTACTAGATTCGAAACTGGTACGAGGACGGGAGAAGTGGGGAGCAAAGCCGAAGAAGGACGGCCTGAATACATAGAATTGTGCGACAGTAGGTCACTTAGTTGAAGAGTTAATGGACAGATGGCAGCCACGCGTGTATCATTAGGTTTCAGGTGAAGCGCGATGAGCGTCATTCTTGATTCACAGTTTGCGACGGCCGAGGACACAGCGGCGGCCTTGGGTGTTTCAGATGCTCGCTTGAAAAGGTTGATGCGTTTGGCTGGCCTGAAGGTAAATACGAGGCGCGGCTTGGCGACGGTCAGCCATAAGGCAGGGGCGAACGGGAAGTTGAGAGGCTCCGTAGTAAGCGCCAGCCGAAAGAAGCAAACGCGTGGCAAAACAAAAAAAGCCGCGCACTGAAGTTTTCCTGAATATTCCCTACGACAAAAAGTTTGAGCGGCTGTTCATCGCTTATGTTGCGGGTGTGAGCGCTTTTGGCCTGGTCCCGCGGGCTACACTCGAGATTCCAGATAGTTCGCGCCGGTTGAACAAGATTCTGAAACTAATTGGAGATTGTGAATACTCCATTCACGATCTTTCCCGTGTAGAGCTGGACCGCAAGAAGCCCTGCACGCCCCGGTTCAACATGCCGTTCGAGTTGGGCCTGACAGTGGCGCAGCAGAAACACAGGAAGAAAGAAAGCTGGTACGTGTTCGAGTCCAACAGCTACCGCGTGGAGAAATCGCTCAGCGACCTGAATGGCACGGATGCGAAGATTCATGAAGGGAAGGTTGCCGGCGTATTCGCCGAGCTTTGCCAGATCTTCAAGCGGCGCGGGAGGCAACCCACGGTTCAACAAATGGCCAGGATTTACCGCGAGGTGCGGCGGAACCAGGCGGCCATCCTGAAGGAATCTGGCGCGAAATCCCCCTACAAAGCCCGCGCCTTCCGCGATATTTGCGTGGTCGCCAGCGCCTGGGCTGATCGCGTGGTAGAGTAGCGCGCGCGGGCCCCCCTCTATTCTGGAATGTCCTGTTTGCGGACGCGGATCATCGCCTTGATCAAACTGGCGCCAACTTTGATCTCCGCGCCACCAGTCATGTTCGGCAATTCAAATTGAGAGCTATGCCAAATGCCTAGCTCGGCTCTCTGGTTCCTGCGATTGCCGTGGCACGTGCCAATAGAGACGCGAGGAACTTCTCAAACGTGAGCTCGGGAGCTGGCTCGCGATATTGACCTTTCGCGCCACCCTTCGCATTGGAAAGCAAAAAACACGCCGAATCGTACAGGCGCTCCCTTACCAATTTCGTGAGCAGAATTTCATATCGCTTTCCGTAGGACGCTTCTTTGAATTCAGGGAAGACCTTGAAGTGCGGTTCATTTGCCTTGACTGGCCGCATCGAGCCTGGGGCCTCTTCTAGCAGCATCATGTAACCTAGCCAGGGACGAGAAGACGGCTTAAAGGCGCCTTCGCGGTAGGCTGCCCAGATATCCGTCGCGCTTCCGATGGCTTCTTCGGTGCGATTATTGAAGTTGTTTCCGAAGGACCCAACTTGTGACTTGAACTCGATTCCCGCCATCAACTCGCCTTCTGCGACGACCAGCAAATCCCACTGTTTTTCCGGACGATACCATCCCGGCAGTTCCACTCCTCTTTGCAGAAACCTGCGCCATGGGAATCCCATTCGCGCACAAATACTCCCGGACCAGGTTGATGAACCCGTCCATCTGATGCCCGCCCGTTACAGCGGTCCTTGCGCCGGCGTCGCGCGCGCCTGACTTGGAACCCTGCTTCTTAGCTTGCGAATCACGAGTCGACCAGAAATGCCTTATGGCACAGCGAAGTTTCTTTTCAATTTCGGGATGAAGGGCCATATTCTCGGATTAAGAAGAACGAATCGAGTTGATAGTCGCCGTACTGAAAAGGGAGGATGTCTCCTCCGAAATGCGCTTTTGGGCCAACTTGTAATAATGCCGGTCGATTTCATAACCAACGCTGTTTCTTCCCCACTTCGCGGCGGCAACAGTGGTCGTGCCAGTGCCCATAAAGGGGTCGAGAACCGTGTCACCGACGAAACTGAACATACGTACGAGCCTTTCGGCAAGCTCGAGGGGGTATGGCGCGGGATGCTTTTTTGTCGATGCTCCGGTGACACCCGTCCATATCTGCTGGAACCATTTCTTGTGGTTTTCCGTCGAAATCACGCTCAAAACTTTCGTGGAAATGTCGGGGGAACGGTAGCCTCCCGGCTTCCGCTCCATCAGAATGAATTCAATGTCATTTTTTATGACTGCGTTTGGCTCGTAAGGTTTGCCGAGGAAAGTAGATCCGCCTTCCACCTCGTAAGCAGCATTGGAAATTTTGTGCCAGATGATGGGTGCAAGATTGTCAAATCCCAGCTTTCGGCAATGTTCTTGAATCGAGGAATGGAGGGGCACAACTGTGTGCCGTCCGCCGTTTTCTCTTCTCGATAGGCATACATCGCCAACAACACAGATCATTCGGCCGCCCGGGACTAACGCCTGGAAACATTGTTTCCAGACTTTATCCAATTCTTGAAGAAACTCCTCGTAGTCCCTAACGTGACCGAGTTGACCCTCCGAATCCCGATACTCTTTGAGCGTCCAGTAAGGAGGCGAAGTCAGCACAAGGTGGACACTTTGTGGCTCCAAACCCGGCATGTTCCGCGCATCTCCGCGATAAATCGAGTGTGACGTAGGAACTTGATGGATTGCCCTCTCAATCAGACTGATGGATTGAGCGTCCTTTGCTATGCGTGGGATAGCAGTCTGGGGGTCATCCAACTTCGCGAGTTCCTCGGGGACATATCGAGAAAGGTCAGCATTCTCGATGGCTGGCTGGTCGTTCAAAAACTTGCGTTTGGCGGCTACTTGCATTCGCTCGGCCTATTATCCACGATTCGTCTCTCGCTTAGAAGAGTCCTCAGGTGCCTTAACCGAGGGTGCCGGGCGTGTGGCGTTAGATTCACCTCGAGTCGAAGTTCGGTGCCTCACCTTCCGGTCCTGTACCTGAGAGCTTTGAACTGTGTTCTCCCCGGATTGCGTGGGGGCCCTTGGCCCCACTCTACCGCGCGCCCTTTCCCGAAACGGCACGCGCATTCGAATACATACCAAGTAAATAATTATTTACTTGGTAACTAATCCTTACTGCTATGCGTTGTGAACGCCCCGCTGCAGCCCGCCCGAGCACCACGAACCCCTCGTCCCGAAAGAGTCTTGCGCTCGCCTTTCGCATGCCCTGTTTGCCGAGGGAAGAACCAGCCTGAAGGCTGGCCACTACACGGGCGAGGGGGCAAGCGCGGGAGAGCAAGTTTGGGAAGTTTTGCTCTGCGGCGGCTTACGGCATGGCTTAGGCCATGCTTTGACGAGGAAGCGAAGAGGGCGGCTGAGGCAGAAGCGCCAATCGGGAGATTGGCGATCCCAGGGTGCCTTGACGAAAGAGCGAATGGGAAGCTAACCCATGCTGGCTCTATCGCTTAGGGACAATGGACCGACGTAGCTTCGCGCGCCCACCCCTTACGGCTGGGCCATTGCGCTGCGCTTCGCCTGGTGCCACAATCAACTTTTGGGCTGGCTCCCGGTACGCCGTGTCGCCATGTGGCGAGGCGGTCCTCCGGGAGCAGAAACATTCCGCCGCTTAGTGGTGTCTAATACATTGAGCGGACGCGGATTGGGAATGCTTCTCCCAATCCGAAGTGCCAAGAGGCCCGATGCAGGGAAGTGGTACCTGGGCCGTCCACTCTGGCCAAGGCCAGCGTGGGCCAGTTCGCCTTCAAGGGCATGCAGCTTGAAGACGGGCTAGAAAGGCAGACCGTGTCCGATTGGGTCAGTGCGCTCTCGTGGGGCCACGATGAAGCCAGCCTTGTCACCGAGCTGCAGGCGGGCTCGGAGTCGGCGTTCGACTGGCTCGTAACGCACTACCACGGTCCCGTGTACAGCCTCAGCCTGAGCATGTTGGGAGATACGGCCGACGCCGCCGATTCCACGCAGGAGGTTTTCTTGAAGGCGTTCCGGGGCATACGGAGTTTCCGCCACGGCAGTTCGCTGAAGACCTGGCTCTACCGCATCGCCGTGCGCGAAGCGCTCAATAACCGCCGCTGGTTCAAGCGCCACCTCCAGAAGAACATTTCCATCGATGCGGAACCCGAAGAGGGCTTTGCCCCGGTCGAAGTGCAAGACGCCACCGCATCGCCCTACGAGCAGATGGCCACGCACGAAATTCAGGCGGCGGTGCAGGAAGCGCTGCGGCAAATCCCCGAAGTGTTCCGCAGCGCGGTGATCCTCAGGGATCTGGAAGGATTGAGCTACGAAGAAGTAGCGGAAGTGCTCGATTGCAGCGTGGGCACGGTGAAGTCGCGCATCCTACGGGGCCGGCGCACGTTGAAGGAATTGCTGGAGCCCCTGCTGGGCGGGAAAGAGATTGCGCGGACGCGAGAAACGCCCCACAGCGAATCAGCCAGCACCGCCCACTTCGGCTCGCAAATCGGTTTACAAATGGCCTACGTACGCGCCCCAGCCAGTCCGTCGGCAGGTGAAATGACGCGTCCCAATCAGACGCATGAGGAACAATCATGACGTGCGAAAAGGTACATTCCAAACTGGCCGGGTATCTGGATGACACCCTGGCTTCGGCTTCGCGTGTCCGGCAGCGGGACGCTGTCCGCCAACACCTCGAAGAGTGCGCTTCGTGCCGCGAGGAATTGCAGCGTTACCGCAAGCTGGCTGTGATGCTTTCGCGTATGCCGCGCGCCTTGCCTCCGGCGGATCTCGCCGTGCGCATCAAAGTGGCGGCGGCACAGGCACGCGGCCCGCGCAATTGGGCAGAGCGTTGGCAGCTCGTGAAGGATCGCATTGAAATTCTGCAGGACAACGTGTTCCGTCCATTCACCGTCCCGGCAACCGGCGGATTGTTCTCCGCGATTGTCATCTTTGTGTTTGTGCTGCACATGATCGCCCCGGGCATTGTGGTGCAGGCCGATCCCAACGATATTCCCACCTCCCTGTTGCAGCCCGCGGGCCTGATTTTGCCATCGAACATGCCGAGTTCGGCTTCGCCGGAAATGCAGCATCCCGAACTGCTTTTGGAGAATGACCTGATCGTGGATGTGGTGGTGGACGCCGACGGCCGCATGATGAGGTACGAAATCATGGATGGCCCGGACAACCAGGAAGTGCGCCATCACCTGGATCAGTTGCTGTTCTTCTATCGCTTCAGGCCGATGCTCAGCTTTGGCCGGCCGACTTCCGGCGGCCATGTGGTGTTGAACTTCAGCGCCGTCCACGTGCGCGGCTAATCGCGCTCAAAAAAGCAAACACCTTCAGGATGAGCCTGTCCGGCAGGCCAGCTTCCTCTTGCGCTATCGGCGCCTGGCTTCACGCATCTATTCCGGAAACACCGTGTTTAATGGATGTAGGAGCGTCTTTCGATGTCCAGCTTTTTGCGCTGCCTCGCCATCGTTGCCGCCGTTGTGTTGGCGGCGTTGTTGCTGACGCCGATCTCGCACGCCGCCGCTTCGCCCCCGTACGGTTCGCCGGAAAGTATGTTGCTGGACGCCGCGAACCACAGCCGCACCGCCGCGGGTTTGCCGCCGCTGCAGTGGGACGCAGCGCTGGCCGCAGCCGCGCGCCAGCATGCGCAGCGCATGGCACAATACAACACGATCTCTCACCAGTTCCCCGGCGAGCTGCCGCTGCAGCAACGAGCGATGCAGACAGGCGCGCGCTTCAGCCTGATTGCGGAGAATGTCGCCGAAGGACCAACAGTTTTAGGGCTGCACACGCAGTGGATGAATTCGCCGCCGCACCGCGCCAACCTTCTTGACCGCGAAGTGAACGCGGTGGGCATTGCGGTAGTGCAGAGCGGCGGGCAACTGTTTGCCGTGGAGGATTTCTCGGCGGCAGTAGCGCTTTTGGGATTGGATGCGCAGGAACTCCAGGTTAGCTCGCAACTGGCTGCGCGCGGTGTGCGGCTGCTGAATGCCACCGATGATGCGCGCAAGACCTGCGAGATGGATCGCGGCTGGGCGGGACAAAGGCCGGTGAGCGTCATGCGCTACGAGACTTCCGACCTCAGCCACTTGCCCGCGGATATTGCGCAGCGCGTGCAAGGCGGGAAATATCGCGGCGCGGCTGTGGGCGCTTGCGACGCGGGAGGAGCAGCGGGGTTCACGCGTTATCGCATTGCGATTCTTTTGTATTGATCTGACTGCATTCCTGCTGTGTTGACGCGGGCTGCGGAGTATTGCGCGGCCTAATAGCGGGAATAAGAGAATTGTGGCTTGCGTTTTTGGATAGAACCGATAAACTGGCGGACATGAATCGGAAGGCCTACTCGTATTCTTGGCGATTTACGTACCGGAGCATCCGGGAGGAGTGGGCCGTCGTCTAGATTCTGCGAAAACGTGAAGTCGCGGCCCACTCGCTAAGAGTGGGTTTTTTTGTTTTAGGGCAAAGAATTCGGGCTGGCTGCGGCCGGGCAAAGGGAAAAGGGAAACGACGATGATCATCTCGATGAAGCTGCACTCGAAGCGGGAAGAAATTGACGAGGTTTGCGCGATTGTGAAGCACTTCGGGTACAAGGTGCACTCGATCGAAGGCGAAGAGCGCGTGGTGATTGGCGTGGTGGGCGTGGGCGACGTGACCCCGTGCATGGAATCGGTGGAGGCGCTGCCGCAGGTGGATAGCGTCATGCGCATCACGGCGCCGTACAAATTTGTGAGCAAGGAGTTCCGCCGCGGCAGAACGCGTGTCCGCGTGAACGGGACGGAGATTGGCGGCGATGAGTTCATCGTGATCGCGGGGCCGTGTTCGGTGGAGAGCGAGGAACAGATCATGCGCACGGCGGAAGCGGTGGCCAAGGCCGGGGCGCAGCTGCTGCGCGGGGGCGCGTTCAAGCCGCGAACGTCGCCGTACGATTTTCAGGGGATGGAAGAAGAAGGGCTGAAGCTGCTGCAGAAGGCCAAGAAGGCGACGGGGCTGGCCATCGTCACTGAAGTGATGGGAGATCGCGACGTCGAGCTGGTGGCGAAGTACGCGGACGTGATGCAAGTGGGCGCGCGAAACATGCAGAACTTCATGCTGCTGAAGGCGCTGGGGAAGTGCGGGCGGCCGGTGCTGCTGAAGCGGGGATTGAGCAGCACGATCAAGGAATTGCTGATGAGCGCAGAGTACATCACGGCGCACGGGAATCCGGAGGTGATTCTGTGCGAGCGCGGCATTCGCACGTTCGAGACGGCGACGCGGAATACCTGCGACATTTCGGCGATCCCGGTGCTGAACGAATTGACGCACCTGCCGGTGATCCTCGATCCCAGCCACGCGACGGGGAAGCGCAGCCTGGTGCCGGCGGTGGCGCGGGCGGGCGTGGCGATCGGAGCAGATGGATTGATCGTGGAAACGCATCCCGCGCCGGAAAAGGCCATCAGCGATGGGGCGCAATCGCTGGACTTCAACCAGTTCGCCCGCATGATGACGGAGTTGAAGCCGTATATCGCGCTGTGGGGCGAAGCGCGGAAGAGAGAAGCGCTGGCCGCGGCGGGGTGAGGAAGACAGTTTTCAGTTTTCGCAGAAGAGACAAAGAAGGAGACCAAAGGACCCATTCTCCAACTACGCGGGTGGGGCATCCAAAGTCGCCTTAGCATTTGACGCCCCGGTCGCCCGCCGAAAAAAGCTGGCCGCGCTTGCCGAGGCAGCTGCAGGAATGACATTCTGAGTACGGAGCGCACGAACGCATTCAGGAGAAATGTGCCGGCCGTGAGGTTCGAGTCCGCACACCATTGACATGGAGATACTGTCCCAGAACCCGTATTTTTCTGTGGTGAAAAAAGAATTGAACTGCCATGACGGCTCGAGCAATCAGTACTACATCGTGGAGTTTCCACGCCCGGCCGTCGGCGTGCTAGTCACGCGAGGAACGGAGGTGCTGTTGATCCGGCAGTACCGGCCCATTGTGAATGAATATGTGTGGGCGATTCCTTCTGGCGGGGTAAGCCTGGAAGAGACCCCGGCGGAAGCAGCAGCAAGAGAATTGGAAGAAGAGACGGGCTTCCGGGCAACGTCCCTGGTTCCCTGGATGAATTGCTATGCCTCGTATGGTTGCAGCAACCAACGCTTTGAGATCTTCTGGACGAATGATGCGGTCGAGACCGAGCGGGGATTCGATCCCGCGGAAGTCATAAGTATTCGGTGGTTCAATCGAACGGAGTTGCGGGAGTTGATTCGCGGGAACGGCGTCGTGGACAATCTATCTCTTTCGCCGCTGTTGCTGTTTCTTCTTAAGCTGAGCGAGAGTGGGGAAGAGAAAGTTCTAAGCAGTCAGTTGTAAGTTTTAAGTTTCGGAAAAGAGAAGAAAACCCCAAGACCCAGGCACACAGTCCGTGCCTGGGGCACCCCACGGGTTTCAGTGGACCTCGGCGCTCATTTGGGGGAGAAGGCGTCCGCCAGGGAGACGAGTTTGAGTTGGGCGCGCAATTGGTCGAGCGGCGCGGCGGAGGTAATGGTGATTTCGACGGGCTGGCCGGGAATCAGGTCGAAATAGTTGTCGGAGGGCGCGGCGTCGAGAGCGCCGAAAGAGATGTAGACGCTGCGGGCGAGTGCGGGGGAAGAGAGCCGCAAGCGATAAGCGTCGCCGGATTTGGCAAGATCCACGGAGATTTGCGGCTGGGGCAGAGTGACGAGTTTGGCGGGGACGAAGTAGAGAACATTGCTGGAGACGGATTTGCCATCAACAAGGAGATCGGCGACGGCGAAAATGTTGGCGGCGTCGGCGCCATTCGCATTCACAAATTCCGCGAGAGGCCGCTGGATATAGATTTTGCTGGAGAGTTCGGGAACCTGGATCTCCTGCGTAGAGTCCGAGAGCGATTTACCGGCTAGAGTGAATACGCGTAGGCGCAAACGCGCGGCAGTGGGCGCGGTCTTATCGGAGATCACATAGACATTGAAGTTGCCGTCCTCGACGTGGGGAGAGACGAGCAGCGGGCTATAGAAGCGGCGCGCGTAGTACTGCAGGGCCTTCCAGCGGCCAAAATAGTCGATGCTGGACCAGGAAGCCACCGGCCAACAATCGTTGAGCTGCCAAAAGATCGAGCCCATGGCGCGCGGGCGAATGCGGCGCAGATGCTCCGCGCCGACCTTGATGCCTTCGGCCTGAAGAACCTGGCTGGCGTAGAGGAACGAAGGGAAATCGCGCGGCTCGGAATAATACTTGAGCATGTAATCGTGAATGATCGAATTGCCTTCGTTGTTTTTCTGATGGGCGAGCATCACGGGAGTGAAAATGCTGGTGCGATCCTCGGGCTGAGTGAAGGCTTCGATGGTGCGCATTTCCGGGAAGGACTGGAAGCCGTACTCGGTCATGAAGCGGGGGAAGTGCTGCTCGTATTCGGAGAAGGGAACGCGGCCGTGCCAGACGCTCCAATCGTGGAAATCGCCGGATTGGAAGCTGGGGGAAGTTTCCTCGTAATCGGCGCTGGGAGAACTGGGCCAGTAGGGCGTTTCGGGAGCGAGGCGATTGACGGTGCGCGCGAGAATGCCGCTGAAGACGGTGAGATAGTCCTGCCACATCTGATAGCGGACGGGCGGAGGGCAATTGTTCGCGGCCACCCCAATGGATGGCCTCTTCGGTTTCGTTGTTGCCGCACCAGATGATGATGCTGGGATGATCGCGCAGGCGGCGGACTTGAAATTCGGCTTCGACTTCGACATTTTGCTTAAAAGCGTAGGTGCCGGGCTGCCAATCGTTGCCGAACATGAAATCCTGCCAGACCATGATGCCAAGCTCGTCGCAGATGATCGTAGAACTCCTGCGTTTCGTAATAGCCGCCGCCCCAATGGCGAATCATGTTCATGTTGGCGTCGCGTGCGGATTGCAGGATGCGGCGGTACTGTTCGGAGGTGACGCGCGTGGGGAAGCTATCGAAGGGGATGACGTCGGCGCCTTTGCCGAACACGGGGATGCCATTGATGATGAACTCGAAGGAGCGTCCCCACTGATCGAGATCGCGGCGAAGGACGATGGAGCGGAGGCCGGTGCGCGCGGAAGCCTGATCTTCAGCGCGATTGCCGATTTGGAGTTGGGCATTGAATTGATAGAGAGGCTGCGCGCCGTAGCCGGCAGGGAACCAGAGTTGCGGGGAAGCGATCTCGATGGGAAGGTCGACGTGATTGAGGCCGGGGTGGAGTTCGACAGAGCGTGAGAGCTCCACTTTTTTGCCGGCGTGGGTGAAGTCGAGGGTGACTTTGGCAGCAGCGTCTTCGGCGGCGGTGACTTCGACCTGGGCGGAGAGGTGGGCGACTTTAGCGGTGACGTCGAGCTGCGCGATGTGAAGGTTGGAAATGCGCGCGGCGTCCCAAGCTTCCAGGCGAGCAGGGCGCCAGATGCCGCTGGTGACGAAGCGAGGTCCCCAATCCCAGCCATATTCGAAGGCGGCCTTGCGGAGGTAGGTTTTCTCGGCGACGTGGGTCTGCTCCCGCCATTTATCCGGGGCGGCAATTTTGGCGGCGGCCTTGATGGGAGAAGGAAAGACGATGTGAAGCTGGTTGGCGCCCGGCTTCAGGAGTGGCTTCACGGGAACGCGCCACTCGCGGAACATATTGTCGGCGGTGAGGACGAGCTTATCGTTCAGATAGACTTCGGCATAGGCGTCGAGGCCCTCGAAGACGAGATCAATATTTTTGCGGTCGAGCAAATCGGCCGGTGCCTGGAGGGTAGTGCGATATTCCCAGTCGGCATCCTCAATCCATTGGAGCTTGGCTTCATTGTCGCGATAGTAAGGATCCGGGATGAGCTTGTTGTGAAGCAGGTCCAGGTGGACGCTGCCGGGAACTTGCGCGGGACGCCAGACAGGGTTCTCGGTTGCAGCGGCGGCGGGGAGCTGACGGAATTCCCAGCCAGAATTGAGAGGAACGATCTGCTTCTGGAGAGAAGTCTGGGCGAGAGCGAGAACGGGAAAGAGGAGAACGAACAACAAAGCAAAGCGGAAGCAATCAAGGCGCATGTTGGACTCCGATCGGTGGCAAGTGAACCATGGCTGAAGGGCCAAAGCTGGAGAACGACTTTCCAGTGTACTGCAAATTGCGAGACATACCAGCGCGGAGAAAAAAATCGTAGCGGGGGCGGCGACGGATGGAATTTTGCACGAGGCGAAGCGGGTTTTTGAGGGTTCGCCACGGGGAAGTTAGATAGAATCCGGGTAGAACGAGGAGTGGAGCGAAGCGCGCGATCGGGAGGAAGAGGAGGCCGCATGAGGGCGGCGATCGTAATGATTGGCGTTGTGGCGATGATGGGGACGAGCGTTATGGCCCAGACGCAGAAGAGCGTGCCACCTGCGAATACAACGGAGAAGGTGATCATTGACACGGACATTGGGGATGACATTGACGATGCGTTTGCCATCGCGTTAGCTGTGCGAAGCCCCGAACTGGAGATTCTGGGGGTAACGACGACGTTTGGAGATACCGAGGCGCGCGCCAGGATTGCCGATCGCCTGCTGGGAGAGACCGGGCGGGCGGATGTACCGGTGGCGGCTGGCGCGGCTACAAAAACCAGCAATGCGATGTCGCAACGACGCTACGGGCAGAGCAGGCAATTCGCAAAAGCTTCCCGCGCGAACGCGGTGGATTTTATGCTCGAGCAGATTCGGAAGTATCCCGCGCAGATCACGCTAGTGGGGATCGGGCCGCTGATGAATGTAGGGGCGCTGATTGACAAGGACGCGGCCACATTTCGGAAACTGAAACGAGTGGTGATCATGGGCGGGTCCATCGAGTGCGGCTATGAGGAGCTGTGGTATTGCCCGGAGCACGGGCCAGACGCGGAGTGGAACATCGTCAACGACATTGATTCGGCGAAGAAGTTGTTTCAATCGGGTGTGCCGCTGTACGTGATGCCGCTGGATTCCACGCAACTGAAATTGGACGAAACGAAGCGGGCGTACTTGTTTCGGCAGGGTACGCCGCTGACGGATGCGCTGACGCTGCTGTACCACGAGTGGGGGCAAACAACCCCCACACTTTTCGATCCGGTAACCATCGCGTTTATCGTGAACCCGAAGATATGCCCGGTGGAAGCAATGCACATCCAGGTGGACAACCAGGGATTTACGAGGCGAGAAGGCGGGGAGCCGAATGCACAGGTGTGCCTGAAATCGGACGAAGGAGCGTTTTTTCGATTGTTGATCGGGCGAATTGCGGCGCCGTGAAGTGAGGAACGGCACAAGCAAATGGCGCTAGAGAAGAGCGAAGCCCGGGTGAGTCGCCCGGGCTTCGTCTGGGTCAGGGTCCGAAGGCCGGCGCCAGGGATAGCACGCCGACTCCGGTGGCAGGAGTCACAGATGAGGAGTACGTGGGGATGCAACGGGGAGTGGTGCAGGAGAGGTCGTTGGGGACGCGCTGTTGAGTTCAAGTTCCAGGCGCTGGCTGACGCGCGAAGCGACGGATTTCGCTTTTTGGTCTGCAGAGGCGGCGCCAGAATCCATCCGGATTAGAACCCGTTGATGAGCGGCCTGAATTTCGGAGAGGTACATCTGCCCGCCGACTCCCTGAAAGACCGCGCGGCCAGCGTGGCTGGCGGAGGCGAGCGGAATGTTGGTGGCGCAAGAGGCGTGGTAGATCTCGCCATCGGTGCTGCAGACCACGACGACGTTTCTGGTGGACTCCCAGCCCATCTGGGGTTCCAGGTGGTATTGGCCCGGCGGTAGAACCTGGCGCCCCACTCTGAAGGCGAACGGAACCCTGAGGGTAAGCTGGGGGCGGAAGCTGACCGGAACAGTCACGGAAGGCGAAGGGAGAGCCTTTGGAAAGATCCGAACCTTTTCGATTGTGTTTTTCATGGCCACTCCTGCAAAAAGCACAGCAAATCTGTCGCGTTGCTTGATCTGCTTAGCTACGAACGCTTTTGACAGGGAGCACTTTGCCCGACGCGGGCAAAATGGACAATGCACGGAGGGTGAAGTTCGGGTGAACTGGAGGTGAACCGGGGCCTGACGCTAACATGTAGAACGCATTGAGTTTAGATGTAACGCAGGAGGCTTGCCCGGGAAAATCCATAGGGTTAGCAAAGAGGAAGGCGGTACGCGAGGGACGGGGAGTTTGGTATATTGCCGAGACCCAGGAGAAAGCGATGAGTTCGGTAGAGAAAGCGAAACCCGTGTATCGATTTGGGCCCTATGTGGCCGACGTTCGCGCGGGAGAACTGTACAAGGGCGGGAAGAAGAACAAGGTGCAGCAGCAGCCGATGCAGGTTCTGGCGGCGCTTCTCCAGAAGGCGGGGGAAGTGGTGACGCGCGAAGAATTGCGCGCGGGGATCTGGCCTGCCGACACCTTTGTGGATTTCGAGCACAGCTTGAATACGGCGATCAAGAAGCTGCGGAAGGCGCTGGGAGACAATGCGAACCGGCCGAAGTACATCGAGACGCTGCCGCGGAGGGGATACCGGTTTTTGGGGGAAGTGGAGGCAGCCGAGGGGGCGCCCCGGGCGGTGGCGAAGAGTGGGAGTTCCCTGGCGGGAAAGACGTTTGTGTTGGCGGCGGAAGCGGGCGGGGGGTGCGTGGTCGCGCCCGCGGATGAGAAATGCTTTGAGGAATGGCAGCGGCTGAAGGAACTTGGGGATGACGTGGGCGTTTCGATCCTGATCACGGAGAAGAAGCTGTTGTTGCTGGAGGCAGGGAGCGGGGTGCGACTGCTGTCGGTAACGGGCGGAACGGGCTGGTGCGAGGTGAGGATCTTGGAAGGGGAACATTACGGGAAGACGGCACTGGTGGCGAGGAAGAAGTTGCTCGAAGAGAAGAAGGCCATAGGAAAAAGGAAGTGAAGGAGGTAAAGGAAGTAAGGGAGGTAAAGGAGAGCAGTGCCAGCTTCCTTAGGGGCGGGAACAGAAAGAGGATAAGAAAAAAGCAAAAGAGAAAGGCAAGAGCGGAGAGCCGCAGGGCGCGCAGACTCGACCTGCGCAGCATGTGTTGCAGGCCGGAATTCATCTAGAGTGCCGGTGATCGTTGACTATTTGACAGCGGAGGAAGTTGAGGAGGCGGCGAGCTTGAGGACGAGGACTTGACCATTGGAATGGAAGGAGCCGCCCGTGGCGGTCTTGGCTTCCTGCATGGGGTTTTTGGGGAGGAAATGAGTGAGTTCGGAGACGAGGCCGGTGGAAGAAAGGGTTTTCTCGACGTAGTCGCGTTCCAGATCGATGTCGGGATCGATCTTGTGCGTCAGGCCGTTATTCCGCTGATCCCTCTCGAAGCCGACATCGTGAGTGGCGGCGCCGACCCAAAGCATTTGGCCATTGACGGTGAAGGACGCTTTCCAGATGCGCAAGTGGTTGCGAGAGGCCACGACGGAAATGGGTTCGGCGTGGGCCCAGCCATAGTCCTGCGGGCGGCCGAAGAGGTAGAGCTGGCTCATGGGCATAGTGAGGTAAGACTCCTTTGAAAAACTAGCGATGGCGCCCAAAAGGATGGTGGACTTGACGTCGGCGTCCACTTTGACCCAACCGGCGGTGGTGAAGACTTTTTTCATGGCGTCTTCGTTGCCGATGATCAGAAAGTTGACCATATCCCCGGGATTGCCCTGCTTGTCACTGATGCGGCGGGGGATTTTACCGAAGATATCGTTATCAATTCCGGAGATGGATTGGACCAGGCGAGCGACCTCACGGGGCGCGGAGGCGTCCGCGGCATAGACTTCGACTTTCACGGTGTAGGAGCCCGTGCCGGTGTCGCTGCTGGCCTGATTGATGCCGAGAGACAATGTGCCGGAGATGGGAGAGACGACGTCCTTGCGCGCGCCGATCAGGAAGGGTTGCGCGACATCGGCGTCACCGATTCTCCCGATAAGGGCGCCACGGCCTGCGTCATTGTAAGGAAGAATGCGAATGAGATCTCGAAAGCCGCGGGCGAGGCCATCGGGACCGTTATCGGCCTTGGCGTCGGAATAACGCAGAGTACCGCTGGCTGTGAGAATGATGCGCTGGCCGGCCTCGACAGTGATGCCCGTGTCGGTCCAGACCTGGGCGCCATCGAGGTTGAATTCCTTGGCCAGGAGCTGCTTTGCAGCGGGGGTGGCGGCAGCGCCGGTTTGGGTCGTTGGCTGCTGCGCGGAAAGGCGAGAGGGCGAGAAAAGGGTTAGAGCAAGGAGCAAAAAGGAAGACGCTGAGGCACGGCTCACATGCACGAACAAGGCAAACTCCTGGCGTCGCGACAGCTATCTTCATAAGTAACAGAAGAGGGAAGTGCGACGCAAGCTGCTGCTGCGGGGTCGGGTAAATTCCCGGGCAACGGACGCAGCAGGCAGAAGCCATCCACCAAGCGCGGGGTTCTGCGACGAGGCGAGGAAAAAGGGGGACGATTCCTTGACTCATGGGAGGGGGGCCTGTAAATTGAAAGAAGGCGGCGGCAGTGCGATTCGTGAATGTCCGTATCCAAAAGAGATACCGCCATAAGTGCCTCATGAGTCGGTCAGGATGCGCCCGCTGAAGTTCCGAACTGCTGCGCCTTGCCTAATCAGATGATAAAGGGAAATGCCGCAAGGATTTGCGCCGGGCTGTTGGTGCTTGGAGTGTCTCTGGGAGTGGCGGAGGCGCAGGGAACACCGCAGAGAACAAGGCGGTTCGCGCCGCGCACGAATGTGCGGGTGGACGGCAACGAGGCGATGTTCACGACGATGTGCGCGCTATATGCGGCGGGCTACGAAGGGGAAGTGAACGAGGACAACTGGTCGACCTTCCGAACGCAGATCCGGGAGCGGGTGCGCCGGCAGCAGGGAGCAGCAGTAGAAGCAGTGCGCGAGTTTTACAAGCAGCATCAATTGCGGGATCCCGGGGCGATGCTCTCGCGGTACGTGTGGTTCGGACTGGTGGCGGGACCCGCGCCCAAATTCGAGCCGGTGCTGCGGCGAGACGAATTGCCGCCGGACATGCTCACCCTCGAAGGCTTCAGCGATATTCTTTCCAACTACTATACGGAACAGAAGATTGGGGAGATGTGGCAACAGGTCCAGCCGGAGTACGACCGGGAAATCGAGCGGCTGCACGACCCGGTGTCGCAGATCGTACTGGTTGCGACGGCGTACCTGCGGGAAATGCTGGACCCAAGCAAGCCGGGCACCTTCACAATCATCGTGGAGCCGCTGGTGGGCCGGATCACCAACGTGCGAAATTACGGAAACAACTACGCCATCATTCTAAGCGGGAGCGAAGAGATACCGGTGGACGTGGTGCGCCACGCGTTTTTTCATTTTCTACTGGACCCGCTGCCGCTGATGTACCCGCACGTGGCGGCGGTAAAGCGGCCGGTGTTCGAGATAGCCGCGAAGGCTCCGCGACTGGCGCCGGACCTGAAAGATGATTTTTCCTCGTGGTTTTCCGAATGCATGGTGCGTGCGGCGGAGCTGAAAGTGAAGCGGATGTCTCCGGGGGAACGAGAGGCGGCGTTAACGGCAAACGACACCAGCGGGTACGTGCTGGTCCGCGCGATTTTCAAGGCGCTGACGGGATTTGAGAGCTCCGAGCCGTCGATGCGGATCTATTTTCCGGATCTGGTCCGCAGCATCGACGTGAAAGCAGAAGAGCAGAGAGTGGCGGGGATAACATTTGCACCGGCGGAAACGCAGGCAGAAGCGGCGGCAATGAGCAGCGAAGAAGTGGCGGGCAAGCGCCGGGCGAGGGTGACGGCGATTCCGGATGATCAGGAAGCGCTGGCGCAACTGACGGAGGGGGAGCGGCGGATCGCGGAACGGAACGCCCGGGCGGCGGAGGGTGCGTTCAAGAGTGTGCTGGCAAAATACCCGGATCAGCCGCGTGCCTGGTACGGACTGGGTTTGGTGGCGCTGATGCTGGACCAAAATGTTCCGCAAGCGAAAGACATTTTCGGAAGGCTGACGACAGGAGAACACGCGGCAGCGCAGGACCCCATGGTGCTGGCGTGGTCGCACGTGTATCTTGGACAGATTTACGAAGATGAAGGGCAGTTGGAGAAATCGAAAACGGAATTTCAGGCCGCGCTCGCGGTGCAAGGGGCTCCGTCCAAGGCGCAGCAGGCAGCCCAAAGAGGGCTGGGCGAACTGGATCTGAGAAAACCGGCAGAGCGGCCCTAAACAGAAAGAAGGAGAACGAAGTATGAAAAGCATGAAGATGGAGTTGGCAGGAGCGATGATACTGGGGATTCTGCTGTTCGGAGGAAAGGACACCCTTGCGCAGACGCAGGGGAAGCCGCAGACGCCCACGCAGGGACAAGGGGAAAAGACGCCAGCACCGACAACGACCGCACCGTTGACGTTGGATGCAGCGCCGCCTCCGGTGAGCGCGGAAGAGGATGCGGCGATGAAGGCGTTTCGCGATGCGCCGATGACGGACGTGCCAAAGAAGAACCAAATGGGCGAGGCTTTCGTGTTGAAGTATCCGCAGAGCCGCTATCGAATGGAAGTGTATAGCTGGCTGGTGAAGGGCTATTACGGGAATGGTGAGATTGACAAGATGGAAGCGGCGGGAGAAAAAGAATTGGCCATCCAGCCGGATGACGCAACGACGCTGGCGATCCTGGGCTCGACGCTGCCGCGCGCGATGAATGCGAGCACGCCGGAGCCACTGAAGCGGCTGCTGAAGGCGGAACAATACTCGAAGAGGGCGTTGGAACTGATGCCGACGCTGCAAAAGCCCGTAGGCCTGACTGATGAACAGTTTGCTACGGCGAAGAATCAGACCAGCGCATTGGCCTACAGCGGGCTGGGATTGGTGGCGTACCGCCGCGGGAAATATGAAGATGCGATTCCGAGCCTGGAACAGTCCGTGAAGCTTGATCCGAGCCCCGATCCGGTGAATTACTATTTGCTGGGAATCGCAAATGAGAAGGGTTCGCATTTCGACGATGCGATCACGGCGTTTACAAAGTGCGCGAGCGTCCCGGGAGGACTGCAGCCGACGTGCAAGGCCGGGATTGAGGAAGTGAAGAAGCTTGCGACGACGCAGCTGAACGTGCCGAAGTAAGAGCGCCCCCACCGCGGCACGTCGGGAGTCAAGGTGATGAACCGCGGGGATGACGACCAGTTACAGGAACGCCTGGGCTACGCGTTTCGCGACCCAGAGGTGCTGGACCGCGCTTTGACGCACAGTTCGGCGGTGCCGGAATTGCGCAGCGCCCGAGGAGAGGAAATTTCCTTCAGCGGGTCGGCGGTGCAGGATAACGAGCGTCTGGAATTCCTGGGAGACGCGGTGCTGGAACTGCTGACGAGCGAATACCTGCTGGCGAATTTTCCGGAATGGACGGAGGGGCAGCTCTCCAAGAGCCGCGCGCGGATCGTGAATGCGCACTCGCTGGAAGCGGCGGCACGGGGCTTGGAGATAGGAGAGCACCTGCGGCTGGGACGCGGCGAGGAAAAAACGGGAGGGCGGGAAAAGCCGGCGCTGCTGGCGGACGCATTTGAGGCGGTGGTGGCGGCGATGTACCTGGACGGCGGGCTGGAACCGGTGAGGGAATTGCTAAAGAGGACGGTGTTTCTGCTGGCACTGGAGAGCGGGGAACGCATCTCCGAGTCCGACCGGAAGAGCGCGCTACAGGAATACTTGCAGGGCAGAGGCGAACCGCCTGCGGAATACCGATTAGCCGGGGAAACAGGGCCGGATCACCAGAAGACGTTTCAGGTGGAGGTGTGGGCCAAGGGCGTATGCCTGGCCAATGCGGAAGGCAGCACGAAGAAAGAAGCGGAACAGCGGGCGGCCCGCAGCGCGCTGGAAAGGCTGCAGCAAGTGGAAGCGAATGTCATCGAAGGGGTGGAACCGCATGCCGGATGAAACGCTCCCGCCGGAGAACGCGGCTCCGGTGCCCCCAGGGGAAATGGAACCGGAAGAGACCCACGAAGCGCCGGCGAATCAGACGACAATCTCCGAATACCTTGAATCCCTCCTGGTGACGGTCATCCTGGCGCTATTTGGGACGAGTTTCGTGGTGCAAGCCTTTAAGATTCCTTCACAATCGATGGAACGGACGCTTCTGGTGGGCGACCACCTACTGGTGAACAAGTTCATCTTCGGAGGGCGGGGGCAGTGGTATGACAAATTTCTGCCGTACCGGCCGCTGGAGCGCGGGGACATCATCGTTTTCAAATATCCCTACCAGGATCATCCACACTTTGTGAAACGCGTGATTGGGTTGCCGGGAGATCACCTGAAATTGGTGGACCAGCAGGTGTACATCAACGGGAAGCCGCTGTACGAGCCGTACGTGATGCACGATCCGGCAACCGGCTATACGGATCCGCTAAACTACTCGTTTCCGCCGGTGGGGAATCAGATCTTTGTGTCGCAGGTGCAGCCTGAATGGGCGCACGAAATCCGCAAATACATCCAGGGCGACGAGCTGGTTGTGCCGCCAGGGCGGTATTTTGCGATGGGGGACAATCGGGATCACAGTCTGGACAGCCGGTACTGGGGATTCGTGGATCGCGATGCGATCATGGGGCGGCCGTTCCTGATTTACTGGTCGGTGGAAGCCAACAGCAGCGATTACAGCGAGACCTCGTTTGGGCAGAGAATCATCGGTATTCTGGATACCTTGCTGCACCTGCCGGCACGAACGCGTTGGAGCCGGATGCTGCGTACCGTGCATTGAACGCGGGGATCCTGACTGTCCGCTGCGGCGGGCTACGGCGAACTTGGGAGTCGTTTTGCTCGGCAGCTAAGCAGGCCGCGCGGAAAAAGCTTAAAACCATTTCCTCAGGGGCTTAAAGCCCAATGATAGCCGAGCACTTAATGTCGGAGCTCCCGACCGGATCGGGACAGGCGCCGCTCCGACCCCCAAAAACTGCGGACAGACTATTTTCACGCCTAATGGATGTAGTGGCGGCGGTACACTTATTCGGAGTTCTCTGAGAAACTCCCATCGGCATGAGTCGAATCCGGAAATACGGAAGAACCGCGGCAGTGGTGGTAGTGCTGCTGGTTGCGGCGCAGGCCGGTGTGTCTCTCCTGGCACGCACGCAGCGTATGCATGGCTACCTGATTGCGCATTTAGAGAGGTCGTTCGGGAGGCCGGTGGAGGTCAGACACTTTTCGGTGCAGATTCTACCGATTCCGGAAGTGGATGCGGCAGGAGTCACCATTGGAGAGGACCCCGCGTTTGGCCACGAGTACTTCATGCGGGCGGAGAACATGGCGGCGAGCTTGCGCTGGATGGGGCTGCTTCGGGGCCGCTTTGAATTTGGAACGATGTCGCTGACGAGGCCGAGCCTGATCCTGGTGCGGAATGCGCAAGGACGGTGGAACCTGGAAGACTGGCTGCCGCCGGTGAAGGCGAAGCCGGAGGACGCCGGGACATTTTACGGGCCGCAGCTACCGGCGGAGCCCACGCATCGTCTGGAAAAAATTGAATTCGACGAAGGCCGCATAAATTTCAAGGAGGGCGAGGAGAAGAGGCCGTTCGCGTTCACCGGCGTTTCCGGGAGCGTGGAGCAGGTGTCGCCAGGGCGCTGGGAACTGCGGATGGAGGCACAGCCCTGGCGCAGCGGGGTGACGCTGCAATCCACGGGGATCCTCCAAGTGCGCGGCGATGTGGGGGGGACCACGGCGCGGCTGCACCCGGCGCAGATCCAGCTGCACTGGGGCCGAGCGTCGATTGCGGATTTATTCCGGCTGGCCACGGGGAATGATCCCGGCGTGCGCGGGGAATTCGCGGTGGATGGAAATGCGAGCGTAGGCAAGGAAAATCCGGGCGATGCGGCAGCGGGGGAGTGGCAATTTACGCTGCAAGCGCGCACCACCCAGATTCACCGATGGGACCTGACAGAGCGCAACGACAATCCGCGCGTCAACCTGAGCCTGAAAGGAAAGTGGAATCTGGTAGCGGGAACGGGGCACGCGGACGAGATGAGCATTGAGCTGCCGGGTTCGAGCCTGCATGGTTCCGCAGATCTGCAAATTGCCGGGCCGCTGGAGTGGGGCGCGCAAATTGACCGGGCGGGCGTGCAGGCGTCGGACTTGCTGGCGTGGTATCGCGCGTTTCAACCGGACGTGGCGGAAGAAGTGGCGGTGGAGCAGTTCTTCAGCGGGGAAGGCACGGTGCACGGATGGCCGTTGGAATGGGAGGGGACGCGCATCGCCAGCGATGGCGGGAGCTTGCGGCTGCCGGGATTGCAGCAGCCCATGCGGATTGGAGAAGTGCGCGGGGAGATGCGCGGTGAAAAATTCAGCGTTGAGCCAGTGCGCGTGACGCTGAGGCTGGCAGCGCAGGAAATCGCGCCCGCAGCTAAATCGGAGAAGCCTGCGGCAAAGGGGCGAACAGCGGCGGGGCCGGCAAATTCTGTCGAGCTGCGATTTGTACACGATTTCGCGGCGGGACGTGGTGATCTGCGAATCGAAGGGAGGCTCGACAGAGTGCAGGATTTTTTCAGGGCAGCCGCGGCGATGGGTCACACCCTGAATCACGGTTGGGAACTGAGCGGCGGCGCCGCCACGGCGATGGACTTGAATTGGGAGCATGGATTTCTGGCGAGGCAGTGGAACGGCACTGTGGAGTTGAAGAAAGCGGAGCTGCAGGCGGCCGGATTAAACCAGCCGCTGAAATTGGAGGACGTGTCGCTGGAATGGACAGACGGGCAGCGAGGGGCGACCATCGTGCGAGCGGAGGGGTTTGGGGCGACGTGGTCCGGCGGAATCAAGGAAGCGGCGGCGCTGAACGCATTGGGCGGGAGCGACTGGGGATTCCGGTTGCACGCGGACCATCTGGACGCCACGGAATTGGATCGCTGGTTTGGACCGAGGGCGCGGCCGAACTGGCTGCAGCGACTGCTGCCGTCGCTGCTGGGAAACAACAACGCCGGAGCGAAACCCAGCGAACTGTTGCGGCGCATTTCGGCGGAAGGCGAGTTGAGTGCGGACAACGTGACGATTGAAAAGGTGAAACTGGGCAAAGCGAAGGCAAAACTGGCCTTTCACGACCTGCATTTGGAGGTGAGTGAGACGGAGGCGCAGTGGGCCGGCGGCACGGTGCACGGCGGGATGACGGCGGTATTCTCGGCGTCGCCGAAATATGAAATTGCTGCGGGATTTGACGGCCTGAATCTGGCGCAGGTGCCATGGGCTGCGCACTGGACAGAACGCTGGGCGGGCACAGCGAAGGGAAAACTGCAATTGACGACGAAGGGAGTGGGCCGAGAGGAGTTGCTGCAAGGACTTGAGGGAAAAGGAGAAATAAAGCTGAAGGGCGTGGAGTTTCGCGGCTGGGATGTGGCCGGCAGCATGGAAGCGGGGACGCCGCGCATGGGCGTGTCGCGATGGATGAGTGGTGAGGGAGAGTTTGCGGTGAAGGACCGCGGCGTGAATTTCGAGGGGATTCGCCTGGAAGGTCCGAAGGGGAAAATGGAGTTTGCGGGGACGCTCAGCTTTGGCCAGGAAGCAAAAATCACGATAGCGCAGGCCGATTTGCGGGAGCGCAAAGTTAAAGGAGGCGCGACGGCGCGGAGTTTTGAAATGAGCGGACCTGTGGATGCACCGCGAATCCGCATTGAACCGGCGGCAGCAGCGCAGGCGAAACGCTGAGGGAATCGGGTTCTGAGGCGACAGGCGATTCGGGAGATTCCGGTGAAGAAGGTGTTGGCATGCTTGGTGCTGCTGGCCGCGAGCGTCTTCGCGGCGGGTGGAGACCAGCGCGTGGTGCTGCTGCCGAAGCTGCATGCGGGGCAGGCGGTGAAGTACGACGTTCATGGCACCGTGAAAAAGCACGTCAAAACACAAAGCCGCGTCGCGACCATGCTGCATCCGGGTGATGTGCAGCGCGACGTTGCGATGCCGCTGCTTTTTGCGGCGAAGGAAATCCATTTGGAGAAAGGGCGACCGATGGTTGTGGCGCACGCGGAGTTCGATGCGGGAGAGACTGACTCTTCAGATAAGAACGCATCCGCGCGCGCGAACGTCGAGTTCACGATTGCGGGGAATGGGCAGGTTGCGAAGGCCGAAGGGCTGGACGATGTTGCGCCTGAAATGCGGCTGGCGTGGCAATTCTGGCTTTCGCGGTTTGCGTTTGGGTGGACGCTGCCGGCGGAGGGCGCGAAGCCCGGGGACAAATGGAAAACCGAGGAGGCGGAAAAAACTCCATCGCCCATCGCCAATCTGGTGTGGGAGAAAGAAACGACATACGTGGGGAACGAGCGGTGCCCGCTGATTCCGGCGGAAACATGCGCGAGTTTTCTGACGCGGGCGACGCTGAAGCAGAAATCGTCCGTGAAGGATGCGACGCCGGAGGATTACCGGCTGCACGAGTTGCGCACATCGGGCACGGCGAAGGGCACGGATGAGATGGTCACGTATATCTCCCTGAAGAGCGGGCTGGTCGTGCGGGCGACGGAAGAGACGCAGCAGTCCATGGACGTGACCATTGCGAAAGCGGATGGCACGAATGCTGTGCACTATACGATTGAGGCGAGCAGCCGGTTTGAGACGCTGCTGGTGAGCGAAGGAAAAGAGGAAGTAAAGAAATAGAGAAGCAAAGAGACAAGGAAGCAACGAACGAATAGTCAGACGCTGCGGGGCCCAGCCCTTCTCGTACTCGCGGCCCCACATCTTCATGGCTTCCGGGTCGCCCTGGATGCGCCCGTCTTTTGTGTCGAGATGCAGCTCGCGGTTGACTTCCCACGCGATGTTGGAGAGCTGCAGCATCGTGACGGCGACGTTGCCGACAGCGATAGGAGCGTTGAGCTTCTCGCCTTTGCGGATTGCGGCGATGAAGTTCGCGAAGTGCGCATCGGTCATGGAATCGCGGCCGATAGTGTCCGAAGATGAGGTGGTGCTGCCAACCTTGAGTTCACTGGTCTTCTTTCCTTCGAGGTCGTAAATCTCGTAGCCATCGCGATCGACAATCACCGTGCCCGTGGTTCCCATGATGGCGAAGCCGCGATCACGGCCGTAATACTTCATTCCCTGGCAGCTTTTGCCCTCCCAGGAGATCATCGCGTCTTCGTACTCGAAGCATGTCACCAGCGTGTCGTAAAACTCCCAGTCGTCTTTGAAGTGGTATCTGCCGCCCGAGGAGGTGACGCGCTTCGGATAGTCGACGCCAAGCGCCCAGCGGCAGACATCGACTTCGTGCGTGCCATTATTGAGCGTTTCGCCGGTGCCATAGATTCGGAACCAGTGCCAGTTGTACGGGTGCACATTGTCCTTATAAGGACGGCGCGGCGCCGGGCCCTGCCACAGGTCCCAATCAAGCTGCGGCGGCACGGGCACTTCTTTGCCTGTGCCAATCGACTTTCGCACATTGCTGTACCAGGCTTTCGCGAAGTAGGGCCTGCCGATAACGCCGCCGTGAATTTTTTCGACGATTTCGATGGTGTGCGGCGAAGAGCGCTGCTGCGTGCCCATCTGCACGAGCTTGCCGTATTTCTGCTGCGCCTGCACCAGCATCTCGCCCTCGGCGGGATTGTGGCTGCAAGGCTTTTCCACATAGACGTGCTTGCCCGCCTGCAACGCGGCGATGGCCATCGGCGCATGCCAATGGTCGGGAGTGGCAATCGTGATGGCGTCCACATCCTTTTGCTCGAGAATCCAGCGAAAGTCCTTGTGCGCGACGGGAGCCTCGCCCATCTCCTGCTGCGCAGTGTCCGCGAACTTTTTCAGAATATTGCTGTCCACGTCGCAGACATGCGAGATGCGCGCAGCGCTCTTGTTCGCCTTGAGCGACGAGAGATGAGCATAGCCGCGGCCATTCAGGCCGATCACGGCAAAATTGAGGCGATCATTGGAACCGAGGATCTGGCCATAGCTCTTCGCCGTGGTTCCCACGGCCAGCCCCGCCGCGCCCACTGCCAGTGCATCGAGAAACTCGCGTCGTGTAACCATGATGACTCCTTGTGCCGGGCAGCCCTCGCCGCCGGGTCGCCGGTTGACAGCATAGCTTGTGATCAGGAGGAGATTCCAGCCTTTGGAGTTGACGAACTCGACCATCGCGAAAGCGGATGGCTCGAACGGCGTGCACTATACGATTGAGGCGAGCAGCCGCTTTGAGACGCTCTTAGTGACGGGGAGTGAATCTGCGGAGAAGCAAAGAAGCAACGATGCAAAGACGCAATAAAGCAATGAAGTAATGAAGTAGGGCAGTTATCGGTAGTGGTTCGGTTCCGGCCACCCATCCCCCTGAAGTGATGAGAAGAAAAAGCAGCCCCGAGACCCACCCTCAGAAAACGGCGGTCACCCGGCTCAGTTGAGTGAGCTGGGATGAAGCGTCAGGTACTGTCGCAAGAACTCTTCGTCGGCAGGTTCCGCCAGGCATAGATCCACCTCAAAATTCCCGCTCGGCCAGGCGTAGCAAAAACTTCCCCTGCCGGTGGCCGACTTAAACGAGAGCGTATTCACATAGATCGTATTTCCGTATTTAGATACCTTTCGCACGGACGGAGGACTCAAGGTGGAAGGACCACCGTAGATCGGATGGTCCATCCGGTAGTTGGCCCATTCGGCGTTCGGTGACTGGGTAACGGAAGCCGCAGCCTCAAGAGAATGGAACCTCTGACCAGAATTGGTGACTTCGTAAACTACTATGTAGCTCCTGGCCGGAACAGCGTCGGATGGAAGGGGCGGCCGCGGGTCAGCGGGCGAGTAATTTTGAACTGACGCAGAAACCGGAACATAACCATGTATGTCATGAAGTATCAGAACCTTGTCCGGAGGCAAAAGCTCGACGGCCGGAAGATTATCCAAGGGAGGCGCCTCTGCATAGCGTTGTGCGACTTCTTTTCTTGTCTTGGCTTCCAAGCTCGCTATTTGCCGTTCGCTCCGAATTCCTTTTATTAAGAAGTACACAAGGAACAAGAAGGCAGCCACTGCCAAAGCCTTCTTCCACATGGGGAAGGACAGAGGCCCTTTCCTTGGATGAGGTGATGAAGATTCAGAAGGAGTCTCCGCGGAGATTGGCGAGTACGGGAAAAGGAGAGCGAGCAGGGGAGCAATCCCAGTCTGCCACATCACGAACATGGAGAAAAAGGAAGCTGTATCGAGCGAATGTCCACCCATAGAAGATTGAGACGGGGCGACAAAATGCAGCAATTGCAGCAAATCCCAGATTGCAGTGCCGAGGGATGGCCCAAGAGCAAAACCTGCCGCGCCGAGAACGCCGCCGACTGAAGTTATGAGCCCGAGTCTCCGGAGAAGAGCCTTATGATCTTGGGAGTTGGAAAGGAACAGGTATCGTGCCGATGCAACCAGAGCCGTACCAAAGAGACCACCGAAAAACACGGCGCTCGTTTTGAGGTTCTCGGCGTTAGATTCGCCTCCTTCGATAAACAGCCGAATCAGCGGAATCCCGAGGGCACCCGCGAACATGGCGATATAGAACGCCGCAGTCGAAGCAATGAAGAAGCTGAGTATTCTCCACGGTGAGTGGAGGCATTCGAACCACCACGAGTATAAAGAAAAGGCGAAAGCAAAAATGATCCCGCTGAACGGGAAAAACTCCGTAGATTGTAGGGGGAAGTGCTGTACGCCTACGCAGGTCAGGAGGCCGGCAAAAAGACCTAGGATGGTAAGGACGAGCATAGCTTTCGGGTCTATGAGTAGTTTTCCCATGTCCTATTCCCAATGAGAGAATTCTCCTAAGTGATTAATATCCCACTGACATGAACGTTTGACTCAATTCGTTCAGGAGAATTGCCCCACAAACACCCTCGGATCGAAGCCGTGCTGATCACCTGTGAGTTACGTTTGTGCGAGACTGAGCCATTGTCCCGCTAATGGCCGTGAGATGGCGATTTAGGAGACGCGGTATAATGGTGGTTTCGGCTGGCGGTGGCGGGCCAGCAGGAGACGCTCACGATGAATTTCAAGCTGCACAGCACGTACCAGCCGCGGGGGGACCAGCCTGCCGCGATCGAGCAGCTTACTGCGCGGGCTTGAAGGCGGGAGAGAAGCACCAGGTGCTGCTGGGCGTGACGGGTTCGGGCAAGACGTTCACGATGGCGAAGGTGATCGAGGAGGCGAACCGGCCGGCGCTGGTGCTGGCGCACAACAAAACGCTGGCGGCGCAGCTCTATCACGAGTTCAAGCACTTCTTTCCGGAAAACGCGGTGGAATATTTCGTGAGCTACTACGATTTTTACCAGCCGGAAGCGTATGTGCCCTCCGCGGACATCTACATTGATAAAGAAGCGACGATCAACGACGAGCTGGACAAGCTGCGGATGAGCGCGACGCGGTCGCTGTTTGAGCGGCGGGACGTGGTGATTGTCGCGTCGGTTTCGTGCATCTACGGCATTGGCTCGCCGGAAGCGTATTACGGAATGCTGGTGATGCTGGAAAAGGGGCAGCAGACTTCGCGGGAAGCGCTGCTGCGGCGATTCGTGGATATCCAATACGAGCGCAGCGAAGACTTGAGGCGCGGAACGTTTCGCGTGCGCGGCGACATCATCGAGATTTATCCGACGTATGAAGACCAGGGCTACCGCATCGAAATGTGGGGCGACCAGATTGATACGCTGCGGCAGATTGATCCGCTGACGGGCGAAATCCGCGCGGGGCAGGAAGATATTGCGCGCGTGCCCATCTATCCGAAGACGCACTACGTGATGCCGCAGGAGCAGCGCGACCGCGCGATTGTGGGCATCCAGGAAGAGCTGGGATGGTGGAAGAAAGAGCTGGAGAAGCAGAACAAGTTTGTGGAGGCGCAGCGCGTGGTGCAGCGCACGATGTTCGACATCGAAATGATGCGCACGATCGGCTACTGCCACGGCGTGGAGAATTATTCGCGGCACTTGAGCGGACGTTTGCCGGGAGAAGCGCCGCCAACGCTGCTGGATTATGTGCCGCAGGATTACCTGCTGTTCGTGGATGAAGCGCATGCGACGATTCCGCAGGTGGGAGGGATGTCTCACGGCGACAGGTCGCGGAAGCAGACGCTGGTGGATTATGGATTTCGCATGCCGTCGGCGCTGGATAACCGGCCGCTGACGTTTGAGGAGTTCGAGCACCGCATGAATCAGGTGATTTACGTTTCGGCGACGCCGGGGCCGTATGAATTGACGCGGTCCGGAGGAGTGGTGGTGGAGCAGGTGATCCGGCCGACGGGACTGATCGATCCGGAGGTGGAAGTGCGTCCGGTGAAGGGCCAGGTGGACGACCTGCTGGAGGAGATACGGCTGCGCGCGGAGAAGAACGAGCGGGTGCTGGTGACGACGCTGACGAAGCGCATGGCGGAAGACTTGAGCGAATATTTTTCGGAGATTGGCGTGCGCTGCCGGTATCTGCACTCGGAAGTGGAGACGCTGGACCGGATCAAGATTTTGCGGGATTTGCGGAAGGGCGAGTTTGACGTGCTGATCGGCATCAACCTGCTGCGCGAAGGGCTGGACCTGCCGGAAGTGTCGCTGGTGGCGATTCTGGATGCGGACAAGGAAGGCTATTTGCGGAGCACGACTTCGCTGATCCAGACCATGGGGCGGTGCGCGCGGCACATTTCCGGGAAAGCGATTCTGTACGCGGACCGGCGAACGAAATCGATGAACGAGGCGATCGGCGAAACGTACCGGCGGCGCGCGAAGCAGCTTGAGTACAACAAGGAAAACAACATCACGCCGCAATCGATTGTGAAGGGCGTGGACATGGAGCTGGCGCACATCGTGGAGGCGGATTACGTGACGGTGCCGCTGGATGCCGGGGAATTGGATGCGGCCACGGCGAACATTCGCTCGGAGGCAGCAGCTCGCCGAGATTCTGGGAAAACTGGAAGCGCAGATGCGGGAAGCGGCGAAGAAGTTCGAGTTTGAGAAGGCGGCGCAGTTGCGGGACCGC
>CAWADS010000068.1:0-4267 GCA_963780785.1 Candidatus Acidiferrales bacterium
AGACAGCATTCCCGCCGAATTGGAGGCCCGCGTTAAAGGCTTGAGTTCCCTGCACCGCAAGATTGTGCGGCAGGAGCGAGGCCTCGATCAGATTTACGATCTTCTCGCCGTTCGCGTGATCACGGATTCGGAGCGCAATTCCTACGCGGCTCTCGGCGTTGTCCACCACATCTGGCGCCCCGTGCCTGGCCGGTTCAAAGACTACATCGCCATGCCGCGGCCGAATCTGTACCAGTCGCTGCACACAACGGTGATTCACGGCGGGCAGCCCTTTGAAATCCAGATCCGCACGCAGGATATGCACCGCATTGCCGAGCAGGGCGTGGCGGCGCACTGGAAATACAAAGACGGACGGCCTGTTTCCTCGGACGATGACCAGCGCATTGCCTGGATGCGCCAGTTGATTGAATGGTCCCAGGAATTGCAGGAGCCCGGCGAGTTTCTCTCCACTTTGAAGGTGGATCTGGCGCCGGTGGAAGTGTATGCCTTCACACCAAAGGGGCGCGTGCTGGAATTGCCGAAGGGCGCCACGCCCGTGGACTTTGCCTACTCGGTGCACACCGAAGTGGGTCACCAGTGCGTTGGTGCGAAGGTCAACGGGCAGATGGTCTCGCTGCGGCACGAGGTCGTGAGCGGAGACGTCGTCGAAATTCTCACGCAGAAGGGGCACAAGCCCAGCCGCGACTGGCTCAGCTTCGTGAAGTCCTCCCACGCCAAGAGCAAAATCCGCCATTTCATCAATACGCAGGAGCGTGAAGAAGCCACGGAAATGGGCAGGCGTCTGCTCGAGAATGAATCGCGCAATTTCCCCAAGGGTTTGAAGAAGATTCCCAACGAAGAACTGCAAAAACTTGCCGCGGAGTACGGCATGTCCCGGCCAGAGGATCTCTTTGCTGCCGTGGGGTTTGGCAAATACTCCGCGCGGCAGGTGCTGGCGCGCTATTTTGGCGAGCCTTCAAAGGATGCCGGGAAGTCGGCGGAAGATGCGAAGCCGACTTTGGTCAAGAGCGTCAAGCGCATGCTGGGCTTCGGCCAGGCGCCGCTGATCGTGCGCGGCCACGACGACCTGCTGGTGTTTCGCGCGAAGTGCTGCAATGCCATTCCGGGGGATGACATCATCGGGTACGTCACACGCGGCCGCGGCGTCGCGGTTCACACGCGAACCTGCCCCAACGTACAGAACCTGCTGTACCAGACGGAGCGGCGCATTGCCGTGGAATGGGGCGCCGGCGGCGTGGCTACCTTCCCCGTCGAACTGCTCATTCGTTCCAAGGATCGTCCCGGACTGCTTGCGGAAATCACCGCGGTGATCAGTGAGGCCGGATCCAATATCCGTTCCCTCGATAGCCGGCCCGACCGGCAAATCGCGCGCATTGAGGCCAGCCTGGAGATCGCCGATAAACGTCAACTCGAGACCATTCTCTCCAACATCCGCCGCATCAACGGTGTTTACGGGGTCGAGCGTACCTTCCAGGTATAGCGCGCGCCGCCCGCCCGTCCGGTATCTACGAAGGCACACGTCACCCCGCTCGCGGCTGCACCGCCTAAAATGGATACATGCGGCAATGCTTCCTGCTTCTTGGTGTGTGTGTACTGGCGCTGGCCGGGTGTCAAACCCAACCCAAGATCAACTATGCCCCGCTCGACCAGTCGGGGATGTGGTCCTCCAGCGTGGACCAGCTCAAGAATCTCAATGTGACGGATTTGGAGATTGCCCAGCTAGCGAAACTCAAGCGAGTTGGCGCGAGCGATGACTTGTGCCTGGCGCTATTTAAGGCGGCTCGGGATCACCATCACGATTTTTCGAATGCCGATGCTGCCATTCAGTTGTCCCAGGCGGGCTATTCCGATGAGCAGATTCTGGAAATGGCCAAGTCCGATCAGATCGACATTCTCAGCGGGGAAGCCATTACCCTCAAATTGATCGGGCTCTCCAATTCCACGGTCCAGTCGATCGTCCATCGCCGCGTCCAGGGTTTGCCCACCCTTACCAGCGCGCAGATCGGGCGCCTGAAGAACACGGGCATGTCGGAAAAGCAGATTCTGGACGTGATCAATCAGGGCCTCTCGAACGATCAGGCGGAAAAATTGATCGCCGGCCGCGAAGCCAACCGCAATCACTCCAACACCGGCTTCGTTCGCAATCGTGGCCGCAGGTCTCACTGATTTCCCCTTCCCCGTCTCCCTTTTGTTATTCTTTCCTCCGCGTTGAAAGGAGAGCTCACCATGAAAGATGTCGTTCTGACCACCCATGCCCCCAAACCCATCGGGCCGTACTCCCAGGCGATCAAATCCAACGGGTTCCTTTTCATTTCCGGGCAGATTGCATTGGACCCGGCGTCTGGAGAATTTGCCGGTGTCACTGTTCAGCAGCAGACAGGGCGCGTGCTGGAAAATCTGAAAGCCATTCTGGAGGCGGGCGGCGTGTCCCTAAGCCATGTCGTCAAAACCACGGTTTTTCTGAAGGACATGAATGACTTCGCGGCCATGAACGAGGTCTACGCCCGCTATTTCTCCGCCGCCCCGCCGGCGCGTTCAACCGTGCAAGTCGCACGGCTGCCCAAGGATGCTCTGGTCGAAATTGAGGTCGTCGCCGGCTTGTAGGATAGGAATCGCTTCCGCTTCCAAAAGGAAAAAGGCCACCACCTCTGTCAGGCAGTGGCCCTTCCCTTTGTTTGAAGCTCGTGTCCTTGAGATTATGGCCGCTGCGCGCTTTCGAGCGCTTCCGAAACCGCCAGGTAAGTCGCCACGGCAGTTAGACCGCCAACCACATATATGAAATGGCTGCGCCCTGCCCTCCGCGGTGGACGGCCGCTTCCTGGCCCTCCATCCCTACCCGAGCCTGCACCCTCTGGACCTTGAGCCATCTCTTCCGGCTGGTCCACCATCACGCGGTAGGAGGTCCCCTCCGCCACGATCTGTGTATCGTTGTCCACGGTTACAACCAGCGACCCGCGCGTCGCATGAACCAGCAATTCCTTCGGGCCTATATACGATACCTGGCCGATGGTGGGCGCATCGGTTTGCGCGCGAATGGCCGCGGCGGCGGCAAACAATGTCAATGCCCGCGCATTCCCAGTCGAAAACGTCGCTGTGCCGGTCAGAAGCTTTGCGGCGGGCGCGCCCGCGGCGTCACTGAACACGGCCATGCTGGAACTCAGAAGGAGCAGCCGCGCCTTGCCCGCGTGAACCTGCACACTGCCTTGGACTTCCGTGCTGAGGCCATCGCCACCGTACACCGTTGTTCCGACTTCCGCCTTCGCTTCACCCACATGAGCGCCCTCCGCGGCAATCACGGTCCCGAGCGCAGCCGTGGGCGCTCCCCACACGGGAATGGTCATGAGGCTAAAGGAAAGGACGGTCGCGAAAATGGCACGGCGCGCTTGCATCTGCGTCTCCTCGCACAACTGCGAAAGAATACTTTGCGGACGCTCCGGCGTCAATCGGTAAACAGACGGCCGGGGCCGCTCAACACGTCCGGCAAGTTTCTTGACGCGCCCGTTGGCAGAAGTTCCAATTCGCTGTTAGAATGCCATCACTGTATGGCCGATTGGAAGCAGATCACCGCAAGAATCCGGAGAGCACGGACCGGCAAGGATCCCGCCGGACAGCTCACGGCTCTTTTTCTGAAAACGCGCGACGCCATGGTCGCTTTTGAGCTGGCGCGCTATTTCGAGTCGAATGGCAATAACGAAGATGCCGGCAAATGGTATATGACTGCGGCGCAGCGCTTCCGTCGCGCCGATTGGAAGACCAAGGCGCAGGAAAGCGCCACGCGTCTTGGTGCAACGGTGGCTGCGGAAATCCCCGCGCCAGCCGCTCCCGCGGATTTGCCCGAAGCTGCGGCAAGCGATGCCACTATGAGTTCGCCCTCGCCAGAGCCAGTCGCAGAGGATACCCCTGCTCCCGCAGCGGAAGTGACACAACAAGGAGAAGCGCCCCAGGAAGCGAGCGCCGCTGAACGTGCTCCTGCGAAGAGGCACAGACGTGGCCGCCGTGGCGGGCGGGATCATCGCCGCTTGTCGAAACGCCCCGAGCAAACAGTCTCAACGCCAAAAGAAGTACGCCCTGCTCCGCCGCCGCCCCGTGCCATTGATGTTTCCGAGGAAGGGCCCGCCCATCCTGCGGAGCCTCTCGAACTCTCCACGGAATCACCCGTCGCGCCCAGCCTGCGCGGTCGCTCCGGCGATCCCGGGCTGGCCTCGCGGCTCACGCAATTGGAGATGAACTTCCGGCGTCTGCTGGCCTGTCCCCCCTCCAAGTTGGA
>CAWADS010000069.1:0-64326 GCA_963780785.1 Candidatus Acidiferrales bacterium
TCGTTTGTGTCGGGCTGATCGGATTCCGCCGCCGTCACCGTGCATGTGCCGCGATTTGTCGTCAACGTCGTGTCGTACACCTGAATTGTCTCGCCGACGATACACCAGCGCTGCGCCATAAGGCACGTCATTGTCAACGTCGTGCCGCTAAACGAAGTGATCGTGCCCAAAACCCCGTTCCCGCGGTCTGGATCAGCTTGTCCAGGAACGCGCGGAATTGTTTCATTCCGTTGGCCACTTCCCGCTTGGCCGCGTTTTCGATCGGCGCGTTCCCTTCCGGTGGTCGCGTTTTCCACCAGCTTCGTGATTTCAATCGCGAAGCGGAAGAAAATCGGCGACACCTGCGCGACGTCATAAGGGGTTCCCGAGCCGCGGCCCAGGTCGCTGCCGTCTGCGTTGTACGAGCCGGCCTTCCCGCCGGGATTCACCTGCAACGGCAGGCGCAAATTGCGTGAAGAGATTTTCTCCACGTCGCCTCGTTGCTGGATCATCGTTAAAAGAATGTCGTCGCGCTCATAGAGCAAAGGTACCTTGTCGCGCACCTTCTCGAGCTGCAACGCGATGACATTCGCGTTTGCTTGTGCTGGCATTGTTTTTTCTCCTTAGATGTGCTGCCCCGCTTCAGAAGGGCAGGCAGGCGTCTTGCGAGAAGGCGCCAAAATTCTTGGGTTAGGTGTTCAGGCCTGCGTTCGTTAGCAGGTATGTTATATTGACTGCATGAGAACTGTGCTCACGAGTGGAACGCTTATTCTCCTCGCCCTGGCGGCCTCGCTCGCGGCCGACCTGCCAGGTAAACCTCAAACGCCCGCGACGCGCGAAGCAGAAAGGGCCTCGCAGGACCACGCGAAGCCATCCGCAAAGGCTTCTCCAAGTGCCAGCGCCCGCAAGATTCCGTGTAAGACGCCGGAGAACGCCGCAATGTGTTATTGGACGCGCGGCCGGCTCTCGTTCTGGGGCGCGGGTGCTCCTTGGTACATCTGGAAGGTTGGGACCCGGCGTCTCCTCATGTATGCAATGGCCCCTCGCATTTTCCGCCCCACAACAACGACGATTGCACTAACCCGGAATTCCCCACGAACCTAAATAGCATTTACGGCGACCCTCGGCGCTGGAAGCAATATCCGGAGATGCCGTTTCCCATGGAAACGGAGTTCTTCCCGCCCGATGTTTTTGCCGACTTTGAAATTTGTCCGCTTGAACCTGAGAAGAAGGGGAAGATGCAAGCTGTCTGCATCGAGTCCGCCAGGAAGATTTTTGTGGATAAGTAGCCAAGGCCAACCTACCGGACCCGCTCCGTATCTTCTTTTTCTCGTTTTCGGCTCCTTTTCGTCTCTGCCGGGAAGGTACGTGTCCACCCAAGCAGTATGCGATTTGACGTCCCCGAGAAAGGAATTGTCATTGGGACCGGACTGCGTGCTGAGCGTGAGGCCCTCCGGCGTGCCCTTTGGGAATTTCCAGTTGGACCGATTCGGCGTCGGATGCAAGCGAAAATTAGTCGCGCCGTTGGTTGGGTCATGGCCGCTGAGGTACGCTTCGCGCGCAGCATGCATGGAGGATTCGTAGGCGGCGCGCTCCTCGGGATTGCGCAGTGCCTTTCCCGAAGGCTCCACCGGCGCATGGACTGCGTTGCGCGGCTTAACCGTTCGGTGAGATAGCTCCGCGTCGTTAATCATCGCGTGGGCCACTCTTTGCCGTGCGGCGCCAATGGGCTCATTGGAACCGGGCCTGTCGTGAAGCGAGCGCGTCTCGCCGAAGACGCTCAGGCCCACCTGACGCACGGTCAAGCCGGGAATGACGTGCTTCTGCTCCACGGATTGGTTCCAGGCGCTTTGGTCCACGTGCGGAGCGTGCGGTTTCGGCGGAGACCCGGGCTGCGGCTTGAAAACATCGATCGCGCGTTCGAGCCAGGACGCATGGTGCCCCATAAGTTCACCTCCAGAAGGATTGTTTGATCAGCAGCGTGATTTGTGAACGGGGCAACCGTGCTCACCTGTTCCGCGCGATTAGCTCATATCCAGAATCTGTTCGTCGCTCAACTTCCCGTAATCCACACGCCCGCGACTCGCCGCTCGCCCGGGCGTCCGCGGCTCTGGACTCTCCATCCGTCCGGAATTCTGGCGTTCTTCCCAGTCTGAGGCGCAGCCTTCCCAGCGGTTTCGCTACCCGCTCGCGAATCACCACATCCCTCTTCCGCCGCCCGGCTCTTCCCTTTCGTCCCCAACGTCGCCGTCGTCCAACTCCCCACCACCCGCTTCACCGCGCCGGGCACCAGCTGCTGTGCCCGCGCATCGATCACCCGCACCACCTGAGCCCGCGCGGCATCGTCAAACCGCCGCGCCCCCAAAATCCTAGCCACTTGCTCGCCCAGTTGCGCGTCGCTCTTCAGAGCCGCTTCCACATCCTCGCGCACGGCCGCGCCCAATCTTTCCTGCAAAGGTGTTCCCTGCGCAGCCCCAGTCTCGCCCTGCGCGATCCAGGCTCCTCAAATTCGGCAGCGCCTGCTCCATCGCTCGCGCAATTGCTCCGCCCACGCTCTTCTCCAACTCCGCATTCGTCGCCTTCTCAAACGCAACGTAATGGTTCGCGACCTCAGGTGGCACAGACACTTCTGCTTGCCCTGAGCCGCGAGGGGTCTGTGCCGTCCCCGTCGTGTCCTCTCTAATTTCCTTTGAACGATTGTCATCCCGAGCGGAGGTCTGCGCATTTTGCAGACCGGAGTCGAGGGACCCTGGCTTGCTCCCTGCGTCTTGCCTCCCATCGCGATGCCCCACCGATTGCCCGCGCCCCTCCAGCAACCGCACCCCCGCCGCCACCATCTCTCGAAACGCCGCAGGATCCTGCTCCATCAATCTCTGCGCCAATTGCACCCGCGCCGCGCTCAACTCCTCCGCCGGCTTCCCCGCCGCGCCAAAATACGCTCCATCAAACTCCTCCAACTGCCGCGCGCGTTCCGCCGCCGATTTCGCCTCGTTCACTCCCCCGGGATAAATCTCCTTCAGCGCCCGAGCCTCGGCAGGTGTCGCAATCGCCTCGCGATAAGCCGCCGCCTCCTGCCTGGCCTGCACCGCGCCTTCCCACAGCTCCTTCGCCTCATCCCCATGCCAAGGATCGCGCATCCTCTCCGCCAGCCACTGTGGCGGCGCCTGTGCCCCAATCTCTTTCGCTTGCCCCGCTACTTCCGGCCGCGCCGCATCCCCGTCCGTCGCTTTTCCGCCCGCAACGTTTTCCGCCGCGCCCCGTTCCGCGCTCGTTCCGGCGTCCTCCAGCAGTTGCTCATCCGTCAGCGTCGGGCCACTCGCCACTCCCGCCTGCCGGCTCCATCCCCAAAATCTGCTCATCCGTCAGCGCAAACACTTCGGTCGTAGTTCCAGTCCATATTTGCCGTACCCGCATTCATGCCGTGTTCCATAAAACGAAAATGGCTCCGACGAGTCGGAGCCATTCCTTACCTCCACTTGTTGCACAATCTCTGCGCAGTATTGGCTAGAGGCGCCTGGCGGCTTCACCGCTTCCGAAACTTCGACGCCCGCCAAGAGGCGATTAAAGGTGGCCGTTTCTCACGTTCTACGAGTCACGAGTTATCGAACCACGAGTCACGTTACTCTGCATCACCCGCAGATGGCGCTTCCGCATGCGCCCGCACATTCGCAAACCCCGCTGGATTCGTCATCTTCGCCGACTGCCCCGCCTCCGAATTCGCCCACCGCTTGCACTCCTCGAACTCCACCGCATGCTCATCCATCAGCAAATCTACCGCCACCGACGGCAGCACCACAACTCCACCGCCCATCGGATTGTCATCCCGAGCGGAGGTCTGCGCCTTCGGCAGACCGGAGTCGAGGGATCCCGGCTGGGACTTCCGCGTCTTGACCACCTCCCACACGTTGCTGAATCACAATCGGCGCGCTCCCCAGCAACACCTGTATCTCTCGCAACTGCTTATTCCGCGCATCCTCGCCCAGGTATCACCAGCTCCGTCAATCCCAGCACATTCTTGATGTACCCAAGGTTCGCCGGCTCCGCCAACGCCTCTTGAATCAGAGGGTCCTTCAGTCCAAACAACTGCTGCAGCACGCCGCTCTGTTGCGACTTCAGCCGCGGGAACGTCTCATCCGCCTCCGGATGCACGCAGATATTCCCTTTCAAATCACCCACGCGAATCATGCGCGCGTCCAGCGTCCCATCGGGCCCCAGCAGCGGCACATCCACGTCCTCCGGCCGGTTCTTCCGGAAGCAGTCCACGCCCAGCAGCATCACTTCGCCATAAAACTGTTTCAGCCGCCGCCACACCAATCCCAATCGCCCCATCGCCTGGTCGCGCGCCAGCGCATAGCCGCTCGCCGTCTTCACATCCTCCATGTTTCCGCCGAACACCGCGGGAAACAGCCCCGTCAAGAATTGCGAAACCGGCCCAATCAAATCCTGCTGGTGGCGAATCATGTCTGGGGGCACTTGCGCCGCCGCCGGCTGGAAAAATCCTGCCGCCAATGGCTGCCCCGGCCGCGCTCGCGCCGGAAAGTGCGCTGCAGGCTCCGCCACCTGGTTCGCCAGCGCATCAAAATCCAAAACCTGCGGATCGGCGTAAATCGGCGGAATCCCGTATTCATACGTTTCCGCCTGCATGTTGCTCAGCGTGTTGTAGCGTTCCTGCACCTGCACCAGCGAATCGCCCACGCTCGGCCGGTTCTGCCCGTCCCCTGGCAGCGCGTGCAGCACCCGCCAGTGATCGTCCATACTCTCGTTGCGCGCCTCGCAGTACACATCGCCCGCAAACCCCACGTAGCAGCCATCCGGGAAGAGCGCCAGCAGTTCGTTCCGCACCTCTTCATTCTCAATCCCGTAGAACGCCCAAGGCCGCAGCCACGTCCGGTCAAACGTAATCAGGTTCATCAGCGCGTCGCCGGGATGAATCGACGGCAGCCCCTGCTCCACGCTCAGCCGCGACACGCGTGCGTACACATCCTCCGGCCCCTGCGATGGCGCTGCCTCGATTTTTCCCGCCGCCAGCGGATACGCCGCCTTCAATTTCGCGCGGTGCACTTCCGCCTGCCATTGCAGGTACGGATACTCGTGCATCTCGTTCGCCCACACCGGCGTATTCAGTTCCAGCCCGCCGGCAATCGAAATCACTTCCTGGCCGTTTGCCACGCGCCGCGTCTCCACCACTCGCGGCACCGTCACCCGCTCCGCCCTCCGCAAATCCTTCTCGCCCAACTCCGCCCCGCACCCCGGGCACGTGTAGCTCACCCCTTCAGGCGTGAGGCCTTCCCCAGCCTCAGCACTCAACGATCCGTCATCCTCGCCAATTCCGTAATTGTCATCCCGACCGGAGAGCCGCGCCTTTGGCGGCTCGGAGTGGAGGGATCGAGGCAAGTTCCCCGCGTCTTGATTAGCCTCCTGATCGCTGGTCGCCGGTCGCTGGTCACCGTCCTTTTCTCCCCCGATCGGAGTCTCCTTCCCGCACTCCGGGCAAACCCACACATCCTCCCCCAGCGGTATCTCCACCGCCGCCAAAATCTCTTCCTCGCGAAACCCGAACCGCTGCCCATCCTTCACGTACCGCACATACGCGCCCAGCTTCCCATCCGTCCACAAAAAATACCCAATCGAAGTCAGCAGATGCTCTACATGATTATTCCGCTCAACCAGCTCCGCCACGTCACTCGCCGCCCGCGCCGCGGCAATATCCACCAACGATTGCGCGGATTGCGGATAAAACCGCACGCTCGGCACATCCTGCGAGAGCACCGCCACAAACGACAGCCCGAACCCCTGATAAAAATTGGTCACAAACTGGTACCGCGGCATCTCTTCCAGCGCGCGGTCATCATTAAACTTCTGCTCAAACGGCAGGTGCCAGTTCATGTCATTCGGGTTCCACCACGCGTACTGCAACCCCTGCCAGAAAAGCCGCGCCTGGCGAATCCGCCGAATCTCGTGCCGCCGCGCCGTCACGCCCTCTTGGCGATACTGCCGCACCAGCTCCCGCAGCGCATTCACCAGTTCCGGCCGCTCTTCCTCCAACCGCTCAAAGTTCGGCCCCAGGTCCACTCCCTGGCTCACCTGACTCCGCATCCCGTCATTCCCAACGAAGTCTGCGGAGCGCCGGTTTTGCGCCCCGTACGCTTCGTCGGGGCGAGGAATCCCTCCGAACTTCGCCCCAGCGTCTCCCGCCCCCGCATTCCCATCCGCCGGAGCTGTCATCCCCGCTTCCCAATCTCTAGTCGCGTTGTCCATGCCGTCTCTCATGATTTCTTCTCTGTGAACTCTGCGCTCTCTGTGTCCTCTGCGTTAGTTCTTCGCTTTGAATCTTCGCTTTCCCCCGCCCCATCATCCCTTCATCGCGTCCAATTCATTCTTCCTCTGCACCTGTTGCCACGATCTCTTCCGCAATCTAGGCAGTTCCACCGGCTTCACCGGCTCCGCAAATTCCACCGGCGGAAATCCCGCCGTCCCCAGCAGCGAATTCAGCAGCGCCCGGTTTTCCCCCCGCAGCCGCGCCACTTCCTCCTCCAGCATCCCCACATACCGCGTCTTAAAGAGTCTTTTCACGAACTCCAACATCGCCCCACCCTTCGCGTCTTAAGTTCGCTTCGCCTACCAATTCCATCGCCGTCGCGGCAATCGCTGCGGCCCAAATTGCTTCCGCGCCTCCGCCTCCAGCCTTTGAAACTGGATCGCTCGCGAAGTCGGATCTTCCGCGGTCACTTGCCGCGCGATCTGTTCGCCCAGCGGCATTCCTGGCATGAATCGCACTTGAGAATAAAGGGGCGGAGCCTGCCCCGCCCCGGGTCCGCCTCTGGCGGATGCCCCAACACCGGCGTATCTTGCGCCGGGAACTATTCCATACCGCGCCGCGTCCGCCGAATCGTCGCCTTCCACCTTGCGCACATCCTCAACCCGCCGGTTGTCCCGCACCAGTTGCGGCAAGCACTCAATCAACTTCCCGCAATTCTCCGTGATCACCCAGGCGTCCTGCTCCAGCAACTGGTACATCAACTGCCATCCGCCAATCCGATCGTCATCCGCTTGGGAAGGCCGCGGCAATCCATTCGTCGCCAGCACTTCTCCCAGTTGCTCTGCGATCGACGCCTCGCTCGTCCGGTGCGCGAACGCATCCGGTGAAAGGTAAATCTCCTGGATCTTCTCGTCCTTGCAACGCTCCGCAATCGCCTGCCCCAGCATCCGCGGCGACAATCCGTTCTGCACGAACTCCCGGTACGTCACAATCCGGCCCGTGGCACCATCCTTAGCTCCGTCCGCGCCTAACCCAAAACTGTCATCCCGAGCGGAGGCCGCTGCCTTTGCGGCCGCAGTCGAGGGATCCCTCTTCGCTCTCGCCACTCGCCACTCGCCACTGGCCACTTCCCTCGGCATCGCGCAATGCCAATACACCGCGCTGGGATGCTGGAATCCCCAATCAATCGAAATCCATCGCGGCCACCACGCCTGCATCCCGATCTCTTCCGGCCGCGCCGTGTGCCGCCCAATCTCGAACAAATCAAAATACTGCCCCGCGAAAACGTCCCAGTCCCCGTCCAGAAACGCTTTCCGCAGTTGTTCCGGCAGCGCCTCCAGCGTCTTCCGGTAATTCAGGTCGTTCGCGTAAATCGGATTGTCGGCAATCCGCGCGCGTATGAAGTCGTAATCCTTTGGATCGTACTGCTCTGGCCGCTCGAATCCCGTCGGCGGCGCTTTGTCCACCCACAGCGCCTTCACCCACGCGTGCCCGATATTCCCCGGGTTCGTCGCCCCCGCCATACACGGAAACGTCCCCGGAATCGGGCACCTGTTCCGCGAAGTCAGAAATTGCCACTGCTTCAACGTGAAATGCGTCAGCTCATCGATCCCGATGAACAAAAACTCTGCGCCCTGGTACTGGTAAACATCATTCTCATTCCGGCAGTACCCAAATCGCGTCGTCGATCCGTTCTTCCACGTAACGATGTGCTTCGCTTCGTTAAAGCTGCGGTAAGCAGACGCTGGCACGTCTCGCCGGAACTGCGCCACCAGCGACGCCTCCAGTTCGGGAAACGTCCGCCGCAACAGCAACGTGTCACACCCATCATGCAAGAGCGCCTTGCGGATCGCTTCCCACAAGAGAGCCTTCGTCTTGCCAGGCCCCGCGGCGCCGCCAAACAGCCGGTATTTCTTCTTGGAGTTGTGAAATTCCCGTTGCCTGTCGAAGGCGCGATATAGCTTTCCAAGATCGAGCTGTTCGCCCACCTCGCGGGATCCCCTTTGCCTACGATGCCCGCAGCTTCTTACCTATAAAAAAAGCCGCAATGCCGCCGATCAGCGCCGCCGCCGCGCCCCAGTGATGCAGGCTCAACACCACGCCCAGCACTACTGCCCCCACTCCCGCGATCTGTGCCACTTCTCCGATGAAAACTACCTTTGGACTTGCCATTCCTTCCTCCTCAGTCTTTCGTCATCCCCGCGATATCAATCACCGTCGGCTTCGAACCTGTCTCTCCACCGCGCGCGCATTCTTCCCGTACCTCATCTCCAGCAACCGCTCCAACAAACTCTTCGACGACTTCTCGTCCGTTCCCCGCAACAACAGTTCCGTTAGCCGGATTAGGTCGATGTTGACGTTCACCGCATCTACATACCCCACCCCGTCTTCCGGGAGTGGTACTCCTCCGTCCAGTTCGGCTCTCTCATCCCACAAACTTTCCACTAGACGGTCTCCTCCGCCGGTCCCCATTTTCGTGCTGCTCTTCCTCTTTTTCTTTTTGTCGGGAGTGCGCTTGCCCTTCTTCACCTTCGTCTTAGCCGAGTCAGCGTCCGTCTTGTGGTCCGCAGCGTGTGCGGCGGAGGTGTGCGCACTCCCGCCAGCGGTCAATCCACGTCCGGCGTCAGACCCCGCCAGCTCTGTCGGCAAGTTGCAACTCGCCCGGTGATTCTGCCGGCGCACTCCCCGGCGCGCCCGGGATCCCCCTATGACGCGCATTTCTCCGGAGAACGTATCCATCCCCCGGAAAGCCCTCATCGTCACTGTCCGTACGCAAGCCATCCTTCTCCTCCGTCTGGCTCTCCACTCTTCTCCAGCCCGTTCCTACGACATACCTCGCCGGGTGCTCCAGGCACGGAGTCTGTGCCTGGGTCTTGGGTCTCTCTTCTCTTCTCCGAAACAGAGAATCTACAACTGAAAACTGATCACTCTTCCCTTATCCGTCCTGCCTGCCTCTCCGCGTTGTCTTTTCCGTTCGTCGCGGCCATTTCTCTGCTTCCACATGCACCGCCTCATCCACCGCCTTTTCGTACACGATCGCCCCCAGCATCGCTCCAAAAATCGCGTCTCCATGCTGCCGGCAATATTCCGAGCCCGCTTCCGCCTTCTGCACACACGGAATCCAAGCCGTTCGCGATCCCGCGATCGGATAAAATGCCTTGCACTTTTTCATTGGTTCCCGCTGCCGCCGCGGTTAATCCACCAGGATCGCTCGCGGCACGATCTCTTTCTTGCTTCCTGATCGCTGATATCTGATATCGCTGATAACCTTTCCACTCAGCAGGAGATCTTCGCCGTCACCGCCACGTTGTTGGTCAAGCTGCTGAAAACCAGCCGCACAAATTTCGCCACCACGTTGTTCAACTCGATGCGCGCCACGTTTGTCCCCGTGAGTGCCGTCACCGCCGATCCCTCGGGCGAATAGCTCGCGTCGACGTCGCTGTCCGCCGTCTGCAATTGGAAACTGAACGCCCCGGGCGCGGCTGCAAACGTCACCTCCGCCGAAATCCTCTGCGCTGTCACGCGCAACCCCGGCGCCAACGCAACCTGCGCGCTCTTGTACGGCAGGGCCGGCTGGGGGTTCTCGTTATTGATGACCGCATACGAATCGCCCGCGGCGATCGCGATGGGCGGCACTGTATTTGAATACGTTGGCATGTCTGAAATCTCCTTTTCGCTTTCCTCTGTTGGCCTCGTGACTTCCCCCGGCCGCTATCCCTTAAAAAGCTCTCCCCAAAAACAAAAAGCCCCGGAACTCGTCCGGGGCCAGTCGCACTTCTCTACGCTTCATAGTTTACCATATTTCACTAACTTGTCAAGAGAAATATTCATTACCCCATAAAAATATTTCCCACCTCGCCGCTGCTTTGGGGTGCGGCGGCTCGTCGCCGCCTTTACCACTGCCTGCCCTGCCGACAACCCGAAATTCCTCAGCACCTTAGCCGCAACACAGTCTCCGACGCTCTCTTTTTCTTCTCCGCGCGCTCTGCGTAGTCTTTCTCCGGGCCGCTTCCCACCAATATTCCCCTTGACTCCCCCACTCCCCAAGCGCATAGTCCCGCAATTCCGTCGAAGGCCCTCAGCCAAACAAAGGAGACCGCCATGCCCTATTTCTGTCATCAGGTTAGCTACACCAAGGAAGCCTGGGCCCGTCTGATGCAAAACCCCCAGGACCGCTTGGAAGCCGTCCGCGCCCCCATCGAAAAGCTCGGTGGCAAGGTCCACGCTTCGTTCTTCGCTTTCGGTGACTTTGATGTCCTGGCCATCACCGAAATGCCAGACACCATCTCCGCCGCGGCCATCTCCATGGCCTTCGCGGGTGGCGGCGCCGTCTCCAAAATTAATACCATCGCGCTGCTCACCGCCGCACAGGCCCTCGAAGCTCTGCGCAAAGCCGGCACCAGTGGCTACAAATCCATCACCTCGGAATCTGCCGCGAGCGCTTCCGCCAGCCGCTGATCCCAGCCAACCCGTGCGCAGCGTGGCCCGTGCAAGGCGCGTGACAGCTCAACCTCGGCTGTTAATCGTTTAACCAAATGCTGGTCAGTTTTTGCGCCTCTTGCAATATCGTTATTCTTTATTTCCCACCAGCATCCGCAACTCCCGCTCTTCGCTTTTCCCGCGCATTCCCTTTCCAAACCCGATCATCCATATAAATTCTCTTTCATATCTGTTCTTCTCGCTTGACACGCACATCACACCGGCGCACGGTTGTACTCCCAGACCCCTTGGCCCCACCCCCAGAATTGAGACCACTATGTCCCACTACTCTCTTCAGATCAGTTTCACCAATCAGGCTTGGAGCCACCTGGCCCACGCTCCCCAGGACCGTTTCGCCGTGGTTCGCGCTCCCCTCGAGAAACTCGGCGGCTCCCTGCAGGCCACATTTTTCACCACCGGCCGCTTCGACCTCCTCGCCATCGCCGAATTCCCGGACCACATCACTCCTGCGGAAATTTCCGTTGCTTTCGCGCATGGCGGTGCTGTGGCCTCCATCAACACCTCGCCGCTGCTCAACTTCGCGCAAGCCGTCGAAGCCCGCAACAAGGAACTCGCCGCCTCCTCCTGCAGCATTCGCACTCAACGCCATCTCGTCGCCGTCGCCGGCAGCTAATTTAGAGTGCGGCTTGTTTACCCGCTTGCCCTGAGCCTCGAAGGGAGTACCGAAGGGCCGCCGCTTTTACGGCCGCAAGCGCGCCCCCAAACTACAACTCCCCGCCCACCAGCCGTCCACGTTCGCCGTAGCTCAGTCCTTCAAACCTGAGGTTTTTTCTTGGCTTCCTGCACATTCGCAGATTTGTCATCCCGAGCGGAGTGACCCGATGGTTTTTCTTCGCGCCGTCTTCTGGCGCGTCGGGTCACGCAGTCGAGGGATCTCTCTTCAATTTCAGCCCCGCCTCGCCAGCTCCGCGAGGTTACTTCTTCGCATCCGCTACCTCGCCTGTTTACCAGGGTGAGGTCCTCCGCCAACCTCTGCTAAACTCTTCTCGTGCCCCTCTCCAACGTAAATCCGCGCCTCGCAAACCTGCGCCTCCATCCCATCAAATCACTCGACCCCATTTCCGTCACCGAGGCGCGCATCGGTCCTTCCGGCGGCCTCGCGCTTGACCGTGCCTGGGCGCTCTATTCCGTGGATGGCCGCTGGGTCAACGGCAAGCGCACTCCCGCCGTTCACTTGATCCGCGCCGCCTTCTCTTCCGACCTGCGCAGTGTCACTCTCTCCGTTCCCGGCGACCGCCGCGGCATTCCCACGCACACTTTCTCGTTCCCCGATGGCCACGAAGACGCCGCCGAATGGTTCAGCGTGTTCTTCGAGCAGCAGATCCTCGTTCGCTATTCCCCCGGCGGTTTTCCCGACGACACCATCGCCAACGGCCCCACCATCGTCTCCACCGCTTCGCTTCAAGCCGTTTGCGAATGGTTCCCCGGCCTCACACTCGACGAAGTCCGCCTTCGCTTCCGCACCACCCTCGAAATCGATGGCGTGCCCGCCTTCTGGGAAGACCAACTCTTCGGCGAAGACGAACGCAGCTTCGTCCGCTTCCAAATCGGCGAAGTCCATTTCGAGGGCAGCAATCCCTGCGCCCGCTGCCCCGTCCCCCCGCGCGATCCCTTCACCGGCATCCCCATCGAAGGCTTCCAAAAACGCTTCACCCAACAACGCCAAGCCACCCTGCCCGCGTGGTCCCCCCGCGATCGCTTCGACCATTTCTACCGCTTCGCCACCAACACCCGCGTCCCCTCCTCCGAATCCGGCCGTCTCCTCCGCCAGGGCGACCCCCTCTTATTGTAGTGGCCGACCTTCAGGTCGGTTCTTGTGTTGGTCTTTGTAGGGCCCGGCTTTGTCGCACAGTCATTCCTGACTGTGCTCTTGGGTTCCCCTCTTGGCTTACCCTCTCAAATGATCTTGAGAGTGCCCCATCCTTCGCGCCTTTCGCGAAGGGTGGGCTCCGACGATCCAACGGCACCAACTTGCTTCTCTTCATTCTTGGGTCTGACTCTGCAACGGTTCCAGCGCCGCAGGCGCGCCACAAGTTAGCCCAGCCCGTCAGGGCTGGGTAAGCCATCAAATCCAAATCGAGCACCGTAGGTGCGACACATTCTCGCGTGCCCTCTTGCTGACGATCCAACGCCACCAACTCTCTTCTCCTCACTCCGCCCCGTTAAAGTACCTCCTCGGCGGAAACAAATCCCTCCGCAGCAACTCCTCCCCGCATCTCCTCCGTATCTCCTCCGACCAGTTCACCCAGCTCCGTTCGCTCAAGCCCAGAAAATGCCGCGCGCGCTCATACGGCGTCAGCCCCAGGTAATACAGCCGGAACAGCACCATCCGCGACGCTTGCTGCGGCCCTTCCAGCGCCGCTTGCCCCGCCAACGCAAAATCCGCCACCCAATCTTTCAGCTTCGGCCGCAGATCCGGCCGCCACGCATACTTCGCGTCCGCCTCCCAGGTCAGCGCCGTGATCCCCCGCTTCGCTTCCAGCACTTCCCTGGCCCCGCGATACACTTCCCAGCAAACATCAAACGCCATCTCCGGCTTCACGCTCATTGTCTCCTCCGCTCGTCTCCGTTCTTCCTCCTCCACCTCCAACAAATCCGCCGCCGCTTCTCCGCTTTTGGGAGGGCATGACTTCAGTCGTGCCGTTCCTTGCCCGGTGTGTCCGCGGTAGGTGTATCTTCTTCGTTTTCTTCGGGATCGGGCTCCCAAGCGCTGCGGTCAGGATCTTCGTAATCGCCCGCGCAACCGCTGCAGGCGCGCAAAAAGTTTTCCACTGTTTGCACAGATTTCCACAGGTTAGTAACCTCAGTAATACTAGTAGCTATATTTATCGTTGTAGTATTGTCTCTTCGTCTTATCCACAGCACATTGTCCAGGAGGTTTTCGTGAACCCCTACTACACCCAGCCGCCTTGGGAATTCCTTCTCACCGCCTCCCGCAATACTCTCCAGAGTTATGAACTTTCCCGCCTCGCTCATGCAGCGAATCTGCGCAAGGAATTGGGAGCGCTCGTGGATCAGTACCTCGAGGAAAACACCGCGGCTATGCTGGCGCGCTGGCTGATGGATCAGCGCGAACGCACCGTCCTCGCCGAAGAGACTGCCACCGCGCCCGCACCCCCCGAAAACAAGGGGCGTCGTGCGTCCGATAACTTTTTGGGGGATCGCATCGTTCCGCCGCGCGCTGCCCGTGCAAGAGCTTGACGTTTCGTCCGCGCGCCTCAAGGTTTCGTGTCTTTTTGGTTTGTTTTTGGCTGCCGCTGGAATCATCGGCAGCATCAGGAGAATTGTGTCTACATCATCGCGGTTCCGCCGCGCCGCAAGCCCCGACCGCTTCTCATTTCGCGCGACTTCGCTTCCGCAACTCCGCGCTTTCCTGCTCGCCAAGCCCGTATCAGCGCTCTGCACAACTCACCTCGCTGCATTACGTCCTGGCACCGGTATATATATTATAAGACTCTAATATTACGCATAGGTTTATATGCCCGGTTCCGCGTTCATTCTCCTGCCCGCTCTATACTCTTCCCCTCCGTCAAAGCCCCGCCCACCGCACCACTTGTCATCCCGCTTGCCCGCCGCAGAAGGGACCGGAGCGGCCCAACTTTCTTTTGCCGCGCCGTAGTTTGCCCGCACCAACAACTGTCACTCCGCCGTGAAGTCCGCGGCCTTAGATAGAAACCGTCATCCCGACCGGAGCGGCCCGATTTTCTCTTCCGCGCCGTAGTTCGGCGCGTCGGGCCGCGCAGTGGAGGGATCTCTCCTCGATTTCACCCAATCACCAGCCTTCTTTCTCTGTACTCTCTGTGTTCTTCCCTCTGTGTTACAGTCCCTCTTTCTCCATCCCCCCAAAAACAAAAACGCCCCGATTTCTCGGAGCGCTCTTCCTGCCGTCAATTCTAATTTTCAATTTCTGATTTCTAATTTCTACGATCGAGCCCCTGCCGGCATCTCCCCGCCAACTTTCTCCAGCAATTGTTCCTTGCGGTACACCAGCGAGTTGATGTCATACGTGGCCAACTCAAACCCGTGTCCATGGGTAATCGCGTCCGTGGGGCACGCCTCCACGCAATATCCGCAGAAAATACACCGCGAATAGTCGATGTTGTACACCTTCGCGTAGCGTTCCCCCGCCGAAATCCGTTCCTTGTCGGTATTCTCCGCCGCCTCAATATAAATGCAGTTTGCGGGACACGCCGCCGCGCACAAAAAGCATCCCACGCACTTCTCTAGCCCATCCTCGTCGCGCTGCAGCACGTGAATCCCGCGGTAGCGCGGCTGGAAATTCACCGGCTGGTACGGATAGTTCTCCGTCACCGTCTTCCGCAGCATGTTCTTGAACGTGACGGCAAATCCCTTCGCCAGCGTCACGGCCGATTCCCCGACTTCCCAAAGGAGCGATGCCATAGGTCTCTCAGTCTAACAAACCCCTCCTAACCCCCGCAAACTCGCCTTTTCCCAACTCTTCTCTGCGTCCTCCGCGAACTCTGCGAAAACGCACATCGTCCGGGCCACATCTGTCATCCCGCATTGAGGGCTGCCCCCTTATCCAAAAACTGTCATCGTGCCGCCCGGAGGGACCGGAGCGGCCCGATTCTTTCCTTCGCGCCGTAGTGTGGCGCGTCGGGCCGCGTAGCGGAGGGATCGTGGCACCACCACTGCGTCTTGGCTCTGTCTCCGATTTTCGCTTTTCGTCTTTCGAGTGTCGCTTTTCGAATCCCGCCTCCTGGTCCCTGATAACTGGTCGCCTCAAACAAAAACGGCGCAGCCCAAGCCGCGCCGCCAAACCGTTTCCTGATCGCTGATAACTGATAACTATCCTTTCACCGCCCCCACAATCTGCTTCCCATGAAATCTTCCATTCTCAATAAAAATCTCATTCGTATGCCGCCCTGCCACCACCACCCCCGCCAGATAAATCCCCTTCACATTGCTCTCCAGCGTATCCGGATCCAGCGCCGGCCGCCGGCTCTCCGCATCCAGCTTCACTCCCAGCGCCTCGATGAACTTATAATCCGGGTGATACCCCGTCAGCGCGAACACCTGCCTCGCCGGCACCGGTCGCGTCGTCTTCCAGTCTTCGATCAACACCGCGTCGCGCACAATCTCCTTCACCCGCGCCTTGAAAACCGCCCGAATTTGCCCTGCCTTGATGCGATTCTCGATGTCCGGCTTCACCCAATACTTGATGGAATCCCCAGCTCCGCGCCCCTCACCAGCAGCGTCACCCGCGCGCCATTCCTCCACAAATCCAGCGCCGATTCCACCGCCGAATTCTTTCCCCCAATCACCACAACATCCTCATGCCAATACTCATGCGGCTCCGTGTAGTAGTGCGAAACATGTGGCAGATGCTCCCCCGGCACGCCCATCTCATTCGGCAAATCGTAGTAGCCCGTCGCCACTACAATCTTCTTCGCCGCGTACTGCTCTTCCCTTCCCGCTTCCGTCTGCGTCACCACCGTGAACGCGCCGTCGTGCCCGTCTACTCGCGTCACGCGCTCAAACAACCGCAATTCCAGTTCGTAGTGCTCCGTCGCCTTCCGGTAATACTTCAGCGCCTCCGTGCGCGTCGGCTTCTCCCCGCTGCACACCATCGGCAAATCCCCAATCTCCAGCAATTCCGGCGTGGTGAAGAACACCATGTTCACCGGATAGTGGTAAATCGAATTGCACAAGCACCCCTTGTCCACCACCAGCGCCCGCATCCCCGCCCGCTTCGCCTCCATCGCGCAAGCCAGCCCGGTAGGCCCCGCCCCCACACACACAATGTCGTAAGTAGTCATGGTCTTTTGAGTCTGACGTCTCCCTTGCGGTTAATCTGCTCAGTAATGGGAGCTATTCGTCGGGTGCCCCACACGCCGTTTTTGCGTGTGGGTCTTGGGTTTTTCCTCTCCTGAACCTAAAACTGAAAACTTACAACTTTAGCCGCGCGTCACGCCCGACCCGTCATCTCCAAGATCCCCACCAATTCCGCCCGAAACGCCTCCAACTCCTTCAACTGCTCCCCCGTTGCCAACACTTCCCTCTTCTTCCACACAAACACATCCCCCGCCGCTCTCTTCAGCCGCACACTCAAATTCCCGTCCACCATCAACGTCGCCGGCGCCAGCAATCGCAATCCCCCATTCTCCACCGGCGCCAACACCGCCGCGCACTCGCCCCGGTGCACGCACAACGCACTCTCATAAGGTGGAATCGCAATCGGCCGGAACCCCGCCCCAACCAACCGCTCCAGCGTCTGCATCTGCAATGGACTTAGCTCTACCATTTCCTTGTAGGCGCGCAGCACGCTGCGCCCCATCTCGGCAAAACTCCAACCTTCTAGATCTCCTGGCCCTTAGCCCTATTTCATACTCTACCCATCTTCAACCTATCCGCAAGCCGCGACCCTGTCATCCCGACCGGAGTGACCCGATCTTCTCTTCCGCGCTGCATTTTGGAGCGTCGGGCCTTTCTTTACCCTGTCATCCCGACCGGAGCGGCCCGATTTCTTTCTTCGCGCCGTAGTTCGGCGCGTCGGGCCGCGTAGTGGAGGGATCGTGGCACAGTCACCGCGTCTTGCGTCCCTCTTCGCCTTCCGCTTTTCGAGTTCCCTTTTTCGAATCCCTCCTCCTGGTCGCTGATAACTGGTCGCCCCAAATAACAAAAACGGCGCAACCGAAGCCGCGCCGCTAAACCGTTTCCTGATCGCTGATAACTGATATCTGATAACGCGCGAAGCGCCTACGCCGCCGTCGAATCCGCCTCGCCTGTCCCCTCCAACTGCGTCAAAATCTCCCGCAGCGTCCGGATCAACTCATCCCGCGACACATGGCTCTTCTTGAACTGCAGCCGGAAGCGGAACGCCTCATCCTCCGGCTCATACTGAAACACAAACGGCTGCGGCTTCTGCGGCCCATCCTTCTCGTCCGAACGCACTCGGCGCGCCTCATCCCGCGTCAATCCCGACTGCAAAATTCGCGCAAACAGTTCCAACATTTTCCTCTCGGTCGGCTGCCGCGCAATCTGCAACAACAGCGACTTGGTCGTCACCCCGTTCTCGACGCACTTCTTCCGCAGCGATTCCGGAATATTCCGCAGCGAAAGCGTCTCCGATACCGACGACCGCGCCTTCCCCAGCTTCTTCGCCAGCTCCTCGTGTGAATAATCGAACTGTTCCGCCAGCCGTTGCAGCCCGTCCGCTTCTTCAAACGGCGTTAGATCCTTCCGTTGAATATTCTCGATCAGCGATATCTCCAGCGTTTCCGCTTCATCGGCGCTCTTCTCGATGCACGGCACTTCGCGCAACCCCGCCGCCCGTGCCGCGTGGTATCGCCGCTCGCCCGAGATGATGTAGTAGCAGTCTTCCCGCGGCACAAACCGCACCAGCAGCGGCTCCAGCACGCCCTTCTGCCGTATGGAATCCGAAAGTTCGCGCAGGTCGCCCAGCGCCTTCCGCGGCTGTTCCGGATTCGGCCGGATCTGCTCCACCGGCAGCATCCGTCCGATCGTTGCGCCGCTATAACTCGTCAGCGATTCAACATAGTGCGCGTCATGCCGCATCCTCAGCGTGACGGGCAAGCCTAGTCTCTTCGACACGTTGTACAACCTCCGCTGCCAGCTTTCTGTACTCCAGCGCCCCAGGGGACTTCGGCGCGAATGTGAATATCGTTTCCTTGTACGCCGGACTCTCTTCCAGCCGCACGTTCTTCCCAATCTTTGTCTTAAACAGCATCCCGCCGAACACCGCGCGGATCTGCTCGTGTGTGTCCTTGGCAATATTCGTCCGCTTGTCGTACAGCGTGATCACCACGCCCAGCATCTTCAACTGCGGATTGGGCCGCGCGCGAATGCGCTCGTACGTTTCCAGCAAATCGTCCGTGCCCTCGATCGCAAAATACGCCGCCTGAATCGGCACGATCAGGTGCGTCGAAGCCACCAGCGCGTTCACAGTCAAAATCCCCAGCGATGGTGGCGTGTCCAGAATAATGTAGTCGTAATCCTTCATAATCGGCGCCAGCGCATCCTTCAGCCGGTATGGTGCGTCAAACTGTCCCGCCAGCGCCGTCTCCAATTTCGCCAGCGCCAGCCGCCCCGGCCCTACCGAAAGCATCGGGTCCTTCGACGGCTTCACTACCGACGCCAGCGTCGCTCGCGCCTCCCCCAGCACCTCGAACATCGACGCCGTCACTTCCCCCATCTCGAAAAACGCGATCGTCGAGTTCGCTTGCGGGTCCAGGTCAATCAGCAGCGTGCGCCTCCCCTTGTGCGCAATCGCCGCTGCCAGATTGATCGCCGTGGTCGTTTTCCCGACCCCACCCTTCTGGTTCGCAATGGTGATAATGGCAGTCATCGCCGCTCTGCCTCCGCACTCCCTGCACCGGCACAGCCCTTCCTGGCTGCGCTCTCCCCTTTGCTCTGCTCCCTTTTCAGGCGGTCTCCCCGCCCGCTCAGACACAACTCTCCGAGCACACTGTTCCCCACAACAGGCACGGGCACATTCATTTTTTTTGCTGTGGTTATGCCGGCAGACAGGCCCAATGGCATACGCAAAGAGTACGTGTCGGACCTGTACCAGCGCAAGGAAAAATTACCCGCTCCAGTGGAAAACTCCCCGCCACTCTAGCCTGGATTGTTCTTCTTCGGGACACGTCTAGGTGCGCCGCCCGCCCTGAGCCACCCTGTAGCTCACCCCTTCAGGCGTGAGGCCTTCCACCCCCCATCTACCAGCCGCGCTGTCTTCACCGTTACGGAGACGTTTTGTCATCCCGACCGGAGCCCGCCCAATTTTCTCTTTCGCGCCGCATTTTGGCGCGTCGGGCGGCGCAGTGGAGGGATCACGGCACAACCTCAACAGAGTCGCCTGAGCCAGGTGACACCGCCACTTACGAGGCCATCTCTTTTGTCCTCCCGACCGGAGCCGGCCCGATTTTCTCTTTCGCGCCGCATTTTGGCGTGTCGGGCCTTTCTTAACCCTGTCATCCCGACCGAAGGCCCGCGCTGTTTGCGGGCCGGAGTGGAGGGATCGCGGCAATCCTCAGGTCAACCTCTACTTCCGGAGTTCCTCGTCTTGAACTTTTGACTTTTAACTTTCAACCTTTAACTTTTCAACCTCTTCTTCATGACCTCTGTGTTACCGTCCCTCTTCTTCTCTAACACTCCACTCCCCAAAAATCCGCCGCTGGGCTCTCCAACTCCAATCCCAGCTCCCAACCCTGTCGCCCCTCGTGCCCACGCCAGATCAGCGTGGCCTCCGCCGATCTTCCGTTCAATACGTTTATCACTACCATCTTTTGCCCCAACGGGAATCCCTGCGCCACAATCGCCAGGCAGCCTTTTGGACTGATATCCACCGTGTACCCGTCCGCGCTCAGCGTCTGCCTGTGTTCTTTCCACTCCACCCTCACGTCTATCCGTGAGTTCAGGCGGATTCCCGCGCGCATGTGCCGCATTCTCGATTCAGTGCCAATGTCGTTTGCCAATCTCACGATCAAGCCTCCATGAAGCCGCCCCACCAAACTCACCTAACGCCCCAGACTATCCCCGCAAATCCTCTACAAGCCACACAAGTCCCGCCTCTTCACTCCACGCTAGTTCCCCCAAACCCCTTCGTCAATGGAACTTGCCTCCTAATCCCCCGCACCAGTAACCTCCTCCGCCACGCCAATCTCCTCGCCCGTTCGAAAACTGTCAGGCCGACCAGATTGCCATGCAGGGTGCCCCAGGTTCGCTTTTCTACCTGGGTCTTGGGTTTGCCTTTTCCCGTTTTGTCACCCCGCCTGCCCGCCGCAGGAGGGACCGGAGCGACCTGATCTTTATCCTCCGGGCCGCACTTTGCCCGCACCAAACCCGTCACTCCGTCGTGAGGTCCGCGGCCATACCCAAAACTGTCATCCCGACCGAAGCGGCCCGATTTCTTCCTTCGCGCCGCAGTGTGGCGCGTCGGGCCGCGTAGTGGAGGCATCGCAGCATAACTTCAACGAAACACCATCCTTCCGTTTTCTGTGCTCTCCGTGCTCAAAGCGTTGTCATCCCGACCGGAGCAACGGCGCCTTCTGCCGTTGCGTAGTGGAGGGATCGTGGCAATACCCAAGCCAATTCCCGCTTCCGACGCTGTTCGTCTTGAACTTTCAACTTTTAACTCTTCAACCTCATCTCTGTAACCCCTGTGTCCTACGTCCCTCTCTTCCTCTCCTCCGCTTTTCATTGCCCGCACTCCGCCCCCGTCATAAACTCTCCTGTTCACCGATGCTCTCGCTCCCCCCACTACGCCGCGAACTCCCTCCCACGCTTCGCCTCGCCCTTCCGCTCGTCCTCGCCGAACTCGGCTGGATGAGCATGGTCATCGTGGACACCATGATGGTCGGCCGCCTTCCCAACAGCGCCGAGTCCATCGCTGCCGTCAGCATCAGCTCCAGCCTCTTCATCGTCTTCGCTTTCTTCGGTGAAGGTCTCCTCATCGGCCTCGATACCCTGGTCTCCCAAGCCTTCGGCGCCGGCCACCGTGAAGACTGCCATCGCTCTCTCATCAACGGCATTTATCTCAGCTTCGCCTTCACCCCCATTCTCACCATTCCCGTCTGGTACCTCCCGCTCTACTTCGTGCGCATGGGCGTTGACCCTAAGGTCGCCGCCCTCGCCCTTCCCTACATGCGCACCCTGGCCGTCGGCCTCCTCCCCCTGCTGCTGTATTTTGCTGTTCGGCGAACCATGCAGGGGATGAACATCGTTCGGCCCATCGCGTTCGCATTGATCACCGCCAACCTCATCAACTTCTTCGGCAATTACGTCTTCATCTTCGGCAAGTTCGGCTTCCCCGCCTTTGGCGTGACCGGCTCCGGCTGGGCCACGGCCGTCTCCCGTACCTACCTCGCCCTCGTGCTCGTCGGCTATCTTCTCTGGTACGACCATCGCCACCGCACCGACCTTCTGAAAACTCCCGTTGAGATCGATATCCAGCGCATCCGGCGCCTCATTTCCCTCGGCCTGCCCGCCGCGTTGCAACTAACCGCCGAAGTCAGCGTCTTCGCCCTTGTTGCCTCTCTCATCGCGCGCCTGGGGGCCGTCCCGCTGGCCAGTCACCAGATCGCTCTCAACACCGTCTCCTTCACCTACATGGTTCCTCTCGGCATCTCCTCCGCCGCTGCCGTTCGCGTAGGTCAAGCCATCGGCCGTCGCGATCCGCTCGGCGCTCGCGATGCGGGCAACACCGCCATTCTACTTGGCGCCTCCTTCATGTCCTGCATGAGCGTTGCGCTCCTCGTCTTTCCCCGTCTCGTTGCCCGCATCTACACGCACGACCCCACCGTCATCCGCAACGCCGTCATTCTCCTAGCCGCCGGCGCTGCCTTCCAGCTCTTCGACGGCATCCAAACCGTCGCCACCGGCGCCCTGCGCGGCTCCGGCGACACCCGTACGCCCATGCTCTGCCACTTCTCCGCTTATTGGCTGATGGGTTTGCCGCTCGGTGCCTGGCTCTGCTTCCGCCGCCACTGGGGAGCCCTCGGCCTCTGGGTCGGCCTCAGCCTCTCCCTAATCCTGATCGGCATCCTCCTGCTAATCTTCTGGCGCCGCCGCATCCGCCATCTACTCGCCGACTCCGCGTAGGGGCGCAGGACTCCTGCGCCCATTGTCCGCACGATCTCTCCCTTATCGCGGCCCTCCCGCCTTTCTCTTCTCTGTGATCTCTGTGCTCTTCCTCTGTGCCCTCTGTGTTAAATCTTTTCTCTTTTCTTCTTGCCCAAAACAAAAGCGGCACAGCCGAAGCCATGCCGCTCTCCAAATTCCCCTTTTCCCCTGCTCACATCTTATATCTTCCCAAATCCTCGTCGCTCAATCCCTCCAGCCAATTCCGCAACTGCTCATTCGTATTCCGCTCCGCCAGCGCCGTGGACACCTTCGAACTCTTCAGCACCGTCTCATCCACAAAGATCGGGCAATCCATACGCAGCGCCAGCGCCAACGCATCGCTGGGCCGCGAATCGATGCTCATCAATTCGCCTTCCCGTTCCACCCAGATCAGCGCGAAAAACGTGTCGTCCCGCAGGTCGTTCACCACGATCTTCTGCACCCGCACGTCCAGCCCCAGAAACACATTCTTCAGCAGGTCATGCGTCATCGGCCGCGGCGTCTGCACTTTCTCAATCTCCAGCGCAATGGCGTTCGCTTCGTACGCCCCCACCCAGATCGGCAGTATCGCCTGTCCTTGCACGTCCTTCAACACCACAATCGGCATCTGCGTCACCGGATCCATCATCAGGCCGCGTATTTTCATTTCCACTTCCATCGCGCCCTCCCCGTCCCCGCCGATCTTCCTAATCTCTTTCACTCTTGCACTCTTTTACTTTTTTACTCTTCTCTGCGAACTCTGGGCTCTCTGCGTCCTCTGTGAAACGCCTTTCTCCTTCTTTCCACTTCGCCTCTCAACCAACCGCCTCCCCCACCAAACTATTCGGCCCCGCTCCCGTCACCCGTACCTGCACGTAGTGTCCCAGAAGTTCCTTCCCCGGTGAAGTGAAATTCAGCACCCGATTGCACGACGTATGCCCCATCCACTGATTCTCCCGCCGCGATTTCCCTTCCACAAGTACCTCGAACACATCCCCAACCAACCGCGCGTTCTTCTCGATCTGGATATCCCGCTGCCGCGCCTGCAATCTCGCCAGCCGCCGCGACTTCTCCTCTTCCGGAATCGCATCTTCCATCCTCAGCGACGGCGTATTCGGCCGCGGTGAATACTTGAACGAAAACGCCCCGTCATACTTCACCGCATCCATCAGGCTCAGCGTCTCCTCGAGATCCTTCTCCGTCTCCCCCGGGAATCCCACAATCAAATCTGTCGTGATACTGATCCTTCGCCTCGCCTCGCGCAACATCGCGATCTTTTCCAGGTACTCTTCCCGCGTGTACGTCCGCGCCATCGCCCGCAGCACCGCCGTGGACCCGCTCTGCACCGGCAAGTGTACGTGATCGCAAATCGCTGGCACCGCCTCAATCGCCTCCACAATATCTTTCCCAAAATCCCGTGGGTGCGATGTCATAAACCGAACACGCCGTATCCCCGGCACTTCCGCCACGGCCACCAGCAATTCCGAAAAGCGCATCCGCCGAGCGCTCGGGTCCGCGTACGAATTCACCGTCTGCCCCAGCAACTGCACTTCCGTGTACCCCAGGTCCGCCACTTGCCGCACTTCTTCCAGCACCGATGCGCTGGCCCGGCTGCGTTCCGGCCCGCGCGTAAACGGCACCACGCAGTACGAGCACGCCTTGTCGCAACCCTCGATAATCGTCAAGTATGCCCGCCAAGGGTTATCCCGCCGCGTCATCTCCGTCTCAAAGGTCTCGTCCGTGTCCGTGTCGAGCCCGGTGATGCGCGTGTTCCCCGCCTCGAGTTGCGCAATCATCTCCGGCAATTTCCGGTAGCTCGCCGACCCACACACCAGGCTGACCCACGGCGCGCGCTCAAAAATCTCCTCGCCCTCCTGCTGCGCCAGACAGCCCAGCACGCCAATCACTTGCCCCTCTTTTTTCGTAAACCGGTATTCGCCCAATCGCGAAAAAATCTTTTGCGCCGCCTTCTCCCGTATCGAACAAGTGTTGTACAAAATCACCGCCGCCGTGTCCGGCGATTCCACCTGCCTATACCCCCGTGCCAGCAGCACCCCCGCCACCTTCTCGGAGTCGTGGTCGTTCATCTGGCACCCAAACGTCTCCAGAAAGAACGTCCCCTCTGTGGCACAGACACTCCTGTCTGTGCTCTTGGGTTCCTCTTCCCCATTGTAGGGCAGGCCTTCTGAGACGGGCCGCAACCGCATCACCGGCACCCCGGTGCCCGCCAGCCTCTCCACGCTAATGTCAAACGAATTCCCCATATCCTCGCAGTCTACCATACGCCCATTTTGGAGTGCGGCGGCTTGCTTACCCCACTCTCGCTGGGAGTGGCGCGCCTCCCAGCAATGCTCTTCAATTGTTGACTGTGAACCCATGACGCATAACCTCCAGTTCCGCCCTCCTCCTCAGTGAACTCTTCCGCCCCATCCCGCATCTATATTCTTTTGACCATGTTCCACCCCTGTGTTACGTTGCTTGAGTCGGCCAAAATTTCGCTTTCCTGAGGGGCTAACGCCATTTTCTTGCTCTCCGCCATCTTCATCGGCAACGTCTTCGATGTTCTCGCGCAAACCGGCTGGGTCGCTCGTTTCGTCCTCCTGCTGCTTCTCTTCTTTTCTCTGATCTCCTGGGCGCTCATATTCCAGAAGCTCGGCATCTTCGGGCGCATCCGCCGGCAAAGTAACCAATTCCTCAGAATCTTCCGCGCCACCAAGGGCATCGCCAATCCGCAGGGCCTCGTCTCCGCGGGTTCGCCTTTTTCCAACGTCTACGCCGCAGGCTACCGCGAACTGCAATCGCAAGTCTCTGGCTCCGGCAATCCCGCCCCGCAAAAAGTAAAGAGCCTCCAGGCCGTCACCGTCGCCATGCAGCTCGCCGCAGCCGAAGAAATTCGTCGCGTCGAAAAAGGAATGACCTGGCTCGCCACCACCGCCGGCGTCACCCCCTTCATCGGCCTCTTCGGCACCGTCTGGGGCATCATTGACGCCTTCTCCGGCCTCGGCACCGCCGGCGGAGCCAGCCTCCGCGCCGTCGCTCCCGGCATCGCCGAAGCTCTTGTCACCACCGCCGCGGGCCTCTTCGCCGCCATTCCCGCCCTAATCGCCTATAACCATTTCCTGCAACACATCCGCGATCTGGCGCAGCGCCTGGACACCTTCGCCCTCGAATTCGCTGCCCAAATCGAAAAAACCTTCACCTGATATGCGCCCCGCTTCCGCCATCACCGTCGCCCGACCCACTCTCCGTCATTCCGAGCGGAGTCTGCGAAACGAGGAATCCCTCTTAACTTTCTGTCATCCCGATCCCGCAAAGCGGGACCCGATTTTTTCTTCCGCGCCGGTTTCTGGCGCGTCGGGCCGCGCAGTGGAGGGATCGCGGCACGATCCCCGTGTCTTGCCTCCCTCTTCGTTTTTCGCTTTTCGTTTTTTGAGCTTCGCTTCTCGATCCCCGCTTCCTGATATCTGGTCGCTGATCGCTGATCTCCCTTCTCCCCAGCGCCATCCATAGGACGCCACCCATGCCTCAACTCGCCAAAGCCACGCAAACCAGCCTCTCCGACATCAACATGGTGCCGTTCATCGATGTCGTCCTCGTCCTCCTGATCATCTTCATGATCACCGCGCCCATCCTGCAATCCGGCATCGAGGTCGACCTCCCAAAAACACACACCGTCAAGGAAATTACCGAGCAGCGCCTTGTCGTCACCATTGACAAAGCTCAGCGCATCTACCTCGGCAACGATCCCGTCAATATCCACCAACTCCCCGACAAAATTCGCAAACAGCTCAAGCATCCCCAGGACGCCGTGTTTCTCCGCTGCGACGAAACCGTTCCCTTCGGCAGCTTCGCCACCGTTGTCGATTCCCTCCGCGTCGCGGGCTTCTCCAACATCAGCATCGTCACCGAACCCATCTCCGAGCGCAGGCGCTGACCCATGCCCTTCCCTCACAAACTCCTCGCCTCAAAAAATTGTCATCCCGACCGGAGCGGCCCGATTTTTTCCTCCGCGCCGGTTTTTGGCGCGTCGGGCCGCGGGGTGGAGGGATCGCGGCACAATCCTCGCCCCTCCAACATTCTGTCATCCCGACCGGAGCAACGGCGTCTTCTGCCGTTGCGAAGCGGAGGGATCGTGGCACGGTCCTCGAGTCTTGACTCAATCTTCGCTTTTCGCTTTTCGACTTTCGCTTTTCGAATTCCGCCTCCTGGTCGCTGCTCGCCGGTCGCTGGTCGCCCCCAGCCAATGGCGCAAGATCTTCCCATCAGCCCGTTCTAACGCCATGCCGAGCACCGCCTACCATCTCGACGACCTCAGCTTCAACCGCTTCCTCGGTTATTCGGCGTGGTTTCACATCGCCCTCACAGCGCTCGTGCTCTTCAGCGTCTGGGTCCAGCACAACGGCAACGCCTGGGGCGGCCTCGGCGGCGGCGACAATTCCGGCGTGAAGGTCAGCCTCGTTAGCAGCGCCGGCATTCCCATGCCGCAGCCCAGCATCACCTCCCTCGAAAGCAACACCGTTGACCCCACCAAGGGTCTCAACAAGGAAGAACCTCCGCCCAAGCTACCCGAACCCAAAACCGACGCCACCAAGCTCCCCAAATTTGAAAAGGAAAAGCCCCTTCCCGCCTCCAAACCTTCCAAAGTCTTCGAGAGCAAAACGCCTCCCGCCGAGAATGCCGTGCCCTATGGCAAGGGCGGCCAAACCACTCTCCCCAGCGGTTACTCCGATTTCCCCGGCCCCGCCAATGGCGGCGTCGCCGTGCAGGGCCAGGGCGGCGGCGATTTCGCCAGCCGTTATGGTTGGTATATCGAAGCGGTAAAGCGCGCCGTCAATCAAAACTGGATGCAGAACACCATCGACCCCTCCATTCGCGCGGGCCGCCGCGCCAAGACCGTTGTCACCTTCACCATCAACCGTGACGGCTCCATCAAAAACATTCGCGTCTCCGAATCCAGCGGCAACCGTTCCATGGACGATTCCGCCCAGCGTGCCCTGCTCAGCATCGATCGCTTTCCCCCGCTCCCCACCGATTATTCCGGCCGCTATGTGGACGTCATCTTCGATTTCGACCTCGGCATGACCAAATGACTTTGGAGTGCGGCGCCTTGGCGCCGCTTTTACGGCTGTTTGTCCTGTCCGCAAACGAAAATTCTTCCACCACGCCTCCTCCCATCTGTCATCCCGATCCCGCAAAGCGGGACCCGATTCTTACCTCCGCGCGGAATTGTGTCGCGTCGAGCCCTTCTTCATCCTGTCATCCCGACCGGAGCAACGGCGTCTTCTGCCGTTGCGGAGTGGAGGGATCGCGGCACAATCATCGTGTCTTGCCTCCCCCTTCGCTTTTCGAATTTCGCTCTTCGATTTTCGCTCCTCGATCCTCTGCTCCTGCTCGCCAATATCCCTTCGATTTCCCCCACGCCTCCTCGAAACTGTCATCCCGACCGGAGCGGCCCGACTCTTTTCTTCGCGCCGGTTTTTGGCCCGTCGGGCCGCGTAGTGGAGGGATCGCGGCACAATCATCGTGTCTTGCCTCTTCCTTCGCTTTTCGAGTTTCGCTCCTCGATCCCCTGCTCCTGCTCGCCAATATCCCTTCGATTTCCCCCACGCCTCCCCCGTTTTGTTCTAAAGTATTTCTTTCAGCCCCATCACTCCGGGAGGCACCGTTGCCCGCAAAGAAGACCGTCCTTGCAGCCACCTCTGTAATTCTCCTTACCCTTTTCCTCTCCTCCCCCCTCTCCGCCCAAGACTGGTTCCGCACCGGCACCGGCCTCGGCGTCGAAAAGCCTCGCGTCGCCGTCGCCGATTTCGCCGCGCGTTCCAGCGACCCCAGCGCCCACGCCGGTCTCTTCACCCAGGTCGTCCGCGACGACCTCTCGTTCTCCGGCATCATCGAACTCGTCTCCCCCAGCTTCTATCCCGCGCAAGTTCCCTCGCAGCCCGCGGAACTCCACTTCCTCACCTGGACCGATCCTCCGCTCAACGCCAACTTCGTCGCCTTCGGCAATCTCTCCGAGTCCACCGCCGAGGTGGTCATCTCCGCTTGGCTTTACGATGTTCGCAGCACTTCCACGGAAGCGGTCGTCGGCAAGATCTATCGTGGCGCTCCCACGGATGCGCAAGTCCGCAAATTCGCCCACCAGTTCGCCGACGAAATTATCAATAAACTCTCCGGCGGCCTGGCCAGCATTGCCTCCACGCAAATCGCCTTCATCAGCGCGCGCACCGGCCACAAGGAACTCTGGGTCATGGATTATGACGGCTCCAATCAGCGGGCTCTGACCTCCCTGAAATCCATCTCCCTCACCCCCCGCTGGTCTCCCGATGCCTCCCGCATCGCGTTCACCTGCTTCGCTTCCGCCAATAGCGCCGTCAGCGCGCAAATCTGCATGTATTCGCTCGACACCGGCCGCGTCGTCTCTTTCGCCCGCTATCGCGGCACTAACAGTTCGCCCACCTGGTCCCCCGACGGCTCCCAGGTCATGTTTTCCTCTTCCATGCAGGGCAGCCCCGCTCTCTACGTCTCCGATGCCAGTGGCAATCGCCCCAAGCGCCTCACCTACTCCTCCAACGGCGCCGATACCTCGCCCGCATGGAATCCCAAGACCGGCCAGACCGTCGCCTTTATCAGCGATCGCGGCGGCTTGCCGCAGCTTTATCTCATGAACGCCGACGGCACCGACACGCAAAAACTCGATCTCCCCGACATGGGTTACGTCATCGATCCCTCATGGTCGCCCAACGGCCAGCTACTCGCCTTTTCCTGGCGCCGCCCCAGCGGCAACTACGACATCTACGTCATGGACGTCTCTTCCCGCCGCATCGTTGAACTCACCCGCGACGCCGCGCGCAATGAACGCCCCTGTTGGGCGCCCGACGGCCGCCACATCGTCTTCGAGTCCACACGCAGCGGCTCTCGCCAGATCTGGACCATGCTCGCCGACGGCTCTCAGCCCCACGAACTCACCTTCACCGGCCACAACGAATCCCCCAACTGGTCCACCAAATGAATTCGTCCAACTCCCGTCATTCCGAGCGGAGTCTGCGAAGCGAGGAATCTCTCTTCTCTTTCTGTCATCCCGACCGGAGCGGCCCGATCTTCTCTTCCGCGCCGCATTTTGGCGCGTCGGGCCGCGGAGTGGAGGGATCGCGGCACAATCCCCGCGTCTTGGGTGCAAGTTCGCTTTTCGAATTGTGCTTTTCGATTTTCGCTCCTCGGCCCCCGCTCCCCAATCGCGCTACAATGTATCGTATTACGACATATTCTCCGAACCCAGCCCGCCAGTGTTACTATTCCAAGCGGTGGGTCGAACACGGGATATCTTTCAGTCCAGGAGGACTCGCATGACTCAGCAGCACCGCCCGCTCTATCGCGCTTTGCTCATAGCAATTTGTTCCCTCGCATTTTTCATTGCCGCCTGCAACAAGAAACCAGTCAAGGCTCCCGAGCCCGCTCCCACTCCTCCGCCTCCGGCCGCAAGGCCCACGGCCACCATCAGCGCCGATCGCACCTCCATCCAAAAGGGCGAATCCGTGCGTCTGACCTGGACCACCACCGACGCTACCAACGTCTCCATCGCTCCTGAAGTCGGCGCCGTCACCGCGCAGGGCTCCACCACGGTCACGCCTGCCGATTCCGCCACCTACACCATCACCGCCACCGGTGCCGGCGGCAACGCCGATGCCAGCGTGCGCATCTCCGTCACCGCGCCGCCTCCTCCCGTGGTCGAGGCGCCCAAGCCCAGCATGGATGAGCTCTTCCTCAAGGAAGTCCGCGATGCCTACTTTGATTACGACAAGGCCGAAATTCGCGCTGACGCCCGCGAAGCCCTCGGCAAGACCGCCGACTTCTTCCGCAGCTATCCGCAACTCCGCGTCACCATTGAAGGCCATTGCGATGAACGCGGCTCCACCGAGTACAATCTGGCCCTCGGCGATCGCCGCGCCAGCGCCGTCAAGCAGTATCTCGTCAGCCTGGGCATTCCTGCCGACCGCCTCACCACGGTCAGCTATGGCAAGGAAAAGCCTTTTTGCATGCAATCGGACGAAGCCTGCTATCAACAAAATCGCCGCGGTCACTTCATCCAAACCAGGTAACCCGCGGCCTCAACCACACTGCTCGCAATCTCGCCCAGCCTTTGCTCCCGTAGCGAAGGCTGGGCCGGGTGCCCCAGGCACGGAGTGTGTGCCTGGGTCTTGGGGTTCTCTTCTCCGGAACTTAGAACATACAACTGAAGACTGACAACTCTCCCAGTGCCCGGGTCTTGGGTTCTTCTCTCCGCGAACTCCGTCTTCGGCGTTTACCCCGCCCCGCGCATCTCGGGGCCCGGTCGGGGTGACCTAGACGCAGTCTTTCATTCTTCGCCGCGAATCGCGTCCTCGAGCCACCCCCCAAAACTGTCATCCCGACCGGAGAGCCCGCGCCTTATGCGGGCTCGCAGTGGAGGGATCGCGGCACAATCACCGCGTCTTGCCTCCCTCTTCGCTTTTCGAATTTGGCTCTTCGCGTTTCGTTCCTCGATCCCCGTCTCCTGCTCGCTGATTTCTTTTTCTCCGCACTCCCACTTGCTCCCATTCCAATCTCCCGTTACATTGGAAGGTTGGAACGCATTTGTCTTTTTCTTTGCCTGTAACCGTGGAGGAACACAGTCATGCGGATGCGCAACATTCTTCTCTTCTCCGGCGCCATGTTTGCCAGCGCCGTCGCCGGCAGCCTCGTCGGGCCCCGCCCCGCCCTCGCCGTCGCGCGCGAGATCATCGAGCTCCAGCGCGATGTGACCTCGATTCTGCAAGGTCAAAAAGACATGCAGACCCAGATGACTCAGGACCACACGGTCCAGAAAACCCTCATCGAACAATCTTCGGACAGCGTCAACAAGCTCAACACCACCATGAGCGGCCTGCAAAAATCCGTCCAGGACGTTCAGGCCAATTCCGGCACGCGGCTGGACACCATGTCCACCCAGGTCCAGGGCCTCTCGGACAATCTCGAGGAAATCAAATCCCGCATCGGCAAACTCAATCAGCAGCTCGTCGATCTGCAGAACTCCGTCCAGAACATTGACGCGCGCCTTGCCGGCGGCACTCCCACGGGCGCCCCCGCCCCCACGGGCGGTAGCGCCTCCGCACCCAACGGCGCTTCCGCTTCTCCGCGGTCCGACGCCTCTGCTCCCGCCGGCGCCTCGCCCTCCGCCGACACCCTCTATTCCAACGGCCTCCGCGATATCACCAGCGGCAAATACGATCTCGCCCGCTCCGAATTCGCGGACTACCTCAGGTACTACGGCGAGACCGATCTCGCCTCCAACGCCCAGTTCTATCTCGGCGAAATCGCCTACTCCCAAAAACAGTTCGAGCAAGCCGTCACCGAATACAACAAGGTTCTCAGCAACTATCCCAAGAGTTTCAAACTCGCTCCCGCCCGCCTGAAAAAGGGCATGGCCTTGATTGAACTCGGCCAGAAGAATCCCGGCGTCAGGGAACTCCGCGAAGTCGTCAAGCGCTATCCCGGCACCGAAGAGGAGCGCCGCGCCCGCGCCAAACTCAAGGAACTCGGTGTAGCTGTGACCGCCACCCGCTAATAAATCCCCCGCGCTTTGGCCTTTTTCTTTTCATTGTGAGCCGCAGCCTTCGCTTTCCTTCGTAGGGGCGCAGCATTGCTGCGCCCCATGTCCGCACAATCCCCCCGTCATAGCCGTTTTGGAGTGCGGCGGCTCGTTTACCCTGCTTGCCCTGAGCCTCGAAGGGAGCTTCGAAGGGCCGCCGCTTTAGCGGTTGGAACCCCACCGCCAGCCCGCAATTCCTCAACCCGCCTTGAAAACTTGTCATCCCGACCGGAGAGCCCGCGCCTTATGCGGGCTCGCAGTGGAGGGATCGCGGCATAATTCGACTGTGACACACTGTCCTGCTTGTCCCCCACCTCACCCCGCCTTCTTCAACCTCATTTCGTTCGTCGCTTCAAATCCCAGGCTCTCATACAGCGTGCGCCCGTCCGGACTAGCGTGTAGGATCACCCCCTTCACTCCTTCTTTCTCGCACCATTCCATCGCCACCAGCATCAACTGCCGCGCCAGTCCCTGCCTCCGGTATGCCGGTTCCGTGTATACATTCAAGATGTTCCCTCGCCACTTGCCTCCAGCACGCATAAGCGGCGGCCAATCCATCAGCCACAATCCCGCTCCTGCCGCCACGGTTCCATCCGGCGCGATGGCAAACCACGCCAGGTATTCGCCCGCCGCCATCTTTCGCCGCAGCCACGGCCGGAACTTCTCGCTCATCGCGTCCAGGGCGCGCTCGTCTCGATTTCCCATGTCAAAGAACATCGCGCGCCGGTGATGCACAATCGTCTCCAAATCCTTCTCATCCAATCGTGCCGCCCGAATCTCCATGATTTTCTAAACTCCTTCTTCACCTTGCACTTTCCGCCCGCTGCAAGGTACAGAATATCGCCCTGCGTTCCTCAATCAAACAATCGTCCAGTTCCCGAGCCTCAACGCCGCCGTCTCTTTCTCACTCTTCTCTCTTGTCTTCTGTGTTCTTCCCTCTGTGACCTCTGTGTAACATCCCTCGTTCCACGGTTTTCTCTTTCGGTTCCCGAGACTAGTTTTTCTCTCGTTTCGCTTTTCTTCTCCGCCGTGTTATCTTTCCCTTTTCAGGGGGCATCACATGTCAGTAAATAAAGCGACGATCCGACAAGGATCGTCGTCCTGAGGAGCAACGCGACGAAGGACCCATCCTTCGCCATTTCTATGATTAGGAGCAAGCCCAATGTCCGTCAATAAAGTCATCCTAGTCGGCCGTCTAGGCCGCGATCCCGAAACGCGCTTCACCTCCGGCGGCCAGGCCGTCGCTAATTTCTCCCTCGCCACCGACGAATCCTACAAGGACCGCAACGGCGAACGCCAGAAGCGCACGGAATGGCACAAGATTGTCGTCTGGGGGAAACAAGCCGAAATCGCGCAGCAGTACCTGAAGAAGGGTTCTCTCGTCTTCATCGAAGGCCGCATTCAATCCCGCGAGTGGCAGGATAAAGAAGGCCAGAAGCGCACCAGCTTTGAAATTGTCGCCACCAATTTCCGCATGCTCGGTGGCCGTTCCGATGGCATGGCTGCAGGCGCCGGCGCAGCTGCCCCCGCTGCCGCCGCACGCGGCGAAGACTTCGATCACGCTGGCCCCGCTGAAGAACCCATGGGCGGCGCCCCCGGCCCAGAAATCTCCGACGAAGACATCCCCTTCTAGCGCCACTCATCCACGTACTTGAGGGTGCCCCATCCTTCCGCTTTTTGCGAAGGGTGGGCTCTTACGATCCAACGCCAGCAATTTCCTCTCCGTACTCTTGGGTTCACTCCCTTACGCCACCCAACAAAGTACTTGAGGGTGCCCCACCCTCGTCTTCTGAGGGTGGGCTCTTACGATCCAACGCCACGACACTCTTCTCTTCACTCTAGGGTTCTGCTTTTCTCTATCCGTCATCCCGACCGTAGCGACGTCGTCTTCCCCCAATAATGGAAACCCGGGGAAGCACCGTGCGCTCCCCCGGGGTTTCTGATCTCTAATATCTGATCTCTGATATCTGTCTACCGAGGCCGGAGCGCCGAAAGCCGCTGCACTCCGGATCGCCGCAACGCAAAAAGGACCGCCCATCCGACCGCTGCTACCACACAGCCCGCCACGAACACCACGGCGAATGTCGCAATCACCGAGAACTGCGCCGGCTGGATCGGGCCGACATACGGATGCGTGTCCGGCAGCGACGCCTGAATTGCTTTAGCCTTTTCAATCGCCATCACCACCGCCGCCAAAATGACCATCATCAACCACGCGGTCGCTTTCGGAAAACGAAATTCGGAGCGCATACTAAACCTCCTTAGTCGAAATTCTACCCAAGAATGGAAACCCGTCGTGGCCCAGGACGTGTTCTCGCAGCGCCCCATGCAGCAGCCCGGCAATTTCGCGCACCCAGAACCCCCACCGCGCCATCACGCCGGAATCCCGCGACTCCATCTGCCTTTGGCGCAGCACGGCCAACATCTCCTCGCCATATTCGAGCCGGTGGGCCGGAGGATACAGGTACAACAGGTAGCGGCACAGCGAGAGCATCCCTCACGCCTCCTTCGGCGCCATGCACAAGCTCGCCACCCGCGTGAGTTGCTTCATCCGGCTGACTTCCTGTCGCAGGATCTGGCGCCCGCGCGGAGTGAGCCGGTAGGCTTGCCGCCCTCGTGGGCTGTCATCTTCCTTGAAACGCTCGATCCACCCGCCATCGAGCAGCCGGCGGATGGCGCCGTAAAGCGTACCGGTGCTGAGCCTGACCCGCCCGTCGCTCATCTCCTCCACATTCTTAAGGATCGAGTAGCCGTGCCGCGGCTGCTCCGCCAGGCTGAGAAGGATCATCAAAACGGGCTCGCTAAGGGGTAACGCTTCCATAAGTCCTCATACGACATGTCGTACAACGCCATATTGCAACCACATGTCTCCTCCCTGTCAACAGAGATCTGTTCGCCTTCAGTGTCATCCCGACCGGAGTGCCGCGGTTTATGCGGCACGCAGTGGAGGGATCGCGGCACCATCACTGGCGCTACACCGAACCCATCATCCCGCGGCGATCCGCCTATCTGAGAACGCCTCTGAACTTTTCTGCCCTAAATCCTCCGCCAAAAACAAAACCGGAGAAGCACCATGCGCTCCCCCGGGTTTCTGATCGCTGATCTCTGATAACTCTTCACATCGTCAGCACCACGCGGAACTCCGCCTGCCCGCTCGTCATCCGTTCGTACGCTTCCTTCACCTTGCTCAACGGATACTTCTCGATCATCGGCCGCACCCCCGAAAACGCCGAGAACTGCAGCGTCTCCTGCGAATCCATCGCCGTCCCCGAGGGCCATCCCTGGATCGCGCGCCGCTTCATGATCAACGAAAGCGCCGAAATCTCCATCGGCTCAAACGGCGCTCCCACGATCACCAACTTCCCTCCCACGCCCAGCCCATCCACCATTTCCGCCATCGCCTTGGCATTCGGCGCCGTGGTCAGAATCACTTTCGCCCCGCCCAGTTTCTGCAACTCCTCCGCCGCCTTGGTCGCTTTGCTGTCAATGTACGCAAACGCGCCCAGCTTTTTCGCCAGCGCTGCATTTTCCGGCCCGCGTCCAATCCCCACCACGCGATACCCGGACTTCGCCGCATACTGAATCCCCAGGTGTCCCAGCCCGCCGATTCCCTGCACCGCCACCAGGTCTCCCGCGCGCGCCCCGCTGTTCCGCAGCGCATTGAACGTCGTGATCCCCGCGCACAGCAGCGGCCCCGCCTCCGCCCAATCAATCCCTTCGGGCAACAACGCCACCGCTTCGTGCCGCGCAATCATGTACTGCGCATATCCGCCGTCCCGCGTCACTCCCGTAATCTGTTCCCGTTCGCACGTCACAAAATCCCCGTGCCGGCACGACGCGCACACAAAACAATGCCCTCCGTGCCATCCCACGCCCACGCGGTCGCCCTTCTTCCATTCCGTCACCCCCGCGCCCGCCTCATCAATCACGCCTACAACTTCGTGCCCCGGCACGCGTGGAAACGCCAGCCCCGGCCACACGCCGTCCTTCACCAGTTGGTCGCTGAAGCAAATCCCGCAAGCCTGCACCTTGATCCGCACCTCGCCCGGTCCCGGCGCCACAATCTCCCGCTCCACCAACTCAAATTCCCCGCCCGCCTTGCTCACCTGCGCCACCAGATTCTTAGCCATTTTCGCTCCCCTCAGTTTTTCTTCGATTTCGCCCTTCGCCTGAACAAACGAACGGCAGCCCATCCGCAAATTGGATGAGGAAACGTCTCGCAGCGTTAGAAATAACCTTCGTCTATCTTTGAGGTGGGGGCGCGCCGGTCGTGCTCGGTGCTGCACTCGAATCGCTCACCGCAGCTGGCGCAACCGGTGTCTCCATCGGCTTGGCGGTGCTCTGGAATTTCGCCGCATCCAATTGCGTGTCGCCGTCTATATACGATGCAACCGGGGTACCTTTCGCGATCACCACATCTTTCCCCCGCATAAACAGAAACACGGGCGCAGCAGGGAAAAACAATATACCGCTGGCAATCATTGCCCCGGTCATCAACCCCTGACGTCCCTTCCCCTTGTTCTCCTGCATCGACCGCAACCGCGCTCGCGAGCCATCCGCCAGGCGCACTTCTTCAATCCTTACATCCAGTTTTCCAGCGCGGCCCAGTCTCCTGCGTCCCTGCGCTTCCACGACGGTTCCCATTGCCAGCGAGCCCTTGGGGATCACCACAACATCCTTCACCTTGATATCTTCCGTCACTTCAAAGTCCACGCGATTCCCCGCGGACTCTTTTCCCGAAGACAACTCGCGCCCGAGCACCAGCGGCACCTTCGTGCCATCTGGCAGGCAAAATCCGCACGCCGCAATCGGCTTTACGCTGCCCGCCTCCTGCGCCGCATTACCTGCCGCCGGCTTCGTTTGAGCACTCGAAGTCGCTCCGGCGGCTTCCTGCCGCCCACCCGCAATCGCACCTTTGGGCAGAATACTTGTGCACACCAACATCCCAGACACGATCACAGCCAAATGATTTCGCATCCTCGTTTTTCCTTGGACACAAGTCTTTGCATTGTCCGTATAACAACCCTTGCCACATTCCTCAAGTACACCGCTAACACACAACTGTTCATGTAACCAGAGCTTGGCCGTTTTCTGTCCTTTCGTCCAGTTGTCCCACTCCCCTCCCGCGCGCCACACTCAATCATCCATGCGTGTCGCGTCTCGCAACTTCCCGGGGTTCCTCGCGCTTCTCCTGACGGCCTTCCTGGTCGTCGGTTGCGGCGCCGGCTTCCTTTCCGGCTCCCAGCAGCCTCCCCCGCCCCCCACAATCTCCGTCACCGTCTCCCCATAAACCACCAGCGTCCGCGCCGGTGATTCCGCCAACTTTTCCGCCACCGTCACCGGCACGCAAAACTCCGCCGTCACCTGGTACGTCAACGACACCTCCGGCGGCTCCGCTTCTCTCGGCACCATCGATTCCTCCGGCAAATACATCGCCCCCGCCGCTCTCCCCAATCCCAATTCCGTCACCGTTAAAGCCGTCAGCTCCGCCGATTCCTCGAAGTACGGCACCAGCGCCGTCACCCTCCTGAATCCCACGCCCGTCCTCACCGGCATCTCCCCTGCCTCCACCAATCTCGGCAGTTTCACGATGACGGTCACCGGCTCCGAGCTTCGTTTCTGGCGCTCAGGTGATGTTCGGCAGCACCGCCCTCTCCACCACCTTCGTCTCCAGCACTAAACTCACCGCCACGGGTAACGCTACTTCCGCGGGCACTTTCTCCGTCACCGTGGAGAATCCCGACCCCGGCAGCAGCTCCTCGTCCGCCCAAAATTTCACCGTCAACGGTTCGCAGCAATCCTCCAACTGCTCCCAAATGTCCGTAGGCCAGGGCGCCAGCCTCAACGGCTTCCTCCCATTCCCCAGCGACAATCTCTGGAACAAAGACATCTCCAACGCCACCGTGGACTCCAACTCCGCCAACTACATCAACTACATCGGCTCCTCCGTCGGCCTCCATCCCGATTTCGGCTCCGGCGAATACAACGGCTCCTACATGGGCATTCCCTACACCGTCGTGAATTCCTCGCAATCCCTCATCCCCATCACCTACACCGCCTACGGCGACGAAAGCGATCCCGGCCCCATGCCCATTCCTCTCTCTGCTCCCATCGAGGGCTACCCCAATCCCGGCACCGGCGATCGCCACGTCCTCGTTCTCGACAACGCCAACTGCTTCCTCTACGAGCTCTACAGCTCTTACCCGCAAACTGCTTCCTGGGACGCCGGCTCCGGTGCCGTCTGGGATCTTCTCGCCGATGAGCAGCGCCCCTACACCTGGACCAGCGCCGACGCTGCCGGACTGCCCATCTTTCCCGGCCTGGTCCGCTACGACGAAGTCGCCTCCGGCGCGATCAACCACGCCATCCGCTTCACTTTGCAGAATTCCAGCGCCGGCTTCACTCCGCCCGCTTCCCATTGGGCCTCCACCACCAGCAACGCCAACGCCCTACCCATGGGCGCGCGTCTTCGCCTCAAAGCCGCCTTCAACGTCTCCTCGCTTCTCCGCCACAAATCAGGTCATCCTCAACGCCATGAAAAAATACGGCCTCATCATGGCGGACAACGGCTCCTCCATGTACATCAGCGGCGCCCCCGACGATCGCTGGGGCAACGACGACCTCCACAATCTCGGCAAGGTCACCGCCTCCGATTTCGAGGTAATCCAGATCTCTCCGCTTTACACCAGCGCCAACGTGCCTTCCGGCCCCTCTCCGCAAATCACGCCATTCATCCCCAGCGCCAATTCCGTTGCCGCCGGCACGCCCGTCACTCTCTCCTGGCAAGTCACCGGCGCCTCCTACATCATCGTTTCCCCACAGTCGGCGCCACCCGCGCCACTTCCGTCTCGGTCTCCCCCACCGCCACCACGACCTACACCCTTTACGCCACCAACGCCTTCGGCCAAACCACCGCCTCCACCACGATCACAGTCCACTAGCCAGTGGTCAAATACCCGAATTCAAACATCCGCGTCTCTGCATTATTTTTTCTCTTCGGTCTGCACCGATGGATGGCCCGCGCCGACTAGGACGGGGGATTGTGAAGCTCGCGTGGCGCTGGAATGTGTGCCTACAACCGCCCCTAGCTGTGCTTTCTATCACTCCGCGGTCATTTTCTATAGTGGTATCCTGCCGATATGAGCCGCGAATCCACGACAGAGGCTGTGCCGCCCCCAGGTCAGGAACGCTGCAGAAGCCCACGAACGCGCTCCTGAGGGATCGCTTGTTGAGGGGATTGACAGGCGTGTTCCTGTGGGGCGTGATTCTGTTTGTTGCTGCCGGACGAGTGAATTGGAAACGGGCGTGGATCTACGTTGCGCTCTACGTGAGCGGCCTTGTGATTGGCGAAATCGTCGTCAGCGTAAAGAATCCGGCGATTCTCCAGGAGCGCGCTCAACGCCACGCCAACACGAAGACATTCGACAAGGTCATCGTTGCCTTTGATCGTCGTGACATTCTTCCTGTTTCCGTTGGTGGCGGGACTCGATGCCGGTCGCTTCGGGTGGTCGCATGTCGGGTGGAAGGCTTTCTTTGCCGGCTTGCCGCTTTACCTCATGGGATGCCTGCTCGTTCCGTGGACCATGATCGTCAATCCGCATCTTGAAAAGACCGTCCGCATTCAAGAAGAGCGGGGACACCAGGTCGTCAAGTCCGGGCCGTATGCTGTGGTTCGCCACCCCATGTACGCTGGCGTGATCTTGCAGAGCCTGGCCGTGCCGCTCCTCCTGGGATCGCTCTGGTCGTACGTGCCTGTGGGGGCGACGATTTGCCTGTTTGTCGTGCGCACCGCTCTGGAAGACCGCACGCTGCGGCACGAGCTTCCAGGCTATGCGGAGTATGCGATGAGCACGCGATACCGCCTGCTTCCCGGCATCTGGTAGATACCGCCGCGAGTAAGCTCCGCTTTGCATTTCTTCAAGATTCGGACTCTTCGTCTTTCGTCTCTGCGCCTCATTCCGCTCGATTCCCCAATTGCACTTCCACAACTTGCAAGTCCACGTCGCGATCTCGCAGCGTCGTAAGGATCGCTCCCGACGCGTCCACAACAGGCTCGCCCCTCCATACGTATAGCCCTTCCAGGGGCCCGAGCTCATCACGCCTACTAAATCGATCCCCACAACAGGACACTTCACGTCCCTCGCCCGCTTCACCACCAGTTCCACCAGCTTTTGCGAATGCTCGGGCCACTCTTCGTTTTTCGCGGCCCACCCGTACGGCACGATCATCAAATCCGGCTTCCCTCGCTTGATGCGTTCGACATTTGCATCGCTGAACGTATCCGCGCAAACCAGCACCGCGATCCGGCCGTACTCCGTTTCCACCACCCCAATATCTTCCGCTTTGCCCTCGGAGTAAGGCGGAGTCATCAACTCCGGCAGCACATTGATTTTCCGGTGCTTCCAGAGGAGCTTCCCGGTCTTGTCCACCAGAATGGCCGAGTCGTAAAGATGCTCGCCGTCACGCTCGTCCATCCCGATCGCAATCATCAGTCCGTACTTTCGAGCGAGTGCCGCGATGCGCTCGCTGTCCGCGCCGGGAATCGGATTCGCCATTCGATGGGCCTCGGGATTCTCCCAGCCCAGAATTACGGATTCCGGAAAAGCCGCAATCTGTGCATGTTTCGCCTGAGCTTCCGCCAGCGCGTATTCGATCCGCCGGAAATTTCCCTCGCGGTCTCCATCAATGGCCAGTATCTGGCACACTGCCACGCGAACCTTCGCCGGATGCCCCGCAGCATGGCCGGCTGGCATTGTCGCCAGCACTCCAAGAAATAATTGAAGCAGCATGTTCGCAGGCCCTCCTCGCCGCACATTCGCAGATGAACTCATCATAGCCCAACGAAGGCACGCATGCTGCTGCAGGCTCCTCCGGCGCGCCCGCACTTTTCTCCTACGCGGCGAATTGCAAAAGCGGTATCCTAGCCTGCGATGTTCGCACCAACAATCAAGCCATTGGCGGCCTGGCCGTCAACACCGTAACTCTGCTTCGCAACTGTGCGCTGCGTGAGCCACCGCGAAGTCGAACACACGACTATGGACATAATTTTCAAACAAGGCCGGCTTTTGTTCGCGATTGCAATCATGGTTTTCGGCATCTTAAACGTGATCTGCGCCCACTTTCAGCAAGCCATGCTGCAGGTCATCCCCTGGCTCCCAGGAAACCAATTCCTGGCCTACTTCTCCGGAATTGCCCTGCTCGCGGCGGGCTTGAGTATCGCCTCCAACTTCAGAGCACGCCTGGCGGCAATCCTCTTGGGCATCCTTTTTCTTCTGTGCGTGCTACTCCTCCAAATATCCAGAGTGGCTGCCAGCCCGTTGAATGTCGGTATTCGCACGTGCGCGTTTGAGACCTTGGCAATGTGCGGCACGGCTCTCACATTAGCCGGAACCCTCCCTGCCGAGGGACGTCACTCTCAGGGCTTGGAAAGTGTTGCAAAAAGGCTGATCGCTTCGGGCCGCTTCCTCTTCGCAATCTCCGCCGTGGTTTTCGGCATCGACCATTTTCTGGTTCTCTTCCTGATTGTCAGCCTCGTGCCACGCTGGATTCCTGGGGGAGGACTGTTCTGGGCATACTTCACTGGCATCGCCTTCATCGCCGCCGGAGTGTGCATTGCAACGAAATGGCTGGCCCGTTGGGCAGGGGCCCTACTCGGAACAATGTTTCTGCTCTGGTTCTTGCTCCTCCACGCTCCCAGAATTTTAACCTTCCCCCGCTCCCACGATCCCAACGAGTGGTCCAGCGCCTTTATAGCTCTGGGCCTGGCCGGCGGCTCATGGATCTGCGCCCGCTATCTTCAGCAGAGGGAAGGCAAAAAAATTGTTGCGTGAGAAGAAGGTCGCCCAGGCAGGCAAGGCGCAGCCAACTCTTGATTCTTAGCGCGCCATTGGGCTGAAGTGCGCGCCAAGAAAGTACGCCCACAACAAAATCGCCAGGACGCCCTTCCAGAAGCTCAAGTGGAGAAATCCGATGGTGAAGAGCCATCCTCCAAACCACAGAAACCCCGCAGTACTGTGCTGCTCGATTTTTATCTTTTCCATCCTAATCTCCGTCCCGCGAACTCTACCGCCATCCTAACAGAACACGGGGTGCCCCAGGCACGGAGTGTGTGCCTGGGCCTGGGATTCCCTGCCCCCCGCGCCGTAGCAATCATTGTCATCCCGAGCGCAGCGACCCGACTTTTTCTTCCGCGCCGCATTCTGGCGCGTCGGGTCGCGTAGTCGAGGGATCTCTCCGGCCCTCCGCCCCGAATGGTTCGCAGGATGCGCGCGCTTTTCTCTTCTCCCAAACTTACAACTGATAACTGACAACTCTCCCATCAGCCCAGGAGCAATTTTCGCGCGAGGGCTATGGCCGCGCCCGACGCACTGGCCTCGCTCAGCTTGGCGCGCACGAAATCGCGCGTCCCGCCGCCTTTGCCGGGGAATGTCGCGAACACTTGCTTGAGCAGCGCCGCGAGGTCCTTCCCAACCGACGGATGCTGCGCGAACACGAGTTGCCCGGAAACTTCCAGCGCCAGCAGCGCGACAGTATGCTCTTTCTTGGCCAGCTCCGTGGCCAGCGGCAGCAACAATTCCGGGTGAACGTCGCGCAGCACTTCCCCCACCACGCGCACGCCGCCCTCCCCTGCCGCCGCCGCAGCCAGCAATTCCGCGCGCGCCTCCGCCAATTGCAGCAGCGCGCCGCGCAGCGCCTTGAAGTTCGCATCGCGCTCAGAGAGCGCCTTCTCCACCGCCGCCACCGACTCCTCCGGCGCGCAGCTCAGCCGGTCGCCCAGCGTGCGCAGCAACGCAAACTCCGCGCTGGCCAATCGCTCCGCACGGCTGCCGCAGGCAAACTCCACGCGAAAATCTTGCCGCACCTTGCTGCACCGCCGCACCAGCAGCGTCCCAATCTGTCCCGTGGATTTCACGTGCGTGCCGCCGCAGGGCTGCAGGTCCGCGTCCTCAATCTCGATGGCACGCAGAATGCCTTCGCGCTCTACTTCCTTGCGCACGCCACGCTGTGCTAGCTGCTCCGCGGTGCCATAGCGCACGATGACGCGCCGGTCCTCGAAAATAATCTGATTCGCCGCCCGTTGCGCCCCCAGCAGGACGTCCGTGGACGGCTCCGGCCCATGCAAATCGATGGTGCAAAGATCGCCGCCCAAGTGGAACGACACCGTCGGCAATCCAAACCGCTCCTGAAACATCGCCGAGAGCAGGTGCTGCCCGGTGTGTTGCTGCATGTGGTCGAATCGCCGCGGCCACGCCACGCAGCCCTGCACGCTGCCCGGCTCCAGTTCGCGGTCCACAATATGCAGCACTTCTTCGCCATCGTCCCGCACATCCAGAATGTTCGCCTCACCGAGCTTGCCCAAATCGTTCGGCTGGCCTCCCGAAGTCGGATAGAACGCCGTCTGGTCCAGCAACACTTCCCAGGCGGGGCGCGTGCCGGAATCGCTCGCCACGGGCTCCGCGGGCAAGCAGTCGCGCACCCGCGCCTCGAAATTCTGCACGTAGGAATCGTCGTAATACAGCCGGTGAGTCGCCATGCACGGCAGTCTAGCATGAGCCCTTTTCCTGGGCTAAGACCTCCGGAGTTGGTGGCGCGTCAGTCTCCGATCAGCCGACGCTTCAATCCAACAAATGGGCCAAGTATGAAGATGGCCGGTAAGCCAACATGCCAAGAGTTAACGACGTGGTCTAGCGATAGGTTCCGATTGGCCGAACATTCGTCAGTTGCAACGTTGCTACTCACCTTGGCGAATCTTCGGAACCAATGATTCGAGGGAAGGAATTGAGAATGACGCAGTCAGGAAATGTTCAGGCGGTTGGGATCCGTCCTGAATTGCCTTTGCGAGAATCTCCATCGCCTGCCCCGCAAGCGGCGGAATGTGAATCGTAGCCGCGAGCGATTTTTCGCGTACCCAGACTTGGCCCGTGGCCTGCTGACCATCACATCCGGTGAATGGCAAGCTCAGCCATCGCGAACGTTCCGCTTCGTTGGTGATCTCCTGAAAAGCTCTGCGCGCGCCCATGGCCATCGAGTCATCCTGCGCGCCGACGAGCTTAATTGACGCGCTTTGCGAAGTAGCCAGTTTCAACCAGGACCGCACCGCCCGCCCGGCACTTTCCTCAGTCCACTCGGCCTTCAGCATCGCCAATTGAATATTGGAGGGTTTCGTCTCCAGCATCCCCCGCTCACGCTCCTGCGCCGAGGAACTCTGCGAAGGCCCTTTGATGTAAAGTACCGAACCGCCTGCGGGCAGCAACGCTGCGAATTGTCTTCCTTGAATCCGTCCAATCTCGAGGTGATCGGAACTTACAGCAAAAATGGGTGCGGTGGCCGTCCTGCGGAGGTCCGACAAATAATCCGGCTTCTTGTTCAGGACCGCCCAGCCTATTCCGGCGGCGCAGGCGGCCCGGGCCACCTGCGGCATGGCCGTGCTCCCAACGGGTTCCACCACAATCGCATCGGGTCGAGACTCTGCCGGGCCTTGGATTGCCTTCAGAAGCTGCGTGCCCTGATTCACCGCGTCGTTATCAGCAAAGACGATTTCCGCATCGCTCCCCAGTTTGCGCGCCGCATCTTTTGCGGATTGGCCTTGTGCCACTTGGAAATCGTTCTCGCGGGTGTGCAGCGATACCAGAAATCGGAGCTTCTTCATCATTTCGCAAGTTTACATCTGACTGCCTTTTAACTACACGCATAGTTTGCTGAAGCGGGTTCGGGCTGGAAGATGAACCAGCCGCGGCAACCGGAAAATGAGCCACTACCCATGTGTTTGTTCACCTACAAAGTGAGGTCATAATGGCTTACGCCATGAATCGGAGGGAACTTCGCATGGGACAGTCGCGCATCAGGATTTCCGTCCTTGCCGCAGTCGCGCTGTTCTTCCTCGGCACGAACCTTCCTGCACAAGTCACCCACCCCGACGCGCCGTACGACGAAGCCTACCGCCCGCAATACCACTTCACGCCCGCCAAAAACTGGATGAACGATCCCAACGGCCCCGTCTACTACAAAGGCGAATACCACCTCTTCTATCAATACAATCCCTTCGGCAACAATTGGGGACACATGAGCTGGGGCCACGCCGTCAGCCGCGACCTGGTCCACTGGCAGCATCTGCCGGTAGCCATTCCCGAAGAGAACGGCATCATGATTTTCTCGGGCAGCACGGTCGTGGACTGGCACAACTCCAGCGGCTTCTGCAAAGACGCGAACGCCGCCGAGCCTTCCTGCCTGGTCGCGATCTACACCGGCCACACCGAAAAGCTGCAAACGCAAAATCTCGCCTATAGCAACGACCAGGGCCGCACCTGGACAAAGTATTCGGGCAACCCAGTGCTCGACCTGCACATGCAGGATTTCCGCGATCCCAAAGTGTTCTGGCACGAGCCCAGCCACAAGTGGGTGATGGTTGCGGCGCTGCCCACGGAACACAAGGTGCGCTTCTTTGGCTCGACGGACCTGAAGCACTGGACCGCCTTGAGCGATTTTGGTCCCGCGGGTGGCGACCGCCGGTGTTTGGGAGTGTCCGGACCTATTTCCACTTCCGGTGGAAGGCGAAGCCGGGCAAACGCGCTGGGTGCTCAGCATCAATCTGAATCCCGGCGGCCTCGCGGGCGGATCGGCTGATCAATATTTTGTCGGGCAGTTCGACGGCGCGACCTTCGTCAACGCGAATCCTCCGGAGCAAATACTCTGGGCGGATTATGGCAAGGATTTCTACGCCTCCACATCCTTCTCTGGCATCCCTGCAGCGGATGGCCGGCGCATCTGGCTCGGCTGGCTCTTGAACTGGGAATACGCCGGCAAGGTCCCCACGTTTCCCTGGCGCGGCGTGCAATCCATCCCGCGCGTCGCTCAGCCTGAAACGATTCCCCGAAGGAATCCGCCTGGTGCAGAGTCCTGTGAAGGAGCTGGTGAGTCTGCGCCAAAACCACGTGAGCTTTGAGAAGCAGGACATCGCCTCAGCGAACCGCGCTTTGCTGGCCAAGCGAGTCCGCGGCGACGCGCTGGAGATCATCGCCGAACTGGACGGCGGCAATTCCGCCGAAGCTGGGATTCGCGTGCGCAAGGGGAAGGACGAAGCCACCACGATCGGCGTGGATTGGGTCAAGCAGGAAGTGTTCGTTGACCGGACTCGCTCCGGGGATACCTCATTCGACGAAAAGTTTCCGGGCCGTCATGCAGGGCCGCTGCTCCCCGCGGGTGGCAAGCGGGTCAAACTGCACATCTTCGTGGACCGCTCCTCCGTGGAAGTTTTCGTCAACGACGGCGCAACCGTGATTTCCGACGCCATCTTCCCTTCCCGCGACAGTCAAGACATTGAGCTGTACTCCAAAAACGGAGAAGCGCAAATCGTGAAGCTGGAGGTCTGGACCTTGCACTCAGCCTGGCGATGAGCGGGTGACTCCAAACCAGCATCTAGCCACTGCTCGACTCGCAGCGCGCCTTTGGAGTGCGAGAGCTTGCTCTCGCTTTTACGCCGCTACCATTTCCCCCAAGCGATCAATTGGCAGACAGGTTCGCAATCGCAAAAGCGGCGGCGAGCCGCCGCACTCCAAAATGTAAGAAGGTTGAACGACAGAATCCAAAGTGGCTCTTCCTTCGTTACTTCTTCATCCTCTCGTTACTTCTTTCTCCTCCCGCATCCGGTACACTGGAGTCATGGCAGTTCGACTGATCGCTCTGGATATTGATGGCACGCTGCTCAACAGCCGCTGGGAAGTCTCCCCCGCGAACCGCGAAGCCATCGCCGAAGCCACACGCCGCGGCATCGAAGTCGCCCTGGTGACCGGGCGCCGCTACGATTTTGCCCTGCCCGTGGCGCAGCAGATTCCCTCGCCGCTGACGATGATCGTCAATAACGGCGCGATGGTCCGCTCCAAGGAGGGCCACACGCACGTGCGCCATCTCCTGCCGCAGGCCACGGCGCGCCGCGTGCTGCAGTCCACCGAGTCCTGGCGCGAGGGCGCCGCCGTGGTTTTCGACCGCCCGCAGGCCAACCAGGTGATGCTGGAAAAGATCGATTGGGAGGACCCCACGCGCGGCGGCTACTACGCGCGCAACCGCGAGTTTCTGGCGGAATCGCAGCCGCTGGAAGCCTGCCTGAACGAGGACCCTATCCAGGTGATGTTTACGGGCCCCGTTGCGCCCATGCGCCAAGTCGAGCAGACGCTTCGCAGCGTGCCCTTCGCGAAAGACTATTCCCTGGCCGTGACCGTCTATGAGGATAAGGATTTCGCCATGATCGACGTCATCCACCCCGCGGTTTCCAAGGGCGCCGCCCTGGCCGAATGGGCAGGCCTCCGCGGCTATTCCCCGGCGGAAATCCTGGCCATTGGGGATAACCATAACGACCTGGAAATGCTATCCTTTGCGGGTATCCCTGTGGTCATGGAGAATGGAGTGCCGGAATTGAAAGCCCGCGGCTGGCATGTGACGCGTTCCAACGACGAGGACGGTGTGGCGGCGGCTATCGCCCAGTTCGCCCTCCGGGAGGCCCCGGAGTGCGCCTGAGGGCTCATCCTATGCGCGATGGCGGCGGTTTGCGGGCTTACCGCTGGGGCTGCGATTGCCCGTGCGGACTACGTGGTGCTGCGCAGCGGCGCCCGTCTGAACGTCACCGGTTACGAGTTGCTGGGCGACAAGTACCGCCTGCAGATGAATGGCGGCGTCGCCGAAGTCCCCGCCAGCGATGTGGTGGGCATCGAGCCGCAAGAACTCTTCGAGCCCCTGCCCGAGCCGCTCAGCCCCAACACGCCCTTCCACGACATCATTCGCGCGGCTTCCGAGCGTTATGGCGTGGACGCCGACCTGATCCATTGCGTCATCGCCATCGAATCGAATTTCAATCCCAAAGCCGTCTCGCCGAAAAACGCGCGCGGGCTGATGCAGTTGCTGCCGCAAACTGCCGCGCAATTGGGTGTGCGCAATATTTTCGATCCGCGCGAAAACATCGACGGCGGCACGCGCTACTTAAAGGATATGCTGGCGCGGTATAACAACGACTTGACTCTGGCGCTCGCCGCCTATAATGCCGGGCCGGAAAGAGTCGAGCAGTACGGCCGCCGCGTCCCGCCCTATCCCGAAACGCTGAAGTATGTGCAGAGGATTTCGCGCAGCTACGCGCATTTCAAGTCCGCCGCCGCCCAGAACAACAAGCCGCAACCCGCAGCCAAACTCGAAGGCCTGCCCGCCGGCAAGTAACCCTCCGCCACCCTGTCATCCCAAGTCTTTCCTCCGCGCCGCATTCTGGCGCGTCGGGCCTTTCTTCACCCTGTCATCCCGACCGGAGCGGCCCGACCTTCTCTTTCGCGCCGCATTCTGGCGCCTCGGGCCGCGGAGTGGAGGGATCGTGGCACCACGCTAACGCATTCCTCGGAACCAGTTCGCCGCGCCGTTCGGATCCGCTCCGCCTGCCTGCTTCGGACGGCGAGGGGTACACTCTTCTCCAAAACTGAAAACTTACAGCTGATAACTGATTCGGATTCAGGATTAGTTCTGATTCGGCGGCGGTGCCTGCAGTGGCGGGCCACCCTCGGGAGGACCCGTTGGCGGAGTCGGCGCGGGATTCTGACTTTGACCAAAGCCCGAGGAAAACGGCGACGTTGTGCTGGGCGCACCGACGGGCGTTCCCAGGCCGGGACCGGTTTGGATCGACCCTCCTGCACCGCCAGCCATATCCTTTGAGGGATCCCAGATGAACTCAAATTCGCGGTAATTCTTCGCCTTGTCGTACCACAGGAAGGATTTCTTGTTGACCTTGCTGCCCACGCCGATGATATTGCCCCCGATGATCACGGGCGTCTCCGCCGGAGCGAGGGACTGCGGTGTGGACATGGAGTCCGGCCCCGCGGCGTTTTCGCCATTGGTATTGGCGTCCGCCTGGCCGGCTGGATTCGCCGCGCTATTCCCGAATCCCGTCGAGCCCATGGTCGAACTGGATCGGTTTCCGCCTCCCATGGACGACCCTCCAAAGGCAGATCCGCCCGTCGTACCTCCGCCGAAAGAAGAACCGCCGAACGAGGATTGTCCGAAGGAGGAGCCTCCCGAGGACGACCCGCCGAAACTCGACGACGTGGCTGAACCGCCCGCTCCCGAGCCCGGCATTCCGGGCGTCCCGGTTCCCCGGTTCTTCAAACTCCCGATGAGTTGCCCATTGGGTCCCACGTAAATCAGCCGCCATGACCCGTCCACGTCATTCATCGGATCCTTATAGGCCTGGCGCAGGAAGCGTATGCCGGTCTTCGGCTTGACCAGGTCATCCATTTCCGTCGGGAAGCGGTGCGTCTTCATATAGTAGCGTCGGATCCCGCGGACATACTGGTTGCCCCGCCACACCATTTCCTTCTCTTTTTCCCGCCGCCCGTCGGTCAGAACATTGGGCGCAACCGTAATCGTCGTCAGCACGAGTAGCGCCAGCAAAAACATGAGTACGAGCAGGGCGTAACCCCCCTGGCCAGCCTTTCGCGCGCGGCCTGTGAGCGGTTTCCTCATGCGGAAGGCCCCGGTACGGCCTCGAGTTGGTTGGAATTGCGCGCGCCCGTGTTGGTGTCTTCGTACTCGATCTTCTCGTTCCCGATGTGCACGATGCGGATATGATTCAGGACCACCTCGCCCTCGCCCACGATATGTACGTCCTCGCCTTCCAGCAGGAACGCCTCGCGCGCTCCGCTGGACGGCAAATTCCCGTAGCCGAAAAACTTCCATGGCAATTGCGGCGGCACGATCACCTCTTGTGGCACCGTGTAATCAGGCCAGCGTGGTTTTGCCGCAACTTTTGCCGCTGTCACCGGTGTCACCACGGGCACCGCCGTGGCCACGAACGGATTGCGGCCCGAAGGTTTGTACACCGTCTTCTGCGCATCTCCGCGCTGCTTGAAGATGATGCTGAAATCCTGCGCGTTGATCGGCGTATAGCTTTCGGCGTGAGACATCACTCCCGTGGGTCCTTCTTTCACGCGCCCGAAATACGCATACCAGACCGCCGCCGCGAGCGCCACCAACGCCGCGAGCGCCAAGAGCTGTTTCCGTTGTTTCGTCACTGCCATCAAACCTTCCTGAAATACGTGCGCAGGTGCAGGCTGATCCGCAAAAGGTTCGCAGCTCCCTGCCCGGAAGTGTCCGATTCCAATTGCAGCGCATCGACGATATAGACGTTCTTGGAACGCTGCAGTTGGTTCATGAAGCGCACGATGCCGTTGTAATCGCCGGCCACCGTCGCCTCGATTTCGACCTCGTCGAGCTTGCGCTCCGTCAGCTCCTTTTGGTGAAATCTCAGATCCCCGATGAGCAGATGGGTGTCGCGCGCGTACCCGTCCAGTTCCTGCGAAACCGCGGAATAACCCTTGTTTGACGGGGGCAAGTCCGCATCGAACGCGTCAAACTTCTTCAAGACCTGCGGAATATTTTTCTGAATCGCGGCGGCGCGTTCCACGTCCGCTTTTAGCAGCTTCAGTTGTCGCGTTTCGGCCGCCAGTACCTGCTGGGGCGTTTCCCGCGCGGTATTCATCTTCAGGTTGAAATAGGCGAGCGCGGCATCCGCCACCAGCAGCACGCTGAGCGATATCAGGATGATCCGCTTCTTGAGGTAGAAGTTGGCCATGTTTAGATCGCTGAGTACGACGCGGTAAACTCCACCGTCAGCGGGTCGGCCCCCGGCTGCGCCTGCCCGGTGTGCTCCGCCAGCAATTCCAGCCGTGAAAAACTCTTGGAGTCTTCAAACGCCTTCAGCAACTTCAGCTTGGCATCCTCATTCGCCGCGCCAATCACGAATTTGACTTCGGCGCCGCCCTTATCCAGCTTCGGTTCGATCCGCAAAACGTGTACCCCCGCCGGCAACGTGTGTTCCAGGTCCATAAACAGCCGCGTCCAGTTAAAGCTGCTGCCTTCCACCACCGCGGCCGTGAATTTGGCGCGGTCCTGCAGCCCCATGGTCTCCGGCTGAGAAAAATAACGGTCCAGTTGCTCTTTCTGGGCGTACACCCGCGTCATCTCGATCTGCACTTTCTCCGTGCGCGCGCGCAAATCCGCATCCGCCTGTCGCAACGTGTAGAAGCGCCAGCCGAGAATCGCAAACAGAATGCCGCCAACGAGTGTGGCCATCGACGTCCCCACCAGGAACGGGCGGTGGCTGACCAGCGGCTTCGTTGCCAGATTCAGTCGTATGTACATGATCCCTTGCGCCTATTCTCCCTCAGCTCCGGTACAACATCCACCCAACCAGCCCCTCGAGTTCCTTGTCGGCCAGCGACCGCGCTTCGCCTTCCAGCCGGCCCTCCGAAATCGCCGCGCTCAGTAGCGAACGTACCTCGCATTTGAATTCTTCTTCCAGCGCGTGCACAAACTCCGGCAAGCGGTATCCCAGCCCTGCCACGCGCACCGCCTGGATCCCTTCCTGCCACGTGTCCTGATAGTAGGCGGCCAGCGGGAATATTTCTTCCAGCAGCATTTGCGGCGTCACCTCGCCCGCGTGCGTGGGAAGTTCCGTGCAGCGATACCCCGCGAGCACGCCCTCGCGCACAATCGCGGTCGTCAGCGAAGTTCCCGCGATGCGCGCCAACATCGTGGGCCGCTGGTCATGGAGCAGCGCAATCGCCGCCAGCGTCGAGCTGAGCACAACCCCGGGCCGCAGCGTGGCCGACTCCAGCAGCCCTTCGTATTCCTTCACAATGCGCAGCCTGGCAATGGCCGTCACCACGTCCACTCCGTCCGTGCGCGGCGCTTGCCGCATGTAGGACAGCAGGGTTTCGTCGACTTCAAACGGCACGCTCTTCTTCAGCTTCCAGCGCAGCATCGGAATCGCTTCCTCTGCCGAGCGCGGGAAGTCCTCGAAGTGCTGCACAAATATGCGAATCACCGGATCGGGCAGCAGCAGCGCCACGTCCTCGTCCTTGGCGCCCAGCCGCAGACACACGTTGGTCACCGCCGCTTTCACCGCCGCCGGGTTGCTGAGATTGCTCTCGACCGCCGAGGGCATGATCGCGCCTATCGGCAGGCTCTCGACGGAAAAGCCCTCCAGCGAACCTCGGTGCGTGAAGCGCGCCCCCGCCACTCGCCCCGGCGAAATCTCTACCGCCAGCGGCGGATGCGGAATCGCTTCCATCCAGCGCGAAATGTGCCGCACCATGTTGCTCTGGAAAATGCCTTCCCGGTATGCGTTGGTGCTACTCAACGAAGGTCACCTTGTTGATCTCGCGCAGCGTCGTAGTCCCGGCCCGCACTTTCGCCAGGCCGCTTTCCCGCAGCGTAATCATACCTTCTGCGATGGCCGCCCGCTTGATTTCGCTGGTCGGCCGCCGGTCCACGATCATTTCGCGGATGTGGTCGCTCAAGTCCAGCAATTCGCAAATCGCGGTACGCCCGTGGTACCCGGTGCCGGAGCATTCCAGGCATCCCGGCCCTTCCGCAAACAGGAAGCCTGCGGTGGCGGCGGGATCGAGACCCGATTCCCGCAGTTCGGCCGCGCTGTGCTGCTTGGGCTGCTTGCATTTCTCGCAAATCACCCGCACCAGCCGCTGCGCCAGGATGCAATTCAGCGCCGAAACGAAGTTGTACGGCTCCACCCCCATGTTGATGAATCGCCCGATGACGTCCGTGACGTTGTTGGCGTGCACCGTGGTGAACACCAGGTGCCCGGTCAGCGCGGACTGAATGGCGATTTGCGCCGTCTCCTGGTCGCGGATTTCCCCCACCATGATTTTGTCCGGATCGTGCCGCAGGATCGAGCGCAGACCGCGCGCAAACGTCAACCCTTTCTTTTCGTTCACGGGAATCTGCGTGATCCCGCGCAACTGGTATTCCACCGGGTCCTCAATGGTGACGATCTTGTCTTCGTCCGACTTGATCTCATTGATCGCCGCGTACAGCGTTGTGGTTTTGCCGGAACCCGTCGGTCCCGTCACCAGCACCATGCCGTACGGCTCGTGGATGTACCGCCGGAAGCGCCGCGTCTCGTCGCTGGAAAACCCCACGACGTCCAGGCTCAGTTTCTGGAATTTCTCGGAAAGGGTTTCCTTGTCCAGCACTCTCAGCACGGCGTCTTCCCCGTGGCTCGCCGGCATGATGGAAACGCGCAAGTCAATGTAGCGCCCCTTGTACTTCACCCGGAAGCGTCCGTCCTGCGGCACGCGGCGCTCGGCAATATCCAGGTCGCTGAGCACCTTGATGCGCGAGATGACCGTCGAGTGCCATTCCTTGGCGATGGGTTGCATGGCGTACTGCAGCACGCCGTCAATCCGGTACTTCACCGCCACTTCCGTATCACGCGCCTCGATGTGAATGTCACTCGCCCGGCGCTCCAGGGCCGTGAAGATGATCGTTTCCACCAGCCGCACCACCGGGCTCGCCGTGGAATCGCGCGTCAGCCGGTCCCCGGAAATGGTCTCTTCGCTCTCTTCCTCGTCCTTGGAGACCTGCAGCGTAAAGGCTTCCGTCGCTTGTTCCAGCACGCGCTGCGATTGCTCCGTGCGCTTCAGCAAGTCGCCGATCTGGCGCGGTGTGGCCACCTTATAGGCCAGCTTTTTCCCAAGCAGCAGCGGCAGTTCATCGCTCAGGATCACCATGCCCGGATCGGCAACGGCAATCACCAGCGTGTTGTTGTGCGTCACCAGGGGTACAAAGTTGTAGCGGAACATCAGGTCCGCGGGAATCGTGCGGAAAAGTTCCGGATCAATGCGCTGTTCCGTCAGATCGATAAACCCGCAGCGGTAACGCTCCGCCAGGCGCCGCGCCTGCTCGCGTTCCTGCGCCGCGTCCGCCGCGCTTCCCGCCAGGGCCGGATCGGGAACATTGGAATCACGTGTGGCCATAAACGATTGCGGTCCTTACTTTGCCGTTCCCGAAATGGAGAACGAGAATATCGGCAAATACAGCGATATCAGAATAAAGGCTACCAGAAGCCCCATGAATATAAGAATAACCGGCTCAATCACCGCCACCATGGCGCCCAGCCGCAGGCCCACTTCTTCCTCATAGAATTCCGCCACGCTGTTCAGCATCGGCGCCAGCGCGCCGCTGGACTCGCCCACTTCAATCATGTCCAGCGCCAGCTCTGGCATCACTCTGCTGGCAGAGAGCGCTCCGTGGAGCGATTCGCCTTCGCGCACCATGTGCGTCGCGCGCCCCACCGCACCCTGCAACAGCCTGCTGGTAATGGACTCGCCTGACGTTTGCAGCGCACTGACCAGCGGCGTGCCGCCCGTCAGCAGCGTGGCCAGCGTGCGGCAAAACTGGGCCACCTGGAATTTCAGCAACGTTTCGCCCAACACCGGTATGCGAAACTTCATGCGGTCGAACGCCACCCCGCCTTCTTCGCTGCGCGACCAGAAAAACACCCCCAGCAACGTCAGGAACACCGCCGCGATGAATCCCAGAACGTAGTAGCGGTAATCCACCGTCACGGTCACCAAGAATTTGGTGGGGCCCGGCAGTTGCACCCCCAAATCGCGGTACAACATGGCAAACTTCGGGATCACACCGGTCACCAGGTAGGTCACGATGAGCGTCGCCACCGTCACCAACAGCGTCGGGTACACCAGTGTCGCCAGGATCTTTTTCTTTACTCCGGTGCTGACGCGCTGGTACGCGATGTAGTAATCCAGCACCCCCGAGAGGTTGCCGCTCTTTTCCCCGGCGAGGATGGCCGTCGAGTACATCTTGGAAAACACTCCCGCCTCGTCCACCGCCTCCGAGAGTGACTTCCCTTCCCGCACTCGGTCACGAATTTGCGTCAGGACCGGCCGCAGCTTGGGCGCGGTCGCCCGCGTCGCCAACAGGTCCAGAGCGCGCAGGATGGGCAGGCCCGCTTTAATCAGCGTATTGAATTGCTGGTTGAGGATCAGGAAATCGTTGCCGCCGATCTTGCGTTCCTTGCGCACTCCGAGCATTCCGCTGACGAGGCTGCTGCGGGATTGCACGGAGTAGACAAACAGCCCGCGATCGGCCAGTTTTTGGCGCGCTTCCTCAAGCGTGCCGGCAGCTTCAACGTGCGAGAAAACCCGCCCATTGGCGTCGGCTACGCGGCAGACGAATTCCCCCATAGGCCTTAAGTCTACCTCATTCGGAGAGTACCCCAAAAAGGGTCTGAGTAGAGCGGTTACATGCTGCACAAGCGGCAGGCCGGGCGGGAGCCCCCTCCACTCTTACTGACGCAGACCTGGAGAATCCGGTAGCGGGCCATTCACGATGACCATGCCGGGCTGCGCCTCGAATTGAAAGAGCGTTTTTGGCAACACCGGATTCCACTGCCAATCCTTGAACGTGAATTCCACTCGTACTCCGGCTCCTTCATCCATCACGATGCGGCTCAGTTCGCCCTGCGGTGAAAGCTCGAAGAGCACCGATCCCGCCCCTTTGGCGGCAGGCACCTTGGCGGCGTCGCTCGGTTTGCCCGAGCCTCCGCGTGGGGCATTCGCAGCCCCCGCCCCGCGCAGTTCGCAGCGGTACACCTGGTACCCGGCCTGCCTCGGCGAGACATCCGCGGCCCATTCCACTTGCGCGCAAATCCGCGATACCTTGATGCCGTCAGTCAGCAACGCCAGGGGCGTCCGCCAATCCTCGCTCTTTTTTGCCGGCATGCGCGTGGCCGTGTGGTCCTCCGGCGTGATGAACCACACATATTTCCCGTCCGCCAGAAACGTGTTCTTCTCTGGCGCCTCATAGTCCCAGCGCATTTTGCCCGGGTGTAGGAAGTAGGACTTGCCCGCCTCTTTGCGCGTCACCTTGCCGTTCTCCGAGTATTCCTCCAGGAACGTCGCGGATAGCGACCTCGCTTCCCGGTAACGCGCCTCAAATTGCCCCAGCGCAGCGTCGCGTTGTTCCGCACCGAAAAGCAGTTCAGTTTTTTGGGGAGTCCAAACCAACAAGGAAAGCGCCAGGATTACAGTCAACAGGCAACCCATGGCTGCTGGACAATTGGCAAAGCGCTCAGTCGGCAGGAAGCGTAAGCTCACCCGTCAAGGTATAGCAGCCTCGCTGCACGCAATCAAATGGCAGGATCATTCGCGGTCGCTGAGCCTGTCGTATTGAAGTGAATCACAAAGCTCTCATCGGTAAAGAACCACCGGCGCCCCGTGCTCCCAGCGGTAATGGGATCTGCATTGACGGTGTAGTTCGACGGTGCCCCTCCGGGGCCGTTGTTCCCTGTGACCACATAGCTAAACTTGAATCCGTCTTTCGTATTTGGTGCTTGTGCGACGGGGTCGGGTATCAAAAGAGCGTTGGTGGAAGTGGCCGTTCCGCTGGTGCCGCCCAACGATGGCAAGTCTTGCGAAAAACCCAGGCCAAACTGGACGCTATACACTGACTCTGCTGTGTTGATGTCGCGCAGCGTTTGCACCGCGGAAGCTTCATTGGCCGTCATCTTGGACTGGATTAGGTTCGGGATGGCGATGGCGGCAAGGATCAGAATGATGGCTACCACAATCAGCAGCTCAATTAGCGAGAATCCTGTTTGCTTGCGTTTCATGGTACCGGGTCTCCAATCACGCGTTCCCCTGAGTATACAAAAAGAGAGTCACCTGTAAACAGAGCAAGCAAGCTGCCAAATCCACCCTCAAGATTACCCCACTTTTCATCCCATTCAACCGATTGCCGGGAGCCCACACACCTAAATTGCCCTCCTTATGGCCATAATTGTCTTTCCCCGGACAGAAGTTGTCAGGCTCATCAACCACCGTAATCTCCTCAACGGACGGTGCCGGTCAGTGCAAAAAAAAACGGAGCAAGATTGAGATCCTACTCCGTATGATTGATTCCTTCGAATCTGTTTTCTGTCCGGCTATTACAGCGGCGTGTTGGCCGACGTGCAAGCGCCGCCGGTCGCGTTGAAGAACAGCACCAGGTTCTGGTCAGAACAGAACGAGCGTGTGCCCGTCGTGCCAGCGCCAGAGGGCTGCCCCAAACTAGTGTACCCAGTCACGTAGCCACCACCAGCAGCTGCGACCGTGAAGTAGTACCCGCTTTTCGGTGTCGCCGCGGACGTTGCGTTCGCCAGCAGGTTGTCGATTAAGCAGGCCGCCGTCGAGGTGGGACCACCAGCGGGACAGGTCGCGGCACCAGGACCCAACGTTAGCAGGTCTGTGAACGTCTGGTAAGTGTTGTTATAAGTCACTTCGGCCGTGTTAATCGTACGCAGGGAAGCGACCGCCGAAGACTCGTTCGCTGCCATCTTCGAGCGCATGAGGTTGGGAATTGCGATAGCCGCGATGATCAAAATGATCGCCACGACGATCAGCAGTTCGATAAGACTGAAACCCTTCTGCTTCTTCATGAAGTCTCCTTGGGAGGGAAGGTATCGTGCCAGGGCACACCCTGAGATGTGCAAGGGGATTGCCAATGCTAGCAGAGTGGGTACTAAACGAATAAAATATTTGCAACCCATTAAAACTCCATAACTTAGAGTTCCCGCCCGACCCCGCTTCCCGAGTTCTCCTCAAGGCTCAGCTGCTCCCTCCTCCAAGCCCTGACGCTTTCCGTCAGTCTGGGTGTCGCAAATGGTCACATCCTTGCGTGCCCTCGAGGCACCATTCTGTTGGAGACGAATGGCATGCTAGCTCACTGCAAGAGACGCTTGTGGTTACAAAGCGGGCGCTGCCGGTCAATGCAAAAAAAACGGAGCAGGATTGAGATCCTGCTCCGTATGATTGATTCCTTCGAATCTATTTTCTGTCCGGCTATTACAGCGGCGTGTTGGCCGACGTGCAAGCGCCGCCGGTCGAGTTGAAGAACAGCACCAGGTTCTGGTCAGAGCAGAACGAGCGGGTGCCCGTTGTGCCAGCGCCAGAGGGCTGTCCCAAACTAGTGTACCCAACTACGTAGCCACCACCAGCAGCTGCGACCGTGAAGTAGTACCCGCTCTTCGGTGTCGCCGCTGTCGATGCGTTCGCCAGCAGGTTGTCGACTAAGCAGGCCGCAGTCGAGGTAGGACCACCAGCGGGACAGGTCGCGGCACCAGGACCCAACGCTAGCAGGCCTGTGAACGTCTGGTAAGTATTGTCATAAGTCACTTCGGCCGTGTTAATCGTACGGAGGGAAGCGACCGCTGAAGCCTCATTCGCTGCCATCTTCGAGCGCATGAGGTTGGGAATTGCGATAGCCGCGATGATCAAAATGATCGCCACGACGATCAGCAGTTCGATAAGACTGAAACCCTTTTGCTTCTTCATGAAGTCTCCTTGAGAGAATGTATCGTGCCAGAGCACGCCCTGAGATGTGCATGGGGAATGCCAATGCTAGGAGAGCGGGTACTAAAGTACTAGAATATTTGCAACCCATTGAAAATCCATGGCTTAGATATGACACCCGACCCCCCGTCCCGCGCTCTCCTCAAGGCTCAGCTGCTCCCCCCTCCAAGCCCTGACGCTTTCCGTCAGTCTGGGTGTCGCAAATGGTCACATCTTTCAGTCCCCTCGAGGCACCAATCTGTAGAGACGAATGGCATGCTCGCACTTTGCAAATGACTCTTATGTCTACAAATTGTGCTTTCTAGCGTAGTGCCTGAATGACGAGTAACTGATCTTCAGAAGCTCTGCCGCGTGCGTACGCACCCCACCCGACTTCTCTAGCGCGGCCTTCAGGTAACGCTTCTCGGTTTCCGCCATCGCGAGTTCGAAGTCCACGCCTTCCGCGGGAAACGCCGTGCTCTCCGCTTGCCCTCCGGCCGCCGTCGCGGCTCTCCCCAGCCCCGTCATGCGATCCGGCAGAACCCCCACGGAAATCTCCGGTCCGCTCTCCAGCGCCACCGCCCGTTCGATCGTGTTCTCCAACTCCCGCACGTTCCCGGGCCAGTCGTAAGATTCCAGCCGCTCCATGGCTTGCGGCGATATACCTTCCACCGGCTTTTCCATCGATTTTCGGAAGCGCTCCAGAAAATGGCGCGCCAGCAGCGGAATGTCATCCCGGCGTTCCCGCAATGCGGGCACGTGCATCGGAATCACGCTCAAGCGGTAGAACAAATCCTCGCGGAATTCGCCGGCGGCGATGGCCTTCTCCAAATCCTTGTTCGTTGCCGCAATCACGCGGACATCCACGTCCAATTCCTCCGTGCTTCCCAGCGGCCGCACCTTGCCTTCCTGCAGCACCCGGTAAAGCTTCACCTGCATGGTTTGGTCCATGTTCCCGATTTCATCCATGAACAGCGTGCCACCGTGCGCCGCCTGGAACAATCCGCGGCGGTTGTCGTTGGCGCCCGTAAACGCTCCTTTGATATAACCGAACAGTTCCGACTCCAGCAGCGTCTCCGGGAACGCTCCGCAATTGATGGTAATGAACGGCTCATGAGACCTCGCGCTGTTCTCGTGAATGGCCCGCGCCACCAGCTCCTTACCGGTGCCGCTCTCGCCCGTTATCAGCACGCGGCTCGTCTGTGGCGCCACGGTCTGGATCATGTCGAAGATCGCGCGCATATTCGGGCTTTGCCCGATGATGTTGTCCAAACCGGTCAGCCGGCGCAATTCCCGCCGCAGGTAACCTGCTTCGTGCTTCCATTTCAGGTTTTCCGCCACTTCGCGCACCGCTACGCGCAACTGTTCCACCAGGTCGTGGTCCTTGATCACATACCGGTTGGCGCCTTCGTTCGCCGCGGCGATCGCCGTTTCCAGCGTCGGCACGCCCGTGATCAGCACGAAATAAGCATCGGGCGCCACTTCGCGCGCGTAGCGCAGAAGTTCCACGCCCGTCTCGCCGGGCATGCGCACATCCGAAATAATCACGTCGTACAGCGAACCTTCCAGCTTTCGCCTGGCGGCCTCCACGCTGTTGGCAATCTCCACGCGGTAGCCCTCCTTCCGGAAGGTGATCTCCAGCAGTTCGCAGATGGACTTCTCGTCGTCAACGACGAGGATGTGCACCATCTCGCGGCCCGCTTCCTTCGCAGCGCTTTTCGTCGCTTGCATTGCTCCTCACTCCACCAGCGGAAGTTCAACCACGAATTCCGCCCCTTTGTCTTTTTCGCTGATCACCGAAATCCGTCCGCTGTGCGCTTGCACGATCTGGTATACGATCGCCAGCCCCAGCCCCGTGCCTCCTTCAAAAGTGGATTGCAGCGGTTCAAAGATCTTTGTGCGTTGTTGCGGGTCCAGTCCAATTCCCGTGTCCCGGAAGGAGATGCGCAGCCAATCGGGAATCCCCTCCATCCCAACGGTCAGCGTTCCACCCTCGGGCATGGCGCGCAACGCGTTGTCGCACAGGTTCCAGAAAACTTGTTTGATCTTGTCCGCATCCACCAGCACCTTGTGCGCTTCTCCGTTGAACGCCCGCTGGATGTGAAATTTATTCCCAACGCCGGGTTTCCTCTCCATCAGCACCAGCGTTTCGTCCAGCAGCGCGCGCACATCCGCTTCCTGAAAAACGTAGGATTTGTCCCGCGAATAGTTCAGGAAGTCCGTAATGATGTGATTCAAACGCTCCGATTCCCGGCTGACAATGCTCACCAGACGCTTCTCGTCTTCCTCCAGCGGCACCAGACGCCCCAACTCCTTCACCGCTCCCGCCATGGCCGTCAGCGGCTGCCGTATCTCGTGGGCAATTGCCGCGGAGAGCCGCCCTACCGCCGCCATGCGCTCCTTCCTGGCCACTTCCTTTTCCAGGCGCCGCAATTCCGTCAAGTCTTGAAAGTTGAATACATAGCCGCTCCGCGCCGTATCCCGTGTCCGCAGCGGCGAAACCGACATCCCCAGGAATCGCCGTTGCCCGCCGGCCGTACGCACCTCAATCTCGCGCCGCAGGGAAAGTTTTTCCGGAAGCGCCGTCATGTCCGGCAGCCAGAATTCCTCGCTGACCTCTCGCAAATCCCGCCCGCGCAGTTCCGCGAACGTCCGCCCCAGAATTTCCTCCCCGGTGCGGTTGATCAGCACCACGCGCCCATTCATGTCCGTGGTGACCAGGCCGCCGCGCATCGAATGAATGATGTCAGCGGTAAAATCTTGCAGTTCCAGCAGTTCTTCGCGTTTCTGTTCCAGCTCTGTGCTTTTGCGGCGCAGGGAATACGCCAGCAAACTCGCCAAATAGGCCACCGCGAGAAATCCAAACGTACTGCTCAGGAACCACAACCGCAGCGTCTCGACCGAGGGGGCCGCGATCGAAGTTCGCGGCAATTTCCCGGCATCCACAAGAAAGAGCGTCAGCGCCAGCGACGCCAGGCACACCACCGCCGTTACGAATGCCATCCGCCGCGTGAACAGGATGCTGGCGACGATGATCACCAGCAGGTACAGCGAGGTGAAGTTGCTGTCCTGCAGTCCCGTGGCGTAAACGATTCCCGTAATCATCGCCACGTCGCACAACACCTGGATCGCACCGAACCAGAACGTCGCCGGCAGCAAACGCACCAGGATCAGGTGCAGGATGCCGATGGTAATCCACAGGATGATGATCGGCAGGAAATAGCGCGGCGAGCCGCTGGACGGCACATACTGCGGCCACACCACGCCCACACCCAGGATCAGCGCGATCATCAACAGGCGTACGCGCGTCAGCCATTCCAGCCACTCTCGCCGATTGAACGTCTGTTCCATAAATGCGCGCTTGGGAAGCGGCCCCCGCTTTCCTCATCCTTCATCATAAACAGAAAAAGGAGGACAGGCGCGAACCTCCTGTCCTCCTTTTCCGAAGAAGCACTCCGCTTAGTGCGCCGAGGCCAGTTTGCCGATCAGCGAGAAGAGTGGCAGGTACATGGAAATGACCACGCCGCCGACCACCCCGCCAAGAAACACGATCATGATAGGTTCGAGAGCGGTCAGCAGGTCCTTTACCGCCGCGTCCACTTCTTCCTCGTAGAAGTCCGCGATCTTTTGCAGCATTGCGTCCATCGCGCCGGTCTGTTCGCCCACCGCGATCATCTGCGTCACCATGCCCGGGAATACTTCCGATTCCTTGAGCGGTTCCGTGAGCGACTTCCCTTCTTCCAGCGATTTCCGCACCCTGTTCAAGGCCCTTTCCACCACCGCATTTCCGGAGGTCTTCGCGGTAATGTCCAGCCCTTCCAGAATCGGGACGCCGCTCGCGATCAATGTGCCCAATGTTCGCGTGAACCGCCCCACGGCAATCTTCCGCATCAGGATGCCCAGCACCGGCAGCTTCAGGATCACCGAATCGATGGCGAAGCGTCCTTGCGGTGTGCCGTGCCACACCTTCAAACCGACGACGATGGCTGCGGCGCCCACCACAAGCAAAAGCCCGAAGATACTCCCAACGAAATGGCTGGCCGCGATCACTATCTTCGTGGGCAACGGCAAATCCACGCCCATGCCGGCGAACAACGTCGCGAACACCGGCACCACCTTCCACAACAGCAGCACGATGACGCCCCCCGCGATGGTCAACACACCAATGGGGTACACCATGGCGGACTTCACCGCGCGCTGCAATTTCACGTTCTTTTCGATGTACGTCGAGAGCCGCTGCAGAATCGTGTCCAGAATACCGCCGGTCTCCCCCGCTTCCACCATGTTGCTGTACAGCGCATCAAACACCTTCGGGTATTGCTTCATGGCCGTGGACAGCGTACTCCCGCTTTCCACTGCCGAGCGCGTCCCCGCCAGCACCTTCTGGAAGGTTTTGTTCTCCTGCTGGCTCGAGAGAATTTCCAGACACTGCACTAGCGGCAAGCCGGCGTCAATCATGACCGAGAACTGCCGCGTAAACACGGCCAGCTCTTTCGCATTGACGCCCCCGCCAAAGGTGGGCAAGTTGAACTCCTTGCCCTTCTCCGACATCTTCGTCGCCGTGATCTGCTGGCGCCGCAACAGGCTCTGCAGCTCCGTCTTGCTGCTGGCCGTCATTTCGCCTGAGACTGACGAACCCGCTCGATTGGTTCCCCGATAAGTAAAGACCGGCATGGTATCTCCTCCTCAGCGGTCAAAAAGTCTTCCGAACTTCCGAAACCCCGTTCACCCGTGCAATCCCTTAGTGCTTGGCCCCGACCGGCGTCTTTCCAAAGGTGGTTTTGCCTGCGGTCGGCGTCGACGCCACCCCGCGGTTGATCATGTCCTGCAATTCGTCCGCATTCGACGATCGCGACAACGCCATATCCAGTGTGATGATTTTCGCGAAATAGGCGTTGGCCAGCCCCTGGTTGAACGTCTGCATCCCGGTCTGCCCCGTGCCCGTCTGCATCGCCGAATAAATCTGGTGAATCTTGTCTTCGCGAACCAGGTTGCGGATCGCCGGCGTCGGGATCAGCACTTCCATCACCATCACGCGCCCCCGCCCGTCGGAACGCGGCAGCAGCGCCTGGCAAAGGATTCCTTCCAGCACCATGGAGAGCTGCGCGCGAATCTGCGGCTGCTGGTGCGCGGGAAACACGTCGATAATACGGTTGATGGTCGAGGCCGCGGAATTCGTGTGCAGCGTCGCGAACGTCAAGTGCCCGGTTTCCGCTATGCGCAGCGCCGATTCGATCGTTTCCAGGTCGCGCATTTCTCCGATCAGCACCACGTCTGGGTCTTCACGCAGGGCGGCGCGCAGCGAGTTGGCGAACGAATGCGTATCCGAGTGCACCTCCCGCTGGTTCACCAGGCACTTCTTGTGGTTGTGCAGAAACTCGATGGGGTCCTCGATCGTGATCATGTGCTCTTCACGCTCGGCGTTGATCTTGTCCAGCATGGCCGCTAGCGTCGTGGACTTCCCGGAGCCCGTCGGTCCCGTCACCAGCACCAGACCACGCGGCTTGTCGCAAAGTCCCTTGACCACCGGCGGCAATCCCAGCGCGTCGAACCCCTTGATCTCCCACGGAATCGTGCGGAAAACCGCCCCCACCGCCCCGCGCTGATTGAACACGTTGCCCCGGAAACGCGCCAGGTTTTTCAACCCGAACGAGAAGTCCAGCTCCAGGTTCTCCTCGAACCGGTGCTTCTGTGCATCCGTCAGCACGCTGTACGCCAGCGATTTCGTGTCCGCCGCCGTCAGCGGCGGCATGTCCAGCGGACGCAACCTGCCGTGCACGCGCACCCGCGGCGCGCTGTTCGTCGTGATGTGCAGGTCGCTGCCTCCCATTTCGATCATCTTTTTGAGCAGTTCGCTCAGTGTTATGCCTGCCATGGTTGCTTCCTCTCCGGACTATAAAACCGTTTCTCTCAAGACCTCTTCCATCGTGGTCATGCCTGCCGCCACTTTGATCAACCCGCTTCGCCGCAACGTGAGCATCCCTTGCTCGATCGCTTTCTTCTTCAACTCCAGCGCCGAAGCCCCCACCAGGATCAATTCTCGCAGTTCGTCATTGATCTCCATCACTTCATACAATCCCGTGCGCCCTTTGTACCCCCCCTTATTGCAGGTGGAGCATCCTTTGCCGTGATAAATCTTCGTCGTTTTGGCTTCCTCGGGCGAATACCCGGCGTCTATCAGCGCCTGTTCCGGCACTTCCAGTTCTTCTCGGCAATTCACGCAGATGCGCCGCACCAGCCGCTGC
>CAWADS010000070.1:0-10924 GCA_963780785.1 Candidatus Acidiferrales bacterium
TCTTCATCGCTATCCTTGCTCTGCTGCGGCCACCGCGCGTCGCGCCATCACACCGACGAGATGGGCGCGGTAGTTTGGAGTTGCGTGAATGTCGGAGATGAACCCGTCCGCGCTGATCGGCATGTTCTTCAGAGCATCCGGGCTGAACGACTGGACCAGCGCCGCCTCCATATCACTCGCGCGAAAGACGCATGGCCCGGCGCCGGTGACTGCGACGCGGATACGGCTCCCGACCTCGGCGACGAAAACTCCAACGATAGCATAATGCGATGTCACATTCGGGAACTTTACGTAAGCTGCCCTGTCCGGGATCGGAAAGCTTACGGCGGTGATGATCTCGCCCCGCTCGAAGTGTGGTCGAACATTCCCCTGAAGAAATCGTCAGCCTGAATCTCGCGCGTGTTGGTGATGATCGTGGCATTCAGCGCCAGAACTGCGGCGGGGTAGTCGGCCGCCGGGTCGTTGGCGGCGATCGAGCCGCCAATGGTGCCTCGATTGCGGATCGCCTGGTCGCCTATCTCGCCCACGAGGCGGGCGAGCGCTGGCAAAGCGTGCTTGACCAGATCCGAGCTTTCAATGTTGACATGACGCGACATCGCACCGATCACGATGGCGTTGCCTTCGCGTTTGATTCCCTGCAGGTCCGGGATGAGGCTGATATCGACGACCGCGGACGGCTTAGCCAGCTGCAGCTTCATCACGGGAATCAACCACATGCCGCCTGCCATCAGCTCCGCGTCCGGTGTGCCACTAACCAGCCGCGCCGCCTCGGCGAAGGTTGGGCTGGTGGAATTCGAAGCTGTGCATTCTGTTTCTCTCGGTGCTTGTGCGACGAAAATCAGCCGGCCTTCGCCATGGTCGCCGTTCCAGCTTTTATCGCCTTGACGATGTTGTGGTAGCCGGTACAGCGGCACATATTGCCCTCGAGCCAGTACGGATCTCTCCTCGTGGGTTCGGGTTGTGGCTGTCCAGGTTGACCGCGCTCATCACCATGCCCGGCGTGCAGAAGCCGCACTGCAACCCGTGATGCTCGCGGAAGGCCTCCTGCATCGGATGCAGCTCGTGCCGTCGGCCAGCCCCTCGATGGTGGTGACCTGGCGCCGTCCGCCTGCACCGCGAGCAGCGTGCAGGACTTCACCGAGGCGCCGTCGACATGGACGACGCAGGCGCCGCATTGGCTGGTGTCGCAGCCGACATGGGTGCCGGTGAGGCCGCAGATGCTCGCGCAGGAACTGGACCAGCAGCGTTCGCGGCTCGACCGTGGCCGGTGCCGGCTTGCCGTTCACCGTCATGCTAACGGCAGGCATCCGTTCTCTCCCTCTCACACAATCTTGATGACGGTCTGTGTTTGCGGGGGTTCCGCAATATGCCCCTCCTTGGCGTCCTGGATGGCCTGCCAGACGGTCAGCGGCGTCGCTGGCATCTTGATGTCGCGGATGCCGAATTCCTGGAGGGCGTCGACAACAGCGCTCATGACCGCCGCAGGTGCCCCGGGCCGTCGGGCCTTCGCTTCCCGCCTTGATGCCGTAGGGCGGGTTTGTCGGCGACAGAATTTCGACGATCTCGGTGGTGAAGGACGGCAGATTGGCCGCTAGGGGAATTCCATAATCCAAGAAGGATCCGCTTAAGGGCTGGCCCGACACAGGGTTGACATAACACTGCTCCGAGAGCGCCTCGCCGACCCCAAGCGCGAGGCAGCCAGTTACAAGTTTGTCCGTCTACGGTCATCGGGTTGATGCAGCGCCCGACATCATCAACGGAGGCGTATCGTGTGATGTGCACCCTGCGGTCTCGGGATCGACCTCTGCTTCGCAGACGCCGGCTCCGTTTGGGAAGACCTGCTCGTTCATCTCATTGTCCTTAGTGACCCTGAGACCGTCCGAAAACTCCCTCGGTAGAGGACGTGCCGCGCGGCTTCCTTCGCCAGCTCAAAAAAGTCGAAGCTTCGATTTGTGGCGGGTGCGGGAGAAGCGGCCGCCCTTGAATGCGACGTTGTCGGGTGTGGTCGCAAGGAATATAGCAGCGATCTTCCTCCCTTTGGCGATCAGATCCGGGGCCGCGAGCGAAAACACCGTGGCGGCGTGACGCATCGACCGGCCGGGATGCGAGCCGCCGCCCTCGTGGACGATATCGGTATCGCCCGTGATGATATCGATGCTCTCCACCGGCACGCAAAGCAGGTCGGAGACGATCTGCGACAGCCCACGCTTGCTGGGGCCGCCGGCAAAATCCAGCGTGGCATTTCCCATGAGTGTCTGCTCGATGGTCGAGCCGGAAGGCACCACGGGGAGGAGTACCATGCCGTCGCGCTCATCCACCGGGCTGAAATAGTCCCACCGCAATCCATAAGTCAGGGTCAGTTTGCGATTGAGCCTCCAGCTATCCCCAAGATAGAAGGACCAGAGATTCTGCCGGTAATTGCGGTCCTGCGGCGCCCCGGGCACATAACCGGATTTCTGGCTTGTGGAATTAATGGTCTGCGAAACGCTGTTCAAAATTCCCGCCACGCTCGCCAGAATGGATGTGGCATTGCCTAGATCGGAACTGGAAATCTCAGCGTTGGCCGCTCCCACCGGAAAATCGAAGGGGATGGGGCCGAAGGGGTTCGCATTGCTGAACCCCAAACTATAGTCGGGATAGATACCGCCCGAGCCCGTGGTGAAAATCGTGACGCGTTGAATTTGCGTGCCGAATTTAACCACGTGGTTGCCTTTCACCCAACTGGCGTTGTCCAGCCACGCCCACGTCCGTGTATTCCTTCCCTGAGGCAGGAAGTTGATATCGGGACTGGTGAACGGCAGTGTACTGCTATCCACAGTGAACCCAGAAGAAAAATCCTGGCGAGTAACGAAAAAACCGGGGGCCAGGTTGAAACCAAAGCGCGCTTCATTGGTAAGAGAATTCGTTGGATTCCAACGCCACGCGACGGAGAGGAACTTCGTGCTATCGTCGTTAGAAACGAGGGGTATCTGGTCGAACGAGTTATAGACACTTCCCAGTGTCACTTCTGGACGATCTAAAACGTCCCTATTCCAAGAAAATGTGCCGGTAAGGGTATTCTTGGAATTCAGATTGTAATCAGTACGCACCCCTACGTTGTCGCGAGTACGGTTGAAACGCTAATTGAACTGGTAACCGAGCAGATTCGTCCCATCCCCCAATCGCGTATTGTTCGAAGTTGTGGGCATCCTCTTGATGAGCGCCAGCATGGTTGGATCCACGGTAAAGATTGGCGCGCCACCCTGGTAATTCCCCGATTCATCGAACGATGGGGTGCCACGGGAATCATTTAAAACTGTCAGCAAATCTACGTTCTGAACCGGCCCGGACGCCAGTCCAGAGGAGGGGTCCACTGGCTGGTAGGTAAAGGGCACGGAAGGAGACCCGCTCGTCAATCCAGAGAGGATGGCGGGGCTCAATACTGTAGTGTTGTCTGTGCTCTGGCTCTTCAGCCTCAGCAGCTCGTAGTACCCATAGATGAACAACTTGTCTTTTATAATCGGACCGCCAAGGTTGCCGCCACCTTGATTCTGCAGAAGATTCGGAAGCGCCACGCCGCTGGCATCATTGAACCAATCGTTGGCCGCCCAGGCATTCGTGCGGTAGTACCAAAATCCCTCGCCGTGAAACTGGTTTGACCCCTTTGGGGTTACCAAGCTCACTTGAGAAGCGCCTCCGCCCTTGTCCACGTCAGCATTCTGATTGATGACCGTGAATTCCTGGGCCTGGCTGTTGAGCGGCATGTTCGGGCTGAAATCGAGCGCGTTGTCACGGATGAAGTTGTCCTGGATATTGATCCCATCGAGGGTCACGTTGGACAACGACGTGCGCTGACCATTGATGGTGGTCGCAGTCAAGCCGCCCGGACCGCTATTGGCAACACCCGCTTCCAAACTGAGCAGAGCCAGCGGATTGCGGTCCAGGATCGGCAGATCATCAATCTGCTTTTTCTCGACTGTGCCGCCCACTTCCATGCTGGTCGTATTCACCAGCTCCTCGCCGCCCTCTACAACCACGGATTCCGTCCTTGCTCCCACTTCCAGCTTGATCGGGGGCACGGAATAGGTCGAGGAAGCGTCCAACTTGATATTTTCAACCAAGCCCTGCCGGAACCCTTCCTTGGTCACCGTGACGGAATAAAGACCGTAGTCGATGCGCGAAAACTGATAACCGCCCGAGGACGCCGTCGCCGAAGTGTACTCATAGTTCGTGCCCAAGTTCTTCAGCGCTACGTTTGCTCCCTCTATAGGAAGTCCCTGCTGGTCAACAACAGTTCCGTTAATCGCGCCGGTGGGAACTTGTGCCCAAGCGCCAGAAGCGCACAGCAGCAGCATCAGCAAAACGAACATCCCCAAGCACTTGCCAACCTCCAAGAAGTTGCTTCCTGTACTGGTCGTGGAAACGTGGTCAGGGTTGCCCTTCGAAAACGAATGAAAAGTCCAATTCATCTTTAGAAGTCCTCCAGCTAGACTAGTTTTCCGCTCCCTCGCAAGAAGAAGCAACAAAGAGGTTGTCGAATTGGTGGGCAATAAATAAATGCCCACCCGCCGAACGCTGGGAAATCGTGATGCATTCACAATTCCAAGCGCCAAGTCTGTCTGAGGCCTGTTTCCACAGGTTAAGCCATTACAAAATAATGAGTTACGCCAAGAATGGGTTGGGTGGTTTCTGCCCCCGAAGGAGAAACCTATGCTTTCCAGTATCCTGGGACAAAAGAATCCGTAATTTGGAAATTCCACAGTCGGGGATTAAAGCGATTTTTATGAGCGACCTACGCCTGATTTCCGGGCACAATTCTTGGCCTTCTTTGGGGCATTTTCTGTCCTTCCTCAAACATTGAATCTAAATATTCCCCCGTCAGTGATAAACTCCGCCCTGCAGAAAATGGGGGGATCGCCGGTCCACCGGTGATCCACTCATCGGGAGCGCTTCCCGCGCATGAATTCTTGGGGGCCTCCGTGACGCTCCACACTGGGGAGGATTCATGAAAAGGCAGTTGATCGCCTTGCGGCTGATCTTCGTTCTGATGGCGTTCTTGCTCTCGTCGGCTCCCGGCAAGGCGCAGACGGCAACCGTGGGAGGCATGATCGTTGATGCCAGCGGCGCCGTGGTCAGCGGTGCCAGCGTCACCGCGCAAAACACGGAGACCGGAGTCTCTCGAGACGCCGCCACCAACGATGCCGGGCTTTTTCGCTTTTCAAACCTGCCTCCCGGACCCTATACCGTCACCATCGAAATGCACGGTTTTAAGACCATCCACATCCCGGATCTCGTTTTGACGGTGAATCAGGCGTTCACCTTCGAGGCTACGCTGCAAGTCGCCGCGGTCGCAACTACCACGGAAGTCAAAGCCTCGGAGCTTCCGCTCATCGACCTGGAAAACGCGCAGATCAGCAATCTAGTGGATTCCAAGCGCATCACCGATCTGCCCCTGCTCACGCGCGATCCCTATTCCCTGATTCTTTTGAGCCCCGGCGTGATCCAGAGCAACAGCGCCAATGGAGGCTTTTCCGTCAACGGCACCAGCGAGCGCAACAACAACTTCGTGCTCGACGGCGCCGACAACAACGACACGGAAGTGCCGGGCATTCCCTGCGGCGTCAACAGCCTCAATCCCGATTCCACCCAGGAATTCCGCGTCATTACCAACAGTTTCGCGCCGGAGTATGGCCGCAACGATGGCGCGCTCATTGAAGTCATCACGCGTAGCGGCAGCAATGACCTCCACGGCAGCGCCTACTGGTTCGGGCGGTACAACGCCCTTGGCGCGCGCGATTTCTTCAACTCGCAAGCAGCCACTGGCGCGCAATATCCCTACGTCAGGAACGACTTCGGAGGCTCGGCCGGGGGACGCATCATCAAGGATCGCACCTTCTGGTTCGCCAATTACGAAGGCCAGCGCTTCGTCACCAGCCTGAGCAACAACAGCACCATCCCTACCTCCGATTTTGCTTCCGGCAATTTTAGCGTTCTGGGCCAGTCGCTCGACCTGCGAACGCCCGGCGCTCTGCAAAACGCGACCCCTTACTCTCTCGATCCCACCATTCAGGGGATCCTCGCCCTCTACACCAAATTCACCCCCAACGGGCCAGATGTGATTCCCGGAATGTCCGCGACGTTGTTTTACCCCAGCACCTCGCGGCTCCGATCGGATAATTTCACCGTCAAGATCGATCACAATCTCTCCAAAAAGCACGTGCTCTCGGGCCGCTACGCGTTCAATCAATCCAGCGATCCCAACACCGCGCCGCACAGCGATTTTCTTCCCGGTGGCTTGGGCGCGACAGGGTTTGACCAACGAGCGCAGAACGGCGTGATCGGATTGACCTCCACGTTCAGCGACCGCTTCGTGAACGAGTTGCGCTTCGCCGCCAATCGCAATCACGTTGATTTTAGTTGTGATGGCGTCAGCACCTTCAACAGCTTCGGGCACGTTGACGCCTTTGGCCGGGGCGCCGATTACAGCATGCCCTTTAGTTCCGCTGCCTCGCCGTTTGGCTGCCAGGCGCTCTTCGATTCCGATGCCCAGGCGCGCAATACCGGCACCTATCAGACCATCGACAATCTGAGCTTTGCGAAGGGGCATCACCTCTTCAAATGGGGTGTCGGATTCCGCGCGGCCTATTCCAACTCCTATGACAATTTCAGCACGCGCGCACTTCTCGATTTCGCCGCGCTCAACTATGTTGACGCCGAATTCCTGAATCTACCCACGGATTCACCCCTACTGGCCCCTGAAAACTCCGACACGCTCACCGCCGTGGAGAATGGCGCCTCGCTGCTCTTCGGGTTTGTCGGCGATCAGTTCCAGACGCAGTATTTCGATCAGGCGGGCAACCGCACCTCGGGTGACGCGCGGGGCCTTCGCCAGCGCGAATGGGGCGCTTACGCGCAAGATACCTGGAAGGTCTTCCCCAATCTCAGTTTCATTTATGGTTTACGCTGGGAATATTTCGGTGTTCCCTTCGAAAAGAACAACAATCTCTCCACGCTCTACGCCGATCCCAGCGGCCCCGCTCCTTTCACCTTCACGATCGTGGGGCCCGGAGAAGCCACCAGCTCTACAGCAGTCAATTCGACAACTTGAGCCACGCATCGGCCTGGCGTGGGCCCCCTTTAAGAAGGGCAAGACTTCCGTCAGAGCAGCTTACGGCATCTATCACGACCGCATCTTCGGCAACCTTGTCGGCAACCTCCGCGACAATCCTCCGTTTGCTCAGAACTCCCCGTTCGATTCGCCCGACATTTTGCCAAACATCCCAACGCCCACCACTATCGGTACATCGCCCACACTCGACAATGGCGCGCAATTCGCCGCTACGCTGATCGATCCGGGCTTCAAGACACCCTACAGCCAGAACTGGAACTTCGGCATTCAACACTCCATCACTCCCACCGTGACCCTTGAGGTTAACTATGTCGGCGTCAAAGGCAGTCGCATCTTCCGTGTTGTGGATGGCAATCCTCCACAGCCAGACCTCGTTTCCAGCCTTTTGCAATTTTGCGCTACGGCAGATTCAGGATGCGACACCAGCACTTTGCAATTCGGAAACCTCTGGACAGGCTTCGAGAACGGCTCCTTACCTTTCGATGCCGCGAACAACAACGCCTTCGTTTATTTCGGCTGGCCCGGCACGGTGCTGATCAAATCGATTGGCAGCTCCATCTACCATGGCTTGCAGGTCAACCTTCAAAAGCGCTTCTCGAACGGTTTCCAGATTCAGGGCGCGTACACCTATTCGCACGCCATTGACAACGTGAATGACCCCATCACTCCAGCCAAGGGCAATGGAAGCTTCCCATTCAATTCCTTCGATCTGCAGGCGGAGCGTGGCAATTCTGATTTCGATATCCGGCATCGCGCCGTGGTCAATTTCATTTATGAACCCAACATTGGCCGCGGCCGCGGGCATCTCAGCAGCGGCTTCCTCGGCCGTGTGCTCGAAGGGTGGTCGCTGACCGGCATTGTGCAAGCACAAACTGGCCATCCGTACGATATTTACGGATTCCAGGACAGCAACCACACCGGCTTGCCCGCTCGCGGCACGGTCATTGGTTCTACTGCCCAGCCTGCCGGAACGGACAAAACGTTCACCGGGCCGGCGAGCGGCGGCATTGAACTCACGCCGTTCGATATCCAGCCGAACATCGGCAAAAACCAGTTTTTTGGTCCTGATTTCGTCAATGTGGATACGGCAGTTCTGAAAAATACGGCGCTCACCGAAAAATTGAAGCTGCAATTCCGGCTGGAAGCCTTCAACCTCTTCAACCACGCGCAATTCTCCCAGCCGGACAACGTGATTGGCGACGGCACGTTTGGCCAATCTCTCGCCACCTTGACCCGGCCGGACGGCACCACCAGCGCGCGCCAGCTGCAGGTGGCCCTCAAACTCATGTTCTGACCGTGACGCGGATGCATTTGTAGGGGCGCAGCAATGCTGCGCCCCAGTTGCCCAGGCTTCAGCCAATTATTATTTGCCGCTTGATTCTTTGTGAGCCCCTGCGGCGCGCTACTTCCCCAAATACAGCAGCGCCAGCAGGAACAACCACAACGCATCCATGAAATGCCAGTAGTAAGACGTCACTTCCGCAACCACGCCAAGGCTCACGTTGGTCTGGTCCAAATTCCGCCACGCCACATACAACAACGCGCAAACGCCCCCAACCAGGTGTAAGGCGTGCGCTCCCGTGAAAATATAGAAGAAACTGCTGGCCGGATTCGTGGCCAGGTAGATGCCCTGCCCCGCCAAAATCCGCCAGGCAATCAATTGCCCCACAAGGAAGAGCACGCCGAGAAGTGTGCTCACCCGCCAAAGTTTCCTGAAACCATTCACGTCGGAATGTGCCAGGCGTTTGCGCGCCATTTCCACTGTCGCGCTGCTGGCCAATAAAATCGCCGTATTGAACCACAACAGCCGCGGGATGTGCACGGGCACCCATCCACCGCCTCCCTTACGGACCAGGAACGCGCTGGCCAGCGCCATGAAAAACATCAGGATGGCGACAATGCCGATGGCCATTCCGGTGTAATACTTTGAAGGCGAAGGCTGCCCATTGCGGCCGCGTTTCCCGTCATCGCCGCCGCCATTTCCTCCGGCGGGTGGCGTGGGCTCCGCCGCCGTTTTGTTTCTCGATGACGGCTTCGATGTCTTGCCCTGCGGTTGTGCCCGGCATGGTTTTCCTTTCCTTCCGCTATTGCGTCTTCTCAGCCGGCAACTCGGGCGCGAGGTGCTGCGGCACAAAGTCTGTTTCCTATCGCCATGAAATTCGTAGGCCCCGCGATAGACAACCGGCGTCGCGTCACGGAAATTTCCCTCCGGGGCCGGCGAAGCGACACTCCATTCGAGCGTCGTGGCCCGCCAGGGGTTGTTTTCTTCGACGCGTGCGCGCCGCAGGAGGCTGTAGAAGAAAATTGATGACGAAGAGGGTTTGCGCGGAAACGGTGCAAACGGTCGCCAGCGTCACAAAAGTGCGAATCGAACCTCCCGCCGAGGCAATCGCCGCCCGCTGCGCTTCTCCCAGCACATGCGATTGCGTGAGTAACCCCGCCCAGTGCAGCGGCATGAAAATCGCATATACCCCGGCAAACGTCATCCAGAAGTGTACTTTCCCCAGCCCTTCGTTCAATCGTGCGCCGAAAATCTTCGGGAACCAGAAAAATAGCGCCGCGAGTATGGCGAACGTCGCCGCCACGCCCATCACCAGGTGGAAGTGGCCGATGACAAACTCCTCGCTCACCGCCGCGCGCGCCAGGTCATGCCGCGCCAGGAACATTCCGGAGAGCCCGCCCGCGATGAAGAGCGAAATAAATCCGATGGTGAACAACATCGCGGTGTTAAGCTGCACGCGGCCGTTCCACAGCGTCCCCAGCCAACTAGCCAGCAGAAACGCCGCCGGAATCCCCAGGGAAGACGCCAGCACCGAAAAAATCAGCGGCGCGTAGGGATTCATCCCGGTCGCGAACATGTGATAGCCCCACACGCAAAATCCCACCACTCCCACGCCGCACAGGGCCAGCACCACCAGGCGCTCTTTCCACACCGGCTTGCGCGAAAACGTCGCGATCAGGTGCGTCACGATGCCAAAGCACGGCAACATCGCCACATACACTTCCGCTTGCGCAAAGTACCAGAAGAGCCGCTGCCAGAGGATGGGCAGGCTTCCTTGCCGCACAAGATTCTGCGGCTGTGCCGCCAGGAAGGGCGCGGTACTGAAAAAATTCGAGCCCAGCAGCCGGTCGGAAAGAACCGCGGTGCATCCCGCCAGCAGAACGCTGAAAATCAGCATGCTCAGGATGGCGTTGACAAACCACGCCCACACGGTGACTGGCATGCGTGGCAGGGTCATGCCCTTCGCGCGCATTTCGATCGTGGTGGTGGTGAAGTTCAGCGCGCTGAGCAACGCCGCCAGCGAAAAAAGAGCGGCACTGCCAAGCCACAGGTTGATCCCGTTGGCCAGCGGCAAGAAGAACGAGGCGGTCATTCCCAACAGGGAGCTCACCGTCATCCAGAACGAGCACAGATTCAGCGACGGAAACGCCATCTCTGCGGCGCCAATTTGCAGCGGCAGAAGGTAATTGCCAAAGCCCAATTGCGGCGCCGCGGTCAGCACAAAAAAGACCATCAGCGAACCATGCAGCAGGCGCATCGCCGCAAAGCGCTCTGGCGTGGTTTCCATGGACGCCAGAAATGGGATGGCGCGGTCCGGCCAGGTAGCGTGCAGCCGCAACAATGCCGAAAGCACCATGCCCACCAGCACGCTGGCCAGCGCCAGCCACAGATACTGCACGCCAATGGTTTTGTGGTGTGTGGAAAACACGCGGGAAAGGAAGCCTAAGCCGCTGGATGGAGAGGCGTTCCCGCCGTCGTCGTAAGTGACCATTTTCAAAGCAGATTCGCTTGTTGCGAGGCCCTGAACCAGATTC
>CAWADS010000071.1:0-9820 GCA_963780785.1 Candidatus Acidiferrales bacterium
TCCTTCGGAACTTCAGAAACTTTGGCTTACTTCGCCGCAGCGCCGGCCTTGGGCCGCTTGGCGCCGTACTTCGAACGTCCCTGCTTGCGATTCTCCACGCCGGCCGCATCGAGCGTGCCACGCACAACGTGGTAGCGGACGCCGGGAAGATCCTTCACGCGGCCTCCCCGCACGAGCACGATGGAGTGCTCCTGGAGGTTGTGGCCGACGCCGGGGATATACGTGGTGACCTCGATGGCGTTGGTCAGGCGAACACGGGCGACCTTGCGGAGCGCGGAGTTTGGTTTCTTGGGCGTCTGGGTGTACACGCGAATGCACACTCCACGCTTTTCCGGGCAGCCCATCAGCGCGGGCGACTTGGTCTTCGAGTGGATTCCTTCTCTACCTAACCGAATCAGTTGCGAAAACGTCGGCACAGTCGTTCCTCATTTTTCTTCAGCGAATCGCGATTCATATCGCGAGCCACTTGTCGTTGCGCGCAGACAAATTTCCGAACTCTCGCGCCGCGCGCAGACAGAAGCGCAAGAGCACACACAGATGCGGAAAGGTGTACTGCGAATCCGGAGATACCAGCAAGAGACTCCGCACGCACTCCAAGAGGCTAACGATCAGCTCTTGGTTCCGAATCGGAGAGGCTTACTCGGCTTTTCGGGGCTGGCGCCCCATTCCGGCCGCTCTTCCGTCCCATTCCATCGAACCTGTTCCGGGACCGAAGAATTCCCTTCCAACCAACCATCCCCCCTGAGCGAGATGGCCTACAGCAAGGGGGAAAATACCCCTGACAAAACATAAAGTATAGAGAAGGCAGAGGGTTCTGTCAAACAAGATTCGTCACCGGGGCGAAGAAAAAACTGTGGAAAAATGGGGAGTGGCCCGCGGGCTGCTCGGACCGCCTGAACCTGGTACCTGATTCGCGCGAATAAGGAGATGCCCGTGTCCTCCCTTCTTCGCATAAGGTATTTATAATCAATTAGTTGTAGGGGTATCGGCACCCAGCTCGCCGAAGGACCACAGGCCGAAGGCTTTCAGGGTGTCGTACTCGCCTTTGTCCCGCAGCATCTTGGCGGTTCTTTCGGCGGACCAGGGTGAAGCCAACCGGTCCGGGCGATCGGCGACCCAGAACGCGGTTAAGGCCAAGATGGTGGCATTTTGCGCCAGCACGTCCGGCTTGACGGCTTCGAGGGCGTCGGCGGCGGAATGATTGGTGTACTTATAGTCGGGGGAATCCTGATCGAGATTGATTCCGGGCAGACCGGCGAGGGTGAAGGGAGCGGTGTCTGTGCCGATTTCGATTTTGTCGCTGACCTGGATCTCACGAATGTTGGCAAGCGCCCTGAGGAATGGCTCGAACGACGGGAGCAGGTCGCTGCGGCCGCCGAGCTGAAATTCTTTTATGGGGCCTTGACCGGAGTCGAGCACAACGTCGCCCAAATGACTTTTCATTTCGCTTTCGTGCTGCTTGATGTAGGCCAGGGAACCGAGTAGGCCCTGCTCTTCGCCGGTGAATAGCACGAAGCGAATGGTGCGACGAGGGCGCGAGCTGGATTTGACGATGGCATCCGCGGCAGCAAGAACGCTTGCGGAACCGAAGCCGTTGTCGGTGGCACCTTGGCTGAGATCCCAGGAGTCGACATGCGCGCCGACGACGAAGATTTCTTCGGGATGTTCGCGGCCGGGAATTTCACCGACGACGTTGGCGCTGTCCACGGGGCCGTTGATAAAGGTATTCTGCACATTCATGCGCACGCGTACGGTTTTTCCGGCGTCGAGATAACGCTCCAGTTGGCCTTCGTCTTCGCGGGTCATGTCCACCACGGGAATCGCGAAATCGGCGGCAAATCCGAGAATTCCCGTGTGCGTGAGGTGCATGCCTTCGGCTTTGAAACCGCCCTGGCCGCCAATCACGGCGTAGTGCACCCGCTTCATGCGCAGCGCGCAGAAAATCGCCGAACTGGGCGAAGATGAGCGTCAAACCCCTTTTTCGGGCGGCCCTTGGGGGACATCAGAATGATTTTGCCGCGGAATTTGGCGACACTGTGGATTTCTTCGTCGAGATCGAAAAGATTTGCGGTGACGACTTCGGCTTCGACGCCGTTCGCGGGCGTGGAGCCGGTCCAGCCCATGGCATCAATCGTTAAAGGATGGCGCGTTGGCGCGAGCAATTCGGCTTCGGCCTTGCCGCGCGTCCAGCCTTTCCACATGGACCACTTCTCCGCGTGGACATTTTGCAGGCCGATGGCCTTCATTTTGGCGAGGCCCCAGTCAATGGATTTTTGCCCGCTGGGAGTGCCGGTGACGCGGGCGCCGACTTCATCGCTGAGTTCGGTGAGGTACTCGAAGGCGTGGGAGTCCATCGTGCCTTCGCCGGCGATTTTGACGAGGGCGGGCAGTGTGCCGTCCTCCTCGGGGCCTTTGGGCTTGGCTACGTCGTTGGCTTGGACTGCGCCGGCCGACAGCATGACGCCGAGAGCTACGCCCAGCATTTGATTCTTCATCCGCACTCTCCCTTGTACAGACACGCTGAACTTGAACGAAAAAGACTTTCTTCAGGGGCTAAAGCCCAGTTGTTCCTGCGGCTGTGCGCTGGGGCTGAAGCCCCAGCCTCCTTAAGGAGCAAGAGTCACTACACAGCGCGCTACAGACCCGGACGGTGAAGCGCAAACGCATGATTTTACCATGCTGTTAGACGCGGCCGGCAGGCAGGTCGCTAGCTGATTGTTTGGGCTGAATGGTGGGAGGAGGTGCCGTGACTGAGCAGCAACGGGTGGCGAGGCGGCGCTTTACGGGCGGCGAGGCGGCTCTTACACTTGCAGCGTGACACGCAAACCCGATCGATCTTGCGCCTACTTGCTGCTGATGGCACCTGCTGGTGGTGCTCGGGGCCGGCTTTTGCCCAGGAAGGCGGGCAGAAACCTGCGGATGCGGCGGAGAAAGCGGCCAAGGAAAAGGCGGCCGCGCCGGAGAAGACTGCCGGCAAGCCGGAACTTCCCTTTCAGATACAACTGCTGGAGACGCACATTCGGTTTGAGGTGAATGGGGATTCGCGCAAGGAAGTTCACACCATCGTTAAGATCAACAACATTTTGGGAGCGCACGAGTTTGCGCGGCTGGCCTTTGACTACAATCGCGCGTTTCAGCAGGTGGAGATTCCGCTGGTGCGCATCAGCCACGCGAATGGCGGCACGAGCGAACTGCTGCCGAGCGCGGTGACGGACGCGCCGAATCCTGCGGTGGAGAAGTTCCCCGCGTATCAGGATGTGCGCGTGAAATCGGTGCGGATCCTCGGCTTAGCGGACGGCGACACGATCGAATATCGCGTAATTACGACGACGACAAAACATCCGCTTGGCGCCGGATTTCTGGCTGGAGCACACCTTCGACCGCTCGGGCCAAGTCCTCAAAGAGCGATACGAACTCGATTTACCCGCTTCCCGACAGGCCGACGTCCGCGTTTACCCCGCTACGCCAGCCACGAGAATTGATGGTAAGGATGAAGGGGATTCCTCGCGTTCCGTCTATCGATGGGAACGAAAATACGTCCCCGGGGCAATCAGCGGCTCTCCCGCCGACACCACACCTGAAAATCCGGCGACGCCGGACGTCGTCGTGTCAACGTTTCATTATTGGAGATTCTTATCCATGAGATTGGCGGACGCGCTGAGACCCGGGGCGGTTCCTCCCGATCCCAGCAAATCCCGAGAGGAACAGTTTCAAGAGTTACAGACTGCACCCAGAGTTCCCGAAGTGGTTTTGCAGAAGGCCAAACAGCTAACTGGGTCAGCCACAGGCGATGCAGAAAAAACACGAGCGATCTATGACTTTGTATCTACGAAAATTGAAACCGTAGATTTGCCGTTGGGCGCCACAGGTTTTTCAGTTCGGCCAGCCGACGAGATTCTCGGTTCCGGCTACGGCACACAAGAGGACAAGTTCGTCCTGTTCGACTCGCTTGCCAAGGCCGCAGGCTTGAGCGTCTCCCCGATACTTACCGGGTTCAGCGACGTATCCGCCTCCGCGATCCCAAGACCATCGGTGTTCAAACATCTCGATATTTGGGGCGGCGGGCCCCATTACAAATGGTGGATGGATCCGAGCTTGGAGGTTGCCCCATTTGGTTTAGTCGCGCCGATCAAAGAAAAGTTCGTCTTCTGGCTTCTGACGGCTAATCACATCTATCTTGAGAACCCCAATGCCCTCATTGATTCCGGCTTCTGGTTGTGGAAAAAACCACCCAAGGGAACGCCATTCCCTGAATTTCAAAACGTGAACGTCGACGCAGCGATCTCCCCTGAAGGAAACCTCTCCGCCAAAGTGAAGTACACGCTACGGGGGGACAACGAATTGCTGCTGCGGGTGGCGTTTCATCAGACGGCGAAGGAGAAATGGAAGGATGTGGCGGGGCTGCTGGCGATATCGGATGGGTTTCGCGGGCAGGTGACCAGTGTGAATGTTTCAAATCCGATGGCCACGAAGGATCCGTTCACTGTGGAATACGAGATTACGCAGGCGAAATTTGTGGATTGGTCGAAGAAGCCGGTGCGCATACCGGCGCTGCTGCCGCAGATTGGATTGCCCGATCCGCCGGCGAAGCCTGCGGCGGGAGAGGCGGCGCACCCGATTGAGTTGGGGACACCATTGGACGTGGACACGCAGATGACGCTGAAATTGCCTTCGGGAACGAAAGTTCAGATGCCGGCAGGGACAACTGTTGACCGCGACTACGCGAAGTTTTCGTCGGAGTACTCCGCAACAGCGAACACGGTTACGGCTTCGCGGCGCGTGAATTTTTTGTTGCGGGAGATACCTGGCGAGCGAGCGGTGGATTACAACGCGTTTGTGCGCGCCGTGCAGAGCGACCAAGCGCAGATGATTACCCTGGCAGGGGCTGTGGCTGCATCAGACGATGCGAAGCCGGCGAAGGCTCCGCCGAAACAGTAGAGGGCGATCAGCGATCGGATATCAGCGATCAGGAAGCGGATTGGCGCCAAGCACCGCGGCTCGTGAGAAATATGCGAAGCGAAACACAGCACTTCAATGTCGGAAACGAATGAGATTTAGCCCTGATCCCTCCACTCCGAGCCGATACAAACCATCGGCTCTCCGGTCGGGATGACAAACTGGTCTGGCTAGCGGCAGTGACTAGTGGCGTCTCAATTAATGATCTGGGGCGAACGGAGCAGGTGGGAAAGCGGTGGCAAGCCACCGCACTCCAAAAGAAGAAAGCCTCCCCTTTACCGAGGGGCTTTCGTGATTCCTGGTCGCTGATATCTGATCGCTGATAACTGATATCTCTTCTACTTGATTTCCATGACTTCTTTTTCCTTGGCGGCGGAGAGCCCTTCAATTTTTTGGGTTTCGGCGTGGGAAACCTTTTCGAGTTCTTCGAGGGCGCGCTTCTGCTCGTCCTGGCTGATCTTCTTGTCCTTTTCGAGCTTGTCGATGGCTTCCTTGATGTCGCGGCGGATGTTGCGGACCGCGGTGCGGTGATTTTCCAGGGCTTTGTGGATGAGCTTGACGAGCTCCTTGCGGCGCTCTTCCGTGGGCGAAGGGATGGGAATGCGCACGACCTTGCCGTCGGTGGCGGGATTGAGGCCGAGGTCGGAGGCGCGGATGGCCTTGTCGATGAGCGGCACGGCGCTGGGATCCCACGGCGTAATCATGAGCATGCTGGCGTCGGGTACGGTGACATTGCCAAGCTGGTTCACGGGCATGAGCGTGCCGTGATAATCCACGCGGATGTGATCGAGAATGGCGGCGTTGGCGCGGCCCGTGCGGACGCTGGCGAGTTCCTTGCGAAAATCGTCAACGGCCTTTTCCATGCGAATTTTTGCGGCGGCGAACGCTTCCTTGGTGCTTGAAATCGTAGTCATGTGTGTATCCTCTGTGAAATGCGTACCAGTGGAACCAGGTTTTTCAGTGATCAGTTCTAAGTATTCAGTTATCAGTAAAGCAAGACAAAAACTGAATGAACGCGTCACCGGCTGCCTTACTTAAAGCTGATTACTTTAGAACTTAGAACTGAAAACTTGTCCTACGCCGACGCGACGGTCGAACCAACGCGTTCACCGAGAACAACGCGGCGGATGTTGCCGGTCTTTTGCATATTGAAGATCTTGATGGGCATGCCATTGTCCATGCATAGGGAGATGGCGGTGGCATCCATGACCTTCAAATTCTGGTGCAGCACTTCGCGATAGCTGATTTCCGCGAAGAATTTGGCGCCGCTGACCTGCTCCGGGTCGGCATCGTAAATGCCGTCAACGCGCGTGGCTTTCAGGATCACGTCGGCCTTGATCTCCATGGCGCGGAGAGCGGCAGCTGTGTCCGTGGAGAAATAAGGATTGCCGGTGCCGGCGGCGAAAATGACGACGCGCCCTTTTTCAAGGTGGCGCGTGGCGCGGCGGCGGATGAAGGGCTCGCAGACCTGGTGCATTTCGATGGCGCTCTGCACGCGGGTGTTCACGCCGCTCTTTTCGAGGGCGTCCTGCAGGGCCAGCGCGTTCAGCACGGTGGCGAGCATGCCCATGTAATCGCCGGTGGCACGATCAATTTCAAAGCCCTTCTGGCGAGCGCCGCGAAAAATATTGCCGCCACCCACCATGATGGCGATTTGCACTCCAAGCTTGTGGACTTCGCGGAGTTCCTGGGCGATGGCATAGACGGTTTGACCATCGATACCGAAACCCTGGGCGCCTTGCAGGGATTCGCCGGAGAGTTTCAACAGAATCCGGTGATACGCGGGGCGTTTTTTGAGAGTTTTTTTTGGCGCTTGCGATGGCCGTGCCATGTGTGCCCGTCCGATCCGATGGAAACCTTGCCGATTGTAACAAACATCGAGCGGAATGGCGTAGGTTTAGCGCGATTCCTCCACTCTGGGACGGCCAAAACCGCCGTCCCTCCGGCCGGAATGACAAGATTGAGTTGCGAGCAAAGAGGGTGCCTAAAGAAAACGCCCCGAGGAAGCGGGGCGTCTCGCATTCCGGCGGCTGGGCGACGCCGAACTGAATACGGGAATCAGCCGGCGGTGGCTGGAGTTTCCTCGGCGGCGCTGCCGGCGGCGGCACCGGTGGCTTCTCCGACTTTGTAGCGGGAGAAGCGGCGGATGGTGATGTTCTCGCCGAGCTTGGAGATGGCTTGGGCAATCATCTCGCCGATGGTTTGGGTTTCGTCCTTGATGTAGTGCTGTTCGTAGAGGCAGGTTTCCTCGTAGAATTTTTCCATTTTGCCCTGGACGATTTTCTGGATAACGGGCTCGGGCTTGCCGGTGGCGCGGGCCTGCGCGGTGTAAATCTCTTTCTCGTGCTCGAGCATCTCCTGGGTAACGTCCTCGCGGCGGACGTAGCGGGGATCGACGGCGGCGATGTGCATGGCCACGTCGTGGGAAAGAGTCTGGAAGGCCTCCGTGCGGGCCACGAAATCGCTTTCGCAGTTGATTTCGACGATCACGCCGATCTTTCCGCCGGCATGAATGTAGTGGCCGATGAGACCTTCGCCGGCTTCGCGCGCGGCTTTCTTGGCGGCGGCCGCCTGGCCTTTCTTGCGCAGGACGTCCACGGCCTTGGGGATGTCGCCATTGGTTTCGACCAGGGCGGCGCGGCAATCGCTGAAGCCGGCATTCGTCAGTTCTCTAAGTTCTTTCACAAGCTTGGCTGGAATATCCATGACAGGTTTCGTTGTACTCATCCTTTTCTCTCAGGGTTAGCGAAAATTTTGGGGCGCACTTTAGAAGAATGGCCCGGCGTGAACGGAGCGCACAGCGCCGGGCCGTCGAAAGTGCATAGCGACGCGCGGCTCTTAGGCTTTTTCCTCGTCGGGCGGCACGGTGGCTTCGGCGGGGGCTTCGACTAAGGCTTCGGTGCCCTCGACGAAATCACCTTCCTGCTTTTCGTACTGCTCGTACGCGCTGGTGTCCACGTAATCCACGCCCGGTTCGTGAGACTGGTCGGCGGCGAGCTTCTGATCGGCCACCTGGGACTGCTCGTAGAGCGTGCGGCCTTCGACGACGGAATCGGCAATCTTGGTGGTGAACAGGCGGATGGCGCGCAACGCGTCATCGTTCCCCGGGATGATCCAATCGACCATGTCCGGGTCGCAGTTCGTGTCTACAACGCTGACCACCGGAATGCCCATGCGGCGCGCTTCCTTGACGGCGATTTCCTCGGCGTTGGAATCCACGACGAACATGGCATCGGGGAGCTGGGCCATGTTCTCGATGCCTTCGAGATTCTGGAACAGATGTTTCATTTCGCGGTCCAAACGCGCGTGCTCTTTCTTGGAGAGCTGCTCCATGCGGCCGTCTTCGGTCATGGCCTTAAGAAGTTTCAGGCGCTTGATGGACTTCTGCAGCGTGGCCCAATTGGTCAGCGTGCCGCCCAGCCAGCGGTGATTGACAAAGTACGCATTGCAGCGCTTGGCCTCTTCGGCGATGGCTTCCTGGGCCTGGCGCTTGGTGCCGACAAACAAAACGGTTCGGCCTTGCCCGGAGATGTCGCTGACGAAGCGGCTGGCTTCGCGGAACATTTTCAGGGTTTTCTGCAGGTCAATGATATGGATGCCGTTGCGCTCCCCGAAAATGTATTCCTTCATCTTGGGGTTCCAACGGCGCGTCTGGTGGCCGAAATGAACGCCGGCCTCCAGCAGCTCCTTCATGGTGATTTCTACCGCCACTATTCCTCCTAAGTAGATGGCTGTTTTTCGTGCACGCCGGGCCACCCGAAAGTGGCGGCGACATGCTCCGCAGCAGCCTCTTGCCGGCTTCCTTGCCGGCCGTGATCTTGGGGCCGCGGCTTGCGCCAGGGCCCCAGAGCTCATAAATTCCTTGCCAAGCACCAGGGTTGAGATCCTTCGTCGCGCAAACAACGCGCTCCTCAGGATGACAACGCAAAACAAGCGATTAACGCTTGGTGAACTGGAAGCGCTTGCGCGCACCCTTCTGGCCGTACTTCTTGCGTTCCTTCATACGAGAATCGCGAGTCAGAAAACCGTTCTTGCGAAGAGCCGCGCGCAATTCCGGATTGAAGCGGCTGATGGCGCGGGAGAGCCCCATGCGCACCGCGCCGGCTTGCCCGCCAACGCCGCCGCCCTTGGCCGTGGCCATGACGTCCACCTGCTCCGCGATACTGGAGAACTTCAGCGGCTCGGTGGCGTCATGACTCCAGGCATGATTCGGAAAATACTTATCGACTTCGCGGCCGTTCACCGTGAATTTGCCGGTGCCGGCCCGCAGAAACACGCGAGCAATGGATTCCTTGCGGCGGCCGGTGCCGAGAAACCAAGTCTTTGTGCCCACAACGGGCGTTTCCACTGTACTCAATGCTCCTCCTCGAAAACCTGTTGGACGAGACAACTCCGCGTAGTCGCGTCTACTTCACGTCCGGATTGCTCCCCGCTAAGGCACCACTTAGAAAGGAACCCCTACGTGCGGAAAACCAGAATCGGGCCCCGGCACCGCCGGGACCAAACTCAAAGCGAAATCGGTTGCGGCTTCTGCCCCACGTGCCGCGCCAGACCGGCGGCGTCGCGGTAAACACGCAATTTCTTGGCACGGCGCGCGCGCAACTTGTTCTTCGGCAACATGCCGAGAATGGCTTCGCGAACGATCCATTCCGGCTTGCTCTCGCGGAGGCGCTTGGCGGGAACTTCCTTCAAGCCGCCGGGATAGCCGCTGTGCGAGTAATAAATCTTTTGATCTACTTTGTTGCCGGTCATGCGAATCCTGTCCGCATTGATAATGACCAGATGGTCGCCGGAATCGAGATAGGGCGTAAAGCTGGCCTTATCCTTGCCGATTAAAATGCGCGCCGCTTTCGTGGCCAGGCGG
>CAWADS010000072.1:0-17184 GCA_963780785.1 Candidatus Acidiferrales bacterium
TGCACGTGAACGATGCTCCACACATTACTGGTTGTCAAGCAGTTTTTTTTGGCGAGACTAAGAGCTCGGGAAACCCCAGCTGTCCGTCGAGGGCGGTTTAATGTCGCGTTTACATGTCGCTTGGATGGGCCAAACCCGTGCTCGGCACTTCGGTGGGCTTTGGCTCATTAGGGCGCATCTCTCTGAAGAGGTGCAAATTAGATGAAATCACCACGGCCGGACTCAGACGAACTGCAGGGGGAAGATTGACTTTTGAAATCAGATTATCCGTCATGAGACGGACGGCGATCTGTCCTTGCCGGTGCGGTTGGTGGTAAATGGACGCAGCGATTGTGCCTTTTTCGAAATAGGGAGCCATTTCCACGAAAAGGTCGCTCGTAATCAGCTTTACTTTTCCCTCGAGGTTCCCTGCTCCGAGTGCGCGGCATACAGGCAGGCAATTAACTGTATTGACATAGATTCCCGCGAGCTCAGGAATGCGCCGCAATAGTTCGAGAGTCTTTTGGAAGCTCTCGTATTCGTCCTCGTGGCCTTCGACAACAGCTGCAATCTTGCCCCCCAGGCAGTGTTTCCGGAACGTTTCCGAAAACCCTTCGGCCTTCCTCCTGTGGTCTTCCGCCATTAGCATTCCCGCCACGACAGCCACTTTCGAACCTGGCGGAACAAGCTTCCCCAGCAACTCGCCCGCCACGCACCCGCTCAGATAAGGTTCTACGTATACAATACTGGAACGGTGACTTTCTGAAGCGTCCGTGTCCACGCAAACGACGCGTACGCCCTTGGTCTCGGCCTTATTGATCAATGGTGTCAGGTTCTTGGGATTGCCGGCAGTAAGAATAATTCCGTCAACACCGCTGGACATGAGCTCCTTGAAAGCCTTGACATCTCCCTCGCCAAGGTTCTGCACAGGGCGATTTATGAATTCAACACCAAACTGCGAAACACGCTCTGCTTCTTCCAACACTCCGCTCCACAGTTGGTCATAGAAGAAGTGAATCTCGCGAGGTATGCATACACCGATCTTGGCCGTCGCCCTGTTGGCCGAGAGCGCTCGGGCCGCCAGATTCGGCCTATACCCGATTTCCCGGGCTATCTGCAAAATGCGTTGGCGCGTTGCCTCGTTAACGCCGCCGCGTCCGTGCAAAGCCCGGTCAACTGTACCCCTGGACACCTTCGCAATGTCCGCGATGAGATGAGTACCACGCCGCTGTTTTGCCATGTTCGTCCTTATCCTATGCCAGTTACGCTTTGCAGCAAAGAAGGAAGGGAACGCTTGAGCCTGCGCACTAACATAGAGCCTGACCGCAGCGGGCTGCTGGCTTTCCGCTGCTCGCGCATTTTCCTCGGAAACCTGAACAATGTGTAGGGCAGTGAAAACGAGAATGCTCGCTCCTGCACATCTCATTCGCTGGTTGTTGCCTGCAATTTCGTGCCATCGCGATCGAAAAGCGGATGGTAATTGGTACGGGCTTTCACCGGCCAATCGTTGCGCGACGAGTCGGCATTGGTCACTCTCTCCAGACCGTTAGCGACTCGCAGTCGAAACGACCACGGAAGGGGAAAAATTTCGACACGCGCAATTTCCGCGGCGGGTGTTAAGGTAAGAATTATTCTGTGAACGGCCACGCACCAGGAACGCAGCCATGCACAGCGTGGCGGGGAGTGCAAACCCGCTCCTTAAACTCAGCGCAGAGGCATGGTGCGTAATCTACGGGAGTGAAAAAGCAGCCTCGCTCTCGCACCTCTAACGGCAGTGCGGGACAGGTGGGAGATCTGTGCCTCGCGGAAAATGCTATGCGACGCGAATGGCTTTGAAATCAGCGAATTCAAGAAAATGAAACTGAGGGCGATATCAACTAGGCGATCGAAATGTAACAACGTTACGGTGAGTTGTCGAAGGCCTCTGAAAGGTAAGCGTCCAATTCTGCACTGAGTTTTTGGTATTGGTTGCCTCGCCCCGACATTCCTCGGCGGATGGCCAACGCTTGCCGTTCCCGTTGCCCGTTCAACAGCGCATTCGAAGCCTTTTTTTAACCCACAACCCAACCCACAGAATCCGATGTCTTGTACGACTTACGCGGTATTTGGCAGTCCCCGCGTGTCTCATAAGTTGTTTTAAAACCTAACCACGCTACCCTGATAAGGGCGAGGTCGGTGGTTCAAGTCCACCCAGGCCCACCAGTTCTTCTCCAAGTTGGCCAAAACTCGTGAGGTCGTGCGGTCAGACGTTCCCGGGCAGCCCGAGGGCGACGGCTCCGCTGTGACATAATCCCTACGTGGCTCAAGAACTCTCATTTCCCACCGCGCAGAACACGCAGCGAATTCAGTTTGTGCAAACCATCACCATCCTGTGGATGACCGTGGAAGCTGGCGCGTCGTTGTTGGCGGCGTGGACGGCACGTAGTCCCGCGCTACTCGCCTTTGGGGGTGACAGCCTTGTTGAATTACTTTCGGCGTCAGTGGTGTTGTGGCGTTTTACAATGCGTACCACGCAAGAACAGGCTGAACGCGCAGCTGCGCGAATTGCAGGGGCATTGCTTTTCGTGCTTGGCGCTTATGTTGCGGCTGATTCGGTAATGTCGCTTTTCGGCTATAACCATCCTAAGCCCAGTCTTTTGGGAATCGGTGTTCTTGCGGCGGCATGCCTGATCATGCCGTTGCTTGCAAGGGAAAAGCGCCGTCTATCCTCCGCGACGGGGAGCGCAGCACTCAGAGCCGACGCAACCCAATCCAATCTGTGTGCCTATCTGGCATTAATAGCTTTGGTGGGGCTGACACTGAATGCCATTTGGCAAATTGGTTGGGCCGACCCGCTTGCGGCTTTGGCTGTTGTGCCGTTCATCGGGTACGAAGGTGTACAAGCGTTTCGCGGAAGACATTGTGGATGTCACTAAAAGCTGACGCCTGATGACGCCGCAGGGTTTGCGGGGAGACCAGGTCACACTGGCGCGCGGGTTTGCTGATGAGCAACTGCGGAAGTCAGAGGCACCTCTGGATTGGTCCGGCCGCCGCATTTCCCTGATTGTTAAGTACGAGGAGAAGGCTCTGGAGGCTCCCGTGGCTGCTTCGCCCGAGTGTGAGAAGCCGGAAGAGACGGAGAAACAGAAGTAAACGTCGCAGGCCCCATTTACAGACCCGTCGGGCCAGCTCGCGCGACGATGTCATCTTATCTAACTCTATTCTGTACAACAACTTAAGTGCGTATCAGCGAAACGCAACTTGGCTCCTCCTCTGCTTCATCTAAGACATAAGAGTGGTTCGAGAATACGAGGGGCCCCGGGAAACTCCTCGCTGGTTTCAGGGTTTACTAGGAAGGGGCTCTGCTGCGATTTCGCTCTCCCAGCGGATGCGGGATCGCACGATAAACCTGGCAAGAGTGCGCGTCAACGGGATCACCCGCCTGATCCTGCCTGCGCCGGACCGGGCAGCGCCGGCCTGGGGCAATTACACATCATGCAATCGCATGCAAAAGGAGAAGAGAGACCGATGAAGCACCGGATGGCATGGTTCCTTGCAGTTGCAGCGTTTCTTTTGGCGGCTGTCTCCGCGAAGGCTCAAGGGCGATTTGAAGTCACTCCGTTTGTCGGCTATGAGACTTCCGGCACCTATCCCATCGACGTGTTTTCGAGCACGGGCGGATCGTTGGCGCTTGTGGATCACTTGCGCGTCAACGATGCCCTATCCTATGGCACTTTTCTGGGCTACAACCTGACCGAGAACGCCCAACTCGAATTCATGTGGGACCGCAACAGTACCTCCTACAGTGCCCGCGACATTACTACGCTGCAGTATTTCAAGGCCTACAATTCGGACATCGACCAGTTCCAGTTTGGCGGACTCTATATGTTTCGCAATAGCGAGCACAAATTGCGCCCGTACGTCGCGGCCAGCCTGGGATTCACCCACGATTCCAACAGCAGCTTGCCCCCCACTGAAGGAGTGACAGCGGGCACCACCTCGAATCGCACCGCGTTCGCTTACAGTATTGGCGGCGGCGTGAAGTATTACCTCAGCCGCCACGTGGGCTTGCGGGGTGATATTCGCTTCATGCCAACGTACGGTAGCTCGTCCAACGGAGAGTTTTGCGACCCGTTCTTCGGCTGCTATAACGCGAGGATCCGGAATTATCTGGACCGTGGCAATTTCGTGGGCGGCCTCATTTTCCGGTTCTGATGAACAGTTGCCTGGTCAAGTGGAGAGGGCCACGGGAGATCGTGGCCCTTTTTCATTCTTTCCAATCGCAAGAAAAGCGCGCCACTTGATGCAAGCTATCGGCCGGGCTGCTCGCTGGGCATCACGAAGAGCTTTTCGTCCACCGGAATGTTTTGCTGCGCCTGTTCGATTTGAATCGTGAAGCTTCCACCCGGCCGCATCAGGGTCCACTTGTACGGAATCTTCATGCCATCCGCAACGCGGAAATCGGCATAGTCGATTTGCGTGGGATTGCGCCCCAGTGGCGTTTCGGCATAGCGCATTAATCGCAGCAAGAGTCCATTCTCCTGATCAAAATAGAGACGTAGGTCCGGTCTGCCCGATGCCTTGGCGCTTACCAGAACCGTTGGCCGGCCGCCAATTTCCTCGCCGGGCAGAACGTGAAACTCCTTGTACAATTCGCGGAGCCGCACGGGGAAATGGAGCTGGGCATCAACGCGCGCGGCTTCGGCTTCGGCGGCAGTCATGCGGTGGAAACCGTTTGGCATGCTCAGCCAGCCCACTTCGCCGTTAAAGGCAGTCACGCTGTCTCCTCGAGACGGGTGCGTGATGGAAACGCGCTTTTCCGGCGCCTCCGAATAGACCTCCACCGGATATTGCGTCCCAGAGGCGTCAATCTTGCCCTTTTGCACGCGTGTCTTGATCTTGTTCACAGCTTCCGCGCCGCCCACCGCCGCCAAATACTTGTCCAGCACCTGATCGGGCGCCGGCAAGCTGCCGTGCGATTCGTTTTCCTCGTCGTGAACATGTTCGGGCCGGCTGGCGGGCTCGGCAGAGAGAAGCGGCGTGCCGACCGGATGCGGAGCGCCCCGGTGGCAGGTGTAGCACGTCACCTCAAGCTCTCCGTTGAAGTGCGCCTGATTCAAGGCCAGCACCATGGTGATCATCTTGCGCGCCGCCAGCTTGGTTTTCTTGTCATCCTTGTCCATGGCGTGCTCGACGTGACAAAAATCGCAGTCCACGCCCAGTGACGCGGCGATGAATTGCATTGCGGGGATCAGTTGCTCGGCGGGAATGCCTTTCAGCACTTGAATATTCTTGAATTGTTGCTCCGCGGTTTTCGGCTGGTCCGCCGCGGGTTTCGCGGGAGGCTCCTGCGCGCGTCCACCATTCATGCCTCCAGCGAACAAGAAAAATGCTGCCACTAATGTAAGGAACATCGATGAGTATTCTGGCTTCTTCATAGTGACTCCGGGATTTCCGAACGCACAGAGCTGCAACTAAAGCGACACAGATGCGTCTCTTGCGATTTCAGGTAGTGTGGTTGACTTGGCCCGCCAGTTCTCCCCTCTTCGCGAGTGCGGTGATGCGGTCGGCCGCGCGGTAGGCCAGCGCCTGAATGGTCATGGTGGGCTGGCCGCGGCCCGAAGTGACCAGGCTGCTGCCGTCGCACAGGAAGAGGTTGGGGACATCGTGCGCGCGATGGTCCGGATCGATCACCGAGGATTTGGCGTCGTTGCCCATGCGGCAGGTGCCCAGGAGGTGTACGGCAAATCGTTGCTCGGTGATGGGAGGGTGCCACTTCGTTTTCGCACCCGCAGCGTCCAGAATCTCCATCGCCCGGTCCGCCATCCACGCGGCCATTTTCAGATCGTTGGGATGATCCTTGAAGGTCATTCGGAGGGCGGGAAGCCCCCAGGCATCCTTCACGTCTGGATCGAGAGAAAAACTGTTCGTAGCGACGGGCAGCGACGTGGCATGACAGAAAATCTCCATCGTGCGCGTGAAATTCTGCTGCAGCGCTTTCTTGAATTCTCTCCCCCGGCGCGGCGTGCCCGGCGGCAGCCCGTTCATGGCAAACCCCACGGGGGTGAAATCGAAGCGCGCATCGAGTCCACCGCCGCCGTAAAAACCCAGCTTCTTCGCATCCAGTTCGTAGAAGTCATGAAAGACGCGGCTGACCGCGAAGCCTTTGTAGTCGTTCAGCGGTTCGTCAAAAACGCCGTAGGCGATCGCGCCGGTGTTCGGCATCAAATACTTTCCCACCAGCCCGCTGGAATTGGCCAAGCCGTTCGGAAAGGCATTGTTTGCGGAGAGCAGCAGAAGCCTGGGAGTTTCCGCCCCATTGGCACAGACGATCACGGCCTTGGCCTTTTGCAGGTGCGCGTTGTGGTGGGCGTCGAAATAGACGGCTCCGGTGGCGCGCCCGTTTTTGCCGGTCTCAATTCTGTGGACGTAGCAATTGGGGCGAATCTCGCACCGGCCGGTGCGCTCCGCCATGCGAATTACGCTGGCAAGAGAGGAGGATTTTGCGCCCACTTCGCAGCCAAATCCCAGGCAGAAACCGCAATTGACGCAAGCACTGCGTCCGGCCCGCGGCTGGGAGAGAATCGCCATCGGCGCGGGAAAGGGGTGGTAACCCAATTTGCGCGCCGCACGCTCGAACAGAACGCCTGAACCCTTCACCGGCAGCGGCGGCATGGGATAGGGTTTCGACCGCGGCGGATCGAACGGGCTGGCCCCCGCCAGTCCCGATACGCCAATCTCCCACTCCACTTTCGTGTAGTAGGGCTCCAGGTCCGCATAGGTTATGGGCCAATCAGTGAATCCCGTGCCGGGAATCTCGCCCACTTTGCTGCGTTCGATGAAATCGATTTCGTGGAAGCGCCAGAAGTTCGCGGTAAAGTGCACGCTGCTCCCGCCCACGCACCTGCCATACATCAGGCTCGGTTGTTGCACCGCTTTTTCCTGTTCCGTCTGGCGAAACGTAGTGGGCTGACGCTTCGGGTCATTGGTCAAACGATGCTTGGTGAATATCTCGATTTCATCGTGCGTGAAATCCGCCTCCGTCAGATACGGCCCTTGTTCGAGGACGACGACGCGGAAGCCGTTGGTCGAAAGCTCCTTGGCGAGCACGCCGCCGGCCGCGCCCGACCCGATGATGACGAAATCCACTTCGTCCGAGGGCTGGTAGGTGACCTTGGCCTGGGTCATTTGGATTCCGTTTCCGGCGCGGCTGGCTGCCAACCTGGATAGTCCTTGTCGTAAAAGCCGAACGGCGGCGAAAAGCTGTGCGCGGGATCCCGCCCGATGACTTTCCAGCCGGCGTAATCCCGATTGCCTCCCCCCTCCGGGTCCACCAGGAAACCGGCAACGGTGTGGAACCAGATTGTCTCGGCAAAGTTCATGCCGGACGAAGTGGGTGACCGGCGGCTTATGCGACGCCCTGATTGCGACTCCTTTTCCAACTGCGCGAATAGTTCTTCTTGCTGCGCGGGCGTTGCCGCGGAAAAACGCTCGACGCCGGGAAACATCGCGCCGGCCATGCGGTTCAGATCGGCAAGGCCTCGGTCGTACACGGGCTTTGCTTCAGCGGCAAAGGTCTTCAGCGCGCGATCAATGAAATAGACCACGCCGGCTTCGCGCGCCCCCGGCAATTCGTCGGTGGGGATAATCAGGGAAGAAATGGCCTCGATCTCGATCGCTTGTTCCGGCGTCAACACTTCAAATGCCGGCGCTGGATCTGCACTGGCAGATGCGTGCGCGTGCTGCGCGGCCGCGAGCATCCCGGGCCATTGCGCGGCGATCCAGGCTGCTCCGGCCGCGCCGCCCATTTGCAGAAGAAAACCACGCCGCGCCGGGTTGACAATTTCCATAGGCTCCTCAGTGACTTGAGCAATCTACGGATTCGCCCCGCCTTCGTCAAGCACTCTCTGAACATGTCGCGGGCTCGTGCGGTCGATAAACCCTAGAAATGAGCGCGGACCATTTGGCTACGGCTGCGGCCTGCAGTATTATTTCTCCTTGGCATAGACATGAACACGTTTACAGGCGCAATCGGCACCGGCGGGAAGTGGCTGCTGGATCGCATTGTCGGTGCGCTCGCGGCTACCGGCATCAACCCCAACCTGCTCACTTTTCTGGGACTGGTGGTCAACTTCGGCGCGGCGGCAAGTTTTGCGGTCGGCAATTTTCGCACCGGGGCGATTATTATTTTCATCGCGGGCTTCCTGGACATGCTGGATGGGCAAGTGGCGCGGCGGCAAAATCGCGTCACGGCGTTTGGCGCCTTCTACGATTCCACGCTGGATCGCTACGCGGACATGGCGCTCTACATGGGGCTGCTCGTGTATTACAGCGTGAGCGGCCGCACACCGTACGTCGTACTGGCCGCGGTGGCGACAGCGGGTTCGGTGATGGTGAGCTACTCCCGCGCGCGCGCCGAATCGCTCATTCCTTTGTGTAAGGTCGGCTTCATGGAACGTCCCGAGCGGATGGTGCTCCTGATCATAGGAGGAGCCTTCAATCGCATGGGGCCGGTGCTGTGGGTGATTGCCGTGGTTTCGACGATCACCGTCATCCATCGAATCATCTTCACTTGGCAGGAAACCAAGGCTGGGCGTATCCTCCCCAACCTCAAACCCAATTTATAGTTGCTCTTCTTCCCCGTTGTAGCTACAATGAACAGTAGGTAGCTACATGCGCAAAGTTGGCAGCCGTGAGTTCAAGAACCGCCTGGGCCGCTATCTGTCGGCCGTCCGGAGGGGGCAATCCCTGCTCATAACAGATCGGGGGAAGCCCGTTGCAAGGGTCAGTCCACCCGATCGGGAAGGACAACCCGAGGAATCCCTGCACGATCGACTTCGAGAACTGGAGGCGCAGGGCTTGATCCGGCTCGCGAGGCGCCCGTTGAGAAGCTTCAAGGCCGTTGCCTCGCGCGGAAAGCTCGCGTCTCAAATGCTCATTGAGGATCGTCGATAGTGCTCTACGTGGATTCATCCGTTCTGATAAAACACTACATTCGAGAGGCGGGGAGCGATGCCATTAAAGCGAAACTCAATGAGGCATCGCTCCATCATCCGGGAGTTTTTATCTCGGTGGTGGGTTATGCGGAGATGCTGGCCACTTTCGCCCGGCGGCTCCGGGAGAACGCTCGACTAAAGAGACAAACTGAGCTGCTCCGTAAGCAGTTCCGTGACGACTGGATGTTTTCCCTTAGTCCCGTTGAACTCACTGTGGGTGTAATCGGATTCATCCCCGAGCTTGTCAACAAGCATCCCCTGAGGGGCGCGGATGCCATTCATCTGGCGTCTGCCCTGTGGTTGAGGGATGCCCTGCGGCTAGGCAAGCAGTTTGGACCGGCAGGCGGCATACTAACGTTTGCATCCTCTGACAAACAGCTCAAGAACGCGGCCTTGGCTGAAGGTCTGGATGTATTTGATCCCCAGGATAGGAACTAGCCCGGACTGTTTCCGCTATCGTCACTTTCCAGCCACGCCTCCACCGGGCCGGCAATTTCCTGCCGGATGCGCTGCTGCAAGACGGGCAGATCTTCCTTTTTCAAGCCGGCTGTTTCAATCGTTTCATGCAGATAGACGGTGATGGTTGTTGGCCGCAGAATCCAGTCGCCGGTGCGGAAATGGTGGAACGAGCCGACCAGGCTCACGGGCACGATGGGCACGCCGAGTTGTTGCGCGAGGCGAAATCCGCCCTGTTCAAAGTCTCCCAAATGGCCGTCGCGCGTGCGCCTCGCTTCCGGAAAAATGATCAGGCTGACACCGGAGCGGATGGCTGCCTGCGTCAACCGCCATAGTCTCTTCAGTTCCTTGGGGCTGCGCACGGCTGCCACGGGTACGTTGCCGAAGCGCTTCATCAACCAGCCGTAAATCGGAATGCGGAAGTGAGCTTCCAGCTCCCACCCACGCACGAGTTGCGGAATGGCGCAATACAGGATGAACGGGTCGAACAGATTGACGTGGTTCACCATGAAGATAGAGGTGCGCTGCGCGTCGAAGCCTGGCGCGGCTTCCACCTTGACCTTAGCGCCCGAGAAGAAGGCGATGCGCCGGCAAAGCCCGCGCTGCAACCAGTCGTGCTTCCGCGGATCCAGAATCACCGCGAGCCCGATCAATATCGGCACGGCAATCAGAAAATGCAGCCAGCTCATTCCCCAAAGAAGAACGCTGCGCACCACCTCCCAGGTCTTCTTCATACGTAGACGTCCATGGCACCCGGCAGAATATCTAACGATTTGCAGTCCAGCGTGACGATCTCACCGTCAATCATCACATCCACCGGCGCATCCAGAGCGAATTCCACGTGCTTCACCGCGCGCCGCTCCGCCAGCCGGTGCTGGATGTGCGTCCCGTCGTACAGACGCGGCAGCATTTTCAGCAGGCCGAGGCGGCCGATGGGTCCCCAGCGTACGTATTCGATCAAGCCATCGGTTGGATCGGCCTGTGGCGCAATCATCATGGTGCCGCCGGTGTACTTGCTGTTGTTGAAGGTCAGAAAGAGGCAGCGCCGCTCGTCCCAACTTTCATCGGCATCGGAACGCATGCGGAATCCCCGCCGCTTCAGTTGCACCACGCGCACGAAGACGCCGAGGAGATACCCAAGGTGCCCAAAAGGCTTGAATATCCGGTTGGTCAGCGCGCCGACATCCGCGGTAAATCCCACGCTCAGGAGGTTGAAGGAATATATGGTTCCTGTCGCGTGGCGCAGGCGCAGCAAGTCCACGCGCCGCTTGCGGCCCGTGAGCAGGGCTTCGATGGAGCTTGAACCATCTTTCGTGAAGTCGCGCAGAAAGGAGTTGCCCGTGCCTAGCGGTAGGAATCCCAACTCAATTCGCTCGGCAAGCGTTGCGCGCCCGAAAATTCCATTGAGGATTTCGTGCGCGGTGCCATCACCGCCGACGGCGAGAAACCGGCGATAGCCCTGTTCGTAGGCTTCATGCGCCAGTTGGGCGGCATGGCCCGGCCCGGACGAGGCGATCACGTCCACGCGCAGGCCGCCCTCGCGCAGGCGCGCGAGTTGCGCCCCGGCGAGCTTCACCGTACGCCCGCGGCCCGCCGCAGGGTTCACAATGGCAAGAAAGCGTTCTCTCACAGTTCTTCCGGTAAGGGAATTCTACCTTTTTCAGGGCTAAATCGGCAGGACAGCATTGATTCCGGTCCAGTGCGCCCAGGCGTTGCGCCAGAGCCTTGCGGATAATTTTCAGGGACGCGGTAAGCGGAAAATCTTCGGGGTAAACGACGATGCCATGTACGCGCTTGTAGTTGATCAGCCGATTGTTGCGTGCGGCGATCTCGGCGCGCAATTCCTCGGTGAAAGCCTGGCCGGGCTCCAGATGGATGACCAACACCAATTGCTCGCCCACCATCGAGCGCTGCGGCCAGATGAAGTTCGCGGCGAACACGCAGAATTCCTTCACCTTCAACCCTTCAAACGTGTTTTCCACGTCCTCGGCGTAGACGTTTTTCCCCTCTTCCGTCACGATCATGTTTTTCTTGCGGCCAAAGAGCTGCAAGTGCCCGTGGCCGTCAAACCGGCCCATGTCACCGCTCATCAGCCAGCCGTCCACAATCGCTTCCGCGGTCATCTCCGGCTCGTTCAAATAGCCCGCCATGACCGTTTTGCTGCGCACGGCCACTTCGCCAATTCCATCGGCGTCGGGATTGACGATGCGCACTTCCATGCCGGGCAGCGGTTTCCCGACCGTGTCCGCGCGAAAGGGCTTCAGATCGTTGACCGTGACGGCGGTTCCCGCTTCGGTCAGGCCATAGCCGTTTGCCACGGGAATGCCCAAGTCGTAGAAGAACTGCAGCGTTTGCGGCTCCGTGAAGGCTCCGCCAACGATAATCGCTTCCAGGCGCCCGCCAAAAGCCGCATGGACTTGTTTCAGTAAGCGGCGGCTGATGGGCAAGCGTAGGCGGCCTTTCGTCAAGACGATGTTGATTCTTCGCAGCGCGTCGAAGACATGTCTGCGCATTGGCGGCAGTTCGTCGAACTTCGCTTGCAGCCCTTTTTGCAAATTCTTCAGCACCAGCGGCACCAGGCTCACATAGGTGATGTGATACTTCGCAAACGCTTCGCGCACGTATTCCGGCCGCAACGTTCGCAGGTGCACCACCGCGGCGCCACAGGTGAACGGCCCCAGAAATCCCACCATGAAATCAATGGCGTGGTTTGTCGGCAAAATGCTCAGGTAGCGCACGCCCGGCCAGAACGGATACCAGGCCGTCAACGACATGCACTGTTCCAGATAATTTTCGTGCGTCATCATGCAGCCCTTGGGAGTTCCGCCCGTGCCGGAAGAATAGACGATGCACGCGAGATCGCCGCGCTGGCGTGGCACAAAGGCGGGCTCGCCGGTTCCTTTTGCTTCTTCCCAGCGCCGTGCTCCGGTCAGATCGGCATTGGCCGGCGCTTCCGTCACAAATATGGTTTTCACGCTGGGGGCTTCCGCGCGCCCCGGCGAGGCGCTCAGTTGCCGCCAGATGCCGTATTCCGTGATCAGCACGCTGGCGCCGGAATGCTTCAGCAACTGCCACTGCTCTTCGGGCTTCAATTTGTAATCGAGCGGCACCAGCGTTCCGCCGTCATGAAATATCGCATAAGCCGAAATCAGCCATTTCGACTGATTCGTCATGATGATGGAAGCGCGGTCGCCGGCAGCAAAGCCCGTGTCCTGCAACGCTTTCGCGAAGGGCAGCGCGCGCGCTTTGAAATCCCGGTACGTCAGCCGCTCTTTCTCTTCACCGCGGTCGGATTCGAACAGGCACACCTCAGCGGGAAATGTTTCCAGCGCTTCTCGCAGCGCTGCGCCTATCGACGACGTATTTTTTCAAATCCAGCATGCAAATTGACCTAACTGCCACAGCGGCAGAATTCTCCGTGCAGGGATTGCCAAAGGATATAGCGTTGAATGGCGTGAGTCAAAATCGCGCTTGAGAGCGAATCAGGAACAGCGCAACTGCCTGCAATGTTCCCGTATCAACATTTTACGGCTACAAGCGCGCCTGGATGCGCTCCGCGAGCGTCTTGAAGTCGCTCACACCCTGAACTTCGTAATCCGGCAATTCGATCTTGAAATGATCTTCCAACCGCGAAAGCAGGTCCAGCGTCTGCAGGCTGTCAATCCCGAGCTTTTTGTAGAAATCATCCCCGGCGCTCAGCGAACCTTCCGGCATCTTAAATTGCTTGGTCGCTAAGTCCAGGATTTCCCGTGTAGTCTGTTCCAATGTGCGCATAGGCATCAATTTATCATTCCCGGGTAGAGAAGGAAAACGTTGCGAACCTACAACAAGATCAGGCAATGGCCGTCCGCTGCAGCCTGGTTGCTGGTTAGCTTGCAGACTTGGTCCGGGGCGCAGCCTTCCCGGACGGTTTCTCTGCCACGACCCTTTCGTCAAGGAACTTGGCCATTTGCTCCAACGCGTCTTGCGTCTCTGCGAGTTGGAAGTGGTACCAGAAGGCGTGCGGCAAGGCCTCATAGACAAGCAAACGCGCATCATTGCCCGCATGCAGCAGGGCCAGATGGAACAGGGCGGTGTTGCTCAAAAGCATGTCTCGCGTGCTGGTGACCAGCAGGGTCGGGGGCATGCCGTGCAAGTCCGCAAAGACCGGCGAAAGCACGGGATCCTTGGGATCTGTCTTCCCGATGTACGAGCCATCGTGAGTTTCACCCGGATAGCTAGGGGACATGTCACCCGGCAGTCCATCCAGGGTGAACAAGTTCTGGGAATCGGAGGGCCGGCTAAAATCGGCAAGAATCGAAAACAACCCCAGCGCGCCGGGGAGCGGTTCACGCAGTTGCTTCAGGCGCACTGCTACCTCGGCGGTCAAGATGCCACCCGCGGAAGTGCCGAAGATTCCGATGCTCTGCGGCTTGTATTCCTTCAGAAGTTCCTTATAGACGGCCACGACGTCGTCCACCGCGGCAGGAAAAGGATACTCCGGGGCAAGCCGGTAGTAGACAGAGACAACTTTGGTCTTTGTGAGATTGGCGATAGGAATTCCTTCGATCAGCGAGCCGGAATCGGAGACGAAACCCCCGCCATGCAAATTGATGAACACACGGCCGCGATTCGCTTCCGGCATATCCAGCGGCGTGATGATGTCCGTACGGACGCCCGCGATGATTTTCTCCTCCACATTCGCCGGAAAGTGTTTTCGCGCTTCCGCGGAACCTTCCGCCCGCCACTTGTCCGTGCTCGCGCGGCGCTCCGCTAGCGATTGGGGTCCGGACTTCTTGTGCGTCAGGGACTCCAGCCATTTCTGGGCTTCCGGGCTGGCCGTGGAAGGCATGGGGATGATGCGGGTAATGTGGGCGGTGCCATCAGCATCGAAAGTGGCCGCGTCTTTTGACGAACCCGAGCACGAAGCCAGGAGGCTGGCGGCAAACAGCAGGGCCACAGTGTAAATTCCTGGATTTCCAGTGCGAGCAATCATATTTGCACCTCGCCTACGATTTGTTGTCAGGAATTTCGGGGGCGTTCCGCCACTGGCAAGTGCTTCATCGGGTCGTCGGTTTCCACGAAGCGCCGCAAGCTTTCCATCACCACGGGCCGGTTGAACAGTTTGCAGAATAGATCGATTTCTTCCTGCAATTCCCGGTAGGGGATCGGCTTCAGGAATTTTTTGGCCGCCACGCGCGTCTCCGCGTCGAATTTCGTCACCTGCTGCGCCATGGAGCGCGCCACTTGCAGCGCGTAGCCTTCGCCCGCGAGCTGCGACACAAGGCCCGCCTGCTGCGCGCTTTCGGCCTTGACGGTCCGGCCGGTGAACAGAAGATCGCGGATAAAGCCGTTGCCAACGTCGCGCCGCAAGCGCGGAATCCCGCCGAATCCGGGGATCAAGCCAAGGCGGAGCTCCGGAAAGCCAAACCGCGCCATCTTGTCCGCCACGATCAAGTCGCAGACCAGCGCAAGTTCCAGACCGCCGCCCATGCACAACCCATGCACCGCCGCGATGGTTACGAAAGGCGCCGAATCAAGCGCATTCATCACCGCATGGATGCGTTTCAGGAAAGCGCGCATGCCCGCCGCGCGCTTTTTCGGAGAAAGCGGCAATGCGTCCTGATACAGCTCCTTCAAATTTGCGCCCGCGCAAAAACCGCCGGGCCGCGCGCTGGTGATCACGCAAGCGCTGGTGATTGGAGCCAGCCCCTCGAACGCGGCGACGAACTTCTCGAGATCCGCCAGCATCACCGTGCCAATTTCATTGAGCGGCGCGAAGTCCAGCGTCAGTTCCACGACGGCGTCGCGCGATTCCCAGCGCAGCGCCTCGCCGCGAAACTCCCTCAGCGCACTCGCGCCGCGACGCCCTTTGCTCATGCGTTGCCGCCCGCCGCCGCGGCTTGTTTCCGGTACATCTGCTCAATTTCTTCGCGAAACTTTGCATTGATGGCATCCCGGCGCAGCTTGCCATTCGCCGTCAGTAGTCCATTTTCCGGCGTGAACGGCTCGCGCAGAATCGTGAAGCTGCGCACCTGCCGGTAATGCGGCAATTCCGAATTCAACGTGTCCAGCGCGGACTGCACCGCCTTTTCTTCCATGGCCCCGGTGACGAGCGCGCACAAATACCCGCGCCCGTTTCCCACCAGCACGATCTGCTGGGCCCCCGCCAGGAGCTGCGCAAGCTCTTCTTCGATCGGCTCCGGCGCAATGTTGTGCCCGGAATTCAGGATGATCAGATTCTTGATGCGCCCGCTGATCCGCCAGTTCCCGCGGGAATTCACTTCGCCTTGATCGCCGCTGTGAAACCAGCCGTCTTTCAGAACTTTCTCCGTTTCCACGGGGCGGTTCCAGTAGCCCGGGAAGATGTTCGGGCCGCGCACTAGGATTTCTTCGTTCTCTCCACTGCGCATCTCAATTCCCGGTATGGCTTCCCCCACGCGGCCGGGTTCCGCGGCGATCCGCGGATCGTCCATGGTGCAAATCGCGGTGGTTTCCGTCAGTCCGTAGACCTGCAGGACGGGAATGCCCAGCATCTGGAAGAATTGCTGCGTTTCCGGGGCCAGCGGCGCGGACCCGCAAATCAGCGCGCGCAGATGAGGGCCGAAACGCGCGCGAATTTTTCGGAAAATCAGCTTCCGCCCCAGGAACAGCCAAAAGGCGTCTGCGGCGCGCCGCTTGTCCTCCTGCCCGCGCTCCCAGGCTTCCCGCGCTTTCTGGAAGATTTTTTGAATTGCGGTGTCACGCTGCGCGATCGCGTCGAGCACGCCCCGGCGCACCCGCTCCAGCAGCGTGGGCACATTCAGGAAGTAGTGCGGCGAGGCAGCGCGGATTTCATCGGCCAGGCGGTTCAGGTCCGTGGAAAGAGTCAGCGCACTTTCCCGCGACATGCAGGAAAGAAGAAGAATCCACGAACCAGCAAAATTGAACGGCAGATAGTGAAAGACGCGATCCGGCTCCCGGGTGGCGCCCATCAACTGATCCAGGCGCTGCGTGGTGCAAGCCAGCATATGGTCCAGATTGCGCACGTTCAGGCAGACGCCTTTGGGTTCGCCCGATGTGCCCGAAGTGTAGATGATCGTGACGAGATCTTCGGCGCGCAACGGGTTGGGCGCGGCCGTGATGCCCTTGCCCGCGGGAATATCTCGGAGCACCTCGTCGAACGTCACGCGCGCCGGCGCCTGCGGCCACACGGCGGCCACCGCTTCGCCAAGCGCAGCATCACTCACGATTAGGAGCCGCGGGCCGCAATCCTTCATCATGCCCGCAAGTTCGTTGGCAGCTTGCCGCGCATAGAGCGGCACGACAATCGCGCCCTCCGCCATCAACGCCAAATCGAATGCGACCCAGCGGATCGAATTGGGCCCCAGCAACGCGCAGCGGTCCTCTGCCTGCACACCCGCCTGCCGCAGATACGCGCGGGCGCGCGCCACCAGGTCGAGCAATTCCCTGCCCGAGACGCTGACGAACTTATCGCCTCGGACCTCGCGCAGCACCACGCGCTCCGCCGCCTTTTGCAGCTCTGCAAAAATGTTTTCAAGGAAATTCGCCATGATGATTCAGCGGCCCGCCGCCAATGCCGCGGGCGTGCGATCGTATGTCTCCACCAGCTTACGCAAATTCTCGCTCAGTGGCGGCAGATTGTCTTCCCAGCTCACTACGCCGCGCCGCAGCGGAAACTCCGGATAAGTGCGGCGCACTTCATCTTCCAGGAAAATGGCCATGCGCGCCATGGCTTTCAGATTGCTCACCACCGTTTTGCCGATGTTTTCGCGGATGGCTTCGGCTTCCGTCA
>CAWADS010000073.1:0-28249 GCA_963780785.1 Candidatus Acidiferrales bacterium
GACGTAATCCCCGACCTTGGAGCCCTGATGGTTCCGCGTGTAGGTTTGGTCAAGGTGCACGTTGGCGGTGTGGATCTTTAGTTTGCCGCCCGTGGGCATGGCGTCGCGCGCGTTGACAGCCAGGTTCATGATGACCTGTTCGATCTGGCTCTGGTCCGCCATCACGCTGCCAAGGGCAGGATCCAGCTCCAGCGAAACTTCAATGTCCTCACCCAGCAGCCGCAGAAGCATTTTTTGCATATCGGACGCGAGTGTGTTGATGTTGAGAACCGCGGGCGTCAAGACCTGTTGCCGGCTGAAAGCCAGCAGTTGCTTGGTCAATGAGGCGGCCCGCTGTCCTGCCTTCTCGATTTCCAGGGCATGCTCGCACAGAGCGTTGTCCGGGCCCAACGCCCTCTTCAACACCCTGCTGTACCCGATGATGACTCCCAGAAGATTGTTGAAGTCGTGCGCGATCCCTCCCGAGATGCGTCCAATGGCTTCCATCTTTTGCGCCATTCGCAGTTGTCGTTCGAGCACTCGTTTTTCTGTCACATCCTCCGCAAACACTTCGAAGTACGCCGGGAGGCAGTTTTCATCGTTGATCCGGCGTCCCGAACACCGCACGGTGATCGGTGTGCTTTCTTGTCGCTTCCACTCCATCTCGATGTCCTTGATTTCTTCCGTGCGGGTAAGGAGTTCCGTCAGGCGCTGATATTCGGCGCTGTGCTGGAAGATGTCTGTTGCCAGATCTTTCCGGAGAAGCTCCTCCGCCCCCTGGTAGCCCAGCATTTTCTGGAGCGCCGGATTCACTTGTAGAAGCCGGCCGGCCATGCTCGCGCGATAAATCCCGTAGGGCGCGCCTTCCACCACCGAGCGAAAATCCGCCTCCGAGCGCCGCAGAGCTTCCTCCGCTCTTTCGCGCTCCGTAATGTCGCGATTCACAATCACAAGCTTTTCCGGCTCCCCCTTGTCATTGCGTATGACGCTCGAAGTTGATTCCAGCACCAGCCAGGTCCCGTTCTTGTGGCGTATACGGTACTCCAGCGTTTTCCCTATCCCCGAGCGCCGTGCCTCCTCCGCCGCATTCTTGACACGCTCACGATCATCGGGATGAATCTGCTCGAATGCTGAGGAGGCCTGCAATTCCTCCGGCGAATATCCCAGCACTTTTTTATAGGAGAGACTGTTAAAAAGCCGATTCCCTTCCATATCCACGACGGCGATCAGGTCTGCAGCGTTCTCACTGATCAGATGAAATAGCTCTTCCCGTTTCACCAGTTCCCTGCGGATCCGATGGATCAGAAGATGTTGATAGATCGTATAAAGATCGAAGAGAAAAACCAGGCCCACGAGCCCTCGAATGGCTTGCGGCAATACATATTGCGAGCTGAAATCCTGCTTAACGCCTGAGATAGGAAGGAGGAAGGAGGCAAGCCCGACCGTCAGGAGCAAGGTGATGACAAACGCTGCTGCCCACAGCCACCATTCCCGCCGTTCGATGTGCCGGAAATTCGCGCGCAGAACCACCGCCTGTGTGACGTCTGGCTCGCGCACACTTTTTGTTCGATGCACTTGCACGGATTCTCCATGGGCGTCCACGTTTTTGCGCACGGCCCCATGCCTTCGAGACAGAGCCTGGTGCTCTCCGTGGGTCACCGATTCTTCCTCTCTGTTCCTGCACGAAGGCCACCAAGGCCGCCTCCATTCTTGCTCTGCTGATTTGGCGCAACATGTTGAAATATCAGATGAATCCCTCTTCGCAAGCAATGCCAACGCTGCGAATCCAGAACGGTCCTGTGCCAGCGGGAAGCGCTAGTCCTTTTTGGAACAGGCCGCAATGAGGAATCCACTTCCAGGTGTCAGTGAATCCCCGGGGGCGGCTCGTCGAACCAGCAGACTGTGGGGACAAATGCATTTGCCGGCGCGAACCGGGTGGGGAGATACGAACCAGCAAAAATACTGAATATCGATTTAACCACTGGAAAACACGCATTTGAGCAAGGTGCGGAACTCGTTTTGTCTTCTTCGGGAAGCTACGGGCCAGAGAGTTTCCTCGCTCTCAAGGAAGTGGACGCAACGGTTACCCATTTCCTGGAAACCGGACGGCTCCAGCGATGAGGATTGTTTCAAACCCGGGCAGGCAGTCGTAGCCGTCGATGGACGCCGCATAAAGGCCAGTTGCATGCTGAGGCGATTTCTGAAGAAATATCTGGCAGCTTTGAAACTAAATGAAACCAGCAGTGCTGTGGGAAGTGTTCGCTGCTAAGTACATTAAGCGAATACCAGTTCCACCGAGAATAGAAGTCTCTCATGGTGGTTTTCCTCATCGTAGGCCCTCCGCTACATAGGTCATAAGTCTTCCTTAATCGCGCTGCCAAGGCCGCATTTTACAGTTCGGCGCTCGAATTGCACCTACGCGACTGTCAGTGATGAGGCGAATTGTGTTGAATCCAGGTAAGCCTGCCATTGCGAGAGACTCGGTATCGCGTCACGATTCGAACTGAGGCCTGGCGAGACACGAGTAATGGAATTCAAGAGATGCTGAAGATGTCTTCAAAGCCCACGCCGCAATGGAACATTGCAGATGATGTTGAACGCCAAAGGTTGGTGCTGGAAAACTTGACTGAAGTGCGCTACATCGCGCGACGCATCCACGAGCGATTACCGCCGCACGTGTCATTCGGCGATCTGGTTCAAGCCGGAATTCTGGGGTTGATCGATGCCGTCGATAAATTTGACCCGCAGAAAAACGTGCAGTTGATGTCATACGCGCGATTTCGAATTCGCGGCGCAATCCTGGATAGCCTGCGCCTGATGGATTGGGCTCCGCGAAATCTGAGACGGCAGGCGCACAAGCTCGAACGAGCGAGTCGCGAGCTCATTGGCGAGCTTGGCCACTCTCCTTCGGCTTCGGAGATAGCCTCCAAGTTGGGCCTTCCTATTGAAGACTTTCAGCGGCTACTTGGCGATCTGCGCGGTCTCAAACTAGAAAGTTTGCAGCTTTGCTCCGACGAAGGGGCTGGAGAGGAAGCCTTAGCCGTAGCGTCCCGGCCGGAGGAAGATCCCTTTCAGGTGACCTCTCGCCTGGAGACTCGCCTTCTTGTAGAGGAGGCCCTAACGGAACTGGACGAAAAGGAAAGGGATGTCTTGGGCTTGTACTATCTCGAAGAACTCACGATGAAGGATATCGGGATGATTCTGGGGATTGGCGAATCACGTGTGTCACAAATTCACGCGGCGGCATTGGTTCACTTGCGTTCGCTTCTGGCACCTTCTCAACCACGTTGCCTGGAACCGGCAAGTGCAACTCCGGCGAATGCGGGCGACGTATCCCCGACTGGGTGGCACGGAGAAGTGTCTCGGGTCTATGACACGTGTCCGGATCGAACGCCTGCTCAGAACCGGCGTTGAATAAGCGCAAAGGGGCCCGACGCTCTGAAGGATCGTGGCAAAGAACTCAGCCCGGTCACACCTCTTGGACAGACGCCGGGCCCGGCACTTTTCCACTCTGGAACAACCTGCCGATAACGGCGCACGCACGGCCCTCGAAGCAAGTGTAACGCCACCGAGTGTCAGTAAGTCCTGCTCTTCCAGCTAGTTAGACGTCTATTGAGGGAATGCTCTGGTTCTTAGTTTGCTCATCATCGTCCGGAGGTCTTCCCTTCGGCACGCGAGTGGTCACTCCTGCGGGAAGCATAGAGCAAAGAATGGAAAGCCAATCTTCCACTTCGAGAGTCAGTGATTCGCATGTTCCACGCTCGCGCCAGCCGCGCCAAATGGCCGCCATGCTCATGATCCAGGACGGAAGCGCTTCCTTGCACAATCGCTTGACCTGCATGTTTTTCGCGCTCGCTTTGAGTGTTTCGGCGAGCAGTGCTTTGGCTCTGGATCGAAACAAAAGCATCGATCAGTACGGTCACGAAGCCTGGACTTCCCAAAACGGACTTCCCGGGGAAGCTGTTTACCAAATTCTGCAAACGCCGGATGGATATTTGTGGCTGAGAACCTCGGCGGGGTTGGTGCGATTTGATGGAGTACGGTTTGTTTTGATGGGTCTCAGTGTGGCCGGCAAGATCGTCAACGAGCCGGTTAAGGCTGTGTGCAAGGCCGCCGACGGCGACTTACTGGTACGCACGATTTCACGGACGCTCATCTACAAAAATGGCGGCTTTACTGATTACCGCTCGCCTGCTGCTCTTCCGGACGGCGACATTCGTCTGATTTTTGAAACCAAAGAACACGAGGTGTTGATCGGATCTGACGATTTCTTGTACTCAATACAAAACGGCGCTCCCAAGATGATTCGCCACGGTACCGGATGGATCCGCAGCTTCCTGGAAAACGACAGAAACGAAGTGTGGGTCGGCGGGTCGGAGGATTTGTATGTTTATCGCGACGGCCTATTGTTGCCCTTCAGGACTAACTTGAAGAGCTTCGCACCTTCCGCCTTGATAAAAGGCACCGAGCACAGCATCTATGTGGGCACGCTGGCTGGGCTGTACCGGATGGATCGCGGCAACCCCATTCTTCAGACCGTCACACGCAATGCCTATCGTGATGGCGTGACCGCGCTCCTCCAGGATCGTGAAGGCAATTTTTGGGCGGGCATGACCGCCTCAGGTTTGGTTCGCATCACCGATGGAAAGGCAACGTCCTTCAAATCGCTCGATGGTCTCAGCGACAACATAGTGCTGTCCCTGTATGAAGATCGCGAAGGAAGCCTGTGGGTCGGCACCGCCAGCGGACTTGACCGCTTCCGTGACACGAAGTTTACAACGCTGACTACTCGAGAAAGCCTTCCATCGAACGACTGCGACATGGTCAGGCAAACCAGAGACGGCAGTTTGTTCGCGTTTTGCCAAGGAGGCGGATTGGCACGGATCAAAGATGCCACCGCGACACAAATCACGCGAAAGGATGGGATGCCCGACATTTGGGGGAATGGATTCTTCGAGAGCAAAGACGGCAGCCTGTGGATGGGGGCGGGTGTCGGGTTGACGCGGTACAAAAACGGAAAGTTCATTCATTACCGGGACGGCAGAATCTCCAAATATTGGGTTTCCGCGATCAACGAGGATGAAGAAAGTCTGATCGTAGCAACTTCGGAGACACTGGCTTTCCGATTCAAGAATGGCAGGGCAGAGCCGTTCACTTTTGATGGGGTAACGACGCCACTCTCCAAACCGGGAAACTATACGTTCACTATTTACCGCGACCCCGCAGGAACACTGTGGTTTGGCACCGTGTTGGGCCTCTTCCGATTTGCGATAGGACAGCCCGCGGAAATGGCGCAGCAGAAACAGATCCAATTCCCGGTGACACTGATTTTTGACGATGGCCAGGGAAGCCTCTGGCTGGGAAGCAGGACACCGGGCCTGTATCGATTCGACGTTCAAACCGGTCGCGTCACCCGCTATCTGAAAAAGGACGGACTGTTCGATGACCCACTGACAAGTGTGCTCACCGATCGCGACGGGAATTTCTGGATGAGCACCCTGAGCGGCATCTACATGGCGTCGCGCAGGAATCTGGACGACTTCGCGGACGGGCACATATTCATGGTTCCAACGATCCGGTACGGCATAGCCGACGGGATGAAGACTAGAGAGGCCACCAGCCACACACATCAGCCGGGCGGATGGCGAACCAGCGATGGAAAGCTGTGGTTCACCACGAAGAGGGGCCTTGTCGTTATCGACCCGGAACACATCAGACATAACGGCCTGGTGCCGCCGGTGGTGATCGAGGAAGTGCTGGCGGATGGAGTAGCGCTGCCTCGGGAACCGGAAGCAAAGATCGCTGCTGACAAAGACAAAATCGAGATTCATTACACTTGTTTGAGTTTCTTGGCTCCGTCCCGTGTCCAATTTAAGTACAAACTCGAGGGTTACGACCGGGAATGGGTCGAGGCTGGCACGCGACGCGTCGCTTACTACACCAACCTCCCTCCGGGCAAGTACCGCTTTCGGGTGATCGCTTCCAACGATGACGGAGTGTGGAACAAGACCGGCGCGTCCACGAGCTTCTTCCGGAGACCTCACTATTACGAAAACCCCTGGTTTCGAGCGTTGTGCATCGTGCTGGGCATTCTGGCGCTGTATAAAAGCCAGCGGTTTTACAACCGGCAATTACAAGCACACGCCGAAACGCTGGAAAAATGCGTGCAGCAACGGACCTCCGACCTGGCGGACGCCAACCGGGCGCTGCAAACCGAAGTGAGTGAACGCACTCGCGCGGAAGAAGCGCTTTCGGCAGAGCGAACGATGCTGCGCGCATTGATCGACAACGTGCCCGATTTCATGTACGCGAAGGACACGGAGAGCCGTTTTATCGTGGCCAATGTCGTCTTGGCTCGTTCCATGGGTCCAATCAGTCCCGAAGAGTTGCTCGGAAAAACCGATTTCGACTTTTATCCGGAGGAACTCGCCAGGGCCTATTACGAGGACGAGCAGAAAATAATCCGCAGTGAAGGGGCGCTTTGCAACCGGGAACTGGAATGCGCTGACGCCCAAGGGGAAAGATTCTGGCTGCTGACATCCAAAGTTCCGTTGCGCGACAAAAACGGCCGAGTCACGGGAATCGTGGGGACCGCGCATGACATTACCAAGCGCAAGGCGGCGGAAATCGAAATGCGCGAGGCCAAGGAGGCGGCGGAGGAAGCGAGCCGGGCGAAAAGCGAGTTCCTGGCGAATATGAGCCATGAGATTCGCACGCCGCTGAACGGCATTCTGGGGATGACGGACCTCGCCTTGGATACAACATTGACCCCCGAGCAGCGCGACTATCTGGAGACGGTCAAGGTATCTGCCGACTCCCTGCTCACGGTGATCAACGATGTTCTCGATTTTTCCAAGATTGAGGCCGGAAAAATCGACTTGGAAGTTATCGATTTTAGTGTGCGCGACACGGTGGAAGCCGCGCTGAAGACACTTTCGCTGCGCGCCGACGAAAAGGGATTGGAGCTGCTTTGTGAGATGGCTCCCGAGGTGCCGGAGGTCTTGCGCGGAGATCCCAGCCGCCTGCGTCAGATCATCCTCAATCTAGTGGGCAATGCCATAAAATTCACGGACCGCGGCGAAGTGGCGGTTAAGGTTCGTGCAGAAGCGGGAGACGGAGAATGCCGCATGCTGCATTTTGAAGTGTCGGACACGGGAATTGGCATCCCCGCCGAAAAACAGAAATTGATCTTCGCTCCTTTCTCGCAGGCGGACTCTTCGACGACACGAAAATACGGAGGCACCGGCCTGGGTCTGACGATTTCGTCGCGCCTGGTATCCATGATGGGCGGGAAAATATGGGTCGAGAGCCACGTTGGTCAAGGAACGCAATTCCATTTTGTCATGCCTTTGGGAGTCGCCGACACCAAGCTAGTCGAGGTGGGGGCGGTCGCTCCTCCGGGAGTGATGCGAGGCGTCAAGGTGTTGGCAGTCGATGACAGTTCGACGAACCGGCGAATTTTGGAGGGAATGCTAAAACGCTGGGAAATGAGGCCAACAGTGGTCGAAGGTGGAGAAGAGGCACTCGTTCAACTGGCGAAGGCTGCACAGGTGGGCGCGCGCTACGGCTTGATCCTGACGGACTTGCGTATGCCGAAAATGGATGGCTTTGAGCTGATCGAGCGAATCCGGCAAAGGCCCGGACTGTTGCCAGCCACGATCATGATGCTTACTTCAGCGGGCTACCGGGGAGACGCCCAACGTTGCCGCCAGTTGGGTGTATCCGCCTATTTACTGAAACCCATCCGGCAATCGGAATTGCGCGAGGCCGTCGCAAGAGTATTGGGGGCAGGTGAGCAAACGGACGCGATTCCGGTGATCACTCGCGACTCACTGGGAGATGAACGCGGCCGATATGTGCCCTTACGGGTGCTGGTCGCCGAAGACAATGTGATCAACCAACGTCTTGTAAGCCGTTTGCTTGAGAAGAGGGGACATCAAGTTGTTGTCGCCGCCAACGGCCGAGAAGCGCTGGAAGCTTTGGAGAGACAAAGCTTTGACATCGTGCTCATGGACCTGCAGATGCCCGAATTGGATGGCTTTGAAGCGACGGCCGCACTGCGCGCAAGGGAAGCCGGCCACGGAACACATTTGCCCGTTATCGCGCTGACGGCTCATGCTATGAAAGGCGACCGCGAACGCTGCCTCGCCGCAGGCATGGATGGTTATCTCAGCAAACCTATCCGTCCCCAGGAGCTTGACGAATTGCTAGAGTTGCACACAAAGCGATTCGCAATGAACACCGTGCCCGACACCGTTGCGCCTGAACGTTGATCCGCCCGGCGGACACGGCCTCTCAAGAGCAACCGCCGAGCGCAATTCTAGAGCAGCCCGCCACCGGATGCGTGAACTAGAACTGTACAGAATGGCTCAAAATCTGCACGGGGAAGACGCGGTCAAGCCCGGCGAAATGAAAATGGTAGGCCTGCGGGAATTCGAACTCCTGACCCCTACCGTGACAAGCTTGCAAGGTTAGGTTTTACAACCACGTGGAAGACCGCGGGGACTGCCAGAGCACGCGGAAGTCATACCAAACATTGCACTTTGTGGGTGGGAGTGGGAGTTGGAATGAGCACCACTGCTGCTGCGGAGGATTGGTTTCTGTCCTGATCGCGCCATGTGGTTTCTTGAATAGTCGAAGCCTTCCTTGCGTGGGGCAGGGAAGAGCAATTCGCCCGGATTCTCTTTCCAATGAGGCTTGAGATCGTTCCACAGCAAGGCTTCTTGACGCGATGGCATTGGAAGCATGAGCTCGGCGGTTATTCTATTTGATTGTCGTTTACAGGAAAGGTCGTCGAGTTACGCAGGATCAGGTTCGTCCTAAGAACGTATTCTGTTCCGTTTGGCGCAGGAGTTTCTCTCTCCACATCTTTCAGGAGCGCGTTAAACGCGAGCGTTGCCAATTCCGTCTGAGACATTTGAACGGTGGTCAGCGGTGGATTCATGAAGGCGGCTAAGCGGGTATCGTCGAACCCCACAACCGACAATTCCTGCGGCACCCCAATTCCCAGCTCGAAGGCCTGCCTCATAACGCCAATTGCGGTCATATCGTTGGAGCAGAGAAGCGCTGTGGGCCGTTCCGGGAGTTTGCAGAGCTCTTGAAGAGCCCGTTTTCCACCTTCCAACCTGTGGTCTCCCTCGATGATGAACTCGGGCTTCACCTGCAAGCCGATCTCACGCATCGACCCTTCGAACGCATCTTTTCGCGCTGTCGCGGATCGCAGTTTGAGGGGCCCACTCACGAAACCGATGCGCTTGTGCCTCAAGGCCGCCAAATGTTGCACGGCCTGGCGAATTCCATGGGCATAGTCGACACGGATGTTGCTGACGCGGGGAGCCTTTGGCCCAACATCAACAAACACCAGGGGCATATTCCGGAAACGGAAATGCTCCAGTAACTCGTCTTCCATTCCGAACGTAAGGATTGCAACGCCGTCCACTCGCCCCTCAATCATCCGGCGGACGGCAAGTTCCATGCGCTTGGGATCATGAATCGTCGAGGTCAGAAGAATTTCGTATTTTTGTTCGACGGCCAGGTTTTCAAAAGTTTGCACAATCTCCGGGAAAAAAGGGTTGGTGATTTCGGAAACGATCAATCCAAAAACGTGGCTTCTTCCGGAGACCAAGGCACGCGCCTGGCGGTTGGGGTAATACCCGAGTTCGGCAATGGCCTTCCAAACGCGTTTTGCCAATTGCGCGTCGACGGTGGGCACCTGGTTAACCGTGCGCGAAACGGTGGCGGTCGACACTCTGGCCCGTCTGGCTACGTCACGAATGTCCACGAGTCCTCTTTCTCCCCAGCGAAACGCAACAGTTGCAGTATACGCTATCCCGAAGCCTGGCCGGGCGGGCGGCCCCCCTCGAGCCTTGGTAAGAAAAGCTTGCTCGTATGAGTCTGGCGCGTTTACGCAGGACATCACAACGGAACGCGGAGCCAAGAGACCCGCGGACAGGTTCTGGCTATCCGGGGAGTTACGGGGCAAACGTTTGCTCCAAGCGCGTATAATACGTAGCGACAATCCCGCAGGCACAGGTTTCAGGAGGTTCGCATGACCAAACAGTCACAGATTTCGCGGCGGCAATTTGTTGGCACAGCCATTTCCGCGGCCGCGGTGGGTTCCCTGCCCATGCAAAATGTTCTGGCCGCCTCGTGGGCGGACACTCCGACTGCCTCCAGTCCTGACTGGAAAGATGAGGGCGTTCTGTTTGTCGACAAGTCTCCCTACGCCAAGCTGCATAACGTTCCCGTGCGCGCGGTGACGATCACGCAGGGATTTTGGGGAGCGCGGCGCGAGATCAATGTCGACAGCAGCATTCCGTCGATGGAGAAATTGCTGGAAGCCAACGGCCGGATGAATAATTTCCTGAGGCTTGTCGGCAAGAGCGATGCCCACCAGCAAGGCCCGGTCTATTCGGACTCCGACGTATACAAATGGACGGAAGCCGTGGGGTTTGCGCTGCAGTCCGGCGATCGTCCTGAACTGCGTGCGTTGACCGACAAGATAATCAAGGAAGTGGTCGCGGTTCAAGAGCCCAACGGCTACCTGAATACGTACTATGTCGGGGACCACGCGAAAGATCGCATGGAGCCCGAGGTACAGCGTTGGGGCCATGAACTCTACAACCTCGGCCACATGATTCAGGGCGCGATTGCGTATTATCGTGCGACGGGCGATCGCACAATGCTCGACGCGGGCATCCGCTTCGTCGACGGTTATCTGCTGCCCAATTTCGGTCCGGGAGCCGACAAGAAGCCAATCTTCTCTGGGCATCCGGAAATTGAAATGGCGCTCATCGAGCTTTACCGTACGACGGGGAACAAGCGCTATCTCGATTTTGCCGGCTATATCTTGCAGGGGGACGACCGAATCAAAGTACCGCCACACGGTTATGTTTATCACTTCTGCGGAATTCCCTTTACTTCGCGCACCCATCTCGAAGGTCATGCTGTACGCGCAATGTACGCATGTTGCGGCGCGACCGACTACTACTTGGAAACCGGCGACCCGTCTTATTTGAAGACACTAAACGTGCTTTGGGACGACCTCGTGTCAGCGCAAATGTATGTGACGGGAGGAGTCGGGGCGCGCAGCGAAGGGGAAGCGTTCGGGGATTCCTATGAGCTACCTAACTTCACGGCGTATGGCGAGAGTTGCGCGGCCATCGGCAACATGATGTGGAACTGGCGCATGCTCACAGTATCGGGCGACGCGAGATACGCCGACGTGATTGAGCGAGCATTGTATAACGGCATCAATTCCGGGATGTCGCTCGATGGCACGCTTTATTGCTATCGCAATCCGTTGGCGTTCGACCCGTCGAGAGGCGACCAAATTCGCAATCCCTGGTACGACACCACGTGCTGTCCCCCGAACCTGGAGCGCACCTTTGCATCCTTGCCTGGCTATTTTTACAGCACCAGCAAGGATGGGCTTTATTTGCACCTGTATGACAATTCGCAGCTTGATTGGCATCTGGAGGACGGAACCGGCCTGAAGGTGGTGCAGAAGACAAACTATCCCTGGGATGGCACCGCGGAGATTGCGGTCACGCCGGCCAAGCCCGCGGAGTTCACATTTTATCTTCGTATTCCCGGGTGGTCTAACGGCACGCAGGTGGCGGTCAACGGCAAGCCGGTCGCTGGAGTGACTCCCGGGCAGTATCTCGAATTGGCGCGCCGCTGGTCGCCCGGCGACGAGATTCATGTGAAGTTCGGCATGGCACCGCAAGTGATCGAGGCGAACCGCCGCGTTGTGGAAGACTACGGACGTGTGGCGGTGCAGCGCGGTCCGCTGGTTTATTGCCTCGAACAACTGGATCAGCCGGAGGGCGTGGCGCTGTACGACATTTCTCTGGATATGCGCCATGAGTCCGCGTCGCCGTTCCAGGAGGAGTTCCGAAGCGATGTGCTCGGCGGAATCGTGATGCTAAAGCACATGGGAGCAGCCTACGAAAAATCCAGTTCAGGCGGAGGGCTCTACTATCCGTACACAGCGAATGCGCCCAAGGCCCGCCAGGTCGAGCTCAGATTCATTCCCTACTACGCGTGGGCAAATCGCGCGGGCACGCCAATGCAGGTTTGGACGCCGATTCTCCGAGCCTAGGGAAATCAAGGGGTGCCAGAACGACGGGTTGGCCCTCCCAGCCCGGGGCGTTCAATCTTGTACGAAACGCAGACTAGAGCGGCGATTTCATCGGGGTTTGCGCGGATGCCTGGAAGCGCAAATCATGGGCAGGCAATATCCTGGTTGGCGCTAATACAGTTGGATGTTCAGCGCGGCCACGCACGCCGGTGGAAATTCAACCACAAGTGATCCTGCGTTCAAGCTCAAGGGCTTGGTTTGAGGAACAACCACGTCCTTTTGCTCGAACGTATTGTGCGCGTGAATGTCGGCGTGGCTCAAAAAAGTCATGTTGGCGTTCTTAACGGTTGCCCCCCGCAAAGTGATTTCCGCCAGACGCGATTCGCTGGTGCTGGGATTGACCGCGGTGATCGTTAACTCTTTGTCGCGCACGGAGGCGGAACCCTGCAATCCCCAGAACGAGGCGGGTTTTGCGTCACGGTCGTAGTGCAAGTTGGGTGCGGAGAAAATCGTGCGCAACGCCGCTCCGCCTTGATGATTCGCGTACAGCTCAAACGCGTGGCCGACCGGCGTAATGACGAACTTATCTTCGTGGGCGAGGTACAGGCTGTTTAAGCAGTTGATGAGTTGCGCGCAATTCGCCATCGCAACCTTTTCGGGATGCCTGTTGAAGATGTCCAGCGTCATGCCGCTGAACACCGCGTCTCGCAGCGTGGGCATCTGTTCGAGCAGGTTGCCGGGAGTGGCCTCGCTGCCAGGGCGATACCAGGGGCCCCATTCGTCCACAACGAGTTTGATATGGTGGTCGTGGTCAAATTCGCTCAAAACCTGCCAGTGGCCGGTGACCAGGCCTTCCATTCGCTCTCCCTCGCGGAGCAGTTCGTACCAATCAACCGGGTCAAACTTCACTGCGTCTCCCTTGCCGGCCTCCCAGTCCTGCGTTTTTCCGCGGCTCAAGTTCCAGGCGTAGTGATGGAGAGCCATTCCATAAATGCGGCGCAATTCTTCCGGGCCTTTGCGCAAAATCTCCGCAAGAAATTCGCGCGGCCAGTTCCAGTCGTCCACGTTCGTCCCCGAGGCGACCAGGTGCAGCTCTTCGCCGTATTTTGGCAGCCAGGTCGAATAGCGGCGGAACTCCACGGCATATTCCTGCGGGGTGAACTCACCCCCGCAGCCCCACGATTCGTTGCCGACTCCCCAATACTTCACATGAAAAGGTTCCGCATAGCCGGCGGCCGCCCGCGCATCGGCCAGCGTGGTGCTTCCCGCGGGGGAATTGCAATATTCCACCCACTGGGCGAAGACCGAGGCGGGCAGGCTCTTCACGTTTGCGGCAAGATAGGGTTCGGCGCCGATGAGCTTGCAGAAGTGCGCAAATTCGTTGGTTCCGACGGTATTCGGATCGTAACTGTGGCTTGCCGGCGCCTTTCCCTTTTCATCGTTGGCCCAGAAGTTTGTGCGCCGCGGGCGTTTTTCCGCGGGGCCGATTCCGTCGCGCCAATCGTAGCTGTCTGCGAAGCATCCGCCGGGATAGCGGATCACCGGAGCTTTGATTTTGCGCATGTGCTCGATCAGTTCTTTTCGCAGCCCGTCGGTATTCGCGACGCGCGATTTTTCCCCGACCCAAATGCCGTCGTAGAACACGCCACCCAGATTTTCAGCAAAATGGCCATAGATGTTGGGAGAGATTGTGCCCAGGGGCTCGTCGAAAAGAACCTCGATGCGAGAATCCGCCGTTCGTGAGACGGGGGAAGCGTGCCAACCGGCTTTTGGAGTAAAGACAACTGCCGCGGCCCCCAACGTTCCCTTTTGCAAGAAATCGCGACGCTTCATCATGTGGGTCTCCTATCGGACTGTAGTATCTGGCGCGCAACCGGCTGAGCAGGGAAGCGCGCCATCTAACGATTCATGCTCGGAACTTCGCTCGTTCCGATTGCTGCCTTTCGCCAGAGGCGTCACTTTCCAATGCGGAGTGCAGCCGGCATTTCGTCCGGGTGAATGTTGAAATTTGCAGCGAGGGAGTCCAAGTCTTCGTATTTTGCCGACCTAGGCACCCCACTGAATCGCCGTATAGGAACGCGGTGGCACCTCGAACTTCGTGTGCGCACCGGTGGATACCGGCTTTCCCAGATCTTGCGGAACCACGCGTCGTGGAGCATCGAAACTGTTCGATGCCTTCAAGTCACTCCCCGTCAGCACTGTCGCCGTCAGAACGCGGCCGGGTTGCGCATCTTGCCAAAGCACATCAATTTCGCGAGCCTTCGCAAGATCGCGATTCAAGATGAATAGAGTGACTTTTCCATCTTCCTTGGAGAAAGTCCCTGTCACGTCCAGATAGGGAACACTTCCGATTCCAGAAACCTCATACGTCGGAGATTCCGACAAAACATTCAGAACGGCCCCACGCGCCATCTGCAGCCCCCAGCGATAGGGGTAATAGATCGTCTGGCGGAATAGGCCATTGGCATTTGTCATGATGGGCGCAATTACATTCACCAACTGTGCCAGGCACGCCAATTTCACGCGGTCGGCGTTGCGCAGCAGCGTATTGATGATCCCACCCACCAGAAGCGCATCCTCCAGGTTGTAAATCTCCTCCAGCAAGTGCGGCGCTTCCTGTTCGTGGCCGTTTACGGCGTCCCCGCTTCGGGCGCGATACCACACGTTCCACTCGTCAAAAGAGAGCCACAGTTTCTTTGGGGAGCGTTTGCGGCCACGCACGAGATCGCAAACTGCAACTGTTTCCGCGATCTGACGGTCCATGGTGAGATTCATGGCCAGGTATTTCGAGGTGTCGCCGCCCGTTTCTTCCTGCGTATTTCCAATGTAGCGATGCAGTGAAAGTGCATCTACGTATTCGTAGCACTGTTCCAACACCTCGCGATCCCACTCCAGATAAGTAGGCATTAACGGTCCACTGGATCCGCAGGCCACGAGCTTCAGGGATGGGTCAACGTAGCGCATTTGCCGCGCCGCGTCCGCGGCTTTCAATCCGTACTCCGTCGCCGTCATATGCCCGATTTGCCAGGGCCCATCCATCTCGTTGCCCAGGCACCAGTGCTGCACGGCGTAGGGCTCGGCAATCCCATGCTTGCGGCGCAGATCGCTCCAGCGTGTCCCCTTCTCGAGGTTGCAGTATTCCACCAGGGCGGCAGCCTGTTCGGGAGTTCCGGTTCCCAGATTGAGCCCCATCAATGGCTGCGTACCCACAGCTTTGCACCACATCATGAATTCATCGGTGCCGAATTGATTGGTGTTGATGGAATTCCACGCCTTGTCCAGCACCCTGGGACGCTCCTGCTTTGGCCCGACACCGTCAAGCCAGTTGTACCCAGAGACAAAGTTGCCACCCGGATAGCGAATGATGGGGACTTCAAGTCCGCGAATTTCTTCGATGACATCTTTTCTTAAACCGTTCGAGTCGGAGAGCTTTGAGCCCGGGTCGTAGATGCCTTCGTAAATGGCGCGGCCTAAATGCTCCAGGAAAGATCCGAAAAGATTGCGGTCAATGGGAGCGATCGTGCGCCTCGTATCCAGGTATACTCGCGCCGCAGACGTGGAATCGGGCGCCGGAGTTTGCGCTTGCAGGAATCGGCTGAGCAACAATTCCGCTGAGCACCCTGCCCCAACTGCGAGAGACTGCTGCAAAAAACGTCGCCGTTCGATCGGAGCCATGAGAGTGACCCTCCCTGAGTGGATACTTCCCGTGCCAAGGTTTGGAGGAAGCATAGCACAACCTCGTGGCTTCCAAGGATCGCTTTGTGCAAACGCTTGCTCAGGAATGCCGGCACTTGTTTTTTGGGAGCTTTCGTGAGGGATAGGATTCGGAAGGTTACCCGTGTTATTGCCGAGCCCCTCTCACCGTGCAATCAGCCGGTATATATGCCAAGTTTCAGGGTTCGTCCAGACACTGTCGTCTAGGCATGCCCACAGGCGTCGTCCCTTTGCGTTCAGCGCCACGCTAATGTCCACACCTCGATCCGCGACTCGCAGCAAGCGTTTGCGCAACCGGAGACAATATTCCTGGAGGTAGTCCACACCCCATAGCCAAATGCCGCTCCCTGGTTTCTTGAACGGCGAAAGATAGCGATTACCAAATGGAGAAAGAGCCTTTAACATGGTCGGCCGCCGAAGGATTTGGATGCAAAATCGGCCGGGGATCAGTCAAAGTTAACGGAGGTGAGTAGGGAGGATGCGTTTAAGATTCAGATGCGATCCTCGCGCGGCTCGACCAAAACACCGCCAAGCCCGACAAGCATGTTTCTTCATCGTTACCGGGGATTACGGGAGGCTGACTATATGAAGCTCTATCGCACTACAAACGGCGCGTTTGTTCAGGCGGACGACAAGTTCTATGTTGTCCCCGCCGCAGACTGGGACGATCTCCTCAGCAGTGCCGATCTGCATGCGCGGGTTCGCGCGGCCACCGGCCGGCAGACTGTAGCCAGCTTCGATCCTGCCACCGTTCTTGCACCTGTGGTTAGCCAGGAGGTGTGGGCTGCAGGCGTGACGTACTACCGCAGCCGCAATGCACGGATTGCGGAGAGCAAGGACGCTGGCGGAGGCGACTTCTACGACCGCGTCTATGCGGCAGAGAGGCCGGAGCTCTTTTTCAAGGCTACAGGGCGGCGCGTTGTCGGGCCAGGGAGCGCCGTGCGCATCCGATCCGACGCAAAGTGGTCGGTACCCGAGCCGGAACTCACGCTCCTCATCAGTCCGGCCGGCGCCATCGTGGGTTACACCATCGGCAACGATATGAGTTCACGCGATATCGAGGGGGAGAACCCGCTTTATCTGCCGCAGGCGAAGATCTACGACGGCAGTTGTGCGCTGGGTCCCTGTATCCTGCTCTCGGCCGAACTGCCGAGCAAAACTGCCATCCGGCTGGAGATTGCGCGGGAAGGAAAGACAGTCTTTAATGGAAACACAACGCTCGCCGAACTCAAACGGGATCCGAAGGAGTTGGCCAAGTTCCTTTTCCGCGAAAACAGCTTTCCCCAAGGTGTGTTTCTGATGACCGGGACCGGCATCGTCCCAGGGGATAACTTCACGCTGCTAAGGGGCGACGCGATCCGCATCGGCATCGAAGGAATTGGCACGCTAGAGAACCATGTCGCTTGATTTCGCGCCCGCGCCGGAAGGTTCGCAGTTGTAACGCTACGAAGAAAGGCAATCCTGGAGCCTCTTCGCCGCGCATCTCGATAAACCCTCAATTCTAGCTGCGCGTACGCGTAAAGGTTCCATTCACAAGGCGCATGATGCCCAGAGGATTTCCCTGCTGCAACTCCGGCGGAAGCGCTTCATCCGGAAAGTCCTGGTAGCAAATGGGTCGCGCAAAGCGAAAGATCGCCTGTGTGCCCACCGAAGTGGAACGGCCGTCGGAAGTAGCCGGAAACGGACCGCCATGTACCATGGCGTGGTTCACTTCCACACCGGTTGGGAAACCATTGAAGAGAATGCGGCCCACCTTCGTCTCCAGCACACGAATCAGTTCGTGTGCGCGGGCGATATCCTCTGAAGTGCCATGAATCGTGGCTGTCAGGTGTCCGTGCATTTTCCGCGCAGCCGTCAATAAATCGCTCTCCGCGCCGTAGTACACCAACAGCGTTGTCGGTCCAAAGACCTCTTCGGCCAAGTCGGGATGCGCGAGGAAGTCTGGAAGCGAGATGCCAAAGACCGTCGCCGCGCCTCTAGCGTAGCCTGGCTCAACCGGCTGCGTGCCCGCGATCAATTGCGCCTCTCCGTCAGTGACTCTCCGCTGAATGGCCTTGTTGTACCTCGCCGCGATGCCGTGGGTCAGAATCTGGTGTTGCCCGAGCGCGCTCACACCGCTCCGCAAGGTCTGGATGAACTCGGCGCTATCCGCTTGCGGCACGAACACAAGTCCCGGCTTGGTACAGAATTGCCCGGAGCCCAGCGTGAACGATGCCTGCAAGCCTTGCGCAAGCTGCGCGCTCCGCTCACGCATGGCGCCCGGGAAGGATGAACAGCGGATTCGTACTTCCCATCTCCGCGTAGCAAGGGATAGGTTCGTGTCGCTCTGCGGCCAGCCGCATCAACGCCTGTCCGCCGCTCGCCGATCCGGTGAACGCGATGGCCTTGACGGCGGGGTGCCGCACAAGAGCGATTCCTACTTCAACTCCGGCATCGAAGAGGAGAGCAAAAACTCCGGCTGGCAGGCCGTGCTCCTGCACCGCCTTCTGCAGGATTTTCCCGACAAGTTCGCTGGTTCCGGGATGCGCGGGGTGAGCCTTAACGATTACCGGATTGCCCGCGGCGAGGGCAGAGGCCGTGTCGCCACCGGCAACCGAGAACGCCAACGGGAAATTACTCGCGCCGAAGACCGCGACGGGTCCAATGGGCCGCAGCATCGAACGGACATCCGGACGGGGAAGTGGTTTTCGCTCGCGATCGGCTTCATCGATGCGGGCGTTCACCCAGGAACCCTCCTCAAGAACTTCCGCAAAGAGTCTGAGTTGCCCGGTGGTTCGGCCGAGTTCCCCCTGCAGACGCGGCAGTGGCAGGCCGCTCTCCAGGTGCGCGCGCTCGACGATGGCAGAAGCCTCACTCGCAAGCCCATCGCGATGCGGCGCAATAGCACTGCGCGCTCGCGCCCGCTGAGGCCAGCAACAGCCGGGAACGCGGCTTCCGCGAGGCTAGCGGCCTGATCAATATCCTCGCCAGTGGCTGAGTAGAAAACCGGCTCAAGCTCCGCTGCATTGGCTGGGTTTACAGCGCGAAATGCAGCACCTTTCACCCTGCCGGTCTGATCTCCGATAAGGGATAGACCCGAGATCATGAATTCGCGCTTTTCCATCCGATTGACCTCTGGCCTTCTAGCCATTCTGCAGATCATTGCAGAGCGACAGTTGCGGTGCGGAAAACAGGAGGCCTCCTCGGCAATGTAGCTTCATGGCTTGCTCACTCTGGAAGCGTTTTCTCCGAGCTGATAGCGAACTGGGCGCTCACGCCATCAGCAGCGAGCTTCCCTGCCGCCGCAGGGGGCAGACCTCCACCGATCCACGCCTTGACCGTGCCGTTCACGATGCGTCGCTGCCCGTCAGCTTGCACAACGCTCAGATCACGGTCGCTTAATTTGAATGTCACTGTCCTGGTTTGACCGCGCGCAAGATGAATCCGCTGGAAGCAATGAAGCTCTTGCAACGCGGTTCCCGCCACGCCCTCGTGCGTCAGGTATAACTGCACTACTTCGTCGCCTTCCATGGCGCCGCGGTTGGTCACGTCCGCGGAGACGGTGACGAAGCCGTCCCCCGGAATGGATTCGCGGCTGACTCGTGGCTTGCTGTAACGAAACGTCGTGTAGCTCAAGCCAAAGCCGAACGGAAAGAGCGGATCACCGCTGAAATAGCGATAGGTGCGGTTCGCCATGGAATAATCCTCAAACGGCGGCAACTGCTCCACACTCTTGTAGAAGGTTACCGGCAACCGGCCCGCGGGACTGAAGTCACCTGCCAATGCCTCGGCGACGGCTGTACCTCCCGATTCTCCCGGGTACCAGGCTTCCAGGATCGCGCGCACGTGATCGTTTGCCCAATTCACAGACAGCGCGCTTCCATTCGTCAACACCAGCACCACCGGCTTGCCCGCAGCATAGACACGTTCCAGCAATTGTTCCTGCGGAGCGGGGAGATCGATACTCGTACGGTCGCCACCCGAGAAGCCGTCAGCCTTGACCTTCATCTCCTCGCCTTCGACTCGGGCGGATAGCCCCAGCACCATTACCACCAAGTCCGACTCGCGTGCTGCTTGTACAGCCTCGTCCTCTTCTTGGCCGGGCACGCCCCAGATCAGTTTGGCCTCGGACGAACGAATCGTTTGGAAATACTCAATCTTGATGGAGTACGCTCTGCCTTTCTCCAGATGAATCGATCTGGTCAGCGTCGTGGATGGCCGATGCGGGGTCCAATCGTCCACCAGAGGCTTGCCATCGATCCAGATGCGATATCCATCCTGCCCGGTGAAGCCCACAATGTAGTCGTCGGTTTTCAACGGCGACAGCACTCCCGTCCACCGCACGGAGTAATTTGTCTTCAGCTTTGCAGAGACCCCGCCGAATCCCCACACGAAGTCCACCGCCGCATCTGTGCGCCGCATCACCGGGTCGCCCTGCAATTCGATGTTGTCGAAGTACTCCGCCTGCAATCCATGCCGCGCCCGGGTCGCATCGGTATAGAGTGATGCGCTGGAAACCGGCCGCACGACTGTCCCGATCAGGCCAGTCCCCTGGACATAGCGAATCCTGGACTGCCGAAAGCGCTTCCGCAGGCCCGTCAGGATGGTCACGGGAGCCGAGGGCGTTCCGTTGTAATTCCCCTCCAAGGCATCCAGGCTGTCCGCATTCGGCCCAATCACGGCAATGCGGGGATAGCTCTTCTTGAGCGGGAGAAAGTGATTTTCATTTCTTGAGCAGGACCAGCGACTCGCGTGCGGTTTTCAATGCCAATATCCGGTGCGCCGGTGTGTCATTGGCGGCGGCCCCGAGTTTTGACCACGGAACCATGTTCGGTGGATCGAACATGCCCAGCCGAAAACGCGCCGTAAGCGTTCTTGTAACCACCGTGTCGATCACTGCCTCGGGCAGGATGCCCTGGTGAACGGCGTTCAGCGCGGCCATTCGTTCCAAGTGCGTTCGAGACTGCGGCGCGCCACAAATCAGGTCCGTACCGGTCACCAGCGCAACCGCTACACCCTCCTCCTGTGTTGGCTTGTACTTGTGGTGCGCGCTGATGTCCTCAATCGCGGCGCAGTCGGAGACAACATAGCCCTTAAACTTCCAGGCCTCGCGCAAGTAGTCGTGCAGCAGAACATTGCTGGCGCACGCCGGCTCTCCGTTCACCGAGTTGTAAGCGCACATCACCGACTGTGCATTGGCGTCCATCACCGTGGCGCGAAATGCCGGCAAATACGTGTCTTCCATGTCATGCCGCGAGACAACCACGTCCACCTCATGCCGCGTCGCTTCCGGGCCGCTGTGCACGGCAAAGTGCTTCGGCGTCGCGACCGTCTTCAGGTACCTGGGATCGCTCCCTTGCAGTCCTTTGACGAACGCCACTCCCAGGCGCGAAGTCAGGTAAGGATCTTCCCCGTAGGTCTCCTGCCCGCGTCCCCACCGCGGGTCGCGAAAAATGTTGATATTCGGCGACCACACGGTCAGGCCTTTGTACCAGGCGCTGGAACCGTCCCGGCCCTTGTTCTCGTTGTACTTCGCGCGAAACTCCGTACTGATGGCGTCCGCATCCCGGAACAGCAGCGCGTCGTCGAAAGTCGCAGCCATGCCGATCGCCTGCGGAAAGACCGTCGCCACGCCCGCGCGCGCAACTCCGTGCAATCCTTCGTTCCACCAGTTGTATTCCGGAATCCCCAGGCGGTCGATCGCGTCCGAGGTGTGTCCAAGCTGCGAAATCTTCTCTTCGAGCGTCATGCGCTGCTCCAGATCGCGCGCTCTTTCCTCGAAAGAAAGCTTCGTGTTCTTGTAAGCAGGAGTCGAATCGTCTTGCCCAAAGCAGAGAATCGCTGGCCCGGCGAGAACCAGCAAAAGAAGGAACGCAATCATTTTGCAGTTCATAAGCCTCGCAAGGATGCATCTGGACTTTCGTTTCCAGCTCCAGACACTCGCATTGTTCATAAATAGCAAATCATCAAGCCTTCGGTGGGGTTGAACGTGCCAGCGACTTTCTCGATCCACGTTTCACTCCGTCGGGCTCGGCGCCAGGAACGGAGAGCAGCACGGTTTCACCGACGCCTGAAACTCCATCAACTCGGCGCGAATTCCGTCCGGGTCATAAAGGTTCAATTGCCATTTGCCGTCGCGGCCGATCTGGGGCGGCGAGTGCTTCGCGGTCAGCCTATCTCCTTCGTAGAGCAGGTTCACCGCCTTCTCCATGTTCTGCACGCCCAGCGAAAAGTGGTCGAGTACGCCCGCTGTCTCCTGCGACATCGCAGGTGGAATCCCCGTCTTCTCCGGCCCCTTCACAACCATGTATTCGACCCAGTCCGTGCCATCTGGCACCTGTTGCGAGATCCAGTCCGTCGCGTCATCTTTCATGCCGCCGTGCCAATAAGGCCGAAAGCCCAGCAGCGTTCGGTAGAACGCATCCTCCGTCGCTGGGTCGTGGACGATGTATCCAACATGGATGAGATGTTTGCTTAGCACATTCATCGCTACTGATGCCGGCTGTGCCGGCGGCTGCACGAACTCGACCCGGTTTCCTTCGGGATCCTTTACTTCGAAGTACCGGCTGCCATCGCTGGCGTTCGTAACCGCCGAAGGCACCGCGACACCGTGAAACTCAAGGTATTTCCGCATGCTCTCCGCGTCTGCAGTGTTATATCCGGCATGATCGAAACGGTTGATCGAGGCCGGCCCCTGGGGCAGAGGCAACACCTCCACAAACTGGATTGCGTTGAAGTAGTAACGAACTCCCTTGGGATCGTAAGGATCCGTTCCCTTCAACGCGCCCAGGTCGTGCACATAGAACCTCTCGGCCTTCGCTGGGTCCGACGTGTAGACGCTCAAGTGCGACACGCTGGTGATCTTCGGGCGTTCCTGGCCGAAGGCGCACGCCACCAAAAACAGACTCATCGCTGCCCATACTGCCGTCCGCATTCTCATGGTTTGCTCCTCACTTGCCAAGTCTCGCTCTGCGCTCCCACTTCTCTGGAATATCTATCTTTGTCGGCATTCGCCGGGCTTCCTATCCGGCAAACGCCAGATAGTAACTGTCCGGCGCGGCATTTGGAGTTCTTCGGCAACACGGTGTTACGCAATGGGTGCACCCGCGGCCTTATAAATCGCCTCGATGGCGAGCATGTCCTTCAGGCCCTCTTCGCCAGGCGATTCCGGCTCCTTGTCATTGCGGATGCAGTCGGCGAAATGCTCCGCTTCCAGCGTGAACTGGTACGGAGCTTTGCCGGGGCTCAGTATTTCGATCACTTGATCACCGGCTTGCCCGCGCAGGTGGACGCCATCATAGAAGAACGCGGGTTCCACCTGGAGGTAGCCCTCATCGCCATTGATGTTAAGGAAGCTCGGGCCTACCTGGCCATACGAGCAGCCGCAGGAAGCGATGATGCCGGAGGGAAACTTCATCGTCCATTCCATCGACTGCTCCACCTCGGCATAGAGACCACTGTTGTCGCGCGTGGCCACGATGGCGGTGAAATCCACGGGTTCTTCTCCCGTGATATGGCGTATAGCATTCAGCGGATAGATGCCGAGGTCCATCAGCGGGCCGCCTCCGCCGAGTTTCCTGCTGAGCCGCCATGAGGCCGCCCGCTGCCAGCTGACGAACCCTCCCTGGAACGACTGCAATTTACCGATTTTGCCGGACTTGATGATCTCGATAGCCTGCATCCACGTCGGCTCATAGTGCACGCGGTAGCCGATCATCAGCTTGACCTTCGCCTGGCGGCAAGCCTCAATCATGCTGCGGCACTCGGCGCTCGATATCCCCATGGGCTTTTCACAGAAGACGTGCTTGCCCGCCTGCGCGGCGCGCACGGTGTACTCGCAATGCATGCTGTTCGGAAGTCCCACGTAGACGGCGTCCACGTCCTTGTTTTCGAGGATGCGGTCGAATGTCTCATAGGTGTAGATAGACGTCTTCGGAATGCCGTACATCGCCGCGTACTTCGCGCCCTTCGTGTCTGGATGTCCCGTCACCAGAGCGGTGACCTTCGCATTGCGGGAGTTTGCGCATGCGCGCATGAAGATGTCCGAGACCGTCCCCAGACCGATGGCTGCGTAGCCGACGGGTTTCTGTGAGGCTCCCGCAGTTCGCGCGTACGAGGGCAGGAGTGTCCAAGCTAAGGTCAAGGCAGAGAGTTGTGTGAAGTCGCGACGATCCATGCACGAAACTATATGCAGCTATATCTGAGAAGTCGAGTTGGGAATTGTGATTCTTTGTCATGCCTGGCCGGAATCACGAGGTGATCCCCGAGGCCGATACGACGCACGAGATGGTTTTGCATCGGTGGCTGGGGACACAAGAGATCAGTCATTTTGTGCCTTTTGCTCCGGTTAGCTGCGGCAGGTGGCTGCAACGCGTTGAGGGCACAAATTTTATTCAGGAATTGTCGTTCGCCAGGTGCTCACCGGCTTTGGCTCCGGACCCGAAGAGCTTGGCGTTGTATCCTCTCTCCTGGCAGTTGACTTCAGAAAAATGAAAGGCCTGCAATCTGGCATGCCTGTTGGGAGAAACGGCTGGGATCCTAGTTCGCCCTTGGGCAATCTATGCGGGAAACCTGGCGCAGAGCGGTTGAGCGGCTCTCTGCTAGGCCACCAGCTGGGGAGACATAGCCCTGAAAATGCCCTGAAGGTGATAGCTTGACAGCAGGCCGTGCGGAATCGTTTATGATGGTGACAGGGCGAAGTTCATACTTGAAATGTTGGGTCAATCCATCCGCTCATTTGCGCGCTGGTCTGACCCCTACTCCTCGCTCCACCTCGCTACCGCCGGAGCATGAGTTGCGCGGCATTTTCTCTCGTATCTGCAAAGGCGATGCGGCCACACCAGGAGAAACACCATGACCATCCGTCTTGACGGCAGCAGCCTGACTATCGAAGCTGTGGTGCGCGTGGCACGCCACGGCGAAAAGGTGGAACTGACGCCCGAGGCGCTCGAACGGATCAAAACCTGCCGCAGCGTGTTGGAGAAAAAAATCCTGACCCACGAAACCATGTACGGTGTGAACACGGGCATCGGCGAGTTCTCCGAAGTGGTTCTGAACGATGAGCAGGTGAAGGAGTTCCAGAAATACCTCATCTACAACCACGCGGCGGGCATCGGGGTGCCGGCGGCCGTCGAGCACGTGCGCGCGGCCATGCTCAGCCGCGTGAATGTGCATGCCAAAGGTTTCTCGGGATGCCGGCCGGAAATACCACTCACCTACATCGCCATGCTCAACGCGGACGTCACGCCTGTCGTCTGCGAGAAGGGGAGTGTGGGCGCTTGCGGCGACTTGGCGCCCATGGCTCAGTGCGCTCTGTCGCTGATGGGCGAGGGCGAGTCCTTCTACCAGGGCCAGCGTATGGCCACACAGGAGGCCTTGGCCAAGGCAGGCATTGCGGTTCCCGGCCTCAAAGCCCGCGATGGTCTAGCCGCTATCAATGGGAGCAACCTCATCACGGGCATGGCGTGCCTCGAACTCTACGACGCGGAGCGCTGGGTGGCTCAGGCGGAGATTGCCGCGGCCATGACGTTGGAGGCGCTCTTGGCCAACATGCGCCCGTACGAGGCCAAGCTCCACGAGCTACGCGGCTTCCGCGGCGCGCAAACCACGGCGGCAAACCTCCGAACCATCATCGCGGGCTCGGACCTGATCACTGGCAAGCTTAAGGTGAAGGTACAGGACGCCTACTCCATGCGTTCCACGCCGCAGGTCATCGGCGCTCTTCGCGACCTGCTCGCCTACGCCCGCAAGCAGGTGGAAACGGAACTCAACGGTGTTGCCGACAATCCCATCTTCGTGGCGGAAGAGAACAAGGTCTACACCGGCGCTAACTTCCAGGGCACGCCCGTGAGTCTGCCTTTGGATGTGGTGGGTGCGGGCGTGACCATGGTCAGCGTCCTCAGCGAACGGCGCCTGAATCGCCTTCTCAACCCCGCCCTCTCCGTGGGCCTGCCGGCTTTTCTCACCAAGGGCGCCGGGATGTTCTCGGGCCACATGCTCAGCCAGTACACCGCCGACATGCTCATCGTCGAGCAGCGCATTCTCTCCGCGCCGAGCTTCATCCAGTCCATCCCCGCGGCGGCGGACCAGGAAGATTTCGTCTCCATGGGCATGAATGGGGCCCTCAAGACGCGGCAAATCCTGGAGAACGCCAACGGCGTCCTGGCCATCGAATTCATCGCCGCCGCCCAGGGGCTGGACTTCCGCGAGTTCACGCCGGGCAAAGGGACGCTGGCCGCCAAGGCCGCTGTGCGCAAGGTCGTGGAGCACCTGGACGCGGACCGGCCGCTCTTCAGAGACCACAACGCCATGACCGCCGCGGTCAAAGCCTGCGCCGTCCTCGACGCTGTCACCGCCGAAGTCGGCGAACTAAAGAATTCCTGGTAGAAGGTTGCGACGGCAACGTCGCGGGGGTCACCGAGCGGGAAAGCGGGAAGGAACAGAGATGGTCGACCTGAAGCAACTTCATGACGCAATCGTGAACGGCAATTCAAAAAAAGCGGTCGCCATTACGCAACAGGCCATCGCGGAAAAGATGGACCCAGGCGAGCTGATTGCCAACACGATGATCCCGGCGATGGCCGAGGTGGGGCGTCTTTTCGAGTGTGAAGAGTACTTCGTTCCGGAATTGCTCCTTGCGGGGCGTGCGATGAAGGGAGCTTTGGATCTGTTGCGCCCTCTGCTGTCTGCTTCCGGCGCGCAACCGGCGGGACGCGTGGTTATCGGAACGGTGAAGGGCGACCTCCACGATATCGGCAAGAATCTGGTCGTGTCCATGCTCGAAGGTGGCGGGTTTGAAGTGATCGATGTTGGTGCCGACGTGCCGCCGGAGAAGTTCATTGCGGCATTGAAGGATACCAACGCCAGCATCCTGGCCCTTTCCGCGCTGCTGACCGTGACCATGCCCTCCATGAAGACCACGATCGAGGCATTGAAGGAAGCGGGCATCCGGGAGAAAGTCAAAGTGATGATTGGTGGCGCGCCGGTGACCCAGGAATTTGCCAACGAGATCGGCGCCGACGGCTACGGCGAGAATGCCAACTCGGCGGTCGCATTGGCCCGCCGCCTGATAGCGGCAAAGTGAAATTGTGGCTCAGCCTGGCAATTGCGTATCCGCAAAAATCACATCGGCCCCAGGCAGTCATGTGACGCTCCACTCGCCTAGCCCCCATTTCTCAAAAACTGCAATTCACTCCTTGCGCCAGTTCACAATAACCTTGTCGTAAACAGGCGATCCGATGAGGCCCAGTGTCCGCCAGTTAAATTAAAACTGTTCGCAGCGGAAATAAGAGGGATGAATCGTTCTGGCCAGACGCGCCTTGAAAGTCACGCGGCGACGATACAGGCAGTAAGCAATTCGCCCGTGAGGGCAGCTCGCGCCGAATCAGTAATCGGCCGGAAGGCCCTGCAACTGCTCCATGGTAAGCACGGGGCCTTCCTTGCATACGTAGATGGGGCCGACGTTGCATCGCCCGCACTTGCCGATGCCGCATTTCATGCGGTTTTCGATACTGGTGTAAACCGACGCAGGTTTTACGCCCATCTTGTCCAGGATCGGCAGCGTGTTCTTGATCATGATGGGCGGGCCGATGACGAGGACCACCGGGTCCTTGGCCGCCACTTGCGCGCGCTCGAAGACGTGCGGCACAAAGCCAATTTCGCCCTTCCAATCCGGCGTCTCGCCGCCGGGATCAACGCAGCGGATGATGCGCACGCGCTCGGCCTTCGCCCACGCATCTAACTCGTCAAGAAACACCAGGTCGGCCACAGTGCGCGCTCCATACACCACCGTAATCTCGCCATAATCGGCGCGATTCTCCAGCGCGTACCAGACGGCGCAGCGGATCGGAGGCATGGCAATTCCGCCTCCCAGAAAAATCAGGTCCCGCCCCTTCCAGGCTTCCATCGGGTAACCGTTGCCATACGGACCGCGGAAACCGATTACGTCCTTTTCCTCTATTTTCCAGAGCGCTTCCGTCACCCGGCCAACCTTGCGGAAGCAGAATTCAATGTGATCTTTCCAGTTTGAACTCGAGCAGATGTTAAAGGTGGACTCGCCATAGCCGAACGCGGAGAAGATGCCGAACTGCCCCACGCGAAACGAAAAATTGCGCGCCCGTTCGGAATCGAGGAAACGCAGCGACACCGCCTTCACATCCGGCGTCTCCTGGCGAACGCGCGTCACTTCCATCAGGTCGGGCTTGTACACGTTATCCATGATTGATCTCGGTCACCACGCTCAGCACGCCCAGTCCCACCGGGCAATTGCGCGTGCAGTTGCCGCACCCAGTGCAGAGAATTTCCCCGAATTTCTCCGGATAGATGGCGAATTTGTGCAGGATGCGCTGGCGCTGGCGGCCGGTTGCACGGGGCGCGGGTTATGGCCAGACGCGTGCGCCGTGAACGTGGAGAACTGGCACGAATCCCAGGTCTTCACGCGCGCGTTGCCCGCCGCGGGTCCAGCATCCACGATATCGAAGCAATGGCAAGCCGGGC
>CAWADS010000074.1:0-16246 GCA_963780785.1 Candidatus Acidiferrales bacterium
CCTGCCACATGGTCGGCGTCCTGCGGCGCCTCGCGCAAATAAAACTCCGGCCGCGTCAACTTCAAGCGCAGCCCGGCGCGCGCTCCGGCAATGATCATGTACTTTTTCCCGGGCACGATTTGCACCGGCGACAGTATCTGCTCGATGGTGCGCTTCTTGTCCGTCCTCGCCCCGGAAACCACCTGGTCCAGAATTCGCACGGACTTTCCCTCAACCACAAACATCCCTTCGCCCGACGGCAGAAACGCACCGTCCCCCACGGGCAGGCTCGCGTCAATGTCCGCCACATTGTCCATCCGCGCCGCTTCTTCCTGTTTGTGCACCTTCTCGACGATCGCGGATGACGATTTCTCCGCCTCGCCTGCCGCCTTCGCGGTGGCCTCCCAATCCACCATGGACGCCGGCAGTTCTTCCCAATCCCCGCGTTCCAGGCTGTAATACCTCACCCGCTCGCCGTCCCTCTGGTACTCCCTGACGATCTGGTCGGTGCCGTCCTTCAAGACCAGTTTCTTTCCGCGCGGCAGCGTGGCCGCTGACGTCTGGTTTTTTTCAGGTTTTGGTTCTTGGGGAGAGCCTGCCGCGGGGTGGCCGGACAAAAAGGCCACACTCAGCAGAAGCCCAGTGAAAGAGAGGCAGTACCAACAGGCGAAATGGCGTGGACCGGCCATCGGAAGACCCCGGTTGGCGCATCTCACGCCTCAAAGTCCAGCGCGCGCCACCTGAATTTCAGCATAGCGCGCCCTCCCCTGCCTCGCAACCCGCCCGACCGGCAGCGCCACACTTCCTCTCCATGTACCTTGCTACGAACTCTACTGCATCCAAAAAACGATAACCTTCAGCCGGGAGGTCCCATGTCCATTCGACCTGTGAAGCGTCTGATCCGCGCCAAGCCCACCCTGGAAGGTGCCGGTGTGCACCTCCGCCGCGCCTTCGGCTTTGGCAACACTTCCGATTTCGATCCCTTTCTTCTTCTCGACGACTTCCGCAACGACGTTCCTGAGGACTACCTCGCCGGTTTCCCCTGGCACCCTCACCGTGGCATCGAGACCATCACCTATGTCCTCGCTGGCACCGTCGAACACGGCGACAGCATCGGCAACCGCGGCGCCATCTCCGCCGGCGACGTCCAATGGATGACCGCTGGCAGCGGCATCATCCACCAGGAAATGCCCAAGGGTGATGAAGCTGGCCGCATGCATGGTTTTCAGCTTTGGGCCAACTTGCCCGCTTCTCTCAAAATGACCCCGCCGCGCTACCAGGAAGTGAAAGCTCCGGACGTTGCCCAAGTCACTGACGACGATGGCACGCACGTTCGCATCATCTGCGGAAAATTCTGGGGCGCCACCGGCCCCGTCGACGGCATCGCCGCCGACCCCATGTATCTCGATATCTCCGTCCCTCCCGGCCGCCGCAAAACCTTGCCCATCGAAACCACTCGCCACGCCTTCGCTTATGTTTTTGCCGGCTCCGGAAAATTCTGCAACGCCTCCGATCCCCTCGCCGTGCCTACGGAACCCGTCTCCTGGGCCGACACGGCTCCTCCTTCTGCTGCCGAAAATCGTTCGCTTGTCCTCTTTGATCGCGGCGACGAGCTTATGGTCCAGGCAGGCGATGATGGCGTTCGCTTCCTGCTTGTTTCCGGCAAGCCCCTCGAAGAGCCCGTCGCCTGGTACGGCCCCATTGTGATGAACACCCAGGAGGAACTCCGCCAGGCCTTCCAGGAGCTCGACCAGGGCAACTTCCTCAAGCCCCATCCCAAGAAGTAGTTCCGCAATTCGCCCGGGTCACTCTCTTCGTAGGGGTCCAGCACCGCGGCACCCCATGTCGGCAACGATCACACGTGTGCGGCACCGTCATTGCTCCCGGGCGCAATCGTCACTCTCCTCCGTGTTCTTCAGGGCATCTCCCTTTTCAGACCTCAGAAAAACGGACACGCTTTTCCCTTTGATTGAATTTCCTTGCCATTCTCTGCCTCGACCTCGCTGGCTTCAGCGCCAGATTGACTGAAGTTTCTTTTCATATCGCCGTGTTCCTCACGGTCGTTGTCGTGTCGTTCCCTTCCGGTCTGCTCCTCTCGCTTGTGAACATCCTCTGGGGCCTGCTCCGCAGGAAGCAAGCCAGCCCGCTCACGCTCCGCTCCTCTGCATTAAGTCGCGGTTCCAGGCACACCTCCGGCCCTTGCCGCGAAAATCGCAGCCACATCGTCCTGGACTACTGAATGGGGAAACTCCGGGAGGGAAACTTGCTTAACCGAAGACTACGGATCGCATTCCTGACTCCGCCGGGGGCTGGGGATAACCCAGCGGATGCGTCGAAAGGAGCGATTCTCGAACCCGACCCGCCGCCGCTTAGTGCGTGCAGCGCGGGAACAACGTCGCCAGCACCATCAAATCCGAAAGCGTGAACAGCCACTGGTCCGCGCGGGCGCCTGCTGCTTCCGCCGCCCTCGCAATGAATCCCAGATGCCGGCTCCGCGCGAAATTGTGCAGGTGTTCCACACAAATCCCCGTCAGGCTGGCAACTTCCGCCTCCGTGAAGATCTTCTGACTTGACTTGACCTTGACCAAGAGTAGCCTCTCTATTTCTCCGTCGCTCTCGTAACCTTTCAACTGGTGAGATGCACCAGCGAGATTACGAGTTGCTAATTTCTCCTGCAATAGTAGTTCCGTTTTATTAACCCAAAACGAATTCTCTAGTACTTTTCTCTATTTATCGGCGAAAACCGGTCCTTTCCTCGTTTTTCTGCTTCCCGAACGAGTTCGCCAGCCCGCCAAAAACGATGGGGCCCAGTACGCAAAAACGTACTATTTTTGGGTATTCTCTACAGCTTTCGGGAGGTGCGCTGCTATTTCCTTTATTTGCTTGGTGTGCCGCAGCTCATGCGAGGCAATCATTTCAAACCATTGATACACATTCAGCATCCCCAGAAAGGCATGCTCCCACCGGTAAACGCTCAAATCCCGCTGCCGCGTTTCTTCCAGGAAAGAAAGCGTGCGTTCGCGCGCGGCTCGCAACTTCCCCAGCATCTCTTCCTTGTGTCCGAGAAGGCCATGGTCCAAAGGTATCGGCGTCTTCCGCCGGATCAGCCGGGATTCCACCAGCCAGAAAGGCAGGTGAAACCGTTTTCGGAAGGGAATCTCTCTTGGAGTTTTCTGAATGATGCGATCGGCGCCGCCCACCACGGCGCGCTCCACCATAACCAGATGGGCCACAAGTTCCGCGGCGGACCATTCCCCGGCCCTGGGTTTGCGGCTCCATTGCTCCGGGGGAATTGTGTCGGCGGCGCGAAAAAAAGCAGTTTGCGCTCGCGCAAGTTTCTCGACGATTGGCTGGATCGAAGGCACTCCCACTCTCAGTCAAGAAACCTCTAAAGCGCGGCCCCGCCCGCCTGTTCAAACGCGTGCGCCAGTTGCAGCACCTTGGCCTCTCCGAAGGCCGGCCCGAACACCTGTAATCCCACCGGCAGCTTGCCACCGATCCTTCCGCAGGGCACGCTGATCCCGGGCAGCCCCGCCAACGATCCCGTAACCGTATATATATCAGCAAGATACATCTGCAGTGGGTCGTTCACGCGTTCCCCCAATTTGAACGCCGGCACCGGCGAAGTCGGCGTCACGATCACATCCACCTTCTGGAACGCCTCGCGGAAATCCTGCGCGATCAGCGCCCGCACCTTCTGCCCCTTCAAGTAATACGCGTCGTAGTAGCCCGCCGACAGCACGTACGTTCCCAGCACAATCCGGCGTTTCACTTCCGCGCCGAATCCCGCGCCGCGCGTCTTGCGGTATGTCGCAATCAGCGAATCGCCCTCCACGCGCGGGCCAAAGCGCACCCCGTCATAACGCGCCAGGTTGGAGCTCGCTTCCGCCGTCGCAATGATGTAGTACGTCGCAATCGCGTAATCCGTGTGCGGCAGGTGGATGTCCATCACCTCGCAGCCCAGCTTCCGCAGCAGCGCGATTCCCGCTTCCACCTTCTCCCGTACTCCGGCATCCATCCCTGCACCAAAGTACTCTTTTGGGATACCGATTTTCATTCCTTTGACAGGTTTTGCCAGTCCAGCCGCGTAATCTTCCACCGGCGCCGTCGTGGACGTGGAATCGTTCGGGTCGCGCCCCGCAATGATCTGCAGCACCTGCGCGACATCGGCCACGTTGTGCGCAAGCGGCCCAATGCGATCCAGCGACGACGCGAACGCAATCAATCCATACCGCGACACCCGCCCATAACTTCCCATCATCGCCGGTAATCCGCACAACGCTCCCGGTTGCCGGATCGACCCGCCGGTGTCCGTACCCAGCGCCGCCACCGCCAGGTCCGCCGCCACCGCCGCCGCCGAGCCGCCGCTGGACCCGCCCGGCACGCGATCCAGCGCCACGGGATTCTTCACCGGGCCATACGCGGAATTTTCCGTCGAGCTGCCCATCGCGAATTCGTCGCAATTCGTCTTGCCCAGAATCACCGCGCCCGCCGCCTCCAGCCGGACCACGGCCGTGGCATCATACGGCGGGATGTAGTTGTCCAGGATCTTGGAGCTGCAGGTGGTGCGCACGCCGCGCGTGCTGATCGTATCCTTAATAGCGAGCGGCACGCCCGCCAGCGGGGGCAGCGGTTTGCCCGCCGCCACCATCGCGTCCACGCGATCCGCTTGCGCGTAAGCGCGCTTCTCGCACAGCGTCAGGAACGCATTAATCTCCGGATTGCGCGCCGCGATCCGCTTGTAATGCTCCGCGGCAATCTCCCGCGCCGAAGCCTTCTTCGCCGCAATCGCTTCCTTACCTCACCAATCGTCCTCATCGTCGTCACGGGTCACCCATCCCGAACTTGTCATCCCATCCCGAACTTGTCATCCCATCCCGAACTTGTCATCCCATCTCAAACTTGTCATCCCGAGCGGAGCGACCCGATTTTTTCTTTTGCGCCGTCGTTGGCGCGGCGGGTCGCGGAGTCGAGGGATCTGCTCTTCCTCGACAAGTACGACTCACAATCTTTCAATCACCTTCGGCACCCGGAAATACGGCGGCTCCGGGTCGGGCGCTTGCGCCAGCACATCATCCGCAACCGCGCACGGCACCACCAGGTCCTCGCGCAAGGTCGCGTCGGCCGTCTGATCGTCCGCCAACACCTGCGCCATCGGCTCGACCTTGCTGGTGTCCAGCTCGTTCAGCTTCCCGATGTACTCCAGAATCTCGTCAATCTGCGCGCGGTAAGTCTCCAGCTCCGCCTCGCCCAAATCCAGGTAGGCCAAATCCGCCACCCGCAACACATCTTCCCGCGAAATCTTCACTGTGCATCCCCCTTGCGAATGTTACCGGGTCCGTATGATTCCCATCCCCATCGGCTTCTACGTTTTCATCATTTTTTCGTTAAGAAGAGTCAGGGAAAATACCTTGCCATTCACTTCTCCCCAGCCAAGGCTCCAGTCCTTGCTCCAGCTCATCCGGTTGTACCCAATCTGGCGTCCGTACCCACGCTTCTGGCGGATCTCCCTAATCCCCTCAACCTTATCACCAAGATGAACTCCACCAACCGACACATTGTGGAAGTCCCCGAATGGAGGGCTCATCACCATCAGGGCCGCCGGAGTCACATTCGGGGGGATTTCCTGGCCGAAAGGTACAAGAAAAAACGCCCAAATCGCACAACTGTTCCTGTCCACAGGCCCATCCGAGCCTGGTTGTATTCTGCGGTCCGGCCTTTTTCATGGGCGGCTGGTGGAGGTTTTGCTGCAGGTCAGCCAGAGTCAAGTTTGATGGGTCAAGGTTCACTTCGCCCAGGGCAATCAGCCCATTTCTCTGTGCGGTCAAGTCCGCCAAGAATGCTTCGGTTTGCTTTCTCGATTCCGCCCTCTGCGGCCGTTCCTTTGATCCACGCATAACCTACTATGGATCCAACTATCAAGAGAGCAGCAGCTAGGACTACGCCGAGGTCGATTACAACGCGTTTGAATAGAGACATGATTCGCATGTTTGCGTCTACCGCGCACCACATCGGCCGCCTTGCGCGGATATTTCGTGCTCACATAGTTGTCCACGAGCTTCTGAAACGCCACCGCCAGTTCGTCGTACGTGCCTTCCAGCGTCACGTCCTTCTGCCCATCAATATATACCGGGCAGCGCGGCGCCTCCCCCGTCCCGGGCAGGCTGATGCCGATATTCGCGGCCTTCGATTCGCCGGGGCCGTTCACGATGCAGCCCATCACCGCCAGCGTCATCGTTTCCACGCCCTCATACTGCGTCTTCCACACCGGCATCATGTCGCGGATGTAGCCCTGAACGCTCTCCGCCAACTCCTGAAATGTCGTGCTGGTGGTGCGCCCGCAGCCCGGGCAAGCCGTCACGCTCGGCGCAAACGACCGCATCCCCAGCGCCTGCAGCAGTTCGCAGCACGCATACACTTCCTCGCGGCGATCGCCGCCCGGCCGCGGCGTCAGCGAAATGCGAATCGTATCCCCAATGCCTTCGTACAGCAGCACGCCCAGCGACGCCGCCGACCACACCAAACCCTTCATGCCCATGCCCGCTTCCGTCAATCCCAGGTGCAGCGGCTGCTGCGTCTTCGCGGAAAGATCGCGGTACACGGTGATCAGGTCGCGTGGCCGCGAAGTCTTGCACGAAATGATGATCTGGTCCTGCGCAAGCCCGCTTTCCAGCGCCAGTTCCGTGGACTCCAGCGCGGAGAGCACCATGCAATCATTGATGATCTCTTCGCTCTCCTTGCCCAGGTTCTTGTCCGTGTTTTCCTGCATCTTGCGCATCACCAATTCCTGGTTCAGGGAGCCGCCATTTACGCCGATGCGCACGGGCTTGCCATGGTCCACCGCCACCTTGCAGATAGTGGCAAACTGCTCGTCGCGCCGCTGGCCTGCGCCGACGTTGCCCGGATTGATGCGGTATTTGTCCAGCGCCGCCGCGCAGTCCGGATATTTCGTCAGCAGCACGTGCCCGTTGTAATGGAAGTCGCCGATGATGGGCACGTTGCACCCGGCATCCAGCAGGCGCTTCTTGATCTCCGGCACCGCCGCCGCCGCTTCCGGCACGTTCACCGTCCAGCGGACGAACTCGCTGCCGGCTTCGGCCAGTTCCAGCGTTTGCCGCAGCGTCGTTTTCGCGTCCGCCGTGTCCGTGTTGGTCATGGACTGCACGACGATGGGCGCGCCGCCGCCCACCTGGATGTGCCCCACCTTCACGCCATAAGTTTTCCGGCGCGGGTTCCGCAACGCGTTGGCATCAAATCCCGAAATCTGGTTCAACATATTCATCCATTTTACCAGCCCGCCCCGCCTCTGTCCTCTTGGGTTCGGGTGCCCGGGCAGTCTTCGCCCGCCTCCGGCGGGAAGCGTGAGGCTTGGGTTCCTCTTGCTTGTGTAGCGGCCGCCTTCCGAGGCGGGCGCCGTTGCCTCTTCCCCGTTCTCTTCCCGCCGGTCATTCCGAGCGAAGCGAGGAATCTCTCTTCCTTTGCCTTCAATTCGCCAGCTTGATCGCGGCCAGCTTTTTCAGCACCGCAATGTCCTTGTCCCCTTTCACCGCGATCCGCACGCCGGTCCCTTCCGGGTACTTGGGCGCTTCGTCGAGAATCTTGACCACGCGTTTCGGAAGCTGGCATTCCCGCGCCGCTTTCATCGCCTTGTCGCCCAGAATGAACGCCACGCGAAAACACCCTTGGCACGGAGCGAGCCACACAATCGTCCGCTTCTTGCGCTTCAGCCGCAGCGACCACCCCGCCTTCCGCGAGTAGGAACTCCACTCCTGCACATCCACTCCGTTTTCCTCTGCCAGCCCGGCGATGAACCGGTCCCACACCGCCTTGGCCGGACCCAGCGCCGCGGCCAGCTCCTCCTCCGTCGGCTTCTTCGTCTTGCCTATGAATGCATTCGCTTCCACAGTTTCACCTCCGCTTCGCTGCCTGGCTCTTCCCTGCGGTGAATCATACCCCGTCGTTCCAATTGGGGGCGAATCCGGCATTGAGCAAAGCGCCGTGCGGAGTTAGGATGCGTCTCATCGGGCTCATTACGGATTGATGGGAGGAACTACCATGGCAGTGACAGTGAAACGCATCACGTTGTGGCGGAAAGAACTCGAGAACAAGGCCGGAACCCTGGCCGGGACGCTGGAACCGCTGGCCAAGGCAGGAGCGGACCTGCAGATCGTCATGGGGTACCGCAATCCGGCGGATAACACAAAAGCAGTGGTGGAGCTGTATCCGGTTGGAAACAAGAAAACGACGCAAGCGGCGCAGGGAGCGGGGCTGGCAGCTTCGACGATTCCCGCGCTCTTCGTCGAGGGCGATAACCGGCCCGGCATGGGACACGGCATTGCGCAGGCCGTTGCCGAGGCGGGCGTCAATATGGATTTCCTGGTGGCGCAGGTGATCGGCAGAAAGTATGCGGCGGTGATCGGCTTCGAGAACGACGCCGATGCGCTCAAGGCTAGCGCCCTGATCAAGAAGGCGGCCGCGAAGAAAAAATAGAGACATTTCAGCACGAGATACTTGACCAGGGCTTTACTGGTTGTGATAGATTGCGCGCATGATGCCGAAAAACTTTCTTGCGCGATTGACGGTCCTCCCTGTGCTGCTCCTGGGCGTTCTGGTGGTGTTTGCTGCCACAAATGACAGGGAGCTGGCGCCACGCTTCCATGCCAAAACCATGGATGGCCAGAATTTCACCAACGAATCGATCAAAGGCAAAGTAGTGCTCTTCGAATTCTGGACGACGTGGTGCGGCTATTGCGTGGGCGAAGCGCCGTTCGTGGACCACTTCGCGCAGGAGTTCAAAGAAAAGGGACTCATCGTGCTCGCGGTCGATGTGGGCGAGTCCAAGAAGACGGTGAAGAAATATATCGAGGAACACCCACGGTCGTGCCCCATCGTGTTGATGGAGGACACCAACTTGGCCGCGATGTACGAGGCGACCGTGTATCCGATTTACGTGCTGATTGATCGTGACGGGTACATTGCGGGGACGCAACGCGGCGCGGCGGGAGAAATGGGATTGCGGCGATTCCTCACGCGCGCCGGAATTCGCAGCGACGCCGATGAGCGTTCCTCGGCGACTCGAGTTGACGGTGGGGAGAAGAGCGGACCGCCTGAAAACGTCGCAGCAAAGAAACAATAAACAGAGAAAACATCCGCAAGGGGTGAAAGGCAACGCTTAAGATCCAGCGAAGTTGCAGGCCTCGAGCAGCGAACGAAAGCGCGCATCCTCGCGAAAGGGATCCCACTTGGCGTCGACTGGCAGGAAAGCGAGATGGACATCGCGCACCTGCAGAGCGCGTTCGAGCGCCTGCAGAGCGTGCGTGTGTTCGCCAAGCCCGGCGTAAACCAGTGCTTGGGCGTAGGGCGGAACGTAGCGCTCGCTGGAAAGCGTCTCCAACATGCGCAGCACTTCCTGAGCTTCTGGGGGGCGTCCTATCCTGGCCAGGATGTACCCACGCAGAGCAATGGCTTTGCTGTTCCCGGCGGATAATCGCGCGGCAAGGTTGAGCGCGTCGAGAGCTGACTCGCGCTTCTCCAATTGCTCCAGTGCCTGCCCCAATTGCATGTGGCCAATCCAAAACTCCGGATCAATCGTGATGGATTGGCGAGCGAACCGCTCGGCGGCGGTAAAGTCCCGGCCGGAGTAGGCGATCTGGGCAGAGAGCGCGTAGTGCCCGGCGAGGAGTGCTTCGAGTTGCCTCGCGCGCCCGACGGCCGCCAGCGCTTCACCTGTGCGCCGCATGTGCGAAAGCACAATTCCCAACAAGCGGTGGGCCAACGAATAATTCGGATCAAGAGCAATGGCCTTGCGGAAGGCGGCCTCTGCGGCCGGCCAATCCCAATCGATCCAGAATTTGACGAACCCCAAGGAAGTTTGTGCATCGGCGAGAGTGGGATCCGCGGCAACCGCATGCGCGGCGGCCTCGCGCGCCAGAGGTCCCACTTCCAAAGGCGGCGCGTCTCCATTGATGGGGCTGGCGGTGTAAGTATCCGCCAAGCCGGACCAGGCGAGGGCGTATTGGGGATCAAGCTGGGTCGCCTGCAAGAAGAACGCGCTGGCGCGTTTGGCAGTCGCGGGAGAGAGTTGGTTCCAGAAGTGCCTGCCACGCAAATAGAGGTCATAGGCTTCCGCGTTGCGCGAGTGGCGGCGGGCGAGCGCCGTCAGACGTTCCGGAGAAAGCCGCAGCCGGACCTGCTCGCCAATGGTGCGGCTGATTTCTTGCTGGAATTCCAGGATACTGCCAGGCTGGCTGTCGTACGACATGGACCAGAGTTGGGCCTGGTCGCGCAGGCGAATCAGCTTGGAAGTGATGCGCAATCGTTGGCCTTCCGTGCGCATGGAACTTTCGATGATGTAGGCGGCCTGCAACTCATCGGCAATTTGCGCCAGGGTCTTAGGGGTGCGCTTGTAGGCCATCATGGTGGTGCGGCCAATCACACAAAGGTGTTCTGGATCGATGAGGCCGAGAGACGCGATCAGTTCCTCGGTCAAGCCATCGGCGACGTAGTCACGTTCGGGCTGTGCACTGAGATTTTCAAACGGGAGGACCGCCAGCGTTACCGGTAGAGAGGCATCTGGCTCAGAGCCGCCAACGACCTCGACGGTTGGAATGAATTGATATCCCCGGCCAGGCACGGTGGCAATGAAGAGGTTTTCTCCGCGAGTCTCTCCCAGGATGCGGCGCAAAGTGGAGATGTTCTGGTTGAGGTTGTTCTCTTCCACGACGGTATCCGGCCACACGGCGCGCATCAATTCGTTCTTTGCCACCAGCTCTCCCTGATGGCTTACCAGATGAAGGAGCGTGTCGAAGACTTTCGGGGTAAGGGGTACCGGGGTGCCGCTGCGCAGGAGCAAGCGCTTGACCGCTTCCAACCGGAAGCTGCCGAATTCGTAGATGGATGGCTTTTCAGCGCTCATGGCGACGGCCGGAACTTCAGATGTTTTCAGAAGTTTTCAGGGTGATTCTAAAGACTTTCCCCGGCCATGGGAAGAGTATAGCCGAGCCTGGTCCAGTGGGCCGGAGCAGACACGTCAAAATCTTGAGGAGGAAAGTTCATGAAATTGGGGAAATGGAAAATGATTCTGGGATTTGCACTGGCAGCCGTGCTGGCACTCTCGGCGGGCTCGAGCGCCACCGCATGGTCCCGGCCGGGCGATTTTGAGCTTATCGGAACCTGGCGGGTCACCGTAACTCAATCGAACTGCAGCACTGGGGCCACGTTGGGCACCTTTCAGTCGATCCTCACTTTCGCCGATGGCGGAACCATGGCAGAGGACACGACCAACCTCGCATTTGCCCCTGGGCAGCGAAGCGCAGGGCAAGGGATTTGGCAGTATACAGGTCACCGGAGCTACACAACAAAGAGCATAGCGTTCATCAACTTCGATACCTTGACGCCCAATCCTCCGAAAGTCCCTCCTTTCAAGATGGGCACGCAAACCATCGCCCAGACCATCCAGTTCAAGGATAATCCTGACGAATGGAACAGCACCGCGACAGTACAATTTGCCGATTCCACTGGAGCTCCGTACTCGCCGAGTCCCGTGCCGCCTTGCGTGACCGCGTCGGCGCAGCGCTTCGAGTAGCGGACAGAGAAGCTTCCCCGGCGGAAGCCGATAGGTGCAGTCGACGCCCTTGGTCCTGGTAAACGCGGAACGCTAGAGCGAGCCGCGCAGGCCAAGGGCGTCGGCGTGTTCGCGCAGGGCCTGGATACTGAAGGCGACGTGATCGTCGAGGGGAATTCCGAGTTCGGCGGCGCCTTTGATCATGTCTTCGCGGCTGACGCCGCGGGCGAAGGCTTTATCCTTCATGCGTTTTTTCACCGAACTGACTTCCAGATCAAGAATGCTCTTTGAAGGGCGAACATAGGCACAGGCGGTAAGAAAGCCGGCGAGTTCGTCGCAAGCGAAAAGGGTGTGTTCGAGGAGCGACTCGCGCGGCACGCCGCAATAATCGGCGTGCGAAAGAATGGCGCGGACCATCTCCTCGGGATAATGATGCGCGCGGAGGATCTTGGCGCCTTCCGAGGGATGCTCGCGATCGGGGGCATGGCCGGCGTTGGGCCAGCGTTCGTAGTCGAAATCGTGGAGCAGCGCGGTAATGCCCCAGAATTCCTGATCGGCGTTGTGCTTTTTGGCATAGGCGCGGACGCAGGCTTCGACGGCCAGCATGTGCTTGCGCAGGCTTTCCGATTGCGTGTACTCGCACAGGAGATTCCAGGCGTCTTCACGAGAAGGCATGAGGGGGAAACCTCCGACAGAAGGGATAGGATACCGAAAAAGGGGCAGAAGTGCCGAATTGAAAAGGGTGGTCCGCGGGGATGTGAAGCCCAACATATAGTTGTGTGGTGGCAAGAGGAACCCAAGGGGCTGAGGATTGCCGAATGGCTTGTACGGACGTACAGGCGAAAACACGGCGTAAACACCGTCGATTTCGGGCGTTGCCGACATAAAATATCGAAAAATACTCTTGACAGCAAATGTAAATTCAAGCCACACTCCCATCGCGCCAGTAACTGCCTTCCCTTCCGAGAACGTTCCGACGTTCCTCACCTATCCGCACGCCGGAAAAAACAAGTCAAACGAGGAGTTCCGGTGTCGGCATACATGGAAAAACAAGCGACGATGGATTCATTGGAAATGGACCGGGAAGTCATACGTTGCAAAACGTGCGGACTGGTTCAATACCGGACGCGCACCGGCAACTGCCGCCGCTGCGTGCGCGCTCTGCCTCAGCGGATGGAGTACCTGATCCCGCAAGAGCCGCCGCAGGAGCAGGAAGCCGCGGAGGTGCCAACGCCGAAGTTTCCGAATCAGGAGACGGTCGAGAATATCGGCCAGCGGATTCGGCAACTGCGGGAATCGCGAACGATGACGCAGAGCCAGCTGCAAGCGCGCTCAAAGGTGAGCAGGTCGTACTTATCGCGCATCGAGAGCGGGCAGATGACGCCGAGCCTCGGCACGCTGGAGAAGATCTCCGAAGCGCTGAACGTGGGACTGAACCGGTTCTTTATCCCGGAGTCCGACGGCGAGGCGCTGCTGGAAGATCCATTCATCCAGGGGCTGCGGCCGTTCCTGCGGCAACTGGACTGGGAACAATGGCAATCGATCCTGAAGAGGTTGCAGGCGATCAGCGACCACGTGAATGCGGCGCCGATCACCCTCCGCCCTATCGGTAACCCGGCACGGCTGCCGCTGCCCGCGCCGGCGAATGGCAACGGGCAGCTCGGGCACATCGGACACGCCAGCCATACGAATGGACTCGTGCCCGCGCAAGCCCAGGGTCAGCCGCAGGGCTATCCGCTGCGGCGTCCGGGAATGCCGGTGTTTCAGCGCCCCTTGGCGCGCTAAGAAAAATCTCGCAAGTGGTTATTGACAAAGACGGCGCTCTGGCGAAACCGGGGCGCCGTTTTTGTTTTTGGCCGGCGTGGTTTCAGGAGTTCATTCGCGGACGACGACGACTTTGGCGGAGGCGACTTCGAGGCGCATGAGGCGATGGTTGGTGTCCAGGCAAAGGATAACTTCGAGGTCGGCAGTGGACACTTTGAGGCCCTCGTAGGCCTTGTCATCGGCGTTGATGGCACCGACCCAATCAACGGTGACGGTGCCGGGCAGGAGTTCCTGGGGAACGAGGACGGAGTAGCTTTGCGTGCCGCGGCGCGACCAATCGTAGACGCGGGCGAGGACGGCGTACTGGTGATAGAGATTGTTGTCGAGGACGATGATAAAAGGCGAACCAAAGGAGAGGTCCTGCTCAAAAGAGTGGGCGCCCTGCATCTGGAGAGTGATCTTGGCAACCCCATTGGCGAAAAGGATATGCGCGCCATTTGTTTTCTCAGCTTGGGAGGTCCACTCATAACTGATAGGAGCCCCATCGGGCTGAAGTATGAGCGTCCCGGTTACGGTGGAGGAGGCGCCTTGGGGAGGATTGATTTTCGTGGTGCCTTTGGCGATCCAACCGCCGCCGGAAGAAGTGATCTCAAATTCCTCGCGGCCAACGGACTTGCCATCCAGCAGGATGTTGAGCTTGCCTTTGTCCGGCGAAAAGACCGAACCGGCCGGCCCTTTTTTCTGGGCGGAGAAGGCGAGCAGGCCGCAAGCGAAGAAAAGAAGCACCAGAGCGCTGAAAATGGCGGGTGATTTCCGTCCGAGTGAATTTTTCCGCATGGTATTTCCCTCAGGACTGCGGGTTTTCTCCTTCTAAATCGGAATTCGGGAGCTGGTCGATGCCGCTAGCAATGCCGCGATGCAAGATTTCAGCGACAACCGCAGCAGGGTCTCCGGAACTATCAACGCGAAAATCAGCGAGCTCATAGGAAGGAAGGCGCTGGGCGTGGAGCGCGCGAAAACTGGTTTCGTCGCGAAAGACGGGTCGGCCGGTCATGGTTGTGCACCGCGAGAGAAGGACCTCGATGGGCGTATCGAGCCAGATAACGGGGATGCCGGAATTGCGCAGGAATTCGGGAGCCCCGGGTTGCGCGTAGGTGCCGCCGCCAAGAGCGAGGATGGTGGGTTCAGAGCGTTCGGCAGCCCGGCCCAGGGCCAGACGAAGCTGATCGGCTTCCAATTGACGGAAAGCGGATTCGCCGTGGCGCTCGAAGAATTCCGGGATAGTGATGCAGGCCACTTCCTCGATTTTTTCGTCGAGATCAACAAAGCGCCAGCCGAGCTGTTGGGCGAGGCGGGAGCCAACGGTGCTTTTGCCGGAACCCATGAAACCGGCGAGGCAAATGACAGGTGTGCGCGGTGGCACACCGCGAGGGCTAAGAGGTGAATTCACAATTCTGGAAAGCGCACACTAATTGCGCTTCAGAATTCGAATTGTACCACTGTAGGAAGAGAGTTCGACCCTGGCGAGGCCGAGACCCACCGTACCAAACAACCCCTTGCTGAACCTTCCATAGGAGTGGTGGCTACTGTGAGTATCGGGCTTGAGGAATGCGGCGGCCTGGTTGTCCACAGTGCCGAGGAGCGTCTTGGCCCTCAGGTCGAAGGAGTCATTACCGGAGAAACGCACTTCGACCAAGCCGCGGCCGCTGTTCATGCTGTACATACCGGTATGGACGAAATCGCCGTCGTAGAGAATGTTGCCGGTCGTGGTCATCAGATTCACGTTGGTCAGGGCGGGCTGGAGGATCTGTACGTTGCCGCTAATCGAGGTGAATTCGAGTTTTCCCGCGCATTGCGTGCAGATGAGCGTGCCCCCGGTGGTTTTGACGATGATGTAGCCGGACACTTCCTTCAGATGGACATCACCCGCGACGCTCTGCAGTTTCATGTCGCCACTCACCTGCTCGACGTAGATGAGGCCGGTCTGGGTGCGAAGCTGAAGTTCGGTCTGCTCCGGAACGGTGAGCTGGAAGTTGGCCTCGACTTCGTGGGGCTCGGAACTCTGATCGAGGGAATTGGCGTTGATTTCGATGCGATCGCCGACCTGCTCGATGTCGATGGCGACCTTCCCGGGAGCGGAAGTGCTGCTGACCACGACTTCCGGATTCTTCCAGGATTTGACCTCGATGCGCCCATTGACGATGTTCTGAAGAACTACGAATGGGTGAGCCTTCACGGCAAAATGGCGTTCCTGGTGATCGGTGCTGCCGCCCCAAACAGGCGCGGCAGCACAGAAGAGCAGCCCCGTGCCGAGGGCAGAGAAGGCGATAGTGCGAATTGCGTGCGGCTGCATATTAGTGCTCGCTCCTTCCGCTATCCATCATAGCGGCCAATAGCTCGGCTTTTTGCTGATAAGCGCTTTCCAGATATTCGCGAGCCAACTGGTCGCCAGGATGTTGCTTCAAGTGCTGTTGGCATTCCGCGATGAATTCGTTGACGGTGCGGAGATTGTCGCGAAGAGAGGCATCAACGGTGGCATTGCCGGCGAGCTGCATATTGGGGACATCGAGTTCGGCCTGATTGAGGACCACACCGCCGCTGGCCATGGCCTCTTCCGTGGGAGAAGGACGCGGAGTCAACGCAGACCCCTGGACAGGCGAAGCCACGGGCGAGGTCACCGGGGAGGTCACTGGGGAGGTCACGCGCGAGGCAACAGGAGACGCAACGGCGGGACTAGAGATTCGAGCCGCGGGCTGCGGGATGGGACTCCGCGACAAGAAGACGGCCGTGACAACAAGGACGACACCGGCACCCGCAGTGGCCAAGGTGCGTGGCCTCAGCCAAGCTGTAACATTCTGCCACCAGGGCGCGCCCGCAGGAAGTTCGACGGATTCCCTGATGACCCCTTCCGCGGTGAGTTGCGCCCGCAAAGAGATCCAC
>CAWADS010000075.1:0-77271 GCA_963780785.1 Candidatus Acidiferrales bacterium
GTTTTGCTACTGGTTCAGTTACATACTGGAAAACGCCAGTCCTTCATCCTGAAATGATGCAGGAAATCTACCCCAGTCCTCTGGGGATGGCTGGCGAGTTCAAAATGGCCAAATCTGGTTGTGGGATGGAACAAAGGAAAAATGGAAGGAGTGGAAACTCACCCTGGCCCGGCGAGCGAGAACCCCGCGCGGGGAAAGCGCAAAGGGGACCGATCGGCGCCGGGGATAGCTCTAAGGCTAGCCGGTAATGCCATCGCATTTTCGCAGGACTCCCTCTACTTTACGGCCCCCGAAGGGGTGATGCGTTGCTCGCCCGGGGCGGCTTGTGCGCGAATGAAAGCGTTCGGGCGGAGCGGCTTCGTGGATGCCATCTGGGCCTCCGGCAACGGCCAACTGCTGGGCGTGGTGGCCGATGGAAAACTTGGAATTTCCGTGAATGCAGGGGCGGATGGGGTCTGGCGCGACTTGCCCGTGGGCATAACCGGAGTGGCGTGGCTTGACGGATGGTTGCGTGCCGGAAGGCTGACTTTATTCCTGGGAACGCGACCATGGGCTGTTTGAGTCCTTGGACGGGGGAGTTCTCTGGATGCGACGCGAGAATGGATTGCCAGCGGGACCCATTGAGAAATGGCTCCGAGGCGGCGGCATTCTGATCGCTTCGTTGAAGCAGGGTGGGATCTACCTCTCCCGAGATGAGGGCGTGAATTGGGCGAGGCTCGATGAGGACGCGGAAAGGGGCAGGGCCGCCGGCCTGGCAGAAATCGGAGCCGGGAATTGTGATAGTGGGGTCACAAAGGGAAGGGGTGCTCCAATTGGAACTGGGGCCGGTGAAGTAGTCGGCGCCAGCGAACACGCGATGGGCAAAACGGAGCAAGTACGGGCCAACACGCCAGAATCAAACCGAAACTGTTCCATTTCAGTACACTATTGCGAATAGTCCTGTTTTGGTAATTAACGCATTGACAATACCATAAATCTGTCATAGAAAAGAGATGTGTCAAAGCTTTCCCGGAATGGAATACGCCCCCTTCCCCATTCGGTATCTATCCCCTCGAGCCCTGTCGAAGATCGCAAGTGAGGTGGAGCGACTATGGCGAACCTACAAGGATTCCGGCCAGAGAATTCAGCCTACGGCGGTGGCGATTGAGAAAGCGCCCTTCGAGGGCCTAGCGCGCAACGACCGTGCTGCGCCGCCGATGCACCTGCTGCTGGTTGACGATGACGATCATATCCGTGAAGTTTGCCGCAGCGTCGCGGAAGACTGCGGCATGAAGGTGACGGACGTCAGCACCGCCGAAGAGGCGCTCGAAGTGATGGAGATGGCCTCGGTGGATATCCTGCTGACCGACTTGCGTTTGCCGGGAACGAGCGGCCTGGAGCTGTTGCGGCGGGTGACGCAAATCTACCCGGACATTGCCGTGGTGATGCTCACACAGTACGGCACGATTGATTCCGCGGTCGAGGCCACGCGCATGGGCGCGGCCGATTATGTCACCAAGCCGTTTCGCGTGGAGGAACTGCGCGCGCGGCTGGAGCAGGTGGCCCATTCCGTGGAGCTAAAGCGGGAGAATCGCTTGCTGCGGGAGCAGGTGCGGACGCGGCCGGGGTTTGGCGGGCTCATCGGGATGTCGCCGCGCATGGAGCGGGTCTACAAGCTGATCGAGAAGGTGAGCCAGCGTACGCATCCCGTGCTGATTCTCGGCGAGAGCGGAACGGGAAAAGAACTGGTGGCGCGCAGCGTTCATTTTCTGGGACCTCGGAAGGACCGGCCGTTTGTGCCCGTGGAGTGTTCCGCGCTGGTGCCAACCCTGGTGGAATCCGAGTTGTTCGGATACACCAAGGGAGCATTTACCGGAGCCATGCAGGCCAAGCAGGGCCTGATGGAATCGGCCAATGGCGGCACCTTGTTCCTGGATGAGATTGGAGAAATGTCGCTGGAGATGCAGGCGAAACTGCTGCGCGCGCTGCAACAGAGAGAGATCAAGCCGGTGGGCTCCACGGAGCGCAGAACGATTGATGTCCGCATCGTTGCCGCCACCAACCGGGACTTGGAATTGGCGATTAAGAGCGGGAACTTCCGCCAGGACCTCTTTTTCCGGTTGAATGTGGTGCAGATCAAGCTTCCGCCGCTGCGGGACAGGAAAGGCGACATCCCGTTGCTGGTGACCGCATTTCTGGAAAAATTCGCCGACCCCGACGACGCCCACCGTGAGCTGACCGAAGACGCCATGCGGCGATTGATGGCCTACGACTGGCCGGGAAACGTTCGCGAGTTGGAGAACACCATCGAACGCGCGGTGGCCTTAAGTTCTGGCCCCCTGGTGAGTGTCCATGACCTGCCGACGAATCTGCAATATCCGACCACGGAGCGCGCGCCGGAAAAAGAGGAGCTGCTGCCCCTGGACGAACTGGAACGCCGCGCGATTCTGAGCACTTTGCGGCAGACCGGCGGCGACAAACAAGCGGCAGCTCGCATGCTGGGAATTGGCAAGACCACCCTGTATCGGAAACTGAAGCAGTACCAGATCGAGCGCACTGACGCTTAGCCGGGTGCTAGAGCGCACTCCGGTTCACTTCGGGAATGGATTCCCGCAAGTATCGAGTTGGCAATCGCCTGCCGTTCAAATTCCCTGCTTTTTCAATAAGATCCCGTCCTCACAGGTTTGGTCCAGCCAATGCATAGCTGAGCCCTGAGTAGGCCACAGGGGGCCCGGCATGTTCTCGCAAAGCCGCGCAAAAAAGACGCCGCAGGAAGTGAACGCTGGCGGCGTGCTGCGTGCGGCCAGAGCCGGAGCCGGCCGTGAAGAGTGGATCCGCATCGCCATCGATGAATTGGCGATGGAATCATCCATCGAGCGCGTCGGGATTTGGCTTGAGCCGGCAGCAGAGGAGGGAGACAGAGGTGCGGTCGTATTCAGTGGCGCGGTTTGGGAACGAAACGCCGGTAACTTGCCGCCAGAGTGGCGAAAGATCTCTGCGGAAGCGCCTCTGCCCCGCGAAGTTCTGAACGGCACAAGCAGCGTGGAATACGAACTGGCGGGCTCTTCGAATGTCCCCATGCTCGGGCCCCTGGTGGAACTGCAGCGCGCCCTCTGGGTGCCCATCATCGGGCACCGCATCCTCAGCGGCCTGATCCTTGCCGGAACCCGGGAAAAACAGACACTCCTGCCCCGTGCGAAGGTAGAGCGCGTCGCGGACGAACTTGGCCTGCTGCTTGAAATCGTCGAAGAGCGCCGGCTGGCCCGCGAGCGCCAGGAGGACCTGACTCTCTGGCGGCGCACCCAGGATCTGCTGCGGGAACCCGATGACTCGAAGGATCTATTGCGCGAATTGGCGGAAAGCTGCACCGGGAGCTTGGGGAAAGGCGGGGCGGGTGCCGTCTTTGCATTGATTGGCGAGCGCAGCAACGCTTTCCCCGTGAACACACCAGCGGCCGCGAGCGAAGTGAATCGCTTGGTGCTCCGCGGACTGAGTGGAGATCCCGAGTGGGCGCACTGCCTCGATCAAGGGTCGCTCGAGAATCTCTGGCGTCAGGCGCTGGAAACAGGCCGCGTTTGTGGCGCGGAGGCCGAACGCCTACCCTTGGCGCGAAAGATTTCCAGGGTTGTGGCCATTCCCATGGAATTCGATGGCGCGATGAACGCGGTGCTGGTGGCCGGGCTTCCCTGGCCAAGGAGTTCTCTCGGGGTGCTGGAGCGGTTGGAACTGCGCGCGCTTCTGGCAGCTCAGGTCCTGGAGCGTCGAAACCGCATCGTGCGAGAGCTGGGCGAAGCATCGCAACTAGGAGCCTTGCTGGAATTAAATGCGGAGCCCGTGGTGGTGGTGGACCGCCGGGGATTCATCACCGGCATGAGCCGCGGGGCCCGGCAACTGATCGGTGATGCCGCGGAACTGCGGCAAGATACCCATCAGGTCGTGCGATTTGCGGAGGTGTTCCGGCCGCGGGAATGGGAGGAAGTTCATGGTTGGGTGAATTCCGCATTTGTTGAGGAAACCCACGGACAGGAAGACCCTGTCGTCGCCTGCTTGAAAAACGGGACCGCGTTGCGATTGCGATTCACGGCGAATTCCGATGGGGAGCATTGCTCCATAATCCTGGAAAGGGCGGACGAATTGCCGCGCGCGAGGGAGCTCCAGGAAGTGGAAGCGGAACTCCAGCAGGCGCTGGAGTGGCTCGATGAAGGAGTTGTGGTCTTCGACGAAAACGATCGCATTCGCGCGAAGAATGCGCGATTTCTTCAGATCCTGGGTCTCTCCGCCGCCGCCGGCTCTTCCTTGCGGACTCTCGAGGACCTGATACGCCTCACCACCAAGAATGCCAGTGATCCCGAAAAGTTCGCCGACCGTTGGAAAACCTTCGCGGAAGGCGCCGGAGAGCGGATGCGCGAGGAATTGGCCATGGAATGGCCTCTTCCGCAGGTGATTGAGCGGTCCACACGTGCGATTGTTGGCGAAAACGGACGAAAACTCGGGCGCGTGGAGGTGTACCGGGAGATGAGTGCGCAGCGCATGTTCCAGTCCCGCATGACGCAAACGGAGAAGCTGGCGGCCATTGGACAGCACGCCACCGGGATCGTCCATGAATTGAGCAACCCCCTCACAACCATCCTGGTGAACGCGCAGCGCCTGGCCTCACAGGAGGGGGAGGGGATGCGGGCCACGCTTTCCCAGAACATTCTGGAAGAGTCCGAACGTGCCGCCGCCATACTCCGCCAGTTGCTTGTTTTGTCGCGCGAATCGTTGCCGGAGCGGCGGCGTGTTTCCTTGAATGATTTGGTGGATCGCACCATGGACCTGCAGAGGCTGGCGCTTTCCGGAAGCCACCTTCGCCTCATCGTCGAAAAACAAGAGGGGCTGCCTCTCATTGAAGGGGACTTCAGCCAACTGCAGCAGGTATTGATGAATTTGCTCCAGAATGCCCAGCAAGCCCTCGAATACAGCGGAACGGGCAGCACCATCGGCGTGCGCACGGGATTCGCCGGCGGCCGCCTCACCTTGGAAGTCTGGGACGACGGCCCGGGAATTCCCGGTGTGATCCAGGCGCGAATTTTCGATCCCTTTTTCACTACCAAGCCCCCAGGTGTGGGCACCGGTTTGGGACTGGCGATTGTACTCGGCTTCGTGCGCCAGCACGGCGGCACGGTCACGCTGGCCAGTCCGCCGCACGGGGGCGCGCGTTTCGTCGTGGAATTTCCGGTTCCTCCAGCAGCCGAGATACAAGACGAGGAGAAAGGCTCTGGATCGGCGGCAAGCGAACTCCCGCCGCCGGTGGAGAATCTCGCCCTGGAAGGTATGCCCGCAGGCAAAGTGCCGCGAATCCTGGTCGTGGAGGACGAACCAACGGTCGCCAGCCTGATTGCCGATGTTTTGCGCGACGAAGGCATGCGCGTGGACGTCCTGCTGGACAGCCGCGAGGCCGTGCAACAGGTGGAGCGCGAATCCTATGACCTGGCCGTCTGTGACCTCAGGATGCCCGGCATGGATGGCCAGAGGTTCTACCGGACACTGGTGCAGCGGCAGAATCCGCTCTGCGAGCGTGTGTTGTTTGTCACCGGCGACCTGGTTGCGCCGCGCACACAGGAGTTTCTCGATCGCCATCACCTCGCTCATGTGGCCAAACCATTCCGCATGGAGGAATTGAGCGCTGCGGTCCACGGGATGTTGGGAAAGAAAAAGGACCTGGTCGCCGTCCAAACAAACGTCAAGGCAAAGGAAGCCTAGAGAGTTGGGTAACGCCATGGGGAGACAGGATCACAGCAGACGGGAAGAGTTCGTGATGGTGTGCGGAGAGCGGGAATTCCAGGAAGAAGTGCAGGGCGAATGGGGGCAGCGTCAAGATCCGGCCCGTTTGGAGTGCGTAAATGGATGGCAGTCGGCGCGCAAACTCCTGGAAGCGCGCATCCCGGCGGTGATTCTGATCGAGCAGCGAACCGTGGAGCCGGACAGCAAAGCGGAGCGGGGAAAAACGCCGGCGCTGAACGCGGTGGTCACTCTGTTTGCGGGTTACGCGCCGACGGTCGTGGTGGGAAGCGCGGAGCAGCAGGCGGGTCTGCAGGCGCTGCTGGCAGGCGGAACGGTGGACTTTGTGACCCGCGCCGCGGGTTGCCTGTCCGTGGCCATCGGGTTGGTGGAGCGCCGTCTGCGCCGGCTTGGCGGATGGCGAAGTGCCAGGAAGCCGCGCTCCCTGGAAACCGAATATCTTCCCGGCGATTCGGAGGCCCGGGATTTCGGGGAAATTTTGCGCCACGAATTGAACAACCCGCTGACCGGGATACTCGGCAATGCCGAACTCTTGTTGGTGGAGCTCCGCAGGAAAAAGGTGCCGCTGCCGCAGCAGGCGGAGCACCGTCTGGAAACCATCGCCACGCTCGCCGTGCGCATGCGGGAAACCGTGCGGCGCCTGAGCGACGAATGGGAAGCGCAGTCCGAAGCCATGGCCCGCGACGTGGTTCAGTCCCCAAACTGAGCGTTCGCGCCAATCACCGCTCCGTCGTGGGGTCCGCGAGGAACTGCAAGACCCGGCGGCGGAATTCCTGCGGCTGAAACCCCAGCGCCGCCGTATGAAACGCCCGCGGAACCTCCCAAAGCGATTTTGGCCCTCGCGCCGCCCTGAAAATTCTTACGGCGTGGCGGCAGGGAAGCGTCGTGTCCGCGGTATCGCAAACCAGCAGCACGGGGAAAGCGCGCGTTGCCACCGCGATTTCCGGAGAGACATCCGCGGCTGGGAAGCCTGCCAGGGATTGCCCGCGATGCAGCATCATCCACGCACCGGGCGCAAAGATCGTTTTTCCTAGCAGCGGATATTTTTGCAATCCGGCATAGTCATACGAAGCTTCACGCAGGCTGGCGAACGGCGCCTCCGCCACAACTGCTTCGATGCGTGCATCGGCTCCCGCTGATTGCAGCGCAATGCCCGCTCCCATGGACTCTCCCAATGCATAAATGTGCAGCGGATGCTCCGTTGCCACAAGCGCGTCTACGATCGCGCGCGTATCTTTTCGCTCCAGCCAGCCGAAGGTGGCCATGGAACCTTCGCTTTCGCCGTGTGCGCGCGCATCCATCATCGTGACGCCATAACCCGCGCGGAGAAGAATCAGCGCCTGCTCCAGAACGCCCACGCGGTTATCCGCAACACCGTGAAACACAAGCACCCAGGCGCCATTGGGGTTTGCGGGACGCACCTTCCATCCACGCAGCAGCACGCCGTCGGGTGCCCGCACGTCGAATTCTTCGCGATGGGCGCGGACCTCCGCAAACGAAACGTCGGCTTCCACCACCAGATCCGGCGTCAGTGGCCGCCGAATCGGGTGCAAGAATGCCGGCGCCGCCAGCCAGCCGGCCACTGCCGCAAACGCCGGCGGGAAGAGAAGCAGAATCAGGAGAATGCGGAGAAGTCTCCGTCGCGTTCGCATATCAATGTAGACGCAGCACAGGGAGTGAAAGTTCGCGCCAGCGGAAACATGATTTCATCGTGTGCAAGCCGTCGCATCCGCCGGGCCACGTAGGGGTCCACCACCGCTGGACCCCATGTCCGCAAGATCGATCTCAGGAGCGAAACAGCACATCCTCCCTTTGAAACATTTTAACGGCCAGGAAGAGCGCTGCGGCGGCATACACGCACGTAGAAAAGAAGATGATGGCGATGAAATTCCAGTGATACGTGCCGGTGACCAATTCTTTGCAGAGCAGGCTGGCATTCAGGATCGGCACCAAGGCAAGTTTGGCGGTGAGGTCGATGGGCAGCATCGCGGCGACGGCAGGAATGATGACGATGAACATCAGCGGGCTGACGTAGCTCTGCGCTTCCTTGTAGCTTTTGGCAAACAAAGAAACGGTCATAACGCCGGCGGCGAAGAGGACGGCCACCGGCAGCACCATAATGAAAATGGAGAGGACCGTGTATATGCCGATGTGCAGTTGGAGCTGGGCGGAGGCATCGGCACCGGCCGTGTCGAAAGCGTGCAGGTGCCCGAGGACCGCGAAGGAGACGCCCATGGACGTCACGGAAAGTGCGGCCGTGACAAGAGCGGTGGTAAGGACGAGAAAGAACTTCCCGAACACCAGGTCCACTCGAGCAATCGGGCTGGAGAGTATGGTTTCCATCGTGCCGCGTTCTTTTTCTCCGGCAGTGAGGTCCATGGCGGGATACATGCTCCCCGTAAGGCACAGAAGGATGACCATGTAGCCGATGACGCCGCCGAAAGCCGCGCCGCCGACCTTTTCGGGCGGGGCGACATTGTGCTCCTTGATATCAAAGGGCTTGAAAGCGGCCTCGGGGAGGTTTTTGGCGGCGAGGTTGTCGTGCACGATGCGGTCGCGGTATTTTTCGAGGCTTTTCTGCACGTTGTCCGTGGCCAGGGCGGACTTCATGTCGCCTTCATAATTGTGGATCAGAAGCGTGGCGGATTTTTGGCGCACCACGTCGTCCTGGAAGCCCACGGGAATTTCAATCGCGGCGCGAATCTCCTTGTTAATGACCTCGTCCTTCCAGTTTTTTGTCGCGGGAACAACTTTGATTTTGTCCGAACCGCGCAATTCCTCCAGAATCCCGGGAGAATCCTCTCCACCCAAAATCATGACCTCGGGGACTTCCTTCTTGGCCTCGCCGACCAGGGCGGAAATGGCGGCACCCAGACCTGCGGTGAGCAGAGGGAATAGCAGAAGCGGCACCAGCAGCGAGGAAATCAGGGTGCGGCGGTCGCGCAGAGACTCGCGGAGTTCCTTGCGATAGACGATGCCGATATTGTGGGGATTCATGTCAGTTGGCCTCCTGCCCGGCGTAGAGCGGAGCCACGATCTTGACGAAGATTTCTTCCAGGTCGTTTTCACCGTAGCGCGAGCGCAGTGCGGCGAGGGAGCCCTCCGCCAGGAGCTTGCCGGACTGAATGATGCCGATGATGTCGCACAATTTCTCCACCTCACTCATCACGTGAGTCGAGAAGATCACCGTCTTTCCCCGCTGGCGGCACTCGCGGATGAACTCAATGATCGTGCGGGCCGTCATGATATCCAGGCCCAGCGTGGGCTCGTCAAAGATCATCACCTGAGGGTCGTGAATGAGGGTGCGAGCGATCGAGGTCTTCTGCTTCATGCCGGTGGAGAGTTTGTCGCAGCGGCGGTCGCGAAAAGAATTCATGTCCAAGCGGGTGAAAATATCGTCCACGCGTTTCTTCAAAGTGGCTTCATCGAGACCATTCAGCCGGCCGAAGTATTCGACCATCTCCTGGGAAGTCAGCCGGGGGTAGAGAGCCGTGGCGGTGGAGAGGAAGCCGACGTTGGCGCGCACCTTTTCCGGTTCCTCTACAACGTCGTGCCCGCAAACAATCGCCGTGCCGTCGGTCGGCTCCAGTATCGTGGCCAGCATGCGCAGCGTGGTGGTTTTGCCTGCACCGTTCGCGCCCAACAAGCCGTAAATCTCGCCGGGCTTGCAGACGAAGCTCACGTTATCCACGGCGCGAATCTCACCGCGCTTCTTGTCCTTGAAAGTTTTACACAGACCACGAGTCTCGATCATGGCAGGAACCTCACGGATTTCGTCCGGGCACAGGGCACACCGCGTTCATGGGATATTACGCAGGGAATGCAAAAAAGATTACCAAAGACCGTGGCAACATCACGGCCAAATCGCAGAGTGGGGAGTGCCTGCAAATTATGGCTACCCTTTGTGGCAGTTCGGGCACTGTTTCGCATCAAACTTTTCTGCAGGCACGCGAAAGACATTGTTGCACTGAATGCACACCCGGTGGAGTACCTTGAGAGGGGCAGGCGTGCCCGCTTTGTCGGCTGGATGAGCGGCCGGCGCTTCGCTGTTGCTCATGTCTGGATTCTAACATGGCGGCGCGGATGACGGCTTCGGCATCCGGCAACCCGCCCGTGGCATCTCATTGCCAATCACGGAGCGGGAACGGAAGTGTGTGGAGAAATGGCCAACCGTCCTGATAGACTTTACCGCAGGGATAGACCGCCCAGGCAATCGGCCAGTAAGCCCCGCAAAAGAATCGTTTGAACCCGGCGAGGAGTGCTCGCGGATGTGGCTTGGACGAGCGCTTCTGGCTGGTGGCGGCTCGATTTCAGGTTCTTATGGATAAAAAGCTGCGAAACAGGGTTTTCCTATTCCTGCTGCTGGCGGGAATCGTGTCCTTTCTGCTGGTGCAGATTAGCGGGCGGCAGCCAGTGGCAAAAATTTCCGCAACCACGCCGGTGCGGCGCAACATTGTTGCCTCGATCAGCAGCAATGGCAAGGTCGAACCCATTGCACCCGCCACCGTGCGCGCCCAGTTGGACACCTTTGTGACCAAGGTCCACTTATTGCCGGGGCAGAACGTCAAGAAAGGCCAACTCCTGCTCGAGTTGAACGTCAAGGATGCAACCTCGCAACTGGCGGCCGCCAGGGTGCGACTCTTGCGCGCGCAAGACGACTTGCGTGTGGCCAAAGCCGGCGGGCGCACCGATGAAGCGGCGCGAATCAACGGGGACTTGACCAAGGCGCAAGCCGAGCGCGACCGTTTGCTGCGAACTCACGATTCTCTGACCCGCCTGCTGACACAGGGAGCGGCCACAAACGATGAACTCACCGCCAATGACCTGTCCCTCGAAAAAATGCAGGCCGAAGTGAGCAAGTCGGCGGCCGCCAAAAAGGAATTTGACCGGCAAGCCGAGCTCGACCAATCCCGATCATCCCTTTCGGTGCAGCAAGCGCAGAGCGATGTCGCGGCCCTGGAGGACCGGGTACAGCAAGGCCGCATCCGGGCCTCGATTGACGGAACCCTTTATGCCATGCCCGTTCATGAAGGTGATTTTGTGAAGGTGGGCGACCTGCTCGCCGAAATGGCCGATCTCCATCAGGTGCGCGTCCGCGCTTTCATCGACGAGCCGGAAATGGGAGCCCTGGAGCCCGATGAACCCGTGAAGATTACCTGGGACGCCCTGCCAAACCGTGTCTGGGAAGGGGAAACGGAAATCATCCCCAAGCAAGTGGTGGCCCGGGGGTTGCGAAACGTCGGTGAACTTCTGTGCTCCGTGCGCAACGACAAACTGGAACTTCTCCCTAACACCAATGTAAACGTGCGCATCAATTTGAAGGAACGCCTGAATGTATTGAGCGTGACGCGCGGTGCGGTGGAGACGGACAATTCACAGCGCTACGTTTTTGTGGTGCGGGATAGCGTGGGGCAATCCCGCCTTGAAAAACGGTTGGTTCAGGTGGGCATTGCCGATGCCACGAGTTACGAGGTTGTCAACGGACTGCGCGAAGGAGAGGTGGTCGCGATCCCCGGCGATGTGGAATTGCACGACGGCATGACCGTTAAAGTTGTGAACATGGCGTCGTCCAATCTGAAGGAAGCGAAGGATGAGAGTTTGTAGGGCCCTTCTCGCCGCGTTGCTGCTTTCTCTGGCAGTGCAAGGGATCGCCGGCATCGCCCAGGAAGCGCCGTTGGAAGCGGCTCGCAGGGCCTACGAACGCACGGATTACGCCGAGGCCATCGCCATTCTGGACGCAGCCGCGGCAAAAGAACCCAACAACGGGGAGATCCAGCTTCTCCTGACCAAGGCCCACATCGCTGTCGAACAGTTTAATGCGGCTGAAAAGAGCGGCGAGCGAGCCGTGGCTATCGATCCGAGTAACTCCGAATACCACAATTGGCTGGGGCAAGCCTATGGCGGGAAGGCCGATCACTCTTCGCTGTTCGTCGCCTACACGCTGGCCAGGAAAACACGCAAGGAATTTGAAATCGCGATGCAGCTCGACGACCGCAATCTCGATGCCGCGCAACATCTCGTCGAATACGACTGTACTGCTCCCTCTTTTGTTGGCGGAGGAGAAGAAAAGGCTCGCCCGGTCATTCAGAAATTGCTCTTAATCGACGCTTCTCAGGGCCATTATGCGGCCGGAAATTGCCGGCGCCTGAAAAAAGATTTCGCGGCAGCGGATGCGGAGTTCATCGAAGCGCTCGAGAGCCACCCGAACTCGCTGGACATCATCGAAGAGATTGCCGGGTATTTTGCAAATCGCGGCTTACCCGAGCGCGTGCTGTCGGCGGCCGATGCCGCCGAGGCAGCGGCGCCCGCAGACCCCCGTGGGCGGTTCTTCCGCGCCATGGCCTGGATCCTGCTCGGAGAGAAGTTACCCGATGCCGAAAAGATTCTACTAAACTACATCCAGGCGGTGCCCAGGCACCCGTCGTATCCGGGCCCATGGGCTGCTCATTATTGGCTGGGCCAGCTGTATGAAAAGCAGAAGAACTTGGCTGCGGCCCGCGGAGAATACGCAGCCGCCTTGAAGCTGAACGCAAAATACAAGCGGGCCCAGGATGCGCTGAAACGGCTGGGGAAGTCATGAAGCTCGGCGATCCAAGTGGGCTTGGCTGGAGTCGCAGGATCCGGCTGCGAGCCGCAAGGTGAACGCCTAACCGATCTTATGCAGATGCGCGAAACCATAACCCTGGCCGTCGACGCCCTGCGCGCTAACAAAGTCCGCGCGATTCTGACTTCCCTCGGCGTCATCATCGGAAGTGCTTCCATCGTTCTCGTGGTCACCGTGGCGCTCACCAGCCGGAAATTCGTTATCTCCCAGATCGAAGCCGTGGGCTCGAACCTGGTGTGGGCTGAATTGATCGGCACTCCGGATAAGACTCAACCCCTGAGCTATGAAATCACACTGGAAAACATGGCGGAGGTGAAAGAAGCCATCCCTGGGGTCGTGGAAGTCGCCGGGATTAACGACATGCCGATGTCCGTCGTCGTAAGTGGAAAAACCCGGCCGGCGACGCTAATAGGAGTCACCGAGGGATACCAGGCCATTCGCCGCCTGGTAATCCTGCGCGGAAGGTACTTCGATTCTGGAGACATGGAATCGCGAAGCAAAGTTTGCCTGATTACCAGAGAACTCGCCCAACGCGTGTTTGGCCTGGAAAACCCTGTTGGCAGGGATCTCCGCATGGAAGAGTTGACGTTTACGGTGATCGGGGTGTTCCGGGAGCGGGTGTCCACCTTTGGATTGTCCGAGATCGAAGAAGACTCCGTCATCATTCCATTTCCACTGATCAAGTACTACACCGGCAAGGAAGTGATCCGGACACTCTATGCGCAAGCCTCGGCGCCGGAGATGGTGCCGGTGGTGCAAAGGAAACTCCTGATGCTTCTGAAGAACCGCCATCCCGCCGAGGCGGAATATTTTGTGCGCACGCTGGCTTCCATCCTGACCGCCGCGCGCACCATTTCGCTGGCGCTCACCATCGTGCTGGTCGTGATCGCCTTCATCGCTCTGCTGATCAGCGGGGTCGGGATCATGAACATCATGCTGGTTACGGTAACGGAGCGCACGCGGGAGATTGGCATTCGCAAGGCCGTGGGTGCGGCGCCCAACCAGATTCTTTCTCAATTTCTGGTCGAGGCTTTTCTGATCAGTGGCGGCGGAGCGGTCATCGGAATCCTGCTGGGCTTGGCCATTCCGGTCATGGTGCAGCAACTCCTGCCCGGAAATTTGCGGGCGCCCGTTTCAGGAACGAGCGTGGTGCTGGCGTTTCTCGTGTCCTGCTCCACCGGGCTCTTTTTTGGGTGGCTGCCCGCGAAGCAGGCGGCGAGCATGGAGCCGGTTGAGTCGCTGCGTTACGAATAGTTTGCATCACGCGGTAGCGCCAAAGTGTTTTTTTTGCAACAGGGGGGAACATGACGACCTGGAAGCGTGGCTTGCTGTGCGGAATCGCGGGGACATTGGCGGGTATGCCTGCCTTGCTGGCCCAGGAGTCTGCGCAACCGGGCGAATCATCCGGCACGCCGATTGTGCTGACCCTCCGGCGTACCGTGGAACTCGCCCTCCAAAATAGCAAGGACATTCAACTTGCCAGGATTCAGGCGCACCTTGCTGACCAGTCCGCCGAATTGACCAAGTCCGAATTCCTGCCCAATCTCTACGCCGGCTCGGGGGCGGGTTACACCTATGGCATTCCCGAAACGCCCGGGGGCCGCGCGCCGTCGGTCTTCGATGTGACCTATACCGAGCAGGTTTTTAATGAACCGCTGCGCGGCCAGGGTAGAGAGCAGCAGGAACAAGCCAAGCAGCAACGTATCTTGCTCGAAGACACGCGAAACAGAGTAATGCTGCGCGTGGCCTCGGCCTATCTGGAACTCGTGAAGGTGCACCATGCGCTGGACCTGCTGCGAAAGGAGAAAGAAAGCGCCGAGAAAATTGTGGAGGTCACCCAGCAGCGCCAGGGCGAAGGCTTTGAATTGCCCGTGGAAGTAACGAAGGCGCAGTTGACCCATGCCCAGGTGGTGCAGCGCATCCTCCAACTCGAAGGCCGCCAGGATGAGCTGGAAGTCTTCCTGCGAAATCAACTGGGGCTGGCGCCGGAACAGCCTATCGAAGTCACGCCCGAGGAATTGCCCGGGGCGGCGGAGCAACAGGGTGCCAACTTGATCGCTATGGCCTCGGAAAACAATCCCAGCCTGGCTTTTGCCCAGTCGGACGTCCGCGCGAAGGAGTTCCGCCTCATTGGAGAGAAGCGCGGAAAATTGCCGACACTTGAACTGGTGTCCGTCTACAGCCTGTTGGCCAAATACAACAATTACCAGACGTATTTCAATAAATTCCAGTACAACAACTTCAATGCGGGCGTGAACGTGCAATTCCCGATTTTCAGCTCAAAAACGCGCGCGAGCATCGCCCTGGCGCAGGCGAATCTCGACGTGGCAAGGCTGAATCTCGTCAGCACGAAGAATCAGGTGAGCGCCGGTGTTCGCCAGAAATCGCGCAAGGTCCGGGAAGCGGATGCGGCGAAAGAGGTGGCGCGCCTGGAACTCCAACTGGCGCAGCAGAATGTCAGCGTCCTGCAATCGCAATTTGGCGAGGGCCAGGCGAATCTTCGCGATGTCGAGCGCGCGCGGCTCGAGGAAAACGAGAAGTGGATGGCCTATCTGGATGCCAATTTCCTTCGGCAACAGGCGCAACTGGAACTCTTGCGCACCGCGGGGCAACTCGATAAGGTCCTGCAATAGAGCGCAGCACTTAAACTCCGGAATCAGAAAGCGAACAGGCCGCCCCATGCTGGAAAGTGACACACTGAAGATCCTGCAGGACGCTTTGCAGAAGCTGGACGCAGGTTTCCTCTCTCTGCCTGCATTCGAGGCCGCTGCAACGGATTCGCAAAAAATTAGCGAAGTCCTGGCCTCAACCGCGGAGCGGCTCCACGACAATTACCCCTATTTTCATCCGTTGTATGCCGGCCAGATGCTCAAGCCGCCACATCCCGTCGCGCGGCTGGCCTACGCGCTCGCACAGTGGATCAACCCCAACAATCACGCCCTGGACGGTGGGCGCGCCTCTTCCGCCATGGAGATGGAGGCTGTCGCGGAAATCGCCGCCATGTTTGGTTGGGATACTCACCTTGGGCACCTGTGCGGCGGTGGCACCATGGCCAATCTGGAAGCTCTCTGGGTTGCCGGACGACTTGCTCCCCGCAAAACGATTCTTGCCAGCGAGCAGGCTCACTATACTCACCAGCGCATCTCCCGCGTCCTGCAGTTAAACTGCGAAACGGTTCGCTGCGACACTCGCGGGCGAATGGATGTGGAAGCCTTGCGCGCCAGGCTCGCGCGCGGCGATGTCGGCACGGTGGTCGCAACGATGGGGACGACGGCCACCGGCTCGGTGGATCCCTTGGCGGAAATTCTCGCCCTTCGCCAAAAGTACGGTTTCCGGATCCACGCTGATGCCGCTTATGGCGGCTACTTCCATTTGGCAGGAAACCTCGCGGAAGAAACGTGCGGAAATTTCGACCAGATTCAGCACGTCGATTCCATCGTGATTGACCCCCACAAGCACGGATTGCAGCCCTATGGTTGCGGTTGCGTGTTGTTTCGCGATCCAGCCGTTGGGCGCTTGTATAAGCACGATTCTCCCGCTACCTACTTCAGTTCCACGGAACTCCATCTGGGTGAAATCAGCCTGGAGTGTTCGCGGCCGGGTGCCGCAGGTGTGGCGCTCTGGGCCACGCAACGCCTGCTCCCGTTGCAGAAGCACGGTGAATTCGCGAAGTCCCTCGAGCGTTGCCGGGAAGCAGCACTGCGTTTCCATCAACGGCTCGCGCAAGATGCCCGTTTCCTTACGCCTTTTGTGCCGGAACTGGACATCGTCGTCTTTGCTCCGCGTGCACCGAGCGTGGACGAAGCCTCGAACCTCACACGAAAAATCTTCCAGGCGGCGGCTCGAAGAAATTTGCATCTGGCGGTCGCGGAGATCCCGGTCGCCTTTTTCGGCGGCCAATGGGAGCGCGCGAAGCCAGACCGATTAGGTCTGACTAGTCTCAGAACCGTCCTCATGAAGCCCGAGCATCTCGACTGGCTCGACCGCATTTGGGCGATCTTAGACGTGGCTACGCAAGAGTGCCTGGAGCGCTAGAGTGCCTGCCAGGTGCTCACCCCCGCTCTTCCGGATTGCCCTTGTCAGGCCGCCGCGGCACCTCCAACCCCCACTTAATGCAGTATTTAGCGATTGGATGCCTCTTTCACCCTTTTGCGAGAAACCCATGGGAGGATGCAACCAACTCGGTTAAACTATTATCTACCTTAAGGTGGGCGCTGGGATCTTTCGCACGGGTGTACGGCTTGCGGAAAAGCTCTTTTCTTTAGGAGGCCGGGGCTTCAGCCCCGGCGTAAAGCCCTTATAACCAATGGGCTTTAGCCCCTGAAGAAAGTCTTTCCGGTTTTCTCCGCAGCCTCTGTAGCTAGCGTTCGCAAGTCTGTTTGCAGAATCCTTCGTGAAGCTGAGGGTGACGAATGTCAGATGTCATGAAAACGGTGTTGTTGAACCCCCCGAGTTTCGAGAACTTCGACGGCGGGGCGGGTTCACGGTGGCCCGCGACACGCGAGATTGAGTCCTACTGGTACCCCGTATGGCTAAGTTATCCTGCCGGAATGATTCCGGGTAGCCGGTTGGTGGATGCCTCGCCGCACGGGATTGACTGGCGGCAGACGATCGAGATCTGCAAGGACTACGAATTCCTCGTCCTGTTTACTTCCACGGTCGGTTTTGCCAGCGACATCAAGCTCCTACGCAAAATCAAGGAAGGTAATCCCTCTCTCAAGGTGGCGTTTGTCGGACCGCATGGACATATCAAGCCTGACGAAACGCTGAATGCCAGCGAAGACATAGACTTCGTCGTGCGCGGCGAATTTGATCACGCCGTGGCGGATTATGCTCACGGAAAGCCGCTGGGCCAGATTCTTGGGGCCAGTTACCGCAAGGACGGGCAAATTGTTCACAATGCCCCGCAGCCCCAACTGCACACCGCGGAGCTCGATGCTCTGCCCTTTGCCACGGACACTTATAAGCGCGATTTGCAGATCGAGCGCTACAACGTGCCGTTTCTCCTGCACCCTTACGTTTCCTTTTACACCACGCGCGGTTGCCCGGCTTTGTGTACCTTCTGCATGTGGCCGCAGACCATCTCCGGGCACGCCTGGCGGACGCGCTCGACCGACAACGTCGTTCGCGAGGTCAAGCAGACCCTGGAATACTTCCCGCAGATGAAAGAGATTTTCTTCGACGACGACACCTTCAATATCCGCAAAGACCGCGTCATGGAACTCAGCGCCAAGTTCAAGCCGCTGAAATTCCAGTGGTCCTCCACCGCGCGCGTTCACAGCGATTATGAAACCTTGAAGGCCATGGCGGATGGCGGCGCTCGCCTGTTCATCGTGGGCTTCGAATCCGGCGATGCGCAAATTCTGAAGAACATCAAGAAGGGCGCGACCGTCGAAATGGGCCGCACTTTCATGAAGAATTGCCGCAAGGTCGGCATTCGCGTCCACGGCGATTTCATCATCGGTCTTCCCGGCGAAACCAAAGAGACCATCCAAAACACCATCGAGTTTGCCAAAGAACTCGACTGCGAAACCATCCAGGTTTCTCTCGCCCATGCCATGCCCGGCACCGAACTTCACGATACCATGGCCGCGCAAGGTTTCCTGCGCGTCGAAGCTCTGGCCGATCACGGCGGCCACCAGCTTCCCCATATCGAGTATCCGCACTTATCGAAAGCGGAGATGATGGCGGGAGTGGGCCGCTTTTATGACGAGTATTATTTCCGCCCTCGCGTCGCCTGGCGCATCGTCCGCGAAGCGCTCTGGGATAGCAACGAGCGGAAGCGCCTGTACCACGAAGCTGTGGATTTCCTGAAACTCCGCGCCGAGCGAGTCAAGTGGGCGCGTCGCGGGGGCGATTCTCCGGAGACGATGGTGCCGGTGCCCGGAGCTCCATCCGCCGGCGGAAACGACTAGACCGCTAAGAATGATGCACGAGCACAGGTTAAGGTTTAAGACCCTATTCATGGTCTTGTTGATGGTTGTGTGCGCGAACGTCGGCGATCTCCTGCTAAAGCGCGGAATGACCCAGATCGGTGCCGTCCATATCTCGCTTGCCGGGTTAACGGAAGCCCTTCTCTCCACCGTACAGAACGGCACGATTTGGCTGGCCATCCTTTTCCTGCTTGGCTTCACACTTTGCTATATGAGCGCGGTGAGCTGGGCGGACTACAGTTACGTCATGCCGGCGGGCGCTTTCGGCTATGCCACTCAGACGCTGCTGGCCATCGTGGTGCTTCATGAGGCCGTCAGTGCCAAACGCTGGATTGGCGTCTTCGTGATTTGCTTCGGTGTCTTTCTGGTCGGGCAGACCAAACCCAACACCACGAACTCGCAGCAGGTGGCGTCATGATCAAAGTGATCTTGATGCTCGGAGTATTGATCTGCTGCAGCGCGGGCGGCGAAATCGCCATGACCTATGGCATGAAGCGCACCGGCGAACTGGAAGGATTCCATCCGCGCTCGGTTCTGCGATTCCTGGGCCGCGCCGTGAAGTCCGGCTGGGTTTGGCTGGCCTTGCCCTTGCTGGCGGTGTCGTTTTACTCGCTCTTGATCCTGCTATCCTGGGCGCCCATCAGCCTAGTCATTCCCGCTTCGGCATTCAACTATGTAGCCGGGACGATTGGCGCGAAATACCTGCTCAAAGAAAGCGTGACGCCAAAAAGGTGGCTGGGCGTTGCTCTGGTCTTCTTGGGCGTGCTCCTCGTCGTTTCGACAGGGTAGAAGCCATCTCATAAGCGGCTCCCGGGAGGGCACGGCTTCAGCCGTGCCGAAAAGCTGCGGAAGTTCAGGGGTTTTGACCCCTGAGGTGCGCGTGTTGGTCGCTCGAAGTATTTATGCAATAGGCTCTATTTGCAGAAGTCGCTTCGGGCAAATACGCCTGTACAACGCTACAAATCGCCACCGCGCTATCCGCCGACCGCCCGCGTGCAATCCTACGGAATACGGCACACCATCACGGCGCGATTAACATAGGGGCATGGCATTCCCGTAACTCCGGGCCGCTCCACTACTACCCACCCAACGCCGAACTTCTTTTTCATTCGCTCGAAATCATCCAGGCCCGGGCTCGACCCCTTCTCCCGCCCGGCCAATTCGAGTTTCCACTGATAAGCCAAGTCAGGGAATACTTCAACGACGGAGGGGTCTTTTACATTGTCGGCCAGCATGCTGCGCTCAGCGATTCCCCGGAACCCGTGATAATCCTCTCCGGGCCTCTTCATGTATCCCGGGTCAAGCGCGAAGAAGGCATTTTGCGGCGTATTCTCCCTGGCCCAGTCGAACGCTTCCACCCAGGCGTTATGCGGCGCGATTCCAGGCAATTCGATGTGTCGGCTGGCGGGAAACTCCTGCCGCTGCGCATAGAACATTCCCAGCGAAATAGGAAGAAAGAGCGCCATCCAGCGTATCCATTCCTTGCGGAGGACGTAGTTTCCAAGCAGCGCACCGGAAATCAGGACAAACACCACGTAAGTCAGGTGAAGAATACGCATCGGCTCGAGTCGTTCCCAAGTTTGATTCGGAAAGCACGATGTGGAGATAACCGCTGCCAGCACACCCACGATCGTCGAGATTACGAACCGCGTGCACACACGTTCCAGCACCGGCATGCTGTTGCGGCGTCCCACTCGGGCGTACGTCAGCAATAGCACAAGCGGCCCGCCCACTCCGAGCCACTCATACCAAGTCCACCACAGCGGGTACTGGAAATGCCGGTGCGACATCATCTCCCGCCAGATCGGGTTCGCGGGCTCGCTCATCGGCAACGCCGGAAAAAACAGCGCCGGCCGCGCGCCAATCGGTGGAATAGCCAGCACTACTAGGTGGGCGATCCCATACGCAGTGATGGTGGGATGGAACAATCCCGCCAAAACCACCCACAGCAACGCTCGTGGTTGACCGTTCAAGACCGCGACCGTAGCGAATAGCAGAAAAGCGCTGGCCAGCGTGCGCGGGGCCAGGTGCTGATCCACCAAAAACAACGCTGTACCAGTCACCGGCAACGTCAGCAGCACTGCAACTAGCGCTACTCCCGCCCACTGCGCAACTTCCTCAGCAATACACTTGCGAATGACCGCCAGGCACCCCAGCAAAAACAGAAAAATGCTGATCAGGTGCAACAGAAAAATCATCCAGTCCAAAGGGATGTGACTAACCCGCGTGGCAGCAGCGACAATCGCATGAAACACCGTCATGCGTATGTACAGCAGAAAGAAGCCTGCGTCGTAGGGATACAATGCAGGGTTTAGGAGTTTCTTGATGGCAGGCAAATACACCGCCATGTCCTCAATACACCGGTGATAGCCATGGACGGCCACAGCAGCGCCCGTCATCCCAAGCAGAAGAAAAAAATCCCGCAGCCGGTGCGTTTGCTTCACTCGTAGACTCCTTCACTCATCCAACAAAGCGGCTCTGCGCGAGTTGCACCCGATAAGCTCTCCGGCCCACAATTAGATCGATGGCAAAACCAATCGCCTGCATCGTCCTTCCAACTTTCAACGAAGCCGAGAATATTCCGGCCGTTCTTTCCGGGATCTTCTCTCAAGCGGACGCCATCACGACTCACGAATTGCATGTTCTGGTTGTGGACGATAATTCTCCGGACGGCACCGCAGAGCGCGTGCGCGAAGCCAGGCAACGCTTTCCTCATGTTCATCTCATTACAGGCGAAAAGAATGGGCTGGGCGAAGCATACAAGAGAGGTTTCACTCACGCAATCCAGGCGCTGCAACCCCAACTGATTCTGCAAATGGACGCCGATCTCCAGCACGACCCGGCTGTTCTGCCGCGGATGATTAACCTCGCCAACGATGGTTACGACGTGGTCGTCGGCTCGCGTTTCGCTCCCGGGGGAGCCATCCCCGGCTTCCCCTGGCATCGCAGGCTCATCAGCCTCGCGGGGACTCGCCTGGTGCGTTGGTTCGGAGGCATCCCTCCCATCCACGATTGCACTTCCGGGTATCGCGTGATCCGCGCCGATTTGATTCCCCGCTGCGATCTCGAACATCTCTCGACGCGCGGCTATTCCTTTCAGTCGTCGCTTCTCTGCGAACTCCTGCGCAACGGCGCGCGTCTTGTCGAAACTCCAATCATCTTCTCCGGACGCGCTCACGGTGAATCCAAACTCTCTTTCCTCGACCAATGGGAGTTTGTGGTCAATCTGTTCCGGTTGCGGTTTGTGAAGGCGGCTCGTGATCGAGCGGTGCGGCAGTACCGCCGCTCCGCGGAAGACCGCGCCCCTCTCAAATGAAACGGCGCGCCGGCTAGCGCCGGTACCCCGTCTACTCTGCTGCAGTAACTTGTCCGGCCGCAGACAGGATTGCATCGGCCTGAAACCCGAAGCTTGGTTTTTCCACGTCACCCACCACCCAAACCTGTCATTCCGACCGGAGGGACGGCGGTTTTGGCCGTCCCGGAGTGGAGGAATCACTCCTCAACTTTGGATTTCAGGATTAGTGTCGACTTGTTTGCAGCGGGCCGGGCGCACGGTTGGTGAACACGAATTTTCCGCCTGCGTGCGCAAACTCAAAAACATGGCCCAGCTTCGCGAGATAGCTCCGGCGCTCATCGGATGGACTGACCAGGTAAACGCGCTTCGCGCTTACCCATAAAGTGGCGAATTGCGCGTCGTCCAGAAAAATCGCGGGTGCATCGGAAAACAGCGAACCATACCACAGCCCGTTGATTCGGCCATTGAGAATCGATTCCTGCACGCCGGTATAAAAATTGATCGAGGAAGTCAACGAATACTCGCCATCGGAAACAATGACTTCTCCCGGCTGATACTCGCGCAGAATCGCGGCGGCCAGCGGTTGCGAGCCCAGCAAAGGGTAAAACACGGACAACGCAACATGAACGCACTCGATGAATAGCACCATCATCGCTACCAGCGCCCAGTTGGCCACTTGTCTTTTGCCGCGCCGGCGAAAGTACCAGTTCAGTCCCGTGCCGAACAGAAACGCCACGCACGTGCCAATCAGTGGCCCCCGGAACAAGCTCATGGCTCTCCCCGTCAGGTCCAGAAAGTGCCCCAGCGACAGCACGTAAGCCTCGGGATTCTTGTTCAGCAGGTCGCTAAGCTCAACGCCTTTCGCCGGCGTATGAAACATGAAGGCAAGCGCGCCCGTGATTCCCGCGATGATCACACCCACAATCATCAGCACAACCGAAGAGATGCGGCCCGCGCGCGCAATCGGAGAGCCGATCTGTGCTTGCGATTCCAGCGCTAGCCAGTGTCCCAGGAGCAGCGCCAACGCCGGCAACGCCGGAGCAAGGTAGTATTCCTGGCGCGTCGAGAAACTGAAAAACAGCAGCACGAATCCTGCCCAGCAAAACAATAGAAGCAATACTGCGTCAGGAGACCGCCGCACACCTTCGACCCGCGCAAGTCGCAGCCGTATTTTAGCCAGCGCCTGCGGCAGGTACACGCTCCAGGGCAGCAGCCAGAGCAGCAGCAGTCCGTGAAATAGCCAGAAGGAAACCGTCCCGTAGTCGGCCGGATAGCGCTTTCCGAGATACCGCAGAAAATGTTCGTTGACGAAGTAAAACCAGAGAAACCCCCTGGCTTCTCCCGCCGGCGGATTGGCGGTGGCCGCAAGAATGTGCCAGGGCGCCGCGATCACCAGGAAAACGATGCTGCTCGAGAATAGCCGCATCTTGAGGAGATGCCGCAGGTCGCCGGCTATCACCAGAAATACAAAAATAATCGCGCAGGGGAAAACGATCCCAATCAGGCCTTTCGTGAGCACGTTCAGCGCCACAGCGGCGGCCAACCCCCAACACGACAGCAGCGAAGGTTTGCCCGACCGCCAGCCGTCCAGAAAAAAGTACAGGCTCACCAAGATCCACAGCCCGACGATCATGTCGGGAATCAGAATGCGCGTGAACTCGTACGGACCGCAGGAACTCAGCAGCACAACCCCGGCCCAGAAGCCCGCCTCGGGAGTGAGGAAGCGGCGCCCAAACTGATAAACAAATACTGCCAGCAACAGAATTCCGAGATGCAGCCACAGCCGCACCGCCCACTCCGTCACCCCGAGCGCTTTAATCCCCAGCGCAATGCCCCAATAGGGAAGCGGCGCCTTTTCCAGATAGCGGATCCCGTTTTCGTGCAGCGTAACCCAGTCGTGCCGCACCAGAATTTCGCGGCCCGCTTCCGCGTGCGCCGCATCGGCATCGTCAAACAGCGCTGGATGAAACAGGCCGGGGCCAAATATCGCCAGCCACAGCAGCGTCAGAATCGCCAGGGCCGGCAACACCCGTTGTCCCATCGAGTTGAGCATGTGCGAAAAAACCCCTCAAAATACGGCGAGAGCGCTGAAACGGGTTATGGGTCTCCCGAAATTGTATCACGCACAATTGGATATACGCGGCAGCGCACCATCCCATCGCCCCGGAAAATTGCCGGCTGTGTGGCGGCGAGAGGGGAAAGAGATACACTCCTAGCAGCGTATGAATCTTCCTATTTCCGCCTGGCGCTTGCTGATTCTCCTTCTTGCCCTGGGGCCGCTGGCGTATTACCTCGTGGCAGCCATCGCCGCTGTCCGTTTTTTCACACGAGAGCGCGCGAAAAAACTGCCGGACTTTTCGCCGCCCGTCAGTGTTTTGAAGCCGGTGCACGGCGTCGATTTCGCCACGTATGAGAATTTCGCAAGCTTTTGCCGGCAAGATTATCCCGCCTACGAAATTCTCATTTGCGTCAACGAACTCTCCGATCCTGCCGTGGCCATCATCCAAAAAGTGATGGCGGACTTTCCCGAACGGTCCATCCGGATTCTTTCCGGCGCCGCGCAGATCGGCTCCAACCGCAAGGTCAACAACCTGGCCTTGCTTGCTCGCGAAGCGCGCCACGAAATCCTGGTGCAGAGCGACGGCGACGTGCGGGTGGGCCCCAACTACTTGCGCGAAGTGGTGTCGCCTTTCCGCGATCCATCCGTCGGGGTCGTCAGTTGTCTGTATCGCGGCATCGCGCAAGAAGATCTTTGGGCGCAGCTCGAAGCCGTCGGCGCTGCCAGCGATTTCAGCGCCGGCGCGCTCGTGGCGGCCTGGACGGAAGGCGTCACCTTCGCGCTGGGTGCTTCGGTCGCCACCACAAAAAGCTGGCTCGCGAAAATCGGCGGCTACGAATCGCTCGCGAATCTCCTTGCGGATGACTACGAAATTGGCAACCGCGTGTACAAAGCCGGGGCAAAAGTTCTGCTTTCGCGCGAGCCTGTTTGGACCATGTACCCGGCGCAAACCGCGCGCGGCTTTTGGGAGCACCAGGTACGCTGGGCGCGCACGATTCGCCTGGTGCGTCCCGCGTCGTTTCTCGGCTTGCTCTTCACGCATGGTTTGCCGCTCGCCCTGCTTGCCGCCGCCGTCGCGCCCGCCGCCTGGATCGGCGCCGCGTACCTGCTCGCGTATCTCGTTCTGCGGCTGGTGATGGCGTGGCTCGTGGGCGTGTGGGGCCTGCAGGATGCCGTGCTGCGCCGCAAGCTTTGGCTGGTGCCGCTGCGCGATTTGCTCCATTTCGCCGTCTGGCTCGCCGCCTTCACCTCGCATCGCATCCAGTGGGGCGGCCTCGAGTTCGAGTTGCGCCACGGCCAAATGATCCCGCCACAGCCGCCCCCCAAAAAATAACCGCCCGGGAACGCCATTCTCCCGAATGGCGTTTTTGTCGTCATTGAGGCGAACCCCCGCGCATGCAACGTTGAGGGGCGGGGTATCCCCCCTAGGGTGTTTCGGTACGAATTGGGTAAGCGGCAGAAAAGAAAAGAGATGGCGGGAAGGGTGTACGGAAAATACAGAGAAAAGGTCGTGGCGAGTGACGCCTGGCGAACAAGGGACCGTACAACAGGGAGAAGGGCTTACCACAGAGGTAGCAGAGGGGCCGCAGAGGTAGCGGAGAATGAATTGAAGGAATTCTTTCGATAGTGGACACGGATGGTGTCGAGAAGAGAGGGCCGGGAGACGACCGTGGCTCCGGAGAAGATCGAGGCGTGGAGATTCCGAAATGGAACGATTGGTCATACCAGAGGAGGCCCTTCGGTGCTCTGGGCAGGGGGTACCCCCCCTGTTTTTGCGTATGTAGGGGAAACAAAGGAGTTACGGGAGAATGGCTTGCATCAAGGGGAAACAAAGGAGTTAGCGGGCGCAAGAGCGAAGAAGAGGCGAAGAACAAGGGGGTGGGGCGTTCCGAAATGGCACAAGAGCAGCGTCCCGCTCAGCATAACAGGCGAAGCATAGCACATTATTTACCGTTTGTCTACTATTATTTAGTGGGTACTAGTTTCGAAACTGGTACTCGCCCGGAATGGGAAACCCCAAGACCCAGCCTCTCACCACGAGGCCGGGGCACCCAGAGTTTGGTCCGGGTTTACAGGTGGGCTACCCGCCAGAAGCAAGTGTCGTTTCCGGGTTTTGCGTCCTGCTCCAAGCGCGGCCGCCCATGGGTGTGAAACAAGAAGTTGTACGGGCTTATGAGTCCCTCCGGTCTCTCCTGCGCCAGTTTTTGGCAGCAGTGCTTGGCGATTCATCGGAAGTCGAGGTATTTTACGCAGGAAAGGTTTCTGCTGCTTTTTGTTCATTGATCTGGCCGTGGGACGATGGCCCATGAACAACTTGGGTCGTGGGTTTTTGGGTTGATATGGATTCAGGAAATCGCTTGGGGTGCTTCTGTCGGCAGAAAGTATCCAGCTGAAGCGTGAATCTCAAGCGGTTGGGGAGCAAGGCCATCATGCAATGGGATTGGAAGGCGGTGGTTTGGATCGGCAGCGGGCTGAGTCTGCTGATGACGGCTTGCGGCGGCAGCTCTCGCTCCACCATCACTTCGGTGACGGTGACGCCGAACTCCGCCACGGCAACCATAGGAACCCAGGTGCAGTTCACGACTAACGTAGCCGGAACGGGCATCTATAGTGGTGCAGTGACGTGGTCGCTGGCCGGGCCTTCCGGCAGCTCCCTGAGCCCAGGGACGCTCAGCTCGAGCGGTCTGTACACGACACCGTATCCGGCTCCGCCGACCGTGACGGTGACGGCCACCAGCACCCAGGACACGAGCAAGAGCGGCAGCGCGACCGTGACTCTCACGGCTCCTGCCGCGGCCGCCGGGCCGGCCCTGACCGTGGATGTGGGGAACCAGACCCGCGCGATCAGCCCCTACATCTACGGCATGAACGATTACTTGTTAGACGCCGACACGATTACGAGCACAAACCTCACGATAACGCGCTGGGGCGGTGACAATACCTCACGCTATAACTACCAAACCAACACGTCCAACTCCGCCAGCGACTGGTACTTTGAAAACTCGAGCGGCTCCGTCGGCCAGTGGCCTGACGGCAACTTCAACGATGTTGTCACGGCCGCCAACCAGTACGGGATCAAGACCCTGGGCACGGTGCCCGTACAAGGCTATGTGGCCAGCGGCAATCCGACCGCCTGCAGCTTCACCGAATCGTCGTATCCCGGCCAGCAGTCGTACAACGGCGGCTGCGGCAATGGCGTATATCCCGATGGGAGCAATGGCTGTAGTCACACGCAGGGGTGCGACCTACTCGGTCCAGGGACGTTGGCGTTTGACGAGATTACCAGCATCTCTGAGCCTCCGCCCGTCCCGCCCGCCGCCAGCGCGGCAACGACAGCGTGGGCGGAAGCCACGTGGACCGGCGGCTGGGTGGGTTACCTGGTAGGCAAGTTCGGCACCGCAGGCAGCGGCACAGGAGTCGCCATATACGATCTGGACAATGAACCCGACTGGTGGGATTACCAGCACCGCGACGTGCATCCAGTGGCCTCCACTTATGACGAGGTGACCAATGGCGGCATTGGCACGGCACTGGCCATCAAGACTGCCGATCCGAGCGCTGAGGTCAGCGGGCCTGTAATCGCCTTTTGGTGGAATTACTTTTACTCCAAGAAGGACATCGAGTCCGGATGGGATTCGGGAAGTCCCTGCCATGCGCCGTGGAGCAGCCCAACCGATCGCGAGGCGCACAGCGGAGTTCCCTTTGTCGATTACTACCTTCAGCAGTTCAATAACGCGGAGATCACCTACGGAAAGCGCCTGCTGGATTACCTGGACATGCACACGTATTTCGCGGCCGACTATCCCAACCCCACCGACAGCGGCGATTCGGTTGCCTTCACCACTGCCGGCGATACGGGCACACAGCAGGCGCGGTTGAACTCGACGCGTGTCTTCTGGGATCCGACCTATACCGATCCTAATTACTCGCAACCGAATTACATCACGGACCCGAACTATACTCCAAGTTGTTCGACGCCGTTGCAAGCTCCGCAGCTGATTCCGATGATGCGCAACTGGGTTGCCGCCGACTATCCCGGCACCAAACTGGCCATCACGGAGTACAACTGGGGCGGCCAGGAAGCCATCAACGGTGCGCTGGCGCAGGCCGACATCCTGGGCATCTTCGGGCGCGAGGGACTTGGTCTGGGGACGATGTTCCCGACTGGGACAAACCAGCAAACCGACTCCTACACGCAGCGCCCCGTCAATTTTGCTTTTGCAATCTACCGCAACTACGACGGCGCAAACTCGCAGTTTGGGGATACGGCCCTGGCGTCGACCAGCGCCAATCAGGGCCAGCTCTCGGTCTACGGCGCGATGCACACCTCGGGCTCCGCGAATGGCACAGTAACTGTGGTGGTGATCAACAAGACTTACGGCGATTTGACTTCAACCCTGTCGCTGGCCAACCTGACGGGTTCGAGCGCCATGGCGAAGGCGTACCTCTACAGCAACGCCAAATTGAACGCAATCGTTGGGCCGGCCAGCGTAACCGTGACACCGCCCGCATCGGGGAGCACGACCAGCACCATCACCAACTACACCTTCCCAGCGCAGTCGATCACCCTCTTCGTTGTGCCCAACTAGCGTAAGCGCTGTGTGAACCACGGGCTGGTTGCATCTGCTGACACCGATAAACGCGCAGCTCCGATCGAAGCCAAATTTGCGATTGCCGCCGACAGCGATGCAATCCATCGGAGTGGCGCAGAATCGTTGTTGCACCGACATTTTCTCGTCGGGTCACTTCAGAACTACTGAAAACGGGCGAGTGGCCAATAGGCGGATCTTGAGTGCCGCGCCTCCGGCGCTCTGCGCGGATATGCGCGGTGGACCCAGAGCTTACGCACTGGGCTAACTTGTGGCGCGCCCTCCGGCGCTGGGGAGGAAAGGCGGGCGAGGGCAAAAAGAGGTTGGGGAGTTTTTGTTTTTTGGGGTTGGCTTGCGGCACGGCTGAAGCCGTGCCCTGACGAATAGCGAAGAGAGATCCCTCTGCTCCGCGGCCCGACGCGCTACAAATCGGCGCGAAAGAAAAGGTCGGGCCGCTCCGGTCGTTTGCGAAACTAAGGCTGCGCCACGCGCCGCAAGAGAATTGTTCCCGGTTACGATTTTTTGAGGTTTTTGCCGACGGAGAAAGCTTCGCCCAGTTTTTCGCCAATCGCGAAGTAGTGGTTGCTGCCGAAGCCACCGTAAAGAATTGCCTGGGTTTTCTCGATATCCGGCAGCCCGTTCGGGCCCAGGACATCCTCGTCGGCGAGAATGCCCAAGATTTGTCCGATGAACATCGTATGCAGCCCGAGCTTATGATGCTGGAGCAGGCGGCATTCCAAGGAATAGGGCAATTCGCTGGCGAGCGGGGCGTTTACGCGCTCGCTTTTGAGCGGCGTGAGGCCCGTGTCCCGGAACTTATCATGATCGCGACCCGAGACGATGCCGACATAGTCGGCAGCCTCAACGTGTTTCCGCGAGGGGATTCCCACGGTGAAGGCCTGACTGTGCAAGATATTGTGATAAGTTAACGTCGCTTCGCGAAGCGAAACCGCCACGCAGGGTGGTTCGCTGCAGCAGATCCCGCCCCACGCGGCGTTCATAAGATTCGGTTTTCCGTCAGCTCCATATGTGCCGACGAGCATGACGGGATGGGGATGGAGGATCGTGTGCGGACCGAGATGGATTTTCTTTGTGGGATTTGCTTTCACTGACTTAGGACTCCCTTGCTTTAACTTTCACGCTGCAAATTTTTCCTGCGAGATTAAATGCCAGCTTCTTTGCCCATTCTCTGCCTCTCCCCGAGGAACCTCAACAGCCGGATGACTTTTTTAAATCTGACAATTCGGAAAGCGCCATTCCGGAGAATGGCGTACCCTTGCACAGCGGCTCCGAAGTTGCTACAATTGTTATAACATTGAGGGGAACACGATGATTGAACTGAAGGTCCGCAAAATAGGCAACTCCCTTGGCGTCGTTTTGCCCAAGGAGGCCGTCAACCGCCTGCACGCCGGGGATGGTGACCGCCTTTTCCTGATCGAAGGACCCAACGGAGCTTATCAACTCACGCCCTACGACCCCGCCTTCAAGAAGAAAATGGAGATGGCCGAGGACATCATCGGCTGCTACCGCAACACGCTGCACACGCTGGCCAAGTGAGAAAGCCTTTCTGGATCGACGAGCGCGAGGCCTTGGCGATTCATGATCGTCTACTGGGGCTCGACGGCGGCGCGGCGGGCGTGCGCGATGAGGGACTGCTGCAATCCGCCCTCACCCGGCCACAGCAGCTTCACGCGTATGGCGAGCGGCCCGACATTGTAGAGCTGGCTGCCGCCTATACGTCCGGCATCGTCTGCAACCATCCTTTCATCGACGGAAACAAGCGCACCGGGTTTGTCATCGGCGTGCTGTTTCTGGAAATGAACGGCTATCGTCTGACCGCCAGCGAAGAAGATGCCACGCAGGCGGTGTTGGGCCTAGCTGCCGGAACCCTCGACGAAAGCGCGTTCGCTGCCTGGATGCGCGCCAACGTGAAACGACGGTGAGCATCGAAAGGCCCCGCCAGAGCGCATGACTGAAGTCATGCACCTACAAACAGCGTTCCGCCCACCCGCGACCTTGAATCGCGCTGAGGATTGGTGCCATGATGCAGGTGCTCCAGGGGACCGCTCGCCCGCTTGGATCGTCGTGCAAAATCGGGAATCATCGCGCTCTACGGCAGGAGCCAAATGCCCAAAGGACTGAAGTTCCACAAATTCATCAAGCCCTATGTGATTGAGTCAGGGGAAAGCTTCCGCCTGAAAGACCATGACCCCGGCGATACGCACGGGCTGAAGTCAGAGGACAAGCCCGAAGCCACCAAGTGGCTGGAGCAGGGCGTGGTGCAACTCAGCAAATTGCAAGACATCCTGTCTGCGCAGGGCAACTGGGGACTCCTGTTGATCTTTCAGGCCATGGACGCGGCGGGAAAAGACGGCACGATCAAACACGTGATGAGCGGCGTAAACCCGCAGGGCGTGAACGTTTATTCGTTCAAGGCGCCCTCGAGCGAGGAGCTTGCGCACACGTTTTTGTCGCGCACCACAAACTGCATTCCTCCGCGGGGGAAGATCGCCATCTTCAATCGCTCTTACTATGAAGAGGTGCTGGTGGTGCGCGTCCACCCGGAATTCCTGGACCGCCAGCGCATCCCCGAATCCCTGCGCGGCAAGCACTTGTGGCGCGACCGTTACGAAGACATCAACGCGTTCGAGCGCTACCTGACGCGCAACGGCATCGCCATCCGCAAATTCTTCCTGAACATCAGCAAGAAAGAGCAGAAGAAGCGCTTCATGGAGCGCCTGGACGACGCCGATAAGAACTGGAAATTTTCCGACGCCGACGTCAAGGAACGCCAATTCTGGGATGACTACCAGGACGCTTACGAAAAAATGATCCGCAACACCGCAACGGAGCATGCACCATGGATGGTCGTGCCCGCGGATAACAAGTGGTTCAGCCGGTTGCTGGTAGTGGCCACCATCGTGGATGCGTTGCACAGCATGGACCTGAAATTCCCAAAGCTGACTGATGCGCAGCACGCCGCCCTGAAAGTGGCGCGCAAGCAACTGGAAAAGGAATAAAGCGCACGCAGAGGCGGCGGCCGGAACAGCAGCGGGCTACCGCGAATTCTTCATTTGCTCGGCGCTCGGCCCGGATGCCGCCGGTTTGGGGATTACGCCCAAATGACGCAGTCCCAGGTCGCGGAAAATCGTCGGCCAGTAGTTCTTGAACATATTCGCCGCGAATTTCCAGGCCAAATCAATACCGTAGCGCTCCCCGGTCCTCGCGCCGGTCTGTTCCGTTTTAGGCAAGTAGGAGTTGGCCAAAGTTTCAGCGGCCAGCGGCCCGATTAAACCGGAAGCGTTGAACACATTGTTGCCGGAATCGCTTCGCGTAACGACCAGGCGGCGCGCCGAGTACGCGACGGAACCCCAAAACGTCGGGTGAGTTTGCGGGAAGAACCGCGGATCCTGACGTAATAGAGAAGCGCCAATAAAGGTTCCGAAGAAGTTGCTCGACGCGCCGGTTGCCATGGACGCGCCGAATCGCTTGCCATAGCCCTCCGCGCCTTGTCCGTAGCCGGGCGGCGTATCACGCCACTGCTCGAAGCCCGCGCTGATGCCGGAGATAACGATGATCTCCGGTGAAATGCTTTCGTTGACGAAGAGCTCGAATTTGCCGCCTGTCGAGAGCGGATGAGGTGACGCGGCGATATCAGGGAAGAAGAGCGAGCGCTTGGTCACATAGCCGACGTACTTGCCAGTCCCTTGCGCGGGGGCTGCTGCGGCGGGCTGCTGCTTTGGCTGAGGCGAGTCCGGAAGGGATTGCGAACCGACGCCCGCGCCCGCCGGCTGTTGCGCTCCGGCATCTACGGCCATCGAGAGCAATGCGGCCAACGTCAGCAATGCGCAGCCTGGAAAATAAAAAGGAACGGCGCGTTGACGTTTCATCATGAGGCGATCTCTCCGGATTGCGATTGCGAAACAGGCCCAGCCGCCGGTCCCACTTAGGCGGAATTCCGTTGATGCCTGCACTCCCAGTCACGAATTGCCGGCAAACCATCCCGCCGGGGTGTCGCCTCGCTACTAAGTATGGTTCAAGGCTCGCAGGCAGGAGGCGCAAAGCGTGCGGGGAAAGTATCACGCTTGCCGGGGGCGCGCAACCTTTTATCCTGCAATGCTGGAGGAGTCGCGGGCCGCCCTTTTTCGGGGCCAATTCGCAGGGGAATCCCCGTGTTGACGCAAAGCGGAGTCCCGCTTTACTCTAGAAAGGTTGGACAGCAGTTGTGGAAGCCCTTCTTGCCTCCTGGACTGTCTGTGTCCCTTCCTTCGGCTGGGAGGTCGTCCAATTGGTAGGACTCCAGACTCTGGATCTGGCTATCCTGGTTCGAGTCCAGGCCTCCCAGCCAAATTTCAAAAGACTACAAATCACCCAGACAAACTGAGGAATCCATAACGGGAGCGGGAATTGTTACCGCCCCTGTCACCGTTCCGGGCCACGAACCCGAGATGCTTTTCATTCTCGCTGAGTACTATAACGAGGGGAAAGTAGTCATGAACACAGTAACTGCGATGATTCGAGCAAGATTCCACGGGGAGATAACGTACGTTATTTTCCCATCTTTCAGGAGCAGGGGTCTGGTTGGTAAAGGAGAGGGCCTGAGGACGGGTCGGCAGGAGGGGCGCTGGTGCCCACCAACCTGGGAGAAGTGGTCCGCAGTATGGGGTAAGAGACGCTGAACGCAATTCTGGATGGGGTAGCAGGCCGTCTTTGCCGTGCCGATCGGCATGGCTTCGAGCGATAGAGACGGCAACATGGTGTACGGAGAGGCTCCCGAGTCTAAAGACATCTATTTGACATAACCGTGAACCAGATTTGACAAAACTATCTGTGTTGAGTCTTAACATGCTGCTCGTCGACGGCGGGTGAATTCGGGCTTCCTGCCGACCAGGGGAGACGTGAGATGGGCATCGTCCGCGCCACCGGAAGGCGATTGGGTATCGCGAGTGAACTTGTGTTTTTTTTCATGGGTCACCGGCGCTGGTGGATGCTACCCCTGATTATTGCAGTGCTGCTGGCGGCGGCCCTGATTATTCTGGCGCAGAGTTCAGCTTTCGCGCCGCTCTTCTACCCTTTATTCTAGGTTTCCCACAGGCAGGGTGACATTGCATGGGTAAGATCGCTTGGGACAAACTCAAAACCCTCTGGGCAGCATGGGTACGATTGGCGCACGAGATCGGCAACTTCCAAGCCTGCGTGCTGTTGACTATTCTTTATGCGGTTGTGCTCCTTCCTTTCGGCATCTGCGTACGGCTAGCCGCAGATACCCTTCGCACCAAGGAGCGCCCTACAAAGTGGCTGGGTCGCCCGCAACAAACCCTCGACATGCCGTGGGCCCACAAGCAGTGATCTGATGCACATCCTCGGAGTATCTTGCTACTACCATGACGCGGCAGCCGCTCTTCTGCAGGATGGCCAACTGATAGCGGCGGCAGAAGAAGAGCGCTTTTCACGAGTGAAACACGACTCCAGCTTCCCCCGGAACGCCATTCGATTCTGTCTGGACGCGGGTAAAATCCGCGGCGGCGATCTGGACTACGTGGTGTTTTTCGAAAAACCTTTTCGCAAGCTGGACCGTATCCTTGCCACTGTTCTGCAAACGTATCCGAGGTCCTGGAAAGTCTTCCGCGAGTCCATGATCGGCTGGGTTCTCGATAAGCTGTGGGTTGCGAGCACATTGCAGTCAGAGTTGGGGATCGACCGAAATAGGGTGCTGTTCTCAGAGCATCATCTCTCCCATGCGGCGAGTGCGTTTCTTTGTTCACCCTTCGCAGAAGCAGCAATTCTCACGGTGGATGGCGCGGGCGAATGGGTCACCACGGCCTGCGGAGTCGGTCACGACAATCAGATACATCTCACCAAGCAAATGGAGTTTCCGCATTCCCTAGGCCTGCTGTACAGCGCGTTCACCGCGTTCCTGGGGTTCCAAGTGAACGACGGCGAGTACAAAGTGATGGGCATGGCGCCCTATGGGCATCCTCGCTACGCCGAAAAGGTTTGGAAACTCGTGCACCAAAACGACGATGGATCGTTCGCGCTAGATATGGACTATTTTTGCTTTCATCACTCTGCTGACCGCATGTTCAACGGCCGCTTTACGGACCTTTTTGGAGACGCCCGGCCACGCGGCATGCCTTTCTTTACGGAGTCGAGCGGTTACCCAAAGTACTTCGGCGAGCCACCCGCAAACTATTCGGAAATGTGCCGAATCAACCAACATTATGCCGATGTAGCAGCCAGCGTCCAAAAGGTCACCGAGGAATTGGTCGTAGGGCTGGCGCGGAATCTGCACAGCGAGACGGGTCTGAAGAAACTATGCATCGCGGGTGGGGTGGGTCTGAACAGCGTTGCCAACAGCCGTATCCTGCACGAAACGAACTTTGAGGAGATCTTTGTCCAGCCTGCTGCAGGGGATGCGGGGGGCGCTCTCGGGGCCGCGCTATGGGTCTATAACTCACTCCTCGGGAAACCGCGGACCTACTGCATGGAACACGCCTATTGGGGACAAGAATACTCTGCGCCGGAAATAAGCGCGTTTCTGACAGAACAGAACATTCGTCACCGCCGTGTAGAGGATACATGTGAATTGTTGGATCAGGTGGTGAGGCAATTAACTCGAGGAAAAGTCGTGGGCTGGTTTCAAGGGCGGTCCGAGTGGGGACCACGCGCCCTCGGCAATCGGAGCATCCTGGCGGACCCGCGGAATCCCGAGATGAAGAACATTGTAAACACCAAGATCAAATTCCGCGAACCGTATCGGCCGTTCGCCCCGTCCGTGCTGGCGGAGGACGCAGAATCCTACTTCGAACTGCCTGGAGCAACGCAACACTATCCGGCACGGTACATGCTGTATGTAGTGCCGACGAAGGAAAGCCAGCGTGAGAATCTGGCCGCGGTCACGCACGTTGACGGTACGGCGCGTGTGCAGACCGTATTCCGGGAGCAAAACCCGCGATACTACAGTTTAATCGAACGTTTTGGCCAAGCGACCGGAGTTCCGGTTGTACTCAACACCTCGTTTAACCTCAAAGGCGAGCCCGTGGTGAACACTCCCGCTGATGCGGCAAGCACATTCGTCCGGAGCGAGATGGACTGCCTGGTGATGGGCGATTTCCTGATTGAGAAAACCTCTTGATATGCGTCAAGCAAGTCATTGCAGCTCAAACGGGAATTGAACGATCCGATAGCACAAGTTTGAGGAGAGCGGAATGAGGATGTCACGATTCGACTTGCGACCATTCTTTGCCTTCGTTGGATACGCGGTCATTAGCTCAATCATCGTGATTCTACTGTTGGAGGTCGGCGCATTCGTAGTATGGTCCGCTTACCATTGGGTTCGCTTCGACTCTCGAGTGAACGTTGCGGACACTAGCCCTGCATACAACGGATATCCATGGGCGTCAGAATTCTTGAAGGAAGAAAAGTTACGCTGGAATTCGCAACACGGCAAGTACGAGCCCTTCCGTATCTGGGGAGTGGCACCGTGGCACGACAAATACATAAATACTGACGACACTCCAAATGGCAGTTGGCGCAGAACAATCAACCCCACCAACAGCGGATGTGAAAAACAAACCAGCATTGAGGTATGGGTGTTTGGAGGCTCGACAGTTTACGGGACCGGTGTCCCGGATTGGGCGACCCTTCCGTCACACCTATCAGGCGACCTGAACTCCGCGGGGCTTGGGTGCGTCGTAGTGACCAATTTCGGTGCGGAAGGTTATGTTACGAACCAAGAAGTAATCCTCCTAATGGAACAGCTCAAGGCCGGCCGGCACCCCCACATCGTCATCTTCTACGACGGCGTAAATGATTCCTACGCTGGCGCAGTTTCGCCTGGAATTCCACGCGCTCACATGTCCCTCTCCAACATTAAGGCACGCGTCGAAGGTACGCTCGCCGGCAGGCTCGACTTTCTTCGAAGTTCATACGCTTTGAAGGCGGCCGTGGCGGGCGTCAATTCTCTTCGCCGGTCGAGCGCAGCCAAACCGCGAGTTGAGGAAACCGAATCGAAAGCTGTGGCCACGCTTGATAATTACGAAGCAAACCTGCACATCGTGAGAATACTTGGCGAAGCTTATGGTTTTCAGGTCCTCTGTTTCTGGCAACCGGCGTTTGTTTATGGCCACAAGCCACTTGATCCTTTCGAGATGAGAATTGCAGGCAACCAGGCCACAAAGAACTCATTCCAAATCCTAACCGAGGTGTACCAGCATGCGGAACAGCGGGCTGCAACAGATGGTGCTTTTGTGTTTCTGGGAAACATTTTTGATTCCATGAAGGAATCGGTTTACATCGATAAGTGGATGCACCTGGCTCCTTTGGGAAACGAGATTGTCGCACGGAAGGTCGCGGAGTATGTCGAAGGCGGTCTGAAGGTCCGAGCCAAACACTCCAGAGCGGATGCCGACGAGCCTCCTCGCTGACTTTCCGCCGCGGCCCGAGAAGCTACAAGCGACTCACACACTCTTGGTACACACGGTAGGATTACCGAATACCCCACAGGGGAACACACGGCGGGTAGGTGAACCAAGCAGCGAGAGGAGATCAGCTCACTGCTTCAGGGAAGCTTGCACTTTTGCCGCATATTCCTTAGCCTTGGCCATGGCCTGGGCTTCATCCACGGTGAGCAATTTCCCGTCCTTCAGCAGGAGCTTCCCGCCCACCACCACAGTTTCCACTTCGCTGGCCTTCAGCGCGTAGACCACTTGTGAATACACGTCGTACATGGGCACGGCATTGGGCACGTTCAAATTGAGCACCACCAGATCCGCCTTCTTGCCTGTTTCGAGCGAGCCAATTTCCTTCTCCATGTGCAACGCGCGCGCTCCTTCAATTGTGGCCATTTCCAGAGCGCCCTTGGCTCCTAGCGCGCGAGGATCCACACGCGCCGTCTTCTGCAGCTTGGCGGCCAGGTCCATCTCTTCCATCATGTTCAGGTCGTTGTTGCTGCCTGCCGGGCCGTCCGTGCCGAGGCCGACGCGCATGCCGGCGGCGCGCTCATCCACCACCGGGGCCACGCCACTGGCCAGCATCATGTTGCTGGAAGGATTGTGGACGCAGCCGACCTGATGATCGGCCAGGATTTTCATGTCCGTGTAGTCCACCCAGATGCAGTGCGCCGCCAGAACGTCCGGTCCCAGCAAGCCGATGCGCTCCAGGTACTGCACGGGCGTGGCGCCATTGTTCGCCAGGCTGTCCATCAATTCCTTTCTCATTTCCGCCACGTGAATCAGGATCGGAGCATGGTATTTCCGCGCCAGCGCGGCGGCATCCCGCAGCGTCTTTTCGGAGCAGGTGTAAATCGAGTGCGGCGCGACGGCGGCATGAATGAGGGGATCACCCTGCCATTTCTTGATGAACTTTTCGCTGTACGCGGCCATCTCCGCTTCGCTCTTGTTGTCCGGGGCAGGGAAGTCGATCCAGGTTTCGCCAAGGAATCCGCGGAGTCCGGCCGCTTTGGTTTCTTCGGCGACGGCATCTTCAAAGTAATACATGTCCGCAAACGTGGTGGTGCCGCTGCGAATCATCTCCGCCATGGCCAGGCGCGTGCCCCAGCGCACGTAGTCTTCGGTGACGTTGCGCGCTTCCGCGGGAAAGATGTATTTGCGCAGCCAGTCATCCAGCGTGACATCGTCAATCAAGCCGCGCATCAGCACCATCGGCACATGCGTGTGCCCGTTGATGAATCCCGGCAGAATCAGTTTTCCCTTCGCGTCAATGGTTTGCTTGGCGAGGATTCCTTTCGGAAAGAAGCTAAAGTCTTTCGGGCCGATGGCAATGATGGTGTCGCCCCTCACAGCGATGGAGCCGTTCTCGATCACCCGGCGATCCGCATCCATCGTAACGATCGTGCCTCCCGTGATCAGCAAGTCCACCGACACGGCCTCTTTTGCCGGTGTTTGCGCATCGAGCGAAGGCTTCGCAGCGAGAACGACGAACAGAAGCAAGAAGCAGCGGAGGCTGGAGGAACGAAAGCATTGTGAATAACGCGTGTCCATGAGCTATTCCTTCCGAACGTTGGCATTAGAGATTGGATGAGTCGAACGGCTTTGGAAACAATGTGTGCATGGGGATGGTTTCCGTTTTGCCCTTCAAATTGGAAAGGATTACCGGCACATCGCCGCAAAATTCCCAGATCAACTGGCGGCAGGCGCCGCAGGGCGGAGTCAGCGCATCCGTGTCCGTCACGACGGCGATGGCGTCGAAGCGCCGCTCCCCTTCGCTGATGGCCTTGAAAATCGCCACGCGCTCGGCGCAGATGGTCAATCCATAGGTGGCATTTTCCACGTTGCATCCGCCGAAGATTTTTCCAGAGGGGGTATGGAGCGCCGCCCCGACCTTGAAATTGGAGAATTTTGCGTGCGCGTTTTCCCGCGCTTGTTTTGCGGCGGAGATCAAGGCGTCGTAGTCGGGCACGGTTCCCTCCAGAATCACTTACCGTTAGCCAGAATCATAGCGCGGAGGCGACGTCTGGAATCACGGCGCGCAGCAGCGCGATGAACTGGCCTTTCACGCGTTCCGCCGTTTGCAGAACTTCGTTGTGATCGAGCGGTTGATCCAGAATTCCCGCCGCCGCATTCGTTACGCAGGAAATTCCCAGCACGCGCATGCCGGAATGACGCGCCGCGATGACCTCCGGGACCGTGGACATCCCTACAAGATCGGCTCCGATCGTCTTCAGATAGCGAATCTCCGCCGGGGTTTCGTAGCTCGGCCCGGCCAGCGCGGCATACACGCCCTCGCCCAGTTCGATGCCGAGCAGGCGGCCCTCGGCCAGCGCCAGTTCACGGAATCGCTTGTCATAGGCCACGCTCATGTCCGGGAAGCGCGCGCCGAAATTCTCGTCGTTGGGGCCGGAGAGCGGATTCACGCCCTGCAGATTGATGTGATCGGAAAGGACCACGAGCCGCCCTTGCGTGAACTCCTTTTTGATTCCACCCGCGGCATTCGTCAGGATGACCGCTTTCACGCCCATCCTGGCAAAAACGCGAATGGGGAAGGCGACATCCTTCACGGAATAGCCTTCATAAAGGTGCACGCGGCCCTGCATTGCGGCAACCTCGACGCCATCCACCTTGCCAATCACCAACTGGCCCGCATGGCCGATGGCCGTCGAGCGCGGGAAATTGGGAATTTTCGCGTAAGGAATGCGCGTTGCGTCGGCGAACTCGTCCGCAAACGCGCCTAATCCGGAGCCCAGCACCAATGCGATCTTCGGCCGCAGCTTTGTTTGCTTCAGCAGGAAACGCGCCGCCGCTTCCGCGCGAATAAATTCCTCTCCGGGCTTGGCGCTTTTCCCTTTACTCAGCAGGCTCATGTGAGGATTCCCACGATGCAGGCAGACATGAGGTTGGCCATGGTTCCGGCGAGCATGGCGCGAATCCCGAACTTCGCCAAGTGCCCGCGCTGTTCCGGCGCAAGCGCGCCAATTCCGCCGATCTGGATGCCGATGGAGCTGAAGTTGGCAAAGCCGCAAAGCGCGAAGGTCGCAATGGTAAAGGAGCGCGGATCGAGCGAGCCTTTCAGTTGGCCAAGCTTTGCGAACGCCACCACCTCATTGATGGTCATGCGCGTTCCCAGAAGGTAGCCGATCTGCGGCGCATCTTTCCAGGGCACTCCCACGAGCCATGCGACCGGCGCAAAAATCCACCCAAAGAACTGCCCCAGGCTGGAGGGGAACCACGGAAAATGATGGACTGCCAGCCAACCGTGCGCGCCTCCGATCAGGAAATCCACCAGCGCCAACAACGCGATGAACGAGATCAGCATGGCGCCAACGTTGATCGCCAATTGCAGGCCGTCCGACGTGCCGCGGGAAATCGCGCCAAGAAAATTGGCTTCCTTCTCCATCTCGGGCATTTGCACGCGTCCGGCGGTGAGCGGCTGCTCCGTTTCCGGCACCAGCATTTTCGCCATCAAGAGCGTGCCCGGCGCGGTCATGATCACGGCGGTCAGCAAATGCTTTGCCTCCACGCCAGAAGCGATGTACGCCGCCATGATTCCGCCGGACACATGGGCCATGCCGCAGGTCATCACGCACATCAGTTCGGATTTCGTCAGCTTGTTCAGGAAGGGGCGTATGGTGAGCGGCGCCTCCGTCTGCCCCATGAAAATACTGGCGGCGATATCCAGCGATTCCGCGCCGCTGGCTCCCATCACCCGGGTCATCACCCAGGCAAAGGCGCGAATGAAAAGCTGCATCACGCCAATGTGATAAAGAAACGCAAAGACGGCCGCAATGAAAATAATGGCGGGCAGCACCTGAAACGCGAAGATGAAACCGAACGAAGAGGTTTTCATGCCCAGGCCGCCGAACACGAATGTGGATCCGGCGAAGGCGAAACTCAGCAGTTTGTTTACGGCGTCGCCTAAATACTGAAAGATGGCGCGGCCCACTTCAAATTTCAGCACGAACACGCCAAAGACAAGCTGGAGCCCCAGGCCCCATAGCACCGTTTTTAACCGGATGGCCTTGCGCGCCGTGCTGAAAAGATAGGCCAGGCCAAGCAGGAACAGCATGCCAAGCACTCCCGCGAATCTTTCCATTCTGTCTCCTTATGCGCTGAATTCCAGAAACCTGAAACAGCAAACTTACGATCCGCCGAGAATTCTGCGGATCAGCGGGCGAGGAGCCGGAGCGGTCTCCCCAATCTCGAAGCTGCGAGGCAATCATTTCCGTGGCTTCCGCGAGTTTCGCCTGCGCATTGTAATGGATTGTGACCAGCTTTTCTCCGGCCAGCACGCGATCGCCGATGCGCTTGTGGAATTCCAGCCCGACGCCATGGTCGATGGCATCTTCCTTCTTTTCGCGGCCGCCGCCCAGCATGGCCAGCGCGATCCCGAATTGCAGGCAATCCGTGTCGCGAATGTAGCCGGGCTTCGGGCTCACGATCTCCGCGCGATTCCGCGCCAGGGGAAGCAGGGAAGTGTCATCCACAACACGAGGATCGCCGCCTTGCAGCTTGATGCCCTGGCGGAATTTCTCCAGGGCTTGCCCGCTCGCGATCATCTTCTCTGCAAGAGCCCGCCCATCATCGACGGAGGCCGTGCGTTCGCCGAGATAGAACATCCAGGCGGAGAGCTCCAGGCTGAGTTCGCGCAAATCGCTCGGGCCATTTCCCCTTAACACATCAATCGATTCGATCACTTCGTGAGAATGGCCAGCCATGCGTCCCAGCGGTTGCTGCATGTCGGTAATCAGCGCCACGGCCTTCTTGCCCATGCGTTGCGCGGTTTCCACCATCACTTCGGCAAGATGCACCGCGTCTTCTTCCCTCGGCATGAAAGCGCCCGAGCCGGTCTTCACATCCAGCACAAGCGCGTCAATGCCTTCGGCGAGCTTCTTGCTCATGATGGAAGCGCAGATGAGTCCGATGTTTTCGACTGTGGAGGTGACGTCGCGGAGAGCGTAAATTTTTTTGTCGGCCGGAGCGATTTCCGCCGTCTGTCCGATGAGCGCCATGCCGCACTCGCGCAGCACGCGCCGGAATTCACTTAAACTGAGCGCCGTGTTGAATCCCGGGATCGCTTCCAGTTTGTCCAGCGTTCCGCCGGTGTGGCCCAGCCCACGGCCACTGATCATTGGGACAGTGAGGCCGCCGGCCGCCACAATGGGCGCCAGAATCAAGGAGGTCTTGTCCCCCACGCCGCCGGTGGAATGCTTGTCCACCTTTTTGCCGGGAATGTCGGCGTGGCTGACCACTTCGCCGGAATGCAGCATCACTTCCGTCAAGGCGGCAAGTTCCGCCCGGTTCAAGCCGCGAATCCATGCGGCCATCAGCCACGCGGCCATCTGATAATCGGGAATGTCGCCTTTGGTGTAGCCGGAAATGAGGAACTGGATTTCCTCGCGGGAATGTTCCCCGGAATCGCGTTTTTTTCGGATGAGGTCGACGGCGCGCATGCTGATGTAAACGAAGTGCGAGCCTAACATCCGCGGAAATGGCCGTCAACGCGCCGGCCAACCGGTGCCACTAACGCCGGTGCCGCCGATTTGTGAATCGCCGCGAGTGGCGGTGCACTTGCTCATTTTTGGCTGCTGGTATATTTTTCCGCGTGTCGCTGCAACAGGAGAACACATGTCGCGAAAGCCGCGAATTGCCGTCGTCGGCAGTGCCAATGTTGATCTGACTACCTTTAGTGATAGGTTTCCGCGTCCGGGCGAAACCCTTTTCGGGAAGAGTTTTCATCTCGGCTTTGGCGGCAAGGGAGCGAATCAGGCTGTTGCCGCGCGGCTTTGCGGTGCCGACGTGGTGATGGTCGCCAAAGTGGGCAACGACCTGTTTGGCCAGGCCACCGTGGACAATTTTACGAAGATCGGCATCGATGCTTCTCGCGTGCGTATTGTCGACGGAGTCTCCAGTGGCGTTGCGCCCATTTTTGTCGAGCCTAACGGCCAGAACCGCATCATTGTCGTGAAGGGCGCGAACGACACGCTGCGGCCGGCCGACGTGGAAGCGGCCGCAGCCGCCCTGCGCACCATGGACACGATTGTGCTGCAATTTGAAATCCCGCTCGAAACCGTCGCGTACACCGTACAGTTCGCGCGCCAGCAGGGCATCCGCTGCATCGTCAATCCCGCTCCCGCACAACCCATCCATTCGGTCAGCCTCGATGCCGCGGATTATTTCGTGCCCAATGAAAGCGAAGCCGAGCTGATCACCGGCATGCCTGTGCACTCCATTGATGACGCGAAAAAATGCGCCGCCGCGCTTCTTCAACTGGGATTCCGCCGCGTCATTCTCACGCTGGGAGTGCGCGGGTCGCTCCTAGCCACTGCGGAGGGCAGCGAACTTCTGCCTCCTTTTGCCGTGACTCCCATAGACACCAGCGGCGCGGGCGATGCCTTTATCGGCAGCTTTGCTGTCTTTCTCGCCGAGGGTTTGCCGGAAAAGGAGGCACTGACAAGAGCAAGCCTCTATGCCGCACTTTCCACAACGCGAGTCGGCACTCAGACATCCTTTCACACCCGCGCCGAGTTCGAAGCGGAATGGGAACGTCGCAAGGGAAAACCGTAGTGTTTTGGGGACAGCCCACACGCCGGGTGTCGTCTCGGCGTGAACTCAGTCAAGGGTAATGTAAACTGGCAAAAAAGAACAGGCTGCAGAGGCGCGCGAAGCGATTGCTGCGCTCATTCGAGTGTTAAATGACTCTCATTTCATTTTTCGATGGCAGCATCTGCCACCCTGTTCATGGCCGTCTTCCGTTTTTCATAACTGTTTTTTCTCCGGAGCGTTTCGAAATTTCTTCCACAAGATTCATCTCGCGAACGTCAATTTTAACTTGACACTTTCCCGAACGGACCACTAACCTACGTCTCTTCTTCTATTGGGGTGAACACTCTGAGCAGCGTTTGGTCCAAAAATCCTCCACTTAATGAAGCGGAGGATCATGCCGCTTTTTCCGATCTTGCAGAGTGTATCTCCTGGTTTGCCTTCAAACACTTAGCTGAAAGCTTTCCAGTGTGGCTCCGGCCGATACAGCCCCGGACGGTGTGGGTCACAGGTTTGGGCCTCTCCACAGCTTGGAGTGGGACGTCCGTTCCGCCCAAAGCGACCAACGTCGCGGTGAATGCCAGTAATTGCGAAGACGTCTACGCGAACGAGTTCTTGAATCTGCTTGTGCAACAAATCAACGGGAGTGGTCCTGCATTAGTTCTGGCCGTTTGCGGTCACAGGGGTGCCGAAAGGAGTCTTTCTTATGAGGGGTAAATTGTTTGTTTCGTTGATCGCGTTTTGCGCCGTTGTGTGTTTCTCTCCGGCTTCACGAGGCCAGGCAACGGGCAATTTTTCCGGGGGCGTCCTGGATACTTCGGGCGGCGCAATCTCTGGCGCAACAGTCACGGCCACTTCGCAGGGCACCGGTGTTGCTCGCCAGACAAAAACAGATGATGCGGGCCACTACCTTTTCCCCTTGCTGCCGATAGGTATCTATACCGTGCGCGTGGAATTCCAGGGCTTCCGCCCCGGCGAGTCAAAAGATTTGCGGCTTCAGGTCGATGAGGCCCGTGAAGTCGATTTCACCCTCTCACCCTCCGCGGTCTCTTCCCAAATCGAAGTTTCCGCCGCCGCCGTCGCTGTCGAGACTACCAACCCCTCGCTCGGGCAAGTTATCACCTCGGAGCAAGTGACGCAGCTCCCCTTGAACGGGCGCGATTTCGTGCAACTCGCCACGCTTACGCCCGGCACCACCCAGGAAACCAACAATCTCAGCTTTTTCAACGGCGCTCCGAGCAGCGAAGTTTCCGCACGCGGATCGTTTTCTCTCTCCGTCGGCGGTTCCCGCCCCAATAGCACGGATTGGCTTTTGGATGGCAATGACAATAACGAACTGACGGCCGGCGGGATCGCGATTCTCTCTTCCATCGACTCCATCCAGGAGTTCAAGGTTCTCACGTACAACTACTCCGCGGAATACGGAACCCGCGGGGGGCCCACGGTTCTAGTCACCACGAAATCGGGCTCGAACGATTTTCACGGCTCCCTGTTTGAATTTCTGCGCAATACCTCGCTGGACGCCAAGAGCTTTTTCGCCATATTGCCGGAAAAGTTCAACTTGAATCAGTTCGGCGGCTCCGTCGGCGGGCCCATTCGCAAGAACAAGACCTTCTTCTTCATCGATGGCGAACAAAAATATCAGCGCAAGGGTATTACCTTTACGGGCTTGGTTCCCAGCGCCGCGATGATCAATGGTGACTTCTCCAAGGATGCTCTGGGCAATATGCGCCCCGTCGGCACCTTGACGCCGACCCTGCTACTGGTCTCAGGGCTCTCGTCAATCCCAACATTCCCAACGTTGAGGGGGGACCCAGTATCTACTTTCAGTGCGATGGCAACAGCAATCCCTGCCGGTGAACGCCAATGGTAGCCAGGCTGCCGGAACACCTTGTAATAAGATTCCGGGGCCTGGCATCGCGGGAAACCAGCTCCCGAACGGGCTGTTCAATCCGATCGCGATGAAAATGCTTCCTCTTTACCCGGCTCCTAACGTCACGGGCAACAATTCCTACAACTTCGTGAATGAACCCGTGCGGGATCTGAACGAAACCAAGTTTGACATCCGCCTGGATCACAACTTTTCCGTCTCGGACACTGTGTTTGCCCGCTTCAGCTACGACCAGGCTTTTTCTGCAGTTCCCGGAGGCTCCAACCCGCCGAGCTTTGCGGAGGCCAATCCTTTCGGCAGCTCTCAGGGAATCATCAACCACGGCAGGAACATCGCGCTGTCCGAGACGCACATTTTTTCGCCCACGACCGTCAACCAGGTCAGTGGCGGATACAACCGCATATTCGATTACATCACGTCGCAGGGTAATCGGAGCTGCCAGTCCCAGATATTCCAAATTCCCGGCGCGAATCTCAACTGCAACTCCAGCAACGATTGTGTCGCGCCATTTATCAGTTGCGGATTGACCTCCACGCAGTTTGACGGAGGCTATTGGTCCCTGGGCGACCGCGGCTTCGCGCCGTTCATCGGCGGTACCGACGTCTATTCCATCAACGACACGCTGGACCTGATTCGCGGCAAGCACGACATCAAGGTGGGCATGGGCATCCGCGCCAATCAGATGAACGTACAAACGGAAGGTTTCCAGGATGGCTACTGGATCATCACCGGTCTCTGGACCAACGATGCCGTGGCGGACTTTCTGCTGGGCCTGCCGAGTCTCGCGATTCACGATCAAACTTTCGGCGGCACCACAACGGGCCGCCGCTGGAAGATCTTCCGCCCGTTTGTGCAGGACGATTGGCGGATCACCAGGAGCCTCACTTTGAATCTGGGCTTCGCGTGGAATTTGACGACCCCGACCTCCGAAGTGGACAACCGCCAAACTGATTTCAATCCGGCCAACTGGACAGTTCCTGATCCCCGGCCAAAACACGGGCAAGTGGGCGGGCATTCAGTTCGACAGAAGAGCAGTCGAGCCGCGCATCGGGCTGGCCTGGAAGCCATTCGGCAAGGACAACACGGCGATCCGCGCCGGATACGCCATCTATCATGACTCTTCATGGAACCAGGGCGCGCAAGGCTTGTGGCAGAATCCGCCCTACTATGCGGAATCCGACGCCTTCGCTTTCGGCCCGCCAAACATTCCGTTCAGCTTGTCCGACGGCTTCCAGACGTTTAGCGCGCCGCCAAATCCGGCTGATTTCACGGGCACGATTATTGCTCAAAACACCAACTTCAAGATCGGCACCGTGCAGCAGTTCAACATTAACGTCGAGCGCCAGTTGCCTGGCCAGATTGTTCTCACGGCTGGTTATGCAGGCTCGCGCAGCGACCACATCCTGTTCTATGGAAACAACCTGAACGTCAACACTCCAGCGGCTTGTGGAACCCCCGGATATACGCTGGGATGCGGGCCGGGCGGAGCGGCTATCGGCATACCGTATACGGCATTTCCCTTCTCCACCATCGCCAATGCCACCGATCAGGGCAACGCTCACTACAACGGTTTGCAGATTAAGGCGGAGACGAAAGGCTCGCGCTACGGCGTCTACGCCCTAGTCAGCTACACCTACTCCCGCACCTACGATAACGGCCTCACCGACGGCTTGGGGAGTTCCATTGGCGCTACCTACTATCCACTGCCCGGCTGGCAAAAGCTCGATTGGGCTCTTTCCCAAATCAACCTGAACAACAATTTTTCCGCCAGCATCATCTACGATCTGCCCTTCGGCAAGGGGAAGCATTTTGGCCACGACTGGAGCGGTCCCGCCAATGCGATCCTCGGGAACTGGCAGTTCACCCTCATTGAGAAAGTCACCTCTGGATTCCCCGTGTTCGTCGTCAACAGCGACAACACCACTACCGTGAACTTCCAAAATAATGGAAACAGCTTTAACCGGCCGGACCTGGTTGGCGATCCCAACAAGGCAGGGGCTGTGGCTGCCAATCCGGGTTGCACCGCCCCCGCGCAAGTGCACACGATTGCGAATTGGTTCAATCCTTGCGCCTTTGCATTCCCAGCCGACGGCGAACTCGGCAATGCTTCGCGAGCCCCAGTCAACGGACCGGGCTTCGTCAACTCAGACTTTTCCGCCATCAAGCAGTTCAACTTGCCTTGGGAGCGCGTGGGTCTGAACTTCCGGGCGGAGTTCTTCAACCTGTTCAATCATCCGCAATTCGCTCTCCCTGTTCCGGGATCGGGGTATGCGGACATCGCTTCCGGCTCGGGTTTTGGCGCAGTTTCTTCCACCGTCAACAACCCGCGCGTCCTGCAATTCGGGCTCAAGCTGACCTTCTAGCCTGCGGCGCGGCTAGACAGCTGGCGGAAGTAGCACCATTCCGTCATTCCGAACGGAGTCTGCGGAGTGAGGAATCACTCTTGCTTGGGTTCCGCCAAAGAGAGATTCCTCGCTGCGCTCGGAATAACAATGTAGGTCGGGGATGACAGCGTAAGTTCGGCTTGACAGTGTATTATCCTTTTCTGAGTGCTGTTGAGTTCAATCGCTGCGCAGAGCCGGCCCATCGCTTTGTCGTTATGCCGGCCGCTTCCTGTCAAACCGCATCGACGCGGCTGGGATAACTTCAATGACTGCAAATCGCTCGTCCTTCCGACGGTTCCTCAGTTTGTTCTGCTTGCTCGGCGTTTCGGCGCTCTGCACATCCGCGCAGACTCGCCGCAAGGTCATCATCGATCAGGACGCCGCCGGCCCGGGCGGCACGGACATGCAGGCAATCCTCTCCCTGATCAATTCGCCCGAAACCGATGTGCTGGGGATCACCGTGCTAACGGGGGACGCCTGGCGCGATGAACAAGTGCTGCATACTTTACGCCTGATGGAGATCATCGGCCGCACGGACATCCCGGTTGTGCCTGGGGCCGTTTTCCCCCTGGTGAACAGCAAGGAGTACATCGCCGCGTGGGAAACGCTGCACGGCAAGATCGTGTATCAAGGCGCCTGGAATTTCGCCAAAGGCTATCCGGTGCACGGCCCGTACGACATTCCGGCGATGCCTGAAGGGAAACCCACGATTCAGGCGGCCAAGGAAGATGCCGCTCATTTCCTGGTGCGCATGGTAAAGCAATACCCGCACGAAGTGACGATCTATGCGGCGGGTCCCATGACCGATCTGGCCACGGCGATTGCGCTCGACCCGAAATTCCCCGAGTTGAGCAAAGAACTGATCCTTATGGCTGGCAGCATCAATCCGCAGACTGACGATCCTGAATTTTCCGTGACGCCAACCCGCGAGTTTAATTTCTGGATGGACCCGGAAGCGTCACATGCCGTGCTGCACGCGCATTGGCCGCGCATCGCGCTCACCACCGTGGACATTTCCGTGAAGACGCGCATGGAAAAAGAGCTGATCGATCAGGTGCGCAAGAGCGCCACGCCCGCCGCGCAATACGTGGCCAAATACGCCGAAGCCAATTATTTGTGGGACGAGCTGGCGGCGGTCGCCTGGCTCGATCCATCTATCATCACGAAGTGGAAGAAACTCTACATTGATGTGGACGTGGATCACGGCGCAGGTTACGGAAACACGCTGGCATGGGCGCCGGGACTCCAGCCGGGAATGGGCGAAGCCCTGGTGGAAGTGCAGGACGATCTGGATAAACAGAAATTCTACAAGGAATATGTCGAGCTGCTGTCGCGGCCAACTCCGGGAGCAACGCATCCCGCCGGGAATCCGTGAGCAGCAGGCTGCGAAACTCAGGCTTGTGGCCGCGGCAGGGTGAATCAAGGCGGGCGCAGTGATATGCTCAGCCTCTGCCGGACAGAGGGACGCCTCCCGATTCGGAGAAAGAGTATGAGCACCGAAGACAGGCTGCGGCTCGAGATTACGGACCGGCAAGGCCGTCGCATCGTGCCCGCGCACGGTGGAAGCTCGACCGCGATCGCCGTGTTGAACGGAAGGCCGCTCTCGCCAAACCGCGGAACTTCGTTAAATCTGGATTGGCTGGAGCAAGTGCGCGTGAACACCAGCGCGGTCGAGCGCCGCGCGGCCACCCTGGTGACGCGCCGCACCGTGAAAAAAGACTGGCAAATCGCCTGGATGCTCCGCGCCATCACCTGCATGGACCTTACCACGCTGAGCGGCGACGACACCGACGAGCGCGTCCGGCGTCTGTGCGCGAAGGCGCGCCAACCGGTCCGGCGGGAAATCGTAGAAAAGCTGGGGATCGAATCGCTGAACATTCACGTCGGCGCCGTCTGCGTGTATCACCATTTCGTGGAGACGGCGAAGCTCGCGCTGGAGGGATCGCATGTTCCCGTGGCGGCGGTATCTGCGGGATTTCCGGCAGGGCTTTCCCCGCTGGAGGAGCGCATCAACGAAATTCGCCGGTCGGTCGAGTCCGGCGCCGATGAGATCGATGTGGTGATTACGCGCGCGCATGTTTTCGGCGGCGAATGGCAGAAACTGTATGACGAGATTGTTGCGTTCAAGGATGCGTGCGGGCCGGCGCAGCTCAAGGTGATTCTCGGAACGGGCGATCTGATGACTTTGCGCAACGTCGCTCGTGCCAGCCTGGTGGCGATGATGGCTGGTGCGGACTTCATCAAAACCTCGACAGGCAAGGAAAGCGTGAATGCCACGCTGCCCGTCGGATTAGTGATGACTCGGGCGATTCGCGAATACGCCGAAGAAACCGGCATGGCGGTGGGATTCAAGCCCGCCGGCGGCATTCGCACGGCAAAACAATCGGTCGAGTGGCTCGCGCTCATGAAAGAGGAGCTGGGCAATTTCTGGCTGGACTCGCACCTGTTCCGTGTGGGCGCCAGCGGAATGCTTGGCGACATCGAGCGGCAACTGGAATTTCATGCCACCGGGAGGTATTCGGCGGAATACCGTCACCCGATGGCGTGATACGGAAAGAAATCGGACAAAACACAATTTTTTTGGAAAATGGAGGAGCGATGCCAAACAAACCGAGTGCAAGAGATGCCCAAGTGATACTTCAGCTTTATGACCTGCGGCGAGAGCCCGAAATGCGAAAGGCGCGCAACTGGTGGTTGACAGAGTTCTGGCCAGCCAGCGCCGACGATTTCTTGAAGGTGGGCATGGCCATGGGCACGCAGGAAAACAACTGGCTGCGCCAGGTGGGAGGTTACTGGGGAATTGCCGCTGCGCTGGTGCTGCAAGGGGCGGTGAGTGAAGAACTGTTCCTGCGGCCCGCATTCAGCGGGGAGATGTTTGTGCTGTTTGGGAAGGTGCATCCGTTCCTGAAGGAACTACGTGACAAGCTTGGCGATCCGGAAGCGTTCCTGGACATCGAGAAGGTGATTACGAATACGAAGTGGGGCCGGGAGCGGCTGAAATTCATACTGAAGCGGCTCGAAACAATGCGCGAGAGGCTGGCGAAAAAGGCCTGAGCCGCGCCAGCGCGCTCGTATGAGAACTCGGCCACGGAGGACACAGCTAAGAAATGAGCGTGATTGAAAAGTTCAAGGCCATGGACTACGGGCCGGCCCCGGAGGATCCCAAAGAATCGCTGCAATGGCTCGACCGGCATCACCGGCGTTTCGGCCATTTCATCGGCGGAGCCTGGAAGGTTCCAGCCGAAGGAGGCTATTTCGAGACGAGCGACCCCTCCACAGGGGAAAAGATCGCCGATGTAGCACAAGGCAGCGCGGCGGACATCGATGCTGCCGCGAAGGCGGCGCGCAAAGCCTTGCCGGGCTGGCAGAAGCTTTCCGGGCACGAGCGGGCGCGCTATCTCTACGCGTTAGCGCGTCACGTGCAAAAACACGCGCGCCGCTTGGCCGTCCTCGAAACCATAGACAACGGCAAGCCTATCCGCGAGAGCCGCGACATCGATATTCCGTTGGTGGCGCGGCATTTCTATTACCACGCCGGATGGGCGCAGCTTTGGGAGCCCGAGTTCCCGGGTTACAGACCGTGTGGCGTGATCGGCCAGATTATCCCCTGGAATTTTCCGCTGCTGATGCTGGCATGGAAAATTGCGCCCGCATTGGCAACCGGAAACACTGTTGTCCTGAAACCTGCCGAGTACACGCCGTTGACCGCGCTGGCCTTCGCGGAAATCTGCACGGAAATCGCCCTGCCTCCCGGAGTGGTGAATATCGTCACCGGAGATGGCCAGACGGGCGAAGCGCTGGTGAATCATCCCGACGTAAACAAGATTGCCTTCACGGGCTCAACGGAAGTGGGCCGGGCGATTCGCAAGGCGACAGCCAATTCGCACAAACGCTTGTCGCTGGAACTGGGAGGGAAGTCGCCCTTCATCATCTTTGAGGACGCCGATCTGGACAGCGCCGTGGAAGGCCTGGTGGACGGCATCTGGCTTAATCAAGGGCAGGTCTGTTGCGCGGGTTCGCGGCTGCTGGTGCAGGAAAGCATCGCGGAAAAGCTCACGCGGAAATTGCAGGCGCGGATGAGCACGTTGCGCGTCGGCGCGCCCCTGGACAAGGCGATTGACATCGGCGCCATCGTGGCGCGTGTGCAGTTAGATCGCATTGATCGCCTGGTGAAGCAAGGGGTAGCGGAAGGCGCCACGTGCTGGCAGCCGGAAGTGGCTTTGCCATCGCGCGGCTTCTATTACAAACCGACGCTGCTCAGCAACGTTCATCCCACATCCATCGTGGCGCAACAGGAGATCTTCGGGCCGGTGCTTGCGTCGATGACGTTTCGCACGCCGCGGGAAGCCGTGGAATTGGCCAACAACACGGTCTATGGACTCGCCGCGAGCGTGTGGAGTGAAAGCGTAAACGTAGCCCTTCACGTTGCCGCGCAACTCAAGGCTGGCGTGGTATGGGTGAACAGCACGAATTTGTTCGACGCGGCTTGCGGCTTCGGCGGCTACCGGGAAAGCGGCTATGGCCGCGAAGGCGGGAGGGAAGGGCTGCTGGAGTACATCGAACCGGAGTGGTTTCGCAAGGCGCCGCCGCTTCGCGCGAAAGCGGCCGCAAAGGGCGGCAAAACCGAGGTAGACAACCCAGCGGTCGACCGCACGGTGAAGTTGTTTATTGGCGGCAAGCAAGTGCGGCCGGATTCGGGTTACGCGGTCGAGGTTCGCGGCAAGAAGGGCGAACTGCTCGGGGAATCGCCGCTGGGCAATCGCAAGGACATTCGCAACGCCGTGGAAGCGGCACGCAAAGCAGAAACCTGGGCAAAGACGACCGCACACAATCGCGCGCAGGTGCTTTACTACCTGGCGGAAAACCTCTCGCTGCGCGGGAAAGAGATTACTGGCCGGCTTGCCGCGGCCGTGGGCAAGCAGCAAGCCACGGATGAAGTGCGCCTCAGCGTCGAGCGGCTGTTCGCCTACGCGGCGTGGACGGACAAGTACGAGGGCGCGGTACACAGCCCTCCGTTTCGCAGCATTGCCATCGCCATGAATGAACCGCTGGGCACCGTGGGGGTGATCTGTCCGGCCAATGCGCCCTTACTTGGATTTTTCTCGCTGGTGCTGCCGCTGCTCAGCGCGGGAAACACAGTGGTGGCCGTGCCGTCGGAATCCTACCCGCTGATCGCGGGAGATTTGTACCAGGTTTTTGAAACCAGCGATCTGCCAGCGGGGGCAGTGAATCTCGTGACCGGACGCACTGCGGAGTTGTTAAGGGTTATGGCTGAGCACGATGACCTGGACGCCATCTGGTGTTATGGAGACGCAGCCGAGTGTGCGGCCGCGAAGGCACTTTCCACCGGAAACCTGAAGCAGGTCTGGACCAACGAAGGCCGCGAGTTGAACTTTCTTCAGCCGCGAGCAAGGAGAAGGCCGTTGGTACCTTGCACCATGCCTATCAGGTGAAGAATGTCTGGGTACCCTACGGCGAATGACGGGATGCCAGTGCATTTCTGCCGGGAATCGAGTTGAGTTCGCATTCTCCACTATGACTTCCGCATTCGCGGCAACCAGAATTTGTGGCCTCACGGAAGGGGGCTTGCTTGAACCGACAACTCCCCGCCGCCCGTCTCCCCGAATTTTTGCGAAAGATGCGAGCATGGGTGCCGGCTTGTTCTTGAGGAACCCACGATTATGCCCAGACTATTGACCATCGAGGATCATCGCCTGGAGGAATCCCGGCTTCACAAGAAACATTGGAAACGCTGGGGGCCTTACCTCGCGGAACGCCAATGGGGGACGGTCCGAGAGGACTACAGCAAAGACGGCAGCGCCTGGGAATCCTTTCCCTTTGAACACGCCCACGCCCGGGCCTATCGCTGGGGAGAAGACGGCATCGGTGGACTCTCCGACCGCCACCAAATGATCTGTTTCGCCTTGACGCTCTGGAATGGCCGCGACCCGATCCTGAAAGAACGCCTGTTCGGGTTGACCGGAAATCAGGGAAATCACGGCGAGGATGTGAAGGAGTACTACTTCTACCTCGATTCCACCCCCACGCACAGTTACATGCGCATGCTCTACAAATATCCCCAGGCAGAGTTTCCTTATGCTCAGTTGCTGGAGGAAAATCAGCGGCGAGGACGAAGCGCACCAGAGTTTGAATTGCTGGACACCGGCGTGTTTGAGGGAAACCGTTATTTTGATGTCTTCATGGAATACGCGAAGGGCGATGTGGAAGATATCCTCATAAAAATAACGGCGATCAATCGAGGACCGGAATTGGCGGTACTGCATCTCCTGCCCACCCTGTGGTTCCGAAATACCTGGTCCTGGGGCAAGGATTTGAGGCGTCCCACCGTCCGGAACGCCCCGGACACACCGGGGGCGGTTTGCGCGGAATTGCAGCATTGGGAGTATGGCAAGCGCTGGCTACTGTGCGCGGGGCAGCCGGAGCTTCTGTTCACCGAAAACGAAACCAATTACGCCAGGATTTTCAACTCTCGGAGCCGTACTCCCTATGTGAAGGATGCTTTTCACGAATGGCTGATTCATGGAGACAAGGCAGCGGTTAACCCGGAACGCGTCGGCACCAAGATGGCGGCGCACTACCCCCTGCAATTAGGACCGGGGGACTCGGCCACGCTCAAACTCCGCCTGACGGATATCGATCCCCTTGGCGGTATGGATGCCGATTCACCCATGGTGGGAACGATTACTTCTCCAGCCCATCAGGAACGTGCGGAGGGCGTTCCTGGCACAAATGATTTTGCCAAAGGCTTCGATGCTCTTTTTGTGCAGCGCCAGAAAGAGGCCGATGAGTTTTACAGTTCCCGGCTGGGAAAGGAGCTCTCCAGCGATGCCCACCAGGTGATGCGGCAGGCCTACGCGGGCATGCTGTGGTCCAAGCAGTTTTATCACTATGACGTGCACACCTGGCTGGCTGGCGATCCCGCCGGGCCTGCTCCGCCGGAAGAACGCTGGGAAGGCCGCAACAAAGAATGGACCCACCTGTACAACGATGACGTCATTTCCATGCCGGACAAATGGGAATATCCGTGGTACGCCGCCTGGGATTTGGCATTTCATACCATCCCCTCTGGCGTTGGTTGACCCGGACTACGCCAAAGATCAACTGATCCTGCTGCTTCGCGAGTGGTACATGCACCCGAATGGTCAATTGCCTGCCTATGAGTGGGCCTTTGGCGACGTGAATCCCCCGGTGCACGCCTGGGCAGCCTGGCGCGTTTACAAAATCGAGCGGCGCGTCCGGGGCGTGGCCGATCGAGGCATTTCTGGAGAGAATCTTCCACAAGCTCCTGCTGAATTTTACGTGGTGGGTGAACCGCAAAGACCCTGACGGACGCAACATCTTTCAAGGTGGATTCCTGGGACTGGATAACATCGGAGTATTCGACCGGTCGGCCCCGCTTCCCACGGGCGGGCATTTGGAACAATCCGATGGCACCAGTTGGATGGGGATGTACTGCCTGAACATGCTTGCGATCGCACTGGAGCTGGCGAAGGATGACCAGGCTTATGAAGACGTGGCCAGCAAGTTCTTCGAGCATTTCGTGCATATCGCCCATGCGATGAACGTTATCGGCTATGACAGGCGCTCGCTCTGGGACGCGGAAGATGGCTTCTATTATGATTTGCTGCACCTGCCGAATGGCGACGAGCATTTCCTGAAAATCAGGTCCATGGTCGGGCTCATCCCGTTATTTGCGGTGGAGACGCTTGAGCCGGAAATCGTTGATCGCCTCCCGGGCTTCAAGCGCCGCATGCAGTGGTTCATCGACCATCATCCCGATGTGCCGGAACACATCGAGATGACGCAGCGCTCCGCGCGCGGTGTGCGTCGCCTTCTTTCCCTGGTGAACCGCAAGCAACTGAAGCGCGTGCTGTGGCGGATGCTGGATGAAACGGAATTCCTTTCACCCTATGGGGTGCGGGCATTGTCCCGCTATCACCTCGAGCATCCCTATGAGGTGCAGGTGAACGATCACATCGGCCGCGTGGATTACGAACCCGCGGAGTCCACCACCGGGATTTTCGGGGGCAATTCCAATTGGCGTGGACCGGTGTGGTTTCCCATGAACTATCTTCTGATCGAGTCGCTCCAGAAATACCACCACTATTATGGCGAGGATTTCAAGGTCGAGTGCCCCACGCATTCCCGCCGGGAAATGGATCTTTGGCAGGTGGCCGCGGAGATTTCCCGCCGCTTGACGCGCATTTTCCTGCCAGGCAAGGACGGACGCCGGCCCTTTGCCGGTTCGGCCGATTTGTTTAACAAAGATCCACACTGGCGTGACCTGGTTCTTTTCTACGAATATTTTCATGGAGACAATGGCGCAGGCATCGGCGCCAGCCACCAGACGGGCTGGACCGGCCTGGTCGCCAAGCTGCTCGAACAAAGCGGAGAATAAAGCGTGTCGCTCCTAGCGGAAGTGCAGTTCGGCAGGGAAGTGTGCGGTGAACTGGATGCCGCGGAAGCCCGCGAATGGCTGGTCACCAATGGCTTGGGCGGATTCGCTTCGGGAACCGTTGCGGGCACAGCCACCCGCCGATACCATGGCCTCTTGATCGCGGCGCTGCAGCCGCCCGTGGGACGCACGCTGCTGGTTGCCGGACTTGACGAAAGCGTGCGCTACCTCGAAAGCAGCTTTCCGCTTGCGACCAACCGCTGGAGCAGCGGGTTTGTTTCCCCGAGTGGGTACCTCCAGATCGAAAGTTTTTCCCTTGAAGGTACCAAGCCCGTGTGGCGCTACGCCCTCGCGGACGCTTTGCTGGAAAAGTGCGTGTGGATGAAGCAGGGCGAGAACACCACCTGCGTGCAGTACACTCTGGTGCGCGGCGGCGGACCGGTGGAAATTGACGCCAAGGTGCTGGTGAATTACCGCGATTTTCACGCCACGACACAGGCCGGGGATTGGCGCATGAGCGTCGAACCCGTCGAGAACGGCCTAAGAATCCGCGCCTTCGAGGGCGCGACTCCGTTCTACTTGAAAAGTGCCGGCGCGTCCGTACAGCCGCGCCATGAGTGGTACCGCGACTATTTTCTGCCCGTCGAAAAAGAGCGCGCCCTTGATGACCGCGAGGACCGTTTGCTGGCGGCGCAGTTTCATTTCCGGTTGGCGCCCCAGGAAAGTGTCACGCTTGTTTTCACTACGACCGAGGCAACTTCGCTCGACGGCGAGGAAGCGCGCACCGCGCAATCCAATCACGAGTGGAAATTGTTCCAGGCTTGGCAGGAGCAGCACAGCAAGGTGTGCACCTCGCCCGTGGAAGAGGAACCTGGATGGCTGTGGCAGTTGGTTCTCGCCGCGGATCAATTTGTGGTTCGCCGCGCCCTGCGGGAGGAGCCGGAGGGCTTGAGCCTGATCGCCGGCTACCACTGGTTTGGCGATTGGGGACGCGACACCATGATCGCGCTGCCGGGATTAACACTCCCCCTCGGACGCCCGGAAATTGCGCGAAGAATCTTGCTGACTTTTTCAAGGTATGTCGATGCAGGAATGTTGCCCAATAATTTCCCGGATTCCAACGGCCCGCCGCAGTACAACTCTGTGGACGCCGCTCTGTGGTATTTCGAGGCGCTGCGCCAGTATTATGCCGCGACGCAGAACCTGGAGCTGGTGCAACAGCTCTTCCCTGTGCTCGTGGAGATTGTGGACGCGCACGTGCGTGGCACGCGCTACAACATCAAGGTCGATCCCGCGGATGCCCTGATTTTTGCGGGCAGTCCGGAAGTGCAGCTCACCTGGATGGATGCGAAAATCGGAGACTGGGTGGTGACGCCACGCATCGGCAAGCCCGTGGAAATCAATGCCCTGTGGATCAACGCGCTGCACACGATGGCGGACTTTGCGCGACTGCTGGTGCGGCCGGGCGAGGGCTACGAAAAACTCGCGGAGAAGGCCACGCGGAACTTCCAAAAATTCTGGAATCCCGAGCGCGATTGCTGCTTCGACGTCATTGATGTGCCGGGCAGGGGAAACGATGCTTCCTTGCGCCCCAACCAGATTTTCGGCGTCGCGCTCCCCGTAAGCCCGCTTTCCGAACGCCAGCAGAAATCGGTCGTTGACGCCGTGGCCAGGCATTTGCTTACGTCGCACGGCTTGCGCAGCTTGGCGCCCTCTGAGGCGTCCTATAAGGGAGTGTATGCGGGCAGTCCTCGTGAGCGCGATTCCGCTTATCACCAGGGAACGGTGTGGGGTTGGCTGCTCGGGCCGTTTGCGCTGGCGCACTATCGCGTGTACGGGGACCGGGCGGCAGCCCAGAGCTTCCTCGAACCCTTGGGCCAAAGCATTTATTCCTCCGGGTTGGGCAGCATTGCGGAAATTTTTGGCGGCGACCCGCCCTTCCCCGCCGCGGGATGCATTGGGCAAGCCTGGAGCGTCGGCGAACTCTTCCGCGCATGGCAGACCCTGAGCGCCGCTTCAGAGTCGCCGAAGCCTTGATCGTTTGCAGACCGCGGTTCCTTCATGTAGGGGTCAAGCATCGCTCGACCCTATCTAGGCAAGGTGTGAGCAGTTCCTGCATTCCTAATGAAGCGTGGTGCGATTAATCGATGCGCGGGGCGGGTTCGTAAAGCTCGATCAAAACCTTGCTGGCGCTGGGAGCGCTCACCAGGAAGAAATTGATACGCGTGCCATCGGCTCCCGTGCGCGCCGCCGGATAAACCGGAGCAATGCCAAATTTGTCGCGCAGAATTTCCGCGGCGCGCTCCACGTTCGCACAACGATATTCGATCTGTTGAATGCCTTCGCCGAACTTCTGCAGGTACTTGGCGATAGCGCCGCTTCCCGCGGCATCGCGGGAAGTCAAGATATCCATGGAGAGTCCGCCCGGCAGGTGTATTTCAAATTCCTGGGCATCCTGATCCGGAGGAATTTCCGCGAGCCGCGGCGAGCCGCTGGCTTCGCGAATTTTCTCGAAGCGGTCGGGTTGCACCGCCAGGCCCACGGTCACGTGGGGATTGGCTCCCTCGAGCAGCTTGTACAGTTCCTCATTATCCCACCAGGGAAAAGCCGCATGGTCGGCCAGCGCGCGCCCCGTCCGGTAAATCTCCGTGGCCGACGCGACGCGCACCTCGGATTCCGCCGAGGTCATTCCCGCAATGGCCCGCAAAAACGCTTCCTTCATCATTCCAGTATTTTACCTCAGCCGGACGCGCCCCCTCGCTTAAGGTTGCGCCGGCGTGCCCAGTTTCTTGGGGCCCGCCAAAAGCGAAATCAGCATCGTTGCCAACAGAACTCCCGCCACCGCTGCGAGCGAGAGCTTCACGGAAACGTGCCACCAGGGGTCCAGCACCATCTTCGCCCCGATGAAGAGCAGCACCAATGCTAGCCCAATGCCCAGGTAACGGAAATAGTCCAGAATGTCCGTCAGCAGAAAATACAGCGCGCGCAGCCCCAAAATAGCAAACACATTCGACGAAAAAATAATGAAAGCGTCGCGCGTGATGCCGAAGATGGCGGGGATGGAGTCAGCGGCGAAGGTGACATCCGTGATCTCCACGATCAGGAGTACGAGAACCAGCGGGGTGGCGAAGAGCTTGGCGTTTTCGCGCACGAAGAAATTGCCGCCGTGATAATCCCTGGTCACGCGCAGGTGCGTGCTGGCGAAGCGGAAAATAGGGTTACGCTCGTAGTGCACGGCCTTATCCCGCTTCAGCAGCATGTGCAGCCCGGTATAAAGCAGAAAAACGCCGAAGAGCTGCAAGATCCAACTGAACCGCGATACCAGCGCCACTCCCGCGGCGATCATGATTCCGCGCATCACCAGCGCGCCGATGATGCCCCACTCCAGCACGCGGTGTTGCACACGCTCATCCACCTGGAAGGCGCGGAAAATCACCAGGAACACGAACAGGTTATCCACGCTCAGCGCTTTCTCGATCACATAGCCCGTGAAATATTCCAGGCCGCGCTGCGCGCCGTACCAGTGCCACACGGAAAATCCAAAGCTCACTGCCAGACCGACCCACACGCAGCTCCAGAGAGCCGCTTCACGGACTCCAACCTTATGAGCTTTGCGGTGGAAGACTCCCAGATCGAGGGCGATGGCGATCAGGACGAAGAGGATGAATGCAAACCACAGAAGCGGCGTGCCCATGCGAACAGGATAGCGTAATTCCGCTTGGTGCCCTATCAGGGCTGGGGACTAAGCGCATCGATGCCGTTGATGTTGGTCAGAGCGAGCCACGTGGTCTGCGCCGCCTGAATCGTCGCGGCCACATCCCAGCGCAACCGGCGGTCGCCAGCGGCGGCGTCCATACCCAGGGAACTCACCCAATACGCGCCGGGGGCAAGGCCGGAGAGCGTGACATGCCCGTCCAGGTCCGTGTCCACTTTGGCGGCCAGATATTTTGTCTGGGCGATATCCGGAGCAAGCCGCGCGATTTTCTTTTTGTGGTCCGCATGGAGTTTGTCCCACTGATATTTGGGATTTACGCCCGCCAGTTCCAATTCCATGCCCGTAACCGTCGCGGGGTGCGTCTCCACGAACTTCTTCAGCGCTTTCACGTACTCCTGTTTTTGTTTGTCGTACTTCTCTGGGTTGGCTTCGTGGTCGGCTTCCCGGAATCTTGGAATGGGCATTCCCGTGGTGACGCCGCCGCTGTTGGATCTTTGATACGCCGCCAGAAACTCCGGCACCTCCATGATCTCAATGGGAGTAACCAGTTTGTCGAAGTCGGGCATAGTCAGGTCCATCTCGTCGTGCGCCTTAAGCCATTTCTTGAGTTGCGGAGTGCATTTCAGATTGTCGATGAATTCCGCGCGCGTTGGCAGAACATCTTGACCTTCGACTTCCTTGATGATATCGGCGTAGCTTTTCGTCAAGAGATATAAAGTAAATTGACGCACGGGCTCGGGACGCGCTCCCGTGGGCGTAATATGCATGGTTATATCGAGTGTTCCCGTGGCACTCTGCCCGTTAGAAAGTTGCGCAAAGAGAAGCAGGGAGCAAAAAAATAGAAGGAAGCGCCATTTCGTTCGCATGGGCTTCATCCTAGCAGAGGCAGGTATCCGGCGAACGTTAAACTCTCTTGGCAATACCTAAGTGCCACCTTTTTTTGGGGGCGGCTATTGGAGAGAAAGTCAGGCCTAAAATAGCCGGAAGACAGTTTCAATCGTCACCCACACCGGGACGCCGCGGTGGTGCGCGTCGCGCGCCGGAACAAACCGCCAATGGCGAACCGTCTCGATGGTGCGCTCGTCAAGTCCCATCCCCAATCCCTTCACGATACGTATTCTCTTGGCGGTGCCGTCGGCTCCGATCAACACCTGCACGGTGACGCCACCTTGCAGCTTTTCCTTCCGGGCCTCCTCCGTGTACTCCGGATTCGGGCAGTAGCTGCACATGGCTTGTGAAACGACGTTTGCGTAGGGACCTCCATCTTCGCCTTCACCAGCGCCATCTCCGTCTCCATCGCCCATACCTCCATTCCTGCCCGAACCGAATCCATGCCTTGAGCCCGGGCCGGCCGAATGAGTGTCGGAGTTCATCCATGGCAAGCCTAAATTCGTCACCGTCGGAACATCCGTGGGGGCATTCGCATCAAATACTGCGGGAGGAGCCGGTAATTGCGAGTCGCGATTCTCCACGAGTCGCGGGGGCGCTAGCGGCATGGAGGAACTTGGCGCCAGATTCCCGAGGCGCGCCGGCCTAGGATCGTTCTCGCCCCCGCCTCCCTCGCGGCCTAAGTTGGGTTGTCCCATGGCACTGGTGTCGACCGGAGGGAAATACGGCAACAACTCTCGTACCTGCCCGATTTCGATCTGATGCACGATTCGCTTGCCCGCGGGAGTCGAGGCCAGAAGTGTCAGCGCCAGACAGCACACGGCCAGATGGAATACCGCGGATAAGGCCTGTGCGTTCCCTGTGCGTGCGGAGAGGTCAATCGCATAGAAATGGAGAGGCCCGGGAGTCAATGGAGCGGCGACGGCTGTCTTTCGCGTCCCGAGTTCCTGCAGGTTTCCCACAACTCGGTGAAACCACGATTCTGGCCTGGATGGATTGTGCAGTGGGCTGAGCACAGGAACCTCCGCCATCCCCCGCACCTCAGCTCCCCCGGAAGAATCAACCGAATGCGGAGGAAGAATCACTAAATGAGAATTCACATTGTCAATTTAGGTTGCCCGGCGCGGATTGATTGGAAGGAAGAAATCAAATTGAAAAGGAACAGAAAGCCTATAGCCCTCTTTTCCACCCTGAATTTGTTGTCAGTATCTCAGTACAGCCGGAAGTTGACTTCAAACGAGACCAACGTGGGCACCGGCTTCCCAGCGGGCCCGGTCGCCGCTTTGCATCGCCAGGTGCGCATGGTCTGCACCGTACTGTCATCCAAACCCAGGCCGGGGCTGCGAATTACCCGTGGATGCGTCACCTGTCCATCAACCGTGATTACCGCCTCCACGAGCACCACTCCGGAATACTTGGCCTTGCGCGCCTCTTCCGAATAGGGCGGATTCGGCATGTAGAAGCAGGTAGGTGAACCAACGCCATTCACACCGGCGCGGAATACGCCGCCGCCAGTTCCGCCGCCTTCACCGGGACCCAGGCCTCCGCCACTGCCGCTGCCTATGCCTCCGCCTTCTCCCGTGCCAATACCACCACCGCCACCCGGTCCATTCGACATGGTGACCGAGGCAGCCAGCGGATCGCCAAAATTGGCAAGCGCCGGATTGGCAATCTTCAATTCCGGCGGACCCAAGAGCGTGGGTTCCATCGGCAGTTTGGGATCCTGATTCTTGATCACCGCCGTGGGCGGCGTGAACTGCGTCATCGTAAATCGCGGAGCCTTGCCCTTGGTGGCCGGCGTCGGCGAACGATCACCTCCGCCGCCTCCGCCACCTGCTTTGTTGTTCCCCGCAGGCAGCTTGGCGACATAAGGAGAGATATCCAGGGCGGTGACATCTATCCCCGGCTTGTTCTTAGCCTCAATCTTCTTACTCAATAAATTCCAGCCAAACGGAACCACCAGAAGCACCACAATACCGATGTGCAAGACAAACGCCGTCGCCTGGGTCCAGCTCCAATTCTCATCCTTTGACCAGATATCCTTCACCTTGATCGGCTTGCTGGTCAGTCGCAGCGGCGGCAATTTCGTGGGGAAGAAGAGTTCCTTCAGGCGATACGCGAAACTTCCGAAGCTCCCGCCCCAGTCCACTTCCAGGCGCTTATTGACGATCCCCTTCGGGGCAGCAGGTGCGGACACGAAGAACTTTAGATTTTCGGCGAGTCCGGAACCAAACGTGGCCTGCGTGAAAGGCGCATCCTTGCGCTCGATCACCTTCACGGGATGTTCAAATAGAAACTGCTTGAGGTTGGACCAGAAATCGTCTGGCATCAGATGGGCGGGTATGCCAAATTCCGGCAGCGCGGCGCGGGGCACAGGAATAACTTCTTCCGGCCCGGTGCGCTTCGGCTTGCTTAGCTCATCTGGAAGGAGGTTGATAAAGCCCGGCACCTGTTATTCCCTCAACTTGGGTAGACGTAGGCCTACCGAAAATTATTCACCCAGCCGTTATGATTCGCGCAAGGCAAGAAAGGTTGCGCGACCCCCACGGCTGACACCTGCTGGCTTTCATTGTAACATACGTTGTTACACTGCTTTCCGTAGTTTCCCGCCGGCAACGAGGGCTTTTGACCGATTCGGTCACCCGCAAACGGGCGGCGTAGAAGGGACATCGGCACACCGCATCCATGGCTGAACCATTGGAACTCAAGAAGACCCTCAACCTGCCAAAGACGGATTTTCCCATGAAGGCCAACCTCCCGCAGAACGAGCCCAAGCAGCTCGCCGCCTGGGAAGAGTCCCACCTTTACGAGCGCATTTTGGAAGCTCGCCGGGGCAAGCCTCTTTTCGTGTTGCACGATGGCCCGCCTTATCCCACGGGAACCATTCATCTCGGCACCGGGCTCAATAAAACGCTGAAAGATCTGATCGTCAAATCCAAGAGCATGGCGGGCCACTACGCGCCTTATGTGCCGGGGTGGGATTGCCACGGTTTGCCGATTGAAACCCAGGTGGAGAAAGAGCTCGGCGGAAAAGGCAAGGTTTCGCCGGCGGAGTTCCGCCAGCGATGCCGCGCTTACGCCACCCGCTACGTCGAGCAGCACAAGCGCGATTTCAAGCGCCTCGGTGTCTTCGGCCGGTGGAACGATCCCTACCTCACCATGAGCCACCCGTACGAAGCCACCATCGCCGGTGCTTTCCTGGATTTCATGGAAAAGGGATACGTCTATCGCGGGCGCAAGCCGGTCTACTGGTGCATCCACGACAATACGGCGCTGGCGGAAGCGGAAGTCGAGTACGAGGACCACACCAGCCCCTCGATCTGGGTCACCTTTAAAGTCGTGGGCGGCGGCTCCGGCGATGCCGCCAAGATCGGCTCCGATGTCTCCGCGGTGATCTGGACCACTACGCCCTGGACGATTCCCCACAATCGCGCGCTGGCATTCCATCCCGATTATCAGTACGCCGTGGTGCAGACGGAAAAGGGCAAGCTGCTGCTGGCCGTGGATCGCGTCGCAGGTTTGCAGGCCGAGGCCGGAGATTAAGCAAGCCGAAGTGCTGGCCACTTTCCAGGGCCGCGATTTTGAGGACATGAAATTCCAGCACCCTTTCCTGCCGATTCAGGTGCCCGGCATCCTGGCGGACTATGTGACGCTCGATCAGGGCAGCGGCATCGTGCACACGGCGCCGGGTCACGGAGCGGACGACTTCATCTCCGGCCAAAAATACAACCTGGAGATCTATGCGCCCCTCGACGATCGCGGCGTCTACCTGGAAGGCTTACCGGAATACAAAGGTAAAGACGTTTTCACCGCCAACCCCATCGTAGTGAAACTTCTCGGCGATCGCGGCGCGCTGCTCGGCCATCACGCTTACAAGCACTCCTATCCGCACTGCTGGCGCTGCCACAATCCCGTGATTTTCCGGGCGACGGAGCAGTGGTTCGTCAAGCTGGATCAAGTGGCTCACGGAGCGCAGAAATCGTTGCGCCAGGAAGCGCTGCAGGAAATTCACAACGTCAAGTGGATTCCCGGCTGGGGCGAGGACCGCATCTACGAAATGATCGAGAGCCGCCCGGACTGGTGCGTTTCCCGCCAGCGTTTCTGGGGCGTTCCGATCATCGTTTTCTTCTGCGATGCTTGCGGAAAGCAGCTCAGCGATTTCACGGCATTGCGCAATGTTGTGAAGTGGTTTGAGAATGAAGGCGCGGACGCCTGGTACACCCATTCTCCCGAAGAGCTGTTGCCGCCCGGCACGAAATGCGCGTGCGGCGCCGCTAAATGGCGCAAGGAGCACGACATTCTGGACGTGTGGTTCGATTCCGGATCGTCGCACCTCGCCGTACTGCATGGCAACGAGTGGCCCGCGGACGTCTATGCGGAAGGCCCGGACCAGTACCGCGGGTGGTTCCACAGCTCGCTCTTGATCGGCGTGGGCATCAAGGACAAGGCGCCCTACCGCTGCGTGGTCACCCACGGATGGACTCTGGATGAGCAGGGGCGGCCGATGTCGAAGTCGCTGGGCAATGTCGTGCTGCCAAACGAGATTTGCGATAAGTGGGGCGCGGATCTGCTGCGCTTGTGGGTGGCTTCGCAGGAATACCAGGCGGACGTGAAGATGAGCGAGCGGGTGATGACGCAGCTCAGCGAAGCGTATCGCAAGATTCGCAACACGTTTCGTTTCGCCCTGGGCAATCTAAGCGATTTCAATCCCTCGCGCGACGTTTTGGCCAATGAGCAGCTCGAGGAGATGGATCGCTGGATGCTTGAGCGCACTGCCGACCTTGTCAAGCGCTGCCGCGAGTGGTACGCCGCCTATGAATTTCACCGCGTGTATCACGCCATACACGACTATTGCGTCGTGGATCTCAGCGCTTTCTATTACGACGTGCTGAAGGACCGCCTCTACACCAAGTCGCCCAACAGCAGGTCACGCCGCTCCGCGCAAACGGCGGTCTGGAAGATCACCAGCGCGCTCGTGCGACTGGCGGCCCCCATCCTCGTTTTTACTGCAGAGGAACTCTGGAAGTATTTGCCAAAAGCCGCCGGCGAACCCGGGAGCGTCCACATGGCGCTGTTTCCGCAGGAAGCGGAGCTCCGAAGCGGCATACCTGGTGACAAGGCCAACACATGGGAACTGCTCGGGAAAGTCCGCGGGGAAGTGCTGAAGGCGTTGGAAAGCGCGCGCAACGATAAGAAACTGATCAACTCGGGGCTCGAGGCGAAAGTTCTTCTCAACGCCGACCTTGAGCTCAAAGCCAAACTCAAACACTATTTGCCGGTGCTGCCCGCTCTCTTCATTGTTTCTCAAGTGGATTTCATCAGCGCGGGAACCGGAGAGTTCCGCTCGGAAGCTGTGCCCAGCCTTGAAGTGACCGTGCAGCGCGCCGATGGCAAGAAGTGCGAACGCTGCTGGAACTATTCCACGCATGTGGGCGAAAACTCGCGTTACCCCACCATCTGCGAACGCTGCAGCGAAGCCATTGCCGAAATCGAGGGAGGCAAGCTGTGATGTCCTGCCTACCTTCCTTTATTTCCTTCACTTCCTTTTCGTCATTAATACCATGATCTTTCCGCGCCGTCTCCGCTGGCTCTGGCTCACGCTGGGGGTCGTGTTCCTGGACCGCGCCAGCAAAGCGTGGATCGAATCGCGGCCGGAAGAATACTTTCCGCATCCGGTCATCACGCATTCCGTAAACCTGGTGTACGCACGGAATCCCGGCATCGCCTTCAGCTTTCTGGCGGGGTACTCGCCATCCGTCGTCCGAGTTCTGCTGATCGCCGGCACCCTGGTCATCATCGGTCTCATCGCGTGGCTGTTCGTGACCAGCCGCAGCGCGGGCGCCCTGCAAGCAGTGGGGCTCGCGTTGCTCCTTGGCGGGGCCACCGGCAACGTCACGGACCGCATTCTCCACGGCCCCGTCACCGATTTCCTGGAAGTGTGGTTGCGATTTATTCCCTGGCGCATCTTAAATCCGTGGCCGGCATTCAACGTGGCCGATTCGGCGATCACGACAGGGGCAGTGTTGATCGTGCTTGAAGTTCTATTCAGCCGCCCATCCCTTCGCTCATCCGCAAAGAAATAGTGGCGCTGATCCACACGCCCGGACGGGTGTTCCAGTAGCATCCTGCGATAGACTCTCCTAGTGAGCGAACCTCAGCATCTGGAAATCACGGTAGCGGACGAGGACGCTGGCCTGCGCCTGGATCGCGTCGTGGCCAAACATTGTCCGCAGCTTTCCCGCACGCGTGTGCAGGAACTCATCGCGGGCGGGCTGGTCCTGTTGAACGGAAAAGCGGCGAAGGATTCGCACAAAATCCACGCGGGTGACACCATCGAGGTCGTTCCGCAGCCGCGCCCGGCGTTGCGTGCTGAAGCCGAAGCGATTCCACTCGACATTCTTTACGAAGACGAAGACGTCATCGCCGTCAACAAACCTGCGGGAATGACCGTGCATGCCGGGGCAGGGAATTCCCACGGAACGCTCGTGAACGCGTTGCTCGGCCGTGGGCAATCCCTCTCGCAGTCCGGCGATGCTCTGCGGCCCGGCATCGTGCATCGCCTGGACAAGGAAACCTCGGGCATCCTCCTGGTGGCGAAAAATGATTTTGCGCACGCCAGGCTAGCGGAGGCGTTCCGCGACCGCTCCGTCCAGAAGATCTACCTCGCTTTGGTGCAGGGTGTGTTGAAAGAGGAGCGCGGCCGCATTGAGCTGGCCATTGCGCGCGATCCCAATCGCCGCACGCGTATGACCGCGAGGCGCGCCGCTCTTCTGCACAATGCGCGCGAGGCGCGCACCGATTGGCAAGTCCTTGCGCGCGTCGATTCCACGACGCTCCTGGAAGTCCAACTGCACACCGGGCGCACGCACCAGATCCGCGTGCATTTTTCCGCGCTGCGCCACCCTGTGGTGGGAGATACGCTTTACGGTGCCGCGGGCCAATTGCACATTGGCCGCAGCACACTGCCGTCTCTTGGGCGCAATTTCCTGCACGCCGCAAAAATTGCATTTGCCCAGCCGCGTACGGGCCAGCCGATTCAGCTTACGGCGCCGCTCCCGCCCGAGCTGCGCACGTACTTGCAGAAATTATCCGAGGCCGCCGGCGAGCCCGCGGAACGAATTGACGCTGCACTAAAAGGCTTCCTATAATCAGGTCAAATGCGACACCTATCCGTTGGACTACTTCTGGTTGCCGCGCTCTTCGGCAGCATCCTTGTCTTTGCGCAGCAGCAGAACCCCCCGGCTCCCCCTCCTCCGCCGCCTGCCGCGGCACAGGGCCAGGAGCCGCCACAGCAGAGCGGCACGACTTTCCGCGCGACGGTTTATCTTGTGGACGTCCTGTTCACCGTTTTGGACCGCCGCAACAAGCTCGTGCCCACGCTCGAAAAACAGGATTTTAAGGTCCTTGACGATAACATCCCCCAGGAGATCCGCTACTTCAGCAGACAGAGCGATCTTCCGCTGCGCATCGGCATGCTGCTGGATACCTCCAACAGCATTCGCGATCGCCTGAAATTCGAGCAGGACGCCGCCAACAATTTCCTGTTCAGTGTGATGCGGCCCAGGAAGGACGAAGCCTTCCTGATGACCTTCGACGACGAGCCGCAAGTCATCCAGGGATTCACGAATGACACCGGAACGCTCCGCGACCATATTTTGCGCACCCGGGCGGGCGGCGGCACCGCGGTCTACGACGCCATTTATGATGCTTGCGAAAACCTGCTAAGCCATCCGCCGCGGCCACCCGGAGACCAGCCCGACGTCGTCCGGCGCGTGATGATTCTTATCAGCGACGGCGACGACAACCTCTCCACGCACACGCGCTCCGAAGCCATCGAAATGGCGCAACGCAGCAGCGTGGTCATTTATTCCATCAGCACCAGCACGCAGTGGGTTTCGCTCGACGATCCTAACAAGGAACAATCCGGCAACCGCAAATACCATCTGACCGAGGGCGACCAGGTCCTGAAGAACCTGGCCGAAGAGACCGGCGGCCGCGCCTTCTATCCTTATCACGTGGACGATCTCGATCAATCGTTCCAGGATATCAGCGAGGAATTGCGCAACCAGTACTCCATCGCGTACGACCCGACGAATCACGCCTTCGACGGCCGCTACCACAAAATCCACGTGGATACGCCCCAACACAGGGGATTCCAGGTGCGCGCGCGCCGCGGGTATTACGCCCGGGCCAGCCAGGACGCGGCCGCCAAGCCCTCGGGGTCGGTGAAGTAACGCTTCCTTCGCATCCCGGAAAATCAAAGGCGCCCGCCTCACAAGGCGGCCGCTACAAAAGCAAGAGAAAAGCAAATACTGGGAAAGGGCTGCGGGGCTTCCGGCTGGAGCAATGCGGGATTGTCGGCGCGCCGACAGTATTAGATTTAAATATAACCAAACAGTATTCGAATAAGAGGGATTTTATTTCAGAGTGGGAATGACCTTAGGAATCAGAGAGTTGCCGCATGCTTGTTCGAATGAAATAGAGCAAACCCGCGGGGGCGGTTCGCCGGCTTTCGAAATTACGGCGCGCTATCGTGCAGCAGCACGGCGTCGGATTCCAGTTCGCCGCATTCCATGGCAATCTTCGTGCCATCGGGAGAAAACACGAACCGGAATGTTTTGTCCTTCTTGAAGTGGGTAAGTTGGCGGTGCGGCGCGCCATCGAGCGGCTGCAACCACAGGTTGTCCGCGCCTTTTTCGCGCACGAGGTAGACGACCCCTTTTCCATCCGGCGTGTAGGCGAGCTCATCCGGCAGGGCGCGCTGATCGATATCGCTGTAGGCCATCTGGTGGGTCTCAACGTTGTCGACCCGCAACATCAACTTGTGGTCGAGTTCGCGCAGTTCAAAGGATGCGATCTCTTTCCCATCCGGCGATAGGCTGTAGGACCCTACGGCGTATTTCACCACGGTTTCCGGAGAACCGCCTTCCACCGATACACGCTTGACGTAGCGACTGTCCACGTTGTCCACGTAATAGACCCAGTTCCCGTCTTTAGCACATGTGGGCTCCTGGTCATTGCGCCCGCTGGTCAGTTGCTTCTGATTCGTGCCGTTCAAATCCATTCGCCACAAATTGGCCGCGGTTCCACTGCTGCCGCCCACCTGGCGGTACACGATATAGCGACCTTCGCCGCAAACAGCCGCCTGATCCGGGATATGCTTTTGATCGGAGTACAGCGTGGTTTCTTCTCCGCTGGCGGCAACGGCTTTCAGGCTGCCAGACTGCGGCACAATCAGCCGGCCATCCGGCATCCAATTCCAGCGCCACAGGGGCAATTGCGTCGCCAAAGGTACCGTGCGCAACTGGTCCGGATCGTTCGCGGGCGCAATGGATAAGGAGAAACGCAATTTGCTTTGGATGGCTACCAGGGTCTTGCCGTCTTTGGCGATTCCCAGATTTCCATAGTCATTCGTGTCTTCGGTCAAGGCACGATATTGGCCGTCAGGATAGCTGACGTAGCCGATTTGGTGCTGCATACGTCCCGCGGCCACTTTCGAGGCGCTGGTGATCAGCGCGCGCCCATCGGGCATCCACGCGGTGCCATAGTAAATGCGGTCCGGCGACACTGCGACGACGTGATCCAGACCTGTAGCCACATCGACCGCCAGGAAACCGCCGATGGCGTCCTGCGTCGGTTGCACGATGGGAATCACGATGGTCTTTCCATCCGGCGACCACGCGGGCACGTGGCTATCGCTCGGAAGAGGATGACCACTAAAAATGGGCTTCTCGATGGTTCCATCGCTCTTGGCCAATAACAAATCCCAGCTTGGGGCATTGTGCAATTCGCGCAGAAACACGAAATGCTGGCCGTCCGGCGAAAAGGAGATAGGACTGTCCACATCCTTGATGACGACGTGCGGTTCGCCGCCCAGGACGGTGGCACCGTAGAGGACCGATTCCGCTTCGTTCTCTTCATCGCGTCGCACGAAAAAGATGTAGTTGCCATCCGGCGAAAACGTCAGCCCCTCATATCGGGTGCGCGCCGGCGCCACCACTTCCTTGTTGCTCGAAGTCGGGATGTGTCGCAGCCACAGTGACTGAGAGCCGCCTTCCTCCAGCGCCTGCAGCAGGTATTTGCCATCCGCGGAAATCGCAGCTCGCGAGATGTGGCCGTTATTGGAGACGTTTTCGATCGTGAATTTTTCAAACGGAGCGAGTTTCGTCTTTTGCGCGTTTTGATCGCTCTGCCCCTTGTGCACCAGCGTGTACAAGCCGTAGCCCGCGGCGGAAACCACCGCCAGAAGTCCCACCAGAATGACCCCTGTGCCGATTTTGTGCCGCTGCGCTGCCTCCGCCAGTACCGCGCCGCTTCCCGTGCGTGCCGTCCCTCCCGACGCCGCGGTAGAAGCGGGGCCGCTCCCGAATGCGCGGACCGCGCCGCTCGGCGTCCGGCTAGCGGCCACGGTTGGAGCGGAACTTGTGCGTCCGGGGTCCAGCTCCCGCTGCAAGCGCTTCAGGTCGGCGCGCACTTCGGCCGCCCCCTGGCATCGCAAATCACGATCCTTTTCCAGCAGTGCATTGATGATGCGTTCCAGTTCTTGAGGGACCGCGCTATTCAGCGTGACCGGGGAAACCGGGGCGCTATGCAGGATATTTCCGAAGATTACGGCAGTCGTCGCGCCTGGAAAAGGCAGGGCGCCCGTCACCATCTGATAGAGCACCGCACCCAGTGAGAACAGATCGCTACGCGCGTCCAGCACTTCGCCGCGCGCCTGCTCGGGCGACATATAGGCGATGGTGCCGACGGTGGTGCCCGGGCTGGTCAGGAAGGCGTCCTTGGATGGCGCGACGGTTTCACCCTCCATCCCCCCTTCCGCTTCCATAAGTTTAGCCAGGCCGAAATCCAGGAGCTTCGCAGCGCCACGCTCGGACAAGAAAATGTTAGCCGGCTTGATATCTCTGTGGACGATGCCCTTTTTGTGCGCGGCATCGAGCGCGTCGGCAACCTGGATGACGATCTCCACGGTCTTCGCGATCGGCAGCAGCCCGCGGGTGAGCGCTCGATCCAGCGATTCTCCTTCCAGTAATTCCATGGCGATGTAGGTCTGCCCGTCATGTTCTTCAATGGCGTAAATGGTGCAAATTCCAGGATGATTGAGCGCCGAAGCCGAGCGGGCTTCGCGCAAAAAACGCTCCATGGCCGCGGGGTCCGGCTTGCCGGTGTCTTGAAGAAATTTCAGCGCCACGCGGCGTCCCAGCCTGGTGTCCTCGGCTTCATACACCACGCCCATCCCGCCGCTTCCCAACTGCCGCAGGATGCGATAGTGCCCGATCGTTTCGTTGATCATGAGGATCGTTCCGGAGCCCCGCTCCGTCGCCTTGCGATACTAGTGCCGTTCCAACTTGTTCCAGCAAATCCCTTCGAGAATACTCTCTTGGACCGTCATTTCGCCCAAATAGTTGGAACGGCACTAGCCAAGGCGCACACGGCGGTCAATGCGTCTCCGCGCTGATGAGTTATCTTATCTTTAGGAAGAGCGGTTGCGGAATGAATCTTTTGGAGGCCCGGGAGAGTTGGCAGACCTGGTTCAGCTTCTGGGCGCGTAATAGCCTCTGCGCGCCAGCACCTTCAGCTCGTTGTTGGTCAGCTCGACCTTGATCTTGCGGAATTTTCCGTCCTTGGCATTGTTTGTGGGGTAGTAGCCCAGGGTATATTGGCTGCGCAGCTCTTCGGAGATCTGATCAAACGCTTCTTCTATATTTTTTTCCGAGCGTACCGATATCATCCGGCCACCGGTTTCATCCGCCAGCTTGTGGGCCACGCTGACGTTTCCTCCGTACCTTGGGTCCACCACCAATAAGATGTGAATCACGGTGTCCGTCCGTTGGGCTGACTCGATGGCTTCCTCGAGCTTCACCTTACTGCCTTCATCCTGCGCGTCGGTCACGATTATGATCGCCTTGCGACCCGCTTCGCCGTTCAGTTTTTCTCCACACGCCAGGTAGATCGCATCATAGAGCGCCGTGCCGGTAATTTGCTGCCCGCCCACGGGCCCCGGGTTTCCGGCGATCATGCCGCCACCCGGCACGTTAATCCGCGCCTTGGAGATGGCGCGGTCCAGGATTCTGCGGTCATCGGTAAGATCGGCAAGCAAATCCACGTCGGAATCGAAGGAGAGAACCATGGCCTCGTCGCCTTTGCGCAGAACACGGTGCAGAAAACGGCTTCCGGCGTCCTGGATCGCTCCCAGATTGTTCTGTTCGCTTCCCGAAGTATCCAGCATCAATCCCAAGGTAATGGGCAGGGCCATCTCCTTCGAGAAAAAGGCAATTTTTTCCTCGTGGTTGTCCTCGAAGATCTTGAAGTCGTCCTGTTTCAAGTCCGTCACGATGTGCTTGTTCTTGTCGCGGACGGTGGCGAACAGGTTGACCAGTGTCACCTCCGTCTTGATTACCGGCGGCGCCTGGCCCTGGCTTTGCGTTTGAGCCTGCGGCAGCGCCGGGACCGCCAGCGCCAAGGCCGCGCAAATCGCCAGACATTGCATTCCTGTTTTCTTCCACAATGACATCTTCTTTATCTCGCTTTTCAAGATTTCCCGGTATTCTAATTGGTGTCTTCGTCTGGCACGGCAGCGCAGCCCCGTCCGGGCATCGCATCCATTGCCGGGAGGCATCATTACTAGAGTTCGATGCAACCAGGCCACCCCTGGGATGCGTCGTACAATACCAATAGGACGCTAAGCACTATAATCGCCCAGGAAAGTTTGGCCTGATGACCATGAATTGTCCACGAAAAACGCGGCTCCTCGTACTTGCACAATCCCTATTGCTGCTGACGCCGATGGTTCTGGCGCAGGAACCCGCAGCCACCACGCCGGCCAAGCCTCCGGCGGCGGCGCAGGCCCCGAAGGCCGCGGCCCCGAATCAAGCTCCCACCAAGATCGTCGTTACCACGACCACGGTGGTGGTCCCGGTGACAGTGAAGGACCGGAGCGGCAATCTGGTGGCGGACCTGCGGAAGGACGAATTCCGCATCTTTGATGACGATGTCGAGCAGAAGATCACCTCTTTTGCTGCCGAGGCTTACCCCATCTCCATGGTCGTCCTGATTGACAACGACCTGAAACGCAAGGACGCCGACGAGGTCGAGCCCAGCCTGCGCGCCATTGTCGGGGGAATGAGTACCAGCGACGAAGCTTTTGTCTGCACTTTTGACCAGTATTTTCATGAAGGCCACGGCTTTACCCGGGACCAGGATAAGCTCATCACCGAATTGCGCCGCAAGGACGTCTCGTCCAAGTCCGCGCCTTCCGTCGCGCCCGCCGGCGGCCCGTTTGAGGGCCCTACGATCAACGGCGCTCCGGCTCCCGGCGCTCCGATGAACGACCCCTCCCTGATCGCAATCAAGGGCCAGCCCACCAAGGCTTTGGACGACGCCGTTTACTCCGCGGCCATGCTTCTCCAGGACCGCCCTTGGCGGCAGCGCCGCAAGGTAATCCTTCTGATTTCGGACGGGAAGAATGGCGCCAAGTTCAATACCCACAAATATGACGAGACCCGCGACGAACTGCTGCGCCAGGGAATCACGGTTTACAGCGTGGCCGTTGGAAGCGCTTTCTTTGAGCGGAAATTCAGCCGCCTCGAGGAATATGCCCACGATACCGGAGGCGAGGTGTTTTTTGGCACGTCGAGCGAGGCTTTCGAGGATTTTTATTCCCGCATCGCCGAGCAGGCCCGCAACCAATACATTCTGTCCTTTGAGCCCCATGGCGAGCGCAAGGTCGACTACCATACTCTGGAGGTCCGCGTGCGCCGCGAGGGCTTGACCATCCTCACCCGCAAGGGCTACTACGACGGAACGTTCGCCGCCGACGCCCCGAAATAACCGCCGCTGCTATTTGGCCTCTACGCCGCGGCTCGACTACCCAGCGGATCCATTGAGCGCCTCTTCGTGCGCCGGGCAAATCGGTTTGTAGGCACAGCTGCGGCAAGCGAAAACGATCTTGGCGGGGAAATTCACCGGCGCGAATGTCGGCCGCGGTCTCCTGGATGATCTTTTCAGCTTCGTCGAGCTGTTTGGCGTCGCGGGTAGTCACTTGCACCTGGTTGTTCTGCAGGTAGTGGAACGCCAAGCGCACGGGGTTCCACTCGAAAATCTCCTTCGCCGCCAGGGCATAGATGCTGAGTTGCAGGTCTTTTCGCGCATCAGCCTCTTTCTTGGGTCTCCCGGTTTTGTAATCCACAATCTCGACGTCTTTGCGCCCCAGGCTGTTCACTTGATCCATGCGTCCGGTGAGGATCACATCGTTGGCCAGTGGCAGCTCAAATCCTTTTTCCTGCTCCAGGATCTGCGGCGGCGCTTGCAGCATCGCGGCATGAAAAACTTTCAGCTGTTCCAGCCCATCCTTCTTGTATTCGGCTTCCTGGTATTCATCTTCATAGCCGGCGCTGCTCCATTCCGTTTCGTAGATGCGCTGCACTTCCTCGAAGGGAAGCTTCGTGCCTTTCTTCAACTGATCCAGGAATCGTTTAATGGTCGTGTGCATCACGCTGCCGAAACTCAGCGTTGCCCGCGGCCCCTCTTTCAGTGACCACAGATAGCTGAAGGCATACTGCTGCGGGCATTTCCGGTAGTTGTCCACCGCGGAACTGCTGAGCTTCAACGGCTCCGGCGTTGGCGGATGAAATTCCTCCGCCCACTTGGCGATGCGCGAGAAGATTTTGGGTGGCCCTTCCTTTGTCCCGAACAATTCGTCCGCGCGGGTTTCCGCTTGTTCGATCGTGGCGGCCGCGTCTTTGGTTTTCTTTTTCGGCGCCAGTTGCAGGACGTCGCGCCGCTTGATGGCCGGCTCCATCACGATATCCTCGACGAAGACGGGCACCTTTCCCTTCTTCTCGGTCAGCGTGGTGATGGTCAGCCGCTCCATCGCGCGCGTCAGAGCCACGTAGAAAAGCCGGCGCTCTTCCTGAATATGGAAATCGCCTTCCGGCAACTCTTCCTTCATCAGGCGATCGGGAAATTCGAAAAGCGGCGAGCTCTTGCGCGGCGGAAAAGCGTTGGAATTCACGCGCAGCAGAAATACGTGCGAGAACTCCAGGCCCTTGGCGCCATGCACCGTCATGAGCTGAACGGCATCGCCGGGCGCATCATCTTCCAGGCTCATGGTTCCGCCGGCTTGCTCGAAATAATCCAGGTACTCCAGAAATTCCGGCAAACCCCGCGTTTCGCTTTTCGCTTCCCACTCTTTTACGAATTGGCCGAGCTGGTTGACGTATTTGCGGTCCTGCGTGGCGGCGCGCTGCGGCACTTCCAGCCATTCGATGAGATCGCCAAGGATTTCGCGGGCCGTGCGCCGCCTTAGCGTCTTGCGTTGCGCGCCCAAAAACTCCAGCAGCACCGGCAGGGCAGTGTGCGATGCGTCAAACGGCAGCTCCGATTGCGGCGCTTGCAGCACATCGTAAAGAGCCGTGCCTCGTTTCTTGGCGGCGCGCTCCGCCAGGCGCACCAGGTCCTCCGCCGTCAGATGCCATGCCGGCGCGGAAAGAACGCGCGCGCAAGCGATGTCGTCATAGGGAAATGCAATGAGGTGAAGATAGGCGAGGACGTCGCGCACCAGCGGGTGCTCCAGAATCGAGAGCTTGCTGATGACGAAGGGAATCTTGCGCCGCGACAACTCTTCCACCAAGTGGTCGCGGTGCGCGTGCTGCCGGTAGAGCACGGCAAAATCTTTCCAGCGCCGCCCCGCGCCATGCAGCCGCTCGAGTTCATCCGCCACCCACGAGGCTTCGTCCTCGGGCGTTTCCATTTCCACAATGCGGATCTTCTCGCCTTCCGATTTGTTTGCTTGCAGGACTTTCTTTGGGAATTCGGGGCTGACCTCGTTTTGGCCGATCACTTGCGTGGCCACGCGCAGAATGTTGGGCGTGGAACGGTAGTTGTCCATCAATGCCACGCGATACGGCGTCGAGTCCTGGCCTTCCTTCCAGCCGGTGAACCGCTGCAGGAACAGCTTGAAGCTGCCGAAGGAAGCGCCGCGGAAGCGGTAGATGGCCTGATCGTTGTCGCCCACGACGACGATGTTGCGCGATTCCGCGCTCAGCAGATGCAGCAATTCGAGCTGCGCGATGTTGGTGTCCTGAAATTCATCCACCAGGATGTGCTTGAAACGCTCTTGAAGCTGGCGCCGCCGCTTGGTGTCGCGCTTGAGCAACGCGACCGCTTCGGTGATGAGCCCGTTGAGCGCCACGGCGCGCTTCTCTTTCAGGATTTCTTCGCTGGCGCGGTAGGCGCGCGCGATCTCCTGCTGCAGCGCTACCTGCTCGGCCCGCTCCTTGCGGGTGTCTTCGTCGAGGGCGCTCTTCTCCGCCTGCAATTCCGCGGCAAGTTGATCGGCGTAGGCCTGGTATTCTTCGCTGGACACCAGTTCGTCCTGGCAACGCGAGAAAAACTGGATGAAATCGCTGAGGAATTGCCCGGGCTCCGCCAGGCGGCGGTACTTTTCCAGTTTCAGGCGCGCCAGATTCCGCCGCAGCAGGATCCAGTGATCCACCGATTCCAGCGGCACACGGTTGGGATCGACTTCCTTGAGCAGCGTCTCGCAAAAAGAGTGGAACGTCGCCAGCACCACGTCCTTGCCGCGTTCGCCGACGCCCTTCACCACGCGCGTCTTCATCTCGCCCGCGGCTTTTTTCGTGAACGTCAGCCCAAGGATGTTTTCGCCGAGCAGGGTAGCATCCGATTCGAGCAGGTGCCGGATGCGCTCCGTGATGACGCGGGTCTTCCCGGTGCCCGCGCC
>CAWADS010000076.1:0-22416 GCA_963780785.1 Candidatus Acidiferrales bacterium
GCCTGCCCGATCAGCCGCGACCCAAGGATCTGGCCATTCTTTTCGATCAGGCTTCCATTCGCCTGCTTCGGAAAGAGCAACTGGCTCAGCCCAGTCACTGCCAGCGGATATACCAGGCCAAACAACAGCGTGGTGATGAGCGTGAACTTTGCGGCAACGATCAGATGATTCTTCATACCTTCCTCTATGCCAGGTGCAGCCACAAAAGGAGAATATCGATCAGCTTGATACCGGCGAACGGGGCGATCACGCCGCCCAATCCATAAATGAATAAATTTCTCCGCAACAACGCCGCCGCGCCCAGGGGGCGGTACTTTACGCCTCGCAGGGCCAGCGGGATCAGCGCGATGATGATCAACGCGTTGAAAATCACCGCCGAAAGAATGGCCGAGTCGGCGGTCCGGAGTTTCATGATGTTCAGCGTGTTCAACAGGGGGAACGTCCCGGCGAACATCGCCGGAATGATGGCGAAGTATTTCGCCACATCGTTGGCCACGGAAAAAGTTGTCAGCGAGCCGCGCGTGATCAGCAACTGCTTGCCAATTTCGACGATTTCGATGAGCTTTGTGGGATTCGAGTCCAAATCCACCATGTTGCCAGCTTCTTTCGCGGCTTGCGTTCCGGTATTCATGGCCACGCCGACGTCCGCCTGCGCCAGTGCGGGAGCATCGTTCGTTCCGTCGCCGGTCATGGCCACGAGTTTGCCTTTGGCTTGCTCGTTGCGGATCAGCGCCATCTTGTCTTCAGGCTTGGCTTCGGCGAGGAAATCGTCCACACCCGCCTGGCGCGCGATGGCCGCGGCCGTCAGCGGATTGTCTCCCGTGATCATCATGGTGCGGATGCCCATTGCGCGCAGATGATCAAAGCGCTCGCGAATGCCACCTTTGACGATGTCGGTCAGCTCAATCGCGCCGAGCACGCGGAAATTCTGCGCCACCAGCAGCGGTGTGCCGCCCGACTTGGCGATCCGCTCGATGTGCTGCTGCATCTCCTGCGGCACAATCTGTCCCTTTTCCGCGACGTAGCGCGCGATAGCTTCGGGCGCTCCCTTGCGGATTTCCTTGCCGTCCATGTCCACGCCAGACATGCGCGTTTGCGCGGAGAAGGGAATGAACACGGGGTTGTGCGGCGCCAACTCGCGTCCGCGCAGGCCATACTTTTCCTTGGCCAGAACCACGATGGAGCGCCCTTCCGGGGTTTCATCCGCAAAGGAAGCCAATTGGGCCGCGCTGGCAAGCTCCGCCTCGGTGATGCTCGGGCACGCGTAGAACGACGTTGCTTCGCGATTGCCGAGAGTGATCGTGCCGGTCTTGTCCAGCAACAGCACGTCGACATCGCCCGCCGCTTCCACAGCGCGTCCAGACATGGCGATGACGTTGCGTTGAATCAGCCGATCCATACCCGCGATGCCGATCGCGGACAGCAGCCCACCGATCGTGGTGGGGATCAGGCAAACCAGCAGCGATACTAGCGCAAAGACCGTCTGGGGTGAACCGGAATAGATGGCGAAGGGCTGCAACGTCACCACCGCCAGCAGGAAAATGATGGTCAGCCCTGCCAACAGGATGTTCAGCGCAATTTCATTCGGAGTCTTCTGCCGAGATGCCCCTTCCACCAGCCCAATCATGCGGTCGAGAAAGGTCTCGCCGGGATTAGACGTAATCCGCACTTTGATTTCATCGGAAAGGACACGCGTGCCGCCGGTCACTGCCGAACGGTCGCCCCCCGATTCGCGAATCACGGGCGCGGATTCGCCGGTAATGGCCGACTCGTCCACCGAGGCCACGCCTTCAATTACTTCACCGTCGCCGGGGATGAACTCGCCCGCAGCCACCAGGACGACATCTCCGGAGCGCAATTTCGAGCTCGGCAGCAACTCCGTCTTTCCGTCCGGCCGCAATTTGCGCGCCTCGGTCTCCGCGCGCGCTTTTCGCAGCGTTTCCGCCTGGGCCTTGCCGCGTCCCTCGGCCATGGCCTCCGCGAAATTCGCAAACAGCACCGTGAACCATAGCCACAGCGTGATCTGCAGCCCAAACCAGAAGTTGCCTTTGTGCTGGAACGCATCCAGCACCAGCACAACCAGCGTGATCACCGCGCCAACTTCCACGACGAACATCACGGGATTCTTGATGAGCAGCCGCGGATCCAGCTTCCAGAAGGAATCCACTATGGCCGTCTTTAGTATTTTCCGGTCGGTTATCGAGGTGCTCTTTGCCTGTGCCGTCGTCATCTTTTTCCTCAAAATGCCTTGCCCGCATTCATCAGCAGGTGTTCCAGAATGGGCCCGAGACTCAGGGCAGGGAAGAACGTGAGCGCACCCACAATCAGAATCACCGACACCAGAAGCAAGGTGAAGAGCGGGCCGGTGACGGGGAAGGTGCCCAGCGACTCCGGCACATGCTTCTTGGCCGCTAGATTCCCCGCAATCGCCAGGATCGGGATGATCATGAAGAAGCGTCCCAGCAACATCGCCACGCCCATGGTTGTGTTGTACCAAAGAGTGTTCGCGTTGATACCGCCAAAGGCGGAGCCGTTATTTCCAACGGCCGAAGTGTAGGCATAGAGCACTTGCGACAGCCCATGCGCGCTTGGATTGGTGATGCCGGCCGTTCCAAATTTCGCCACCACTCCGATGGCTGCGAATACCAGAATAGTCACGGAGGTGATCAATATGGCGAGCACCGCCATCTTCACATCGAATGACTCGATCTTTTTGCCCAAGTACTCCGGTGTACGCCCCACCATCAGGCCAGCGATGAAGACGGACAGAATCACGAAAACGAGCACCCCATACAGGCCCGCGCCCACGCCGCCAAATATGACTTCGCCGAGCTCGATGTTGATGAGCGGCACCATGCCCGCGATCGGTGTCAGGGAATCGTGCATGTTATTGACCGCACCACAGCTCGCATCGGTAGTCACGGTGGTAAAGAGGACCGAATTCGCAATTCCGAAGCGCACCTCTTTCCCTTCCATGTTTCCACCGGACTGCGTCTCCGATGCCTTGGTGTTCACGCCAGCCAACAACGGATTGCCGCGCGCCTCCGACGAATAGGCCACCACGACGCCTGCAAGGAAGAGGAAGGCCATCGCGCTCCACACGGCCCAGCCGTGCCGCGCTGATCCCGTCATGCGGCCCAGTGTGTAAGTCAAGCCAGAAGGAATGGCAAAAATCAGGAACATCTCAAAGAAGTTGGAAAGCGGCGTGGGATTTTCAAAAGGGTGAGCGCTGTTGGCATTGAAGAAGCCGCCGCCATTTGTTCCGTACATCTTAATCGCTTCCTGGGAGGCCACAGGCCCTTGCGCGATCACCTGCGTTGTCAGGGTATCCCGCTTCACGCTGCCATCGGTGTTCTTCGTTTCCACCACCTGCGACTCGAGCAGGTTAGCGTTGGTGTAAGGACGCAGGTTTTGCACCACTCCCTGGGACACCAGGAAGAGCGCGGCGACCAGGCTGAAGGGAAGTAGCGCCCACAGAAATGCACGGGTGGCATCGACCCAGAAATTTCCGATGGTGGAGGATTCCTTGCGCGCCACACCGCGAATCACAGCGATCGCCAGAGCAATGCCCACGGCCGCAGACGCAAAATTATGATAAGCGAGCCCCGCCATCTGCGTCAGGTAACTCATGGTCGATTCGGGAATGTACGACTGCCAGTTGGTGTTCGTGGTGAAGGAGGCGGCGGTATTCCACGCCAAATCCGTTCCCACGTTCGGCAGCTTCTGCGGGTTCCACGGGAGCCAGAGCTGCACGCGTTCAATCAAGTACAACAGCAGCATCGATACGCCACTGAATACCAGCATCGTTACGCCATACTCCGTCCACTTCATTTCTTTCTTTTCATCGATTCCGGAGACCCGGTAAATCAGGCGCTCGATCGGCCGCAGGACGGGGTCCAGCCACGTCGATTTCCGTTCGAAAACGCGGTACAAATACACACCCATCGGCTTAGTGAGAAGCAGCACCACGCCCAAAAACAATAGAATCTGGAACCACCCGTTGCCCGTCATGGCTAGAATTTCTCCGGTTTCAGCAGCGCGTAGAGCAAATAGCCGCAAAGAAGAATGGAAATTACGACAAGAAGAATGTTCCCGAGCATCGTCTTAGCCCTCTATTTCAGCCGCTCGCAGCCCTTCAGATACAAAATGCCGAGGGCGAAAAACAGGATGGTGCAAATCACGAAAATCACGTCAGTCATGGAAGGCTCCTGGCCCGCACTCTAGCCTACGCAAAGGTTCTAAGAAAACGGTGAGCGGCGCATTAGGGAATCGTAAGTATACTCCACGTGGCTTGTTCCACCCTGCGAGTTGTGCCAGACTCCCTTTGCGTACTCCTCATGCCTGACCGGCAATCTTCTCTATCCTCTTCCGCCAGCCGCGTGACTCCCGGCCAACCTCCAATTCCTCCCGAGCCATTTTCTTCAGTGAACGCTCGTACGGAGTGGGCTCGTCTGCACAGTGGTTTTGTGTACATCGGTATCGTTACCATTCTGCTCGGCCCGCTTCTCCCCTATCTTGCGCGCCACTGGTCTCTCACGGACTCACAGGCCGGGTTTCTCTTTACCGCGGAATACTCCGGAAGTGTCCTGGGGAATGTGCTGACGGGTCTGCTGCTTCCGCGTTTCGGTTTTTCCAAAGTGATGGGAACCAGCTTCCTCCTTTTTGTCCTGAGCTTCTCCTTCCTCGGGGCCGGCCCCTGGACGCTCGCCTGCCTGCTCATATTTCTTTACGGCATCGCCATGGGCCTCTCCGTTCCCACTTCAAACCTGCGCGCCACGCAGCTGCCCTCCACGAACACCGCAGCCGCTGTGAGCCTCCTGAATTTCTCCTGGGGAATTGGGGCGGTGCTGTGCCCATTCCTGATCGCAGCTCTCTTGCCTTCGCTCGGTCTTCATGGCTTTACTGCCGCACTCGCCGCGATCGCGCTCATCTTTTCAGGGCTCTATTTCGCTCGCCCTACAACAACCCGTGTCCGCACATCGAAACCTCCCGGAAGATCGCCCCGCGCCTGGCTCGCCCAGTTGCATCACGCCGCTGCTGTCCCCCTGCTCTTAATTTTCTTTTTGTATGTGGGGGTGGAAACCGCCCTCGGCGGTTGGGTGGCTGCGTACGAGAAGCGCATGCCCGGCATGGAAAGTTCCACCTGGGCGTTGGCCCCTTTGGTTTTTTACCTCTTCCTCTTGATTGGCCGCGGGCTCGCGCCTTTGGCCCTCCGGCGTCTATCGCAAGTGGTCATCTCCGCGGGTGGATTGCTCTGCGCACTGGCCGGCGCGGGAATCATCGCTTATTCGCAGACACCGTTGCTGCTCCAGGCCGGCGCGGCGGTAGCGGGCTTCGGGCTGGCGCCGCAATATCCGCTGTTTGTGACCTGGTTCGCAGAGACATTTCGCGAGGACGCGAACTGGCTCGGCACTCTTTACTTCGGTGGCGGGGCGCTCGGTGGGGCCGCCTTGCCCTGGCTTGTGGGCATCATTGCGGCACATACGAACTCCTTGCGAGCCGGTCTCATCCTGCCAGCGGTCGTCACTGCAGTCATGGTCATGCTCTTGCTTCATGCGCGCCCACGATCTGTGCCGTCATAAAATCTAATCCATACCTGCAAATGAGGGGTGAACAGGGGGCCGCCGCTGCTCTGACCTGGCGATTGGACGAACCTGCAGTCCACTCGCTACAATTTTGTTCATGCTACCGGAATCTCGCGTTGCTCCTCCTCTTTCTCCGGCTGAAGCTGGGCGCATTGCGCTTGAACTTTATTCACTCCACGCGGATGTGCGACCTCTCCCCGGCGAGTACGACGATAACTTTCATTTGATTACTCCGGATGGACGTGCATTCGTTCTGAAAATCATGCACGCCGCGCGCGAAACTTCTTTCGTTGACATGCAGTGCCGGGCGCTCGCCCATTTGGCGGAGCGCGCGCCGCATCTTGCACTTCCCAGGGTGATTCCCAACTCCAGCGGCCAATCGTTCACGCAGATGCAAACCGCCGATGGCGCCCGGCGCATCGTTTGGCTGCTTTCGTTCCTGCCCGGCGTCGCCTTGGCCGAAGTGCAACCCCACACCCCCGAACTCTTGGAGAGTCTCGGCCGCCTGCTTGCGGAGATGGACGCAGCCCTGGTGGATTTTTCCCACCCGGCGGCAAGCCGCATTTTGAAATGGGACCTCAGCCGTTCGCTCTGGGCCTTCGAGAAACTCTCCGCTGTCGTCGATCCCCAGCGTCGCGCTCTCGCAGAGCATTTCCTGAATCAATTCGAGCGGGAGGCTGTTCCGCGTTTCCACCGGCTGCGCCGCAGCGTCATCTATGGCGATGCCAACGATCACAACGCCCTTGTCGGGCCGGCAACGTCGAAGCCCAGAGAGGTCGTGAGCGTCATCGATTTTGGGGACATGCACACAGGCCTGACCGTTGCGGAGCCTGCCGTCGCCGCAGCTTACGCGATTCTCGGCAAAGATGACCCGATTTCCGCCGCAGGTTCGGTCCTCGCCGGATATCATCGGCGTTTTGTCCTGAATCCTGACGAAATTGCCGCATTTTTCACGCTGATGGCGACGCGGCTCGCGGTCAGCGTCATCAATTCCGCGCATCGCAAGTCTCTTATTCCCGACGATCCTTATGTCACCATTACCGAAGTTCCCGCGTGGGCTGCGCTCGAGCGCCTTGCCAAAATACCTGTGCCGCAGGCCAATGAACGGCTCATGGCAGCGGCATCCTGGCCGCATGATGCACCATCGTCAGGCCGCCCGGGCTCGACGGAGTCTTTCCCGTCGCTCGAACAATCCCTGTCCTCCCGCCGCAAACTCTTCTCTTCCAATCTCAGTCTCTCCTATGACCGCCCGTTGAAAATCGTCCGTGGCTGGATGCAATATCTCTACGACGACACGGGTCGCGCGTTTCTGGACGTCTATAACAATGTGCCTCTGGTCGGCCATTCCCATCCGCGAGTCGTGCAAGCCGTGCAGACGCAGGTCGCGCTGCTCAACACCAACACGCGCTACCTCCACGACAATCTTGTCCGGTACGCGCAGCGCCTTACGGCCCTTCTTCCGGCGCCGCTGCGCGTTTGTTTCTTTGTGAATTCCGGCAGCGAGGCCAACGAGCTCGCGCTTCGCCTGGCGCGCACCCACACCGGCAGGGAAGATATTATCGTTCTGGAGCACGCCTACCACGGCCACACCTCCACGCTCATTGATATCAGTCCTTATAAATTCAACGGCCCGGGCGGAAAAGGCCAAAAGCCGTGGGTGCATGTCGCGCCGATTGCCGATGACTATCGCGGCATCTACCGGCGCGGCGAATCCGATCTCGGCAAGAAATACTCGGCACACGTTGCCGCAATTTTGGAGAAGTTGAAAAGGGAAGGGCGTGGCATCGCTGCTTTCATCGCGGAGACGCTGCCGAGTGTGGCTGGCCAGATTGTTTTTCCGCCGGGGTATCTCAGTGAAGTCTACAAGCACGTGCGGGCCACGGGTGCGGTCTGCATCGCCGATGAAGTGCAGGTGGGCTTCGGGCGCCTTGGAACGCACTTCTGGGGCTTTGAAACGCAGGATGTGGTGCCGGACATCGCCGTCTTCGGCAAGCCGATCGGCAACGCGTTCCCGCTCGCGGCCGTTGTCACTACCGCGGAAATCGCGGCCTCCTTTGCGAACGGGATGGAGTTCTTCAGCACATTCGGGGGCAACCCCGTTGCCTGCGCCGCCGGCCTGGCCGTTCTCGATGTCCTGGAAGAAAATCAACTTCAACAAAATGCGCTGAACGTGGGCTCGCAGTGGCTGGAAGAGTTGCGATCTCTGCAGGCGCAGTATCCGCTCATGGGAGATGTACGCGGCATGGGCCTTTTTCTGGGCATCGATCTGGTCACCGATCGCGATAAGCGCACTCCTGCAACCGCCCAAGCCCACTTCGTTGTCAACCGTTTGCGCGACCTCGGCGTCCTCGCGGGCACGGATGGCCCGCATCACAATGTGCTGAAGTTGCGTCCACCGCTGATTTTCTCCGCCTCCGATGCGGCTCTCTTCACGTCGACTCTCTCCTCGATTCTCGCCGAAGAGTCTGCGCAATCCCCCTAGCTTCGGCTGCCCTGCTGTCTGCCTGTCCGCACTGGCGGCGCACGGATTCGATCGTTGGCCGTAGCGAAACTTTATTGCAACCCAGGCAACTCAGGAGTAGTCTTTCACGAGCCTTACACCCTCAATCTCTCCATACCCGTTCCGGCAGGTAAGGCGGCTTCTTCCATCAGGCTCGAGAGAAATAGCGGGGGAGGACTGTTCCCATGTACACAGAGAACAAAAACATCGTTCGGCGCCTCTATGATGAAGTCTGGAACAAACGCAAACTCGACCTGGTGGCTGAACTCATCTCACCCAGCCATGCGCTGAATGACCCCTTCGTCAGCGGTTCGCAGGTTGGCCCCGGAATGTACCGCCGCCGCATCCTGGAGCTGACCGCGAGTTTTCCCGATATGCGTTTTACGCTGGACGATCTAATCGCTGAAAAAGAAAAGGTTGTGGCCGCGTGGGTGATGTCCGCAACGCACAACGGCGACTTCATGAATATCCCCGCCACCGGCAAGAAAGTTTCCGTGGAAGGCATCACCATTCATTACATCCGGAACGGAAAGATCCTGGATTCCAATGCGCGATGGGATGCGGTTGGCCTGCTGCGGCAGCTGGGAGCCTTTCCACCACTGGGCCGTGGCAAGGAAGCGGCTTCCCGAGGCTGAATCTGCCTCTATCGCTCGCCTCGTTGCTCTCCGTAGCTCAGGACTTCCGGCCTGAGGCCTTTCTGATGGATCGGCAGCGGCCACCATCTGCCTCGAATCTAGCGACATTGGTCTGGCATGAGATGTGCGGCAAATCAGGTGGAAGTTTCCAGCGCCTGGGCGAGCTCGAGCAGTTTCGTTACGGTATTCCAATTGCGGCCGGTGCCTGTAGTTTTAAGGGCTCTCTCAATCGCCGGCCAGGACATCTTTGGGCGCGCCATGCCGTTCGGGAAATAGATGAAGGCCTCACGCCCGTCGATCCAAAGCTCTTCCGGAGCCGTCTTGATCTTCAGGGCATTTTGGAGGCACTCGGCGCCCGGAGTTTCCTTAAGAAACATGACCGCCAGCTTTTTCGGATCGATACCACGGCGGTTGGCAAGGGGATTTCGCGAGATCACCTCTCTCCATTCCGCGCTGGTCCGCGGCACCACAACGGGGCGAAAGCCAAAGCTCTTTTCGATGGCGTCCTCGATGCGCTTGGCGACCTTGGAAATATCGCCCGCTTTGGTTCGGAAAACGACGTTCCCGCTTTGCAGGCAGGTCTGCGCGCCCTGGAACCCCAAGCTTTCATAGAGGTTCCGAAGCGCGTCCATCTTCATTTTGTGATGGCCCCCGATGTTGACACCGCGGAGCAGGGAAATAATCACGGCCATGGCGTGGATAAGTATATCGCGTCAAAAGGCCGTTGGACCTCCAGATAAATAAACGGAATGGGAAGTCCGCGGAGATCTTTTCAATGGAGCGGCGGGTTGAAGGGAAACGATGTGGCTAACTTCATTGGGATTTCGGCGGGTGCTCGGTCCGTTCTTTCTTCTTGTCTTCTTTCGCCTTGTCGGACGGCGGATAGCTATCGAAGGCCTTGGAGATTTCCTCGTCGGCCTTCTTCCACTCCTTGTCGGGGTTCGTGATCTTGCGAATCAGGTAGAGCCGCCAAGCCAGGCTCTTCGCCTTCGGATCAATGAGATCGACAATCAGGGCGCCTTCCCTCTGACTGGTGGCGCTCACACTGTCGAAGAGAAATTCCCAGTAGCCGCCTACATAGGCGCCATACGGGCCCCAGTTCCCTGCGACCGCTACATCCACCTGCGTGGAACTGATTGCCCAATAGCGCACCACCACGTCAGGATTTTCATCGGGCCTCACCTCGCGCAATCCGCGCTTATCCAGCTCACGCGAAACAGAGTGATGCATGCGGTTCTCGATCAAGTCGGGATTCAGCTGGATCGCCACCAGATTCTCAACGCCGCCGATGAAAGCGTAAGTCTTGTACCTGGAGAAATCGAGATTGGGATTGAAATCGACGACCACCTTTGCCTGCACTGGCAGACCAAGAAAGGGCGCGCCCAGCACCAGCCCAATCAGCATAAATTCGACGCAACGACGCTGTATCGCCCGCAGTTGCGGATGTTTCATGGATCGCCCTCAGATGGAAACCTTCCCGCATTGGGCTGGATTCCACGGAAGCAACAAACTCTACGATTAGTGTAGGGCAAGCGCCCACGTATAGCGAGAAAACCATCCCCCAAATGAATCTCCCGGGGCTGGCCACGGGGGAAAGAGAACTTGCGGTTCCTACTGGCCGGAAAATCCTGTTTACTCGTTCTCTGCGCCAGGCGGTTCCTTGTGGAAGAGACGTACGAGTTCGGCGTGCTCCATAACCACAGCGGGGTCTTTCTGGATGGCATCGAAATACTTCTTTTGAAAGCCATCTCCTGTTTCTGTGGGCGCGAAGATCTTCCGGGCCAAGGCAATCGCTCCGCGCGTATCTTCCGGTTTAACTTCGGCGTCCGCCGCCAGCGCTTCATCGATGCGAACTACAAATTCGGAGATGTTGTGCAGCCAGGAAAATTGCGGGTCATCAACCACAAGGCGGAAGAGCTCACCGGTCGAGACGGAGCCATGCGCTTTCTGGTACTCGCGGCGCTCCATCTCCAAAAGAGTCTTGTGCAATTGCAGCAACGCTTCGCGCAGGGCCACCAGCCTCTGGCGCGCCGGAGTGTCTCGCCAATTGCCTTGGTTCGCGTACGGGCCTTTATCTTCCGCCACTGTCAATCCCCTCCCAATTTCTCCGTGCTGCATTACGGATTCGCTGCTACTTCTTCACTTTCTCCTTCGGGCGGACGACCAGATTGTTCTTCACGCCCGAGACACTGGGCACGAATCCGGCCCGCACGAGGGCACGGTTCTTGTCTGCTTCGCTTTCCACCTGGCCCTCCAGCGCAATGCCTCCATTTTTGACGATGATACGGATGGATGGCAACTCCTCCACGGCATAGCGGGAGAGCACAGCGTCCTCATAGATGGCGCGATACACGGCGCGCCGCAAATCGTCGTCCCCAGCCGACGCCGGCAGCTCCTCAATCTGGTTTACCACCGTCCCGACACCTTCGATGCTTTTCACCGCTGCTTGCGCTTGTGTCTTCAATGTGTGCCGGACGACCTGCCCCGTAAGCGTAACGTTGTTTCCGTTCAGCGCAAATGCGATATGGTCGAAGACGGAGACGTAGGGAAGGACTGTCAGCTGGTGGCGCACCTCCCGGGCCAGTCCTTCCGAGTACTTCTCACCTCCGCCCTGCTTCCCGGCTGTCGGCAGATTCTGTGCCCTAGCAGGGAATGCCGCCGTCAACCCGGCTAGCGCCAGGCTCAAGCCCGCCCAAAGGGCCTTCCTCACCGGCTTAAAACCAGCCACCCCGCGCTCTTCATTTAGTCTCACGCGCCACTCCCTACCGTATTGTCTCCCAGGTCCTTTCCGCAGTGTTAGCATACGACTGGGAATCGCACTCGCGTTGGAACATCTTCGCCCGCTCGATTTCCCAGGAGGTAGCTTTTCGCGTGTTGGCGATTGCCCATCGCGGTGCTTCCGGTTACGCTCCGGAAAACACGCTTGCCGCCTTCCGGCGGGCCGTGGCGCAAGGCGTCTCCTTCATCGAGACCGACCTGCAACTGACGCGCGACGCGCATCTTGTCGCCATCCATGACGACACCGTCGATCGTACCACCGGCGGTCACGGAGCAGTTCAGCATATGACGCTCGCGGAAATCCGGCGTCTCGATGCGGGGGCCTGGTTTGCCAGCGAGTTTATTGGAGAGCGCATTCCCACCCTTGAGGAAATCCTCTTATTCTCCAAGAAAAACGATGTGGTCTTCTACCTGGAACTGAAGCCCAATGGATTCTGGGGCGGCGAACACGCCTTGATCAGCGCTCTCCGCGAATCCGGGGAAATCCCCCGCGTCGTGGTTATATCCTTTGATCCCGTGATTCTCTCCAGCCTGCGAAACATTGATCCCACTCTCATGTTCGGCTTGCTGTTCGACGGCCAGATCGAGAATCCCTTCCAGAAAGCCGTGGACATCGGGGCGCGGCAGCTTGCTGTGCGCGGCGACCTGGTGACGCCGAACCTGCTGCACGAAGCGCGCAAACGGGATTTGCAGGTGGTTTGCTGGACGGTCAACTCCCCCGCCCATATGCGGCTCCTGGCGTCAGCGGGCGTCGACGGAATCATGTCCGACTACCCGGATCTTCTGCTTGACTCGCTGAAGAAATAGCCTGGTATACGCCTGCTAGCTCCGCGACACTTAATTGTTCGGCGCGTGCGTCCGCGCGCAATTCAAGCCGTTCCAGCGCTTCTCTCACCCTCGCCGGTTCAGCCACCCCGCGCAGGTTATTGGCCAGCGTCTTTCTCTTTTGTGCGAAGCACGTCTTCACGAATTCGAGGAAAGCGTCGGAATGCTGCAGTCCCAGCTTCGCGTTCTCCCCGGGCAGCCGCAGCGTGACCAATGCCGACCCCACTTCCGGAGGCGGGCGAAAGGCTCCACGAGGGATTTTCAGTACCAATTCAGGGCGGGAATAGAATTGCGTGGCCACAGACAAATAGCCGTAGGACTTGGTGTCTGGGCGCGCCGTAAGCCGCTGCGCCACCTCCCATTGAACGACAATGTGAATCTCGTCGATCAAATCCGCATAGTGGAAGAAATGATGAAGAATCGGCGAGGTGATGTAGTAAGGCAAATTGCCGTAGAGGCGGATGCGTCGACCTGCCGCAATCGCGGCTAAATCCGTTTCCAGTACGTCTCCGGGCACAACGGTGAGATTTGGGTGCTTCTCCGTGAGCCGCCGTAGCCTTTCGATCAGCGCCTTGTCCAATTCCACCGCGTAAACCGGCACACCGCTGCGGAGCAGGTGCTCGGTCATTTCCCCGTGGCCCGCGCCAACCTCGATCCAGCAGTAGTTTTCCGTCGCCGCGCGTGCGGGACTTTCCATCCCGTGCGGAGATACCCGAATGGCCCGCGCGATCTGCTCGCGCCACCCCGCGTCTTCCAGAAAGTGTTGTCCCAGCCGTTGCCGTGCCATGGCTGCTCCCGAGTGTAGCAGCCACGCGGCGTCCCTCGAGAATTGAATCGCCCGTAGTAAGTTGGTTTCCGCTTTCCGCGTTAAACCGGCACCGGGCAAACTAACTCGGCCCCCACAATCTCTATGGCACAAATTGTGCGGTCTGCAGTTGCCAGCATGGCGGCGGGGCATATCAGGTGAGATCGCCTGATTTCGACAGTTGTCAGAGGACGAAATCCTATTTCTGGGTTTTCGGGAGTCGTGAGGTGTGGCCGAGAGCGATTTTCCATCCGCTCGGGGTCTTAACCAATACCTCGCTCTCCACGAAAGTGACTTCGCAACTCACGTGGGTTGCTTGCGACAAGCAGGCCTCTTTAGAAGCCGGGTCCTCTAGCAGCAATTTCTGTCCTTCCGCGCTGTCCGCACTGAAAGTGCCGTCAATGGTCAAGGTCACCCACGCAACGTCGCCTTGCACATGAGTCTCGAAATCGTGAGGCCGATAGGTAATGCGAATTCCGGCTGCCTTTAACTCGTCAAATGGTTGCCATGCATCATCGAACTTTTCTGGAAGCGAATTCTCTATCCATCGGGCATCAGGCGTAAGGAACGAATTTACCTTGGCGCGGTTGAATTCTTGGACAGATTGTTCGAAACCCCGCACGGCCGCTTCTACGGCGTTCTTCTCGCTATCCTGAACTTTGGTGGCTCTTAGTATGAAGGAAGGCACCCAAGTTTTCCCATCTGCGGAGATTTCGCCATGCTGAGTGATACTCATTCCATCGGGTGCAACAGCGTCCGTGCCCCGATCCTTATACTGCTTACCGTTCGCCGTTGAGGTTCCTTCCCAAGTGGCAACGCTACCGTTCACCGTGAAAAACCCTTGGAAGAAACTCCCGTCACTGTAAACGGAGAGGACAGGGTAGCTGTTCGTCACGGGGTCGTACGTGTCGACCTCAACTGTCTGTTTTTCTCCCGAGGGCGACTGCTCATTGAATACAGACTCCAAGCCAAAACCATTCAATATGGGGCGCGCAGTCATTCTGCCTGTGAATTTTTCGCCGGGGCCAAGGAAAGTGGTTTGGCTTTCGCCCTCGTACTTCCACTCCCCAGCCCACAACTGCAACTTCTGATGCTCGGGGCCGGGTTTCGTGGGCTGGTTCGGTTGCTGGGCAAAGGCTGCTCCGGCGAAACAGGCGACCACCATCAATATCATGAGTGTTTTCATGGCACGGTTCCTTCGTCTCGAAATTGCCGACTCGAATTGGAGGGAAAATTCCGAACTCGCCTTCGCGGGTGTTGCGTCCGGCGGGAGTAGCTCTTCGGGGAGGCAAGGCAAACTCCCATTACTTTTTCTGCTGCGGATTCGCATAGAGAAACTTCAGTCCACGGCTAAGCGTCCCCGCTACGCCTGAGAGATGATCCGTACGCTCCAAAATGTGGCTCTCCACTCGTAAAGCCGATTTCTATATGAAGGTGAATCTCAATTAACCAGCGACATCCCGCTCAGCATTGCCGGATATGGTCGTGCAGATTGAAGGTTACGTCTTTGTGGCGGGGTTCGCCTTCACGCAGGCACCGCTTCAGGCTTACTTGCCCATCGTATACGTGCCAGTGCATCCTATGTCAACAGAGCCGTCTGTATTGAATTTTCCGGAGCAGGTCCCGGAACCTTTGATGCCTTTGTATTTCCCGGTTCCGCTCAGAATCTTCCATTTCTGGGAGACAGGTTTCGTAATGTCTGTTGAAGCGGAGCCTTCATATGTGTAGTAAACCTTGTCGCCATTCTCCATCGTCGCGTTGAAACGGCCATGGAAGTTGAAGGATGTTTTCCATCTCTCTTGGAATTCCGTCAAGGCACCGGTTTTTTCCGGGAAGCCGCTGTCGCTTGCGGTCGCGTTACAGGTGCCTTGGAGGATCATGTAGCTGTGATCCGGAACGTCGCCCACGTCGAGTTTGTGACTTACCGATTCTTTCGGGCAGTGCCACTTTGTATCAACCTTGTTCTGAGCCATTGTTACGGAGCCGAACACCAGTAGGGAGCATGCAACAAATAATAGTTTGCGCACTGTCATTCTCTCCTTTGCGATGCGGAATCAAAATACAGCCAGACTGTGAGCCCTGAGGAGCCGATTGATTGTGGGTCCGATTACTTGACTCGGGGGGTGTTACATTCCGCCGTGGGAGATGCTCTTCGGGGAGGCAAGTAGCGGTCTTATACGTCAAATGGAGCGACCAAAGCGGTGACCCCCATCACATTCACCCCTTGCCTTCAATCCTGTTCAACGCCATGACCTCAGAAATGGCGACATTTCGCGCTTCGATTCCAGCCACCACGCGGCCAACGCCTGATTGGTCGCATCACCGGTAACTGATCCCCTACCGCATCGCCGGCGTGCTTGACGCTGCCGCCCGCCTCCGATAGCTTAGGAATTTCGCCCCCTAACCATGCGCATACTCTTTGTCGCTTCCGAAGCTCTGCCCTACACGAAGACCGGGGGTCTCGCCGATGTGATTGAGGCCCTGCCCAAAGCTCTGGTGAAGTTAGGGCACGAGGTCGCCGTCTTCCTTCCGCGCTATCGAGGCGTCAAGGCCAACACGGTGGTGATGCCCAGCATGACGATTCCCCAAGGCGGCCGGCTTGCGCTTTCCCGCGATTACCAACGGGTCGCTCCTTCACGGCGTGCGTTACTTTTTCCTCGACGACCCTTTCTACTTTGACCGCGAAGGCATCTACGGCGACCGCAAGCACGAATATCCCGATAACGCCGAGCGCTTCACTGAATTCTCCCGAGCCGCTATCGAAGTCGCAAAGCACATTTGGCCCCCGGACATCATCCACTGCCACGACTGGCAAACCGCCATGGTGCCGGTGCTGCTGCGTTCCTCGTACGCCGACGATCCCATGGTGAAGGACCTCCCGGTCGTTTTCACCGTGCACAACATGGGGTATCACGGCATTTTCCCTAAAGAGGTGCTCGAGCGCGCCGGCATTCCACCCGCCGTCTTTCATCCCGGCGGGATCGAGTTTTTTGGCAGCGTCAATTTCCTGAAGGGTGGCCTGGTCTATTCCGACTACCTGACTACCGTCAGCCACAAATACGCGCAGGAGATTCAGACCTCGGAATTCGGCTTCGGTCTGGAGGGCGTGGTGCGCTCGCGCGCGGACCGCCTGGTGGGCATCCTGAACGGCGTGGACTATTCGAAATGGTGCCCGGAGAAGGACGCGCTGCTGCCGATGAAGTACTCCGCCAAAGACCTGGCAGGGAAGCGCGTCTGCAAGCAGGCGCTTTTGGAGGAGTTCCTGTTGCTGCACGATAATCCCAACCGGCCCGTGCTGGGCATTGTGTCGCGCTTCGCGGACCAGAAGGGCTTTGACCTGATTGCGCAGATTGCCTCTGAACTCCTCCAGGAGGACATCTTGCTGGCCGTCCTCGGCGCAGGCGACCGGCGCTATGAGGATCTCTTCCGCGCGCTGGCGGGCGATTTTCCGGGGCGCGTAGGCTTGAAGATTGCCTACGACAATCGGCTCGCCCACCTGGTGGAAGCGGGATCGGACATGTTCCTGATGCCCTCGCGTTACGAGCCCTGCGGCCTCAACCAGATCTACAGCCTGCGCTACGGCACTGTGCCCATCGTGCGCGCCACCGGCGGGCTGGATGACACCATCGAGAATTTCGACCTGCAGAACGGCACCGGCACGGGTTTCAAGTTCGCCGAGTATACCGGCGCCGCCTTCCTGGAGGCCATCCTCCAGGCGCTGCATCATTACACCGACGAAGGCGTCTGGAAGCGCATTCAGCTCAATGGGATGGCCAAGGATTTTTCGTGGAACACCTCCGCAGCGGAATATGCGAAACTATATGAGGCTGCCCAAGCAGCGCGAAACCAGAAAGCTGTTCCATCATCTAATTAACCAGGAACAACGGCTGCTTCTTTGCAGCCCCTAGAGGACATTGAAACGTTATGGCTGATAACATTCTTGCGGTAAACGACGGAAATTTTGAAGCCGAGGTGCTGACGGCGAGCAAAGCTCAGCCCGTCATGGTGGATTTTTGGGCGGAATGGTGCCGCCCCTGCCACATGCTGGCTCCTACGGTGGCGGAGATCGCCCAGGACTACGCCGGGAAATTGAAGGTGACGAAGCTGAATGTGGATGAAGCGATGAATTCCGCCGGACGCTTCAACATCCGCGGCATTCCGACGCTGCTAGTGTTCAAAGATGGCCAGGTGGTCGAGCAGATTGTGGGCGCGGTGCCCAAGGACCAAATTACCAAGGCCCTCGCCCGCCACATCGCCTAAAACTGAATTCAAGGGGTCGGAGCTTCAGTTTCGTTCACCGTTTCCAGCCGGAACGCCATTCTCCTGAATGACCGTTCGTCGGTTGGCGGGTGGCCCGTACGAAAAATGGTAAGTAGAATCTGGGTGCCCCTCGTTTTCCAGAGGGTCTTGGGGTCCGCTTTCTTCCCCCTTCGCGTACCAGTTTCTAAACTAGTACCTCACACATACCTATTGACAATCGATAAATAATGTGGTATGCTGCTCCTTTTATGCTGAGGGGACGCCGATCCTGTGCCATTTCAGTCCGTCCCCGAAACCCATCCGGGATGCAAACAACGCGCCCCACAACCTCTTTCTTCGCCCCACCTTCGCTCTTTCGCGCGCTAACTCCAACTATTCCCGCACATCGGCGGCATTTGCCCGTAAGTCCAATCATTCCCGCACTTACGCAAAACATGGGGGTGGGGGGTGCCTCTTGCAAAATGCGTTCTCCCACAACCCCTTTGTTTTCTTCCGCCATGTTATCGACATGGTAAACTGTATGACTTATTATATTGTCGGCGCGCCGACATTTTTCATGTGCGAAAAGAGCGTGTCGCACCTCCGGCGCTGCAGAATCGCGAGGCACGATGCGCCCAGGGCTCGCGCCCTGGGCTAACTTCTTCCGCGCCTACGGCGCTCAAGAGAAAAACACTATTTGAGGGCTAATTCGGGGTTGGCGACGCTGGATTCGGAGGCCCAGGTGATGAGCAAGGGGATGAATTGGGTTACGGCGTCTGGATGGTTGGGGAGGATGCGGATGGCGCAGCCGAAGAAGCCGCTTTTTGCGGTGGGCAGGGAGGCATGGAAGCGGTAGCAACCGTTGCCTTCGTTTTCACAACTCGCCATGGTGGCGATTTGCGGGCTGATGATTTCGCCGCGGGCGTCCATGCGGCCGGTGAGGACCTGGACGGAAACATCCTGGGGAGTAAGCGCATCGAGGAAAACGCGCGCGGAGATTTTGAGTTCATTATCGAGATTGATTTCGCCAAGATTGTTGGAAACATCCTTCACCGCAAGGCGCGGCCATGCTGTTTCGACACGGGCGCGCCAGGCGGCCAGATTGCGCGCATGCGAAGCATTGTCTGCTTGCAGGCGGCGATGGCGGCAATGCGCGGAGAGATAATATTCATCGGCGTATTGGATGACCATGCGGTGCATGTTGAATTCGGGGCAGAGGCGCATGATGGAAGTCTTCATACGGTCGATCCACTTGCGCGGCAAACCGTCGGCGCGGCGCTCGTAGAAGGTGGGAACGATTTCGCGTTCGAGGAGCCGGTAGAGAGCTTCGGCTTCGACTTGATCCTGATAGCCGGGATCTTGATAGGACTCGCCCTTGCCGATGGCCCAGCCGACTTCGGCGCCGGTGTCGAGACCAATCTGCCAGGCTTCATCCCACCAACCATCGAGTGTGCTGACATTTAAAACGCCATTGGCCTGTGCCTTCATGCCGCTGGTGCCGCTGGCTTCCTGGAGGCGCAGAGGAGTGTTGAGCCAGACATCGCAACCCTGAACCATGTAGCGTGCGATGGCGACGTCGTAGTCCTCGAGGAAGATGAGCCTGCGGCGAAATTCGGGGCGGGCGGCGAGATCGATGATGGTTTTGATGAGTTCCTTGCCGTACTGATCGCGGGGGTGAGCTTTGCCTGCATAGATGATTTGCACGGGATGTTGCGGATCGTTGAGGATGCGGGCGAGGCGCTCAGGATCGCGAAGGAGCAGCGTGGCGCGCTTGTAGGTGGCAAAGCGGCGGGCGAATCCGATGGTGAGGGCGTCGGGAGAGAGAACCTCCTCGGCTTCGTCGAGGGTGGACTGCCCAGCGCCGCGATTCTTGAGTTGCGTTTGCAAGCGGCGGCGTGCGAAAGCGACGAGACGCTCACGGCGGCGTTCGTGGGTGCGCCAAAGTTCGCCGGCGGGGATGGATTCCGTGCGCTTCCAGAGTTCCGTGTCGGCAGGCTCGTGGCGCCACTTGGGGCCGAGATAGCGATCGTAAAGCTGATTCATTTCGAGAGAGACCCAACTGCGGAAGTGGACACCGTTCGTAACATGGCCGATGGGGACTTCGGATTCCGGCAAGCCGCGCCAGATGGAATTCCACGTGCGGCGGCTGACAGTGCCATGGAGCTTGCTGACGGCATTGCTAAAGGCGGCGAGGCGGAGCGCCAAGACGGTCATGCAGAAGTCTTCGCTATCGTTGGCGGCGTCCTGACGGCCGAGAGCGAGAAACTCGCGGCGGCTGATGGCGAGATGCGGATAGAAAGCGGAGAAGTAGCGGTCCATGAGGCCGGCGGGGAAGTAGTCGTGTCCAGCGGGCACGGGCGTGTGCGTGGTGAAGACCAGGCTGGAAGACGCCAAAACGCTGGCTTCGGCGAAGCTGAGATGCTGGGACTCCATCAGGGAGCGGATGAGTTCAAGAGCGAGGAAAGCGGAATGACCTTCGTTCAAGTGATAGACAGTGGGGCGCAGGCCGAGAGCTTCGAGAGCGCGAACGCCGCCAATGCCGAGCAGGATTTCCTGCTTGATGCGCATTTCCAGGTCGCCGCCGTAGAGTTGCGCGGTGATGCAGCGGTGCTCGGGAAGATTGGCGGGGAGATTGGTATCGAGGAGATAAAGCTGAATGCGGCCGACAGCGGCGCGCCAAACGCGTGCGGTGACTGTGCCATCGGGAAGAGTGACGTGGACCTGCACGTTAGGGACGAATTCGATGGGGAGGACGTGGAAGTCGTTTTCTTCGTGGGCTTCCTGCTGCCAGCCGGCGGCATTGAGATACTGGCGAAAATAGCCCTCCTGATAGAGAAGGCCGACACCGACGAGAGGAAGGCCGAGGTCGCTGGCGGCTTTAAGATGATCGCCAGCGAGAACGCCGAGTCCTCCGGCAAAAATTGGGAGACATTCGGTGACACCGAATTCGAGAGAGAAATAGGCGACGAGAAGATCTTTGTTGTCGGCGTGTTCGCGCTGATACCAGGAACCCAGGCCGGAGAGGTAGGCGTCCAGGCTTTCGGAAACGCCGTGGAGGTGGGCGAGGAGGGAATCGTCCTTGGCGGCGGCTTCGAGGACGGATTGATCAAGGCTGCTCAACACACGGACAGGATTGCGCCCGGCGGTTTCCCAGAGGTCGCGATCGAAACGGCGGAAGAGATCGATGGCGGCGTGGTCCCAGCTCCAACGGAGGTTGTAGGCGATTTGCAGCAGGGGCATCAAGGCGTCTGGGAGGGAGGGGCGAACTTTGAATGTGGCGATGGGCTTCATGGTGTTCCTTAAGAGGAGGGACGCGCGGGAGGCGCGGAAGAATTGGACCGGGACGCGTGGGGCGGAGCAGAGCGGACCAACGCGTCACGGGGATGGTTGAGCCAGGCGGCCTTAAATGTCACCTGGAGGGACGGGGATTCGGGAGCGGCAGCCTGGATGGGGCGGATGGCCGTGACGAATCGGGCTGCTTGGCGGCGACAGTGAGCTCGCGTTCGGCTTGCAACCAGTCGTCGAGCTCAAGGCCGGGCGTTGCGCCGCGTTCGAGGAAAATCTGGTGGGCACGGGAAGCGATCTGTTGTTTCGTGGGAAGAGAGGCAGTGCGAACGGCTTTATCGGTTGCCGGTGGTGCTGGGAACGTGGTGACTTTGCTGGACATGCATTCCTCCAATGTGAGCCGGGAAGTTCCGGCCGAGTGTTTGTGAAGCGAGTGAACGAGCGGCGGAAGGGAGGAGCGCTCGGCGGCTGAGCTACAAATTGCGCGAGCGCAAGGGGTCAACCGCGGCACACTGTGCGGTCGGAACTGGAACTCTTCTTTTGGAAAGAAGAGGAGATGCGCCGAGACCGCTTCAGATGGAGGATGGAGCAGGAAAGCGATGATTGTCAATGGGATAATTATATGAATGATTGGTAACAGCAATGTTACAGAATGGGACAGGGAGGCGTTCGGATTTGGAACAGGTGGGAGGGTGAGGTGGGGCCTATCTCGATGTTTCCGAGGTCGCGCGCGATGCTTTGACCGATGAAGATCAATCCGGCGACCAGGACGACGCCGAAGATCAGCGTGCCGACGCAGATGGGCCAGAGGCTGAGTTTTGCTTCCATTACGGTTGATGCGGAGGCTGCGGTCATGCGTGTCCTTCCCCGAGAGAAGAATGTGCGCAAGAACGCGCGAGAACAGGCATACGTTTATACTGAGGAATTGTTAAAGGGAGATGAATGAATTGGTGTGGCGCCCCGATGATAAGAGGGATTCCTCACTCCGCAGACTCCGTTCGGAATGACGGGATCGGTTAGATGATGAACGAGTTAGAAGATGCGGCCAAGTTGAAAGAACCATTTCTGATGGCCGGTATCGCCGATACTGCCGCCAACGAAGACAGGGCCGAGGGCGGTATCGGCAATGAATCCTCCGACGACATCCGCGGAGAACCTGGGCGCCGGAAATGGATCACCATACATTCTGCCGAATTCGCCGGCGCCGGAGAGATAGACCTGTTTGCCGACGAACGTAGGAAGAGTGAAGACCTTGTGGAGATAGCCGCCACGCGCGAGGAAATACTGGTTGCCGAACAATTCGTGCAAGCCATAGGCGCCCAAGAAGTTGGGGCCACCGAGGAAAAATGGGGGAGGGGAGCCAACGTGGCGAAAGCCAAAGGTCGTGCCGCCGCTGGTGGTGAGAAAAAGGGAGCCCTGCGAAGAGACCGGCTGGAAGCCATTCAGGGTAACTTGCAGGGTGGGGAAATTTTCCGTGGCGCCAGGATAGTCATTATAAAAATGAAACAAGGATTGGATGTAGTAGCCCTTGGTGGGGATGACAGGTTCGTTGGTGTGATCGAGGATATAGCGGACGCGGAGCGCGGCGACGCCACCGCTGGTGGAAGCGAATTCCGGGGTGCCGAGACGCAGGTGGGCGTCGAAGTAGCCGATGCTATAGCCGACGCGGAGTTCGCTGAAGCGATTGAAGTTATAGCCCAAATCGACTCCTGATGCGACCTGATCGACGCGGTAATCCGCGAGCGGATCGTGCTTCTTATAAAC
>CAWADS010000077.1:0-29737 GCA_963780785.1 Candidatus Acidiferrales bacterium
CGCACGCCACCACGCCGTGATTCGCGTGCACTTCGCGGAACAGAAAAGGCGGGTACACGTCCGGCAGGTGCACTTGCCGCGCGCCCTCGAAATATCCCTTGGTGCGGTCGAAGTTTTGCGTCATCACGCTGAATTCGACATTCTCCGCGCCCAGCACGTGGCGCACCTGCCGCAGAATCTCCTGCACGCGCACGTCGCTGCCGGTATTGCGCGTTCCGTTGTAGCCCGCGAACAGGATTTTCAGTTTTTCGCCCGGTGTCCAGCGCTTGCCGAGGCCGAACATCCAGCCAAACCGCCGGATTTCGGTCAGCGCGCTGACCCAGGCCACGAGTAGAAAATCCGTCATTCGCCCGCTCTCCCCGCACTCTTCACTGCCTGCCCGGCGGCATACCCCGGCCAAGGCTTCTCCGGATACTTGAACTGATTTTTCCGGCTGAATTGCAGCAACGGATAGGCGTAGCTGGAAAACTTTGCCGGAGCTTCTCCCATTTCCGAAACCACACGCGTATTATCGAACACCGTATTCCAATCCAGGTACGGCCAGAAAACTTTCATCAGCGAGGCTCCGTAACCCACCGCGCCGCGCTTGAACGCCAGCCAATTGACCGTTTTAGAGAAAGGGCCTCCCAGCCACGGTTGGTAAGTTGGCTTGCTCCACCCGCCCTGCTCCGCCAGCGCGTCCGTCAATTCCTTGTAGGTCTGCGAGCCCGTGCCCGACGACAAATGATAAATACCGAAGCCGGGCTTCGCCATCTGGTGAATTTTGACGATGGCCCCACCAACATAATTCGCGGGGACAATATCCACCTTGTCGCCAGGACGCAGTGGAAGAACCGGAAGGCGCGCGAGCATGGCGAAGGCCTGCACCATGTCGAACTGTGTCGTCTCCGGCCGGCGGCTGTCGCCCATCACGATCGCGGGCCGGAAGATCGTGTGCGGCACATCCGGCAGAAGCTGGTGCACCATGTGCTCGCAGAATTTCTTGGTGCGCGCGTAGGGGTCGTAGTCGGAGCGGCTCCAGTCAATGGCAGCGTCTTCGGTGACAACTTCATTCTGCCGCTTTCCCGCCACCGCCACGGTGGACACGTGCGAGTAACGTCGCAGTCCGTGTCGATTCTGGGCGCGCCGCGCCAGTTGAATCACCTCCAGCGAGCCGCGCAGATTCACGTTCAAGCACTGCTTTTCGGATTTACGGTTCAACGACGCCGCGCAGTGCAGGATGGAGTCCGTGGAATCCACCAGTGCGTGGTATTCCTCGTCGTTCAAGCCGAATCGTTCGCTGGTCAAATCGCCCCGGAAAATGCGCACGCGCGATTCAAGATATTCGAGGAACTCGGGATAGGCGAAGTGCAGTTGCAGCGATTGCCACAGGCGTTCGCGGGCTTTCTGTTCGGACTTCGCGCGCACCAGCAGGTTCAAGCGGTCCGGGTGCCCCGTGAAGAGTCCCGCCACCAGGTAGCTGCCGAGATATCCCGTCGAGCCCGTCAGGAAAATGGCCATATGAGGATCGCGTTGCGGCCTAGCGCGTCGCCGCCGATGCTCCCGTGGAAACCGCGGGCCAATCGAGCAAGCGCGGCGCGCGCGCTTCCAGCGGCCGCCCTTCCATCAACGGATAGCACCACCGCCGCAGCGCCGGTATGTGAATGTTAATCCAGTAATCCCACCAGTCAATCGTTTCCGGCGAAAAGTCGAACATCTCTTTCTCCTCGGGTGGGAGCGCCGCCGAGAGCAAACGGGCATTCTCGCACTCGAAGACGTGCTCGTTGTGCAGAATGAAAGGTTCGTAGAGCTCAATGATTTTTTCAACGCGCCCCAGGTCGCGCTCGGTCTTGGCCAGCGGCGGCTTGCCCAGGTGCAGGATCGCCGCAACCTTATTGATCCGGGAGACGACCGCTTTCTGCATGGGGATGGACATGCGCTCGTAGCGCAGCTTGGACACGGGGATGGTTTCCATCTTCACCTTCAGCCAGTGATCCATGCCGGGTTGCGATTTGTAGTGCTTGCGGTGCGCGAGCCCGGTTAGTTCGATGGAGCGGCCCATGTTCACGGGATTGATCCCCGAAGTGGCCAGTTGGTAGAGCCGCGCATTTTTGCGCAACACCAGCGCCGCCGCGATCAGCGTCATCCCGCGCGTCACCATGTCCACGGGAATCACGTCCAGGCATTTTCTGGCGTTCGAGGGGAGTTGGCGGAAATTCGTGCCCAGCAGGTACGACAGCGGCCCCGAGGTATTGATTCCCTCATTCCATCCGGTGAACGGCGTGCGCTGGGAACTCTCCACGATCGAGGGCCGCACAATGGCAATCGCCAAGTCGCGGCCACGCTGTGCCAGCAAGGATTCGCCGAGGCTTTTCGTGAATGTGTAGGTATTCGGCCAGCCCAGGTGTGCCGCGCGCTTCATGGCCGCGCGCACGAGATGGTTGCGCACCCAGCGCGCCCGGTTTCTTTTCAGCACGCCGTCGAGCTCTGCCGCTGCCACTTTGCTGGGGTCGCCGCTGCGGCCCAGCGCCTGCCGTCGCAACGCCTTCGCCAGTTCCGCGCTCTCCGCGCGTTCTTCAACCCTTTTCACCAGTTCCCGCAGCGAGGCAATCTCCCGCTCGGCGTCAAAATCCTGGTGATTCGCCGGGTTGTAATTCTCGCGCAGCTCTTCTCCCACGCGCCCATCTTTCATGCCCACGACGTAGCACGTGGAAAGATGGATCAGCCCGGCATGCTCGCAATGGCGGAGGAACTCCAGAATGTGATTCACAGGGTCTACGTTGGAGGAAAGCGCATCGCGCAAGTCGGGATTGAAATCGGTGAGCCCCGCGCTGTTGGCAATCACGTCCACCGATTGCTGCAGCCGCGCCTGCGTTTCGGCGTCAAGGCCCAGGCCCGGCTGGCTCGCATCGCCTTCCACCACTTCCACTTTGTCTTGCAGAAACGCTGCCAGACCGGCGCCGTGCCGGTCCTGCAGGGTGTCGAAGGTGGGAGACTCCTCGACAATCTTCTCGAAGCGGCGCTTTGCGGGGGTGGTGCGATTTCGGCGGATGAGCAGCGTGATTTTGCCAATGTTGGGGATCTTTTCGAGCAAGTCCACCAGCCAGACTTTGCCAATGAAGCCGGTCACGCCGATCAGCAGGAGGTGTTTCCCGGCCAGCGTCTCGCGCACGTTCAACCTGTCCACGCGCGGCGTATCGCTGAACAGTTCCACCGGCCGCCCCGCGGGTGGCTGCGGACGCGCCACGGGCTGCACGGTGGTTTCCAGCAGCTCGGGCGTTTTCTTCCAATTCAGTTGCGAGAGCAGCTTCTCCTTTCGCAGGCGCCCGTCCGCCGAACCACTGGCCAGCCACGCAAACGGGCCTCGCGGCCGGATCACCGGCTCGCGCAAGCGCCCCGTGGCCACGCCGTCGCGGAACTCCAGCCGGTTGGCGATGAAGCCCTGCACGCTGAAATACTCCGCCATGGGCCGCAGAATATGTTCCAGGAGTTGGCCAACCAGCACGACGCGCTCGCCGCTGCGCACGGCATCCACCAGCTTCTCCACGGCTTCCTGCCGCATCGCCGGCTTCAGCACATATAGGAAATACTCCTCGCCAAGCAGATCCAGGCGGTCGCGTGTGATTCCACGCAGCACACTGTGGAGAAACCGCGTGGAAAGCGTACGGCTGGCGAAATAGGTCGGCGGTCGCACCAGCGCCATTGCCGTCATCGCGCCACGGCGAATCCAGCGATCCAGGAAGCTCTGGCTGTTCCAGTTGAAGAAGCCCACGCTGCGCAGTGCGCTGATCTCAAACAGCGAGCCTTCCACGCGCCAGTAGCTCACCTCGCGCACACGCCCGGCTTCATTGCCATTCAGGTTGGGAGAATGATCCGGCATCTTTTTTCTTCTAGCCATCTCACAAATGCTTCTTAGGGGGTCGGAGCTTCAGCTCCGACATCAAGAATCCTCAGAAAACGGGCTTTAGCCCCTGAGGAAACTCTTCCCTCCCTGCCGACCCATTTATGAGACAAGTTCTAGAGACTCGAGCGTTTGGGAACTGAGGCGTTCTAAAATCCTACGCAATTCCGCGCGCCCCTGGTGCTGCGCGTTGCTCTGGTCCGGAATTGTGGCCCGGCCGCCTCCCGATTGCTCAGGGCCCCCAAACACGCGCGTCCAGACCGCTTGGAGTCATCAAAATTAGCACCCCCAGATGCTTCCCGCAACCTGCTTGCGGCCCAAAGCGTGGCAAAACTGCGACACTAAAACCGATTCGGGATGGATGGGAAACGCGCAGCTTCAGCCGCGCTTATACACCCCAGCCGTATTTTTCGGCGTGCTCGAAGGTGCGCTGCATTTCCTGGTGCAGAACTTCCAGGAACGCCGACGTGCTCACCGTTTTTGTGCCGGGTTCGGCAATGTCCGTGGTGCGATAGCCGCCGCCCAGGACGCGCACGAGCGATTGCTCCACCCAATCGGCTTCCGAGCCCCAAGCCAAACGTATCGCGAAGCATCATCGTGGCGCTCAGAATCGAGCCGATGGGATTGGCGACGTCTTTCCCCGCCAGCGTCGGCGCGGATCCGTGAATGGGCTCGAAGAGCGGCGCGCTGCTGCCAAAGCTGGCGGATGGAATCAATCCAATCGAGCCGACCAGCGCGGCCGCCGCATCGCTCAAAATATCGCCGAACATGTTGGAACTGAGGATCACGTCAAATTGCGTGGGCCGCAGCGTGAGCTGCATCGCGGCATTGTCCACGTACATGTGCTCGAGCTTCACGTCCGGGTACACCTTACTGATCGCGGTGACCGTGCGCCGCCAAAGCTGCGAACTCGTCAGGACGTTGGCCTTGTCCACCGAACACAGCCGACGCGAGCGTGCTTCCGCTCGTTTGAAGGCAAACACGGCGATGCGCTCGATTTCCGTCGTAGAGTAGGACTCCGTGTCAAACGCGCGCTCGATGCCGTTCTCGTTCACGTTACCGCGCTCGCCGAAGTACATCCCACCGGCCAATTCGCGTACAATTTCGATGTCCAGATCGCCCAAGCGCTCCGGGCGCAGCGGCGAAATCCCGCGCAGCGGCTCCAGCACTTTCACTGGCCGCAAATTCACGTACAGGCCAAGCCCTTTCCGCAATCCGAGCAATCCGGTTTCAGGCCGCTTTCCCACCGCCAGCGCATCCCACTTCGGCCCGCCCACCGCGCCAAGAAACACGGCATCGGCTTTGTGGCAAGCGTCCAGAGTTTCGTTGGGCAGCGGGCTCCCGGTTTTATCAATCGCCGCGCCGCCAATCGGCAGCTCGATCGTTTCAAATTGATGCTGGAATTCCCGCGCACATTCTTGCAGGACACTCGCGGCCGCGCGCGTCACTTCCGGGCCGATGCCATCGCCCGGCAAAAGCACAATTTTCTTCTTCAACTTCATCCTGGGTTCCCCGTTCTGACAGGCTGCTGAAAAACCACCAACCCGTCATTCCGAACGGAGTCTGCGGAGTGAGGAATCTCTCTTTTCTTCGCATGGAGATCGAAGAGGGATTCCTCGCTTCGCTCGGAATGACAAGCTAGGACATTACTTTCAGCAGCCTGCTAAAGATTGTAGCGCGGGTCAGACCGCGGGTGCGGCTTCGCTGGCCACTGGCACGGCTTTGCGGCGCATCACTTCATGGGCGATGGTCATCAGGTCGCGCGCGCGCACCTGCTTGGACGCATCGGCTAGCGTGGTTACGCGGCGATAGCATTCGGCGAGTTCGGCGTCATTCGGGTCGTAGCCGAGTTCCTTGAGCGACATGCTCAGCGCATGGCGTCCGGAATGCTTGCCGAGCACTAGGGAACGCGACGGCACGCCCACGGCCTCCGGCAAAATAATCTCGTAGGTGAGGGGATTTTTGATGATGCCATCCTGGTGAATGCCGGCTTCATGCGCGAACGCGTTTGCGCCGACCACGGCTTTGTTGGGAGCCACCTGCGCCCCGGTAATCTGCGTCAGCAGGCGGCTGGATTTGTACAGTTCGTCCAGCTTGAGTTTCGTGGCAATGCCAAAGCTTTCCTTGCGCACCGCCAGCGCAACAGCCACTTCTTCGAGGGCGGCGTTGCCCGCGCGTTCCCCAATGCCGTTCACCGTGCACTCAATCTGGCGCACTCCGGCGCGCACCGCCGCCAGCGAGTTCGCCACCGCCAGGCCCAGGTCATCGTGGCAATGCGCGCTCAGAATGATGTGCTCGGGATCGCCCAGGTGCGCGCGCACCTTCAGGAACATATCTGCATACTCTTCCGGCACCGCGTAGCCCACCGTGTCCGGCAGATTCAAAATCGTGGCGCCGGCATCCATGGCAACCTGGCAGGCCTTGCAAAGAAAGTCAATTTCCGTTCGCCCTGCGTCTTCAGCGGAAAACTCCACTTCAGGAACGAAATTCCGCGCCAGCTTGACCATCGACCCGATGGCTTCGAGCGCCTGCTCCCGCGTCATGTGCAGCTTGGCCTGCAAGTGCAGGTCGGAGGTCGCTAGGAACACGTGCATGCGCGGGTATTTCGCCGGCTTCAGCGCTTCCGCGGCGGCAAGGACGTCGTCTTTGCGGGCCCGCGCCAGCGCCGCAATCGGCACTTCGCGAACTTCTTTGGCCACGGCCAGCACCGCTTCCAGGTCGCCCTTCGAAGCGATCGGAAAGCCCGCCTCGATGATGTCCACGCCCAAAGCAGCGAGCTGGTGCGCCATGCGGATCTTCTCTTCCGTGTTCATGGAAAAGCCGGGCGACTGTTCGCCGTCGCGGAGCGTGGTATCGAAAATGCGCACGTGGTCCATGTGTACCCCCAAAGCTAGAATTCCAGTAACGCACGGCGGGGGGCTTTAGTCCAATTTATCTTCGTTCTATAATTCATAATTCTACCTTATACTAGGGGAAACCGGGACCGGGGAGGCGGCAGTCTCCACCGCCAGCCCCAGCGCAACGGAAAACCCCCTGTGCGCTCCCGAAAAGAGGCACTATCGCTATGGATCTAGGCGAATTGCAGGTTTTTCTCATGGTTGCCAAGGAAGGCAGCTTCTCTCGCGCCGCCGAACGGCTCTACCGCACGCAGCCCGCGGTCAGCCTGGCCATACGCAAGCTGGAGGATTCCCTGGGCCAGCCGCTCTTTGTCCGCGGCGCACGACCCGTGCGCATGACCGATGCCGGCACGCTCTTGCGCGAATATGCCGAGCGTTTGATCAACCTGCGCGACGAAGTTAAGAAAAGCCTTATGGAGCTGGATGGACTCAAGCGCGGCGAGCTTGCCCTGGGCGTCAACGAAAGCTCCATCCACGCCTTGCTGCCGGCGTTAGCGCAATTCCGCGAACTGCATCCGGGCGTGCAGGTGCGCGTGCATCGCATGTTCTCGCGCGATATTCCGCACGAGGTGGTCAACTACCGGTTGGACCTGGGAGCGGTTTCCTTTGTGCCGCGCGAAACGCAATTGCAGGCCACGGAGATCTTGAAGGATGAGTTGACGCTGGTGGTGCCGCCCAAACACGTTCTGGCGAAGAAGAAGGAAGTGGATATCGAAGAGCTTGGCAAGGAAAATTTCATCGCGCACATCGTGGAATCGCCGTTCCGCCGCAAGGTGATCGAACTGTTTGCGCGGCATCGCACCCCGCTGAACATGCCCATCGAAATGCCCACCATCGAAAGCATCAAGCGCTTCGTCCAGATGGGCATGGGTGTGGCCATCGTCCCGCGGATGTGCGTAACCTGGGAGGTTGAGCACGGCTGGCTGAAAGAACTGAAGATCCGCCAATTGACGATTCCGCGCCATCTCTACATCATCTCGCGCCGCGGCGCGCGGCTCCCGCATGCGGCCACGGAATTTATGCGCATTCTGAAAGCGGAATAGACGCCCCGCCTGGCGCGCCGCGGAAACATTGGCGGTGGGTCAGTTTCCGGTAACGGCGTTATACGTCCAAGCGGATTGCTCCCGAATGCGCCGTGGTCCGGAAATAATCGGCACCGGGCCAAAGGTGATCCCAACCCCAAGTAGACATGTATTGATTTGAAGTAGGCCCAGGCCTATGCTTCGCCATAGAAGGTGAATGGGAAGGAGAACTTCCCGTGCCGAACCAGGTCGGCTCGCTAGATTCCCTTATCGGACGTGAGTTCTTCCACTACCGCATGATCAAGAAGCTCGGCGGCGGGGGGATGGGTGTGGTCTACGAAGCCGAAGATACCCGGCTGCACCGCAATGTTGCGCTGAAATTCCTGCCCGACAATCTGGCGAAAGATACACAGGCACTTGCGCGCTTTCAGAGAGAGGCGCAAGCGGCGTCGGCATTGAATCATCCCAACATCTGTACCATTCATGACATTGGCGAAGCAGAGGGGAAGGCGTTCATCGCCATGGAGTATCTGGAAGGTGCGACTCTGAAACACCTGATCAACGGGCAACCGATGGAGTTGGACCGCTTGCTGGATCTGGCGATCGAGGTGTCGGACGCGCTGGACGCGGCGCACAGCGAGGGGATTGTCCATCGGGATATCAAGCCAGCGAACATCTTTGTGACCAAGAAGGGACACGCGAAGATTCTGGATTTCGGGTTGGCCAAAGTGAATCGGGCGAGGGCGGCGAGAAGCGGCGACGGCGAGACGGCAACGTTGGGAACGCTGGGAGTCGACAGCGAGCAGTTGACGAGTCCGGGGACTGCGCTGGGGACGGTGTCATACATGTCGCCGGAGCAGGTGCTGGGAAAGGAGTTGGACGCGCGGACGGACCTGTTTTCGTTTGGGGTGGTGCTGTACGAGATGACCACGGGATATTTGCCGTTTGCCGGAGATAGTACGGGGGCCGTGTTCGAGGCGATCCTGCACAAAGAAGCGCCGGAGGCGGTGCGGCTGAACATAGGTGTGCCAGCAGAGTTACAGCGAATTATCGATAAGGCGATGGAGAAGGACCGCGATTTGCGGTACGGGACGGCAGCGGACTTGCGGACGGATTTGAAGCGGCTGAAGAGAGACAGCAGCTCAGGGAAAGTGAAAACGGCTAGCCGGGCCGAGGCGGCCGCTTCGTCAGGTCCCGCCGTGACTGGGGTGGCCGCAAAAACGGGCCGAACGAAACGAGTGGTGGCGGGGGTTGCGAGTGTTGTGCTGGGGCTGGCAGCTTTTGCAGGGTACAAATGGTTGACGCGTCCACGCGGGTTCAACACGCAAAACATGCGCATCACCAAGCTGACCGACAGCGGCAAAGCAGGCGATGTGGCGATTTCACCGGATGGACGGTACATCGTCTATGTGCTGGTGGATGGCGAGAAGCAAAGCCTGTGGATTCGTAATGTGGCAACGAAGGGCGACGTTCAGGTCTTGCCACCAGACGTAGTGAGTTTCAATGGAGTCGGATTTTCCCCAGATGGCAACAACCTCTACTTTACGCATTCCGACAAGAGCACGGTGCTTTTCAGCTACCTCTATGTGATGCCGGTGCTGGGTGGCGTACCACGTCAGTTGATTCGCGATATTGACAGCGCTGTCAGTTTCTCCCCGGATGATAGGCAGTTCGCCTTCATGCGAGGCCTGCCTGGGCGCGACGTCATCGAAATTCGTATCTCCAATGTGGACGGTGGGGGCGATCACTTACTCGCGTCCCTGCCGGCCTGGCCAGGCTTTATGCGTGGGGCGGTCTGGTCCCCCGACGGAAAGACCATCGTCGCGCCAGTATTCCAACTCGGCAAGGAAACTAAGTGGGTATTAAACGTCATCAACGTGGCCGACGGCAGCATCAGGGAAATGTTTTCCGGCCCGGAATGGCTCGGAACGCCTGCGTGGCTGCCCGACGGCAATTCTCTATTGATTCCTATGGGCCTACTCCCAGAAAACCGCACGCAATTGTGGCTCGTTTCTTATCCAAGCGGCGAAAAAGGACGATTCTCCAACGATCTCTCAGATTATGGTATGACGCTCGATCTGACCCATGATGGAAAGATGCTTGTGGGGCTAGAGAACAGGCAGAGTTCTCACATTTGGATACTGCCACAGGGACAGACGACGAAAGCAAAACAGATTAGCTCGGGGGAAACCCCTGACAGTGACGTGGCGCCGGGTCCCAATGGCAAGCTCCTCGTGCGCACCCGGGGCAGTGACCTACTTCTTATGAATCCCGATGGCAGCCAGCGAACGCAAATTCGCCCGAATCTTCTCAACTACGTCTCCATGTCGAGTTGCGGCGACCGCTATCTCGTATTCGATTCTTATGAAGAAAATAAGCAACGGCTTTGGCGGACGGATGCCGACGGCTCAAATCCCGTAAAACTCAGCGAAGAGGTAGTCACTTCCGATTGCTCACCGGATGGCAAGTGGGTGCTGTTCAACTCGGGGGAAAAGCTATACCGCCTTCCCATCGAAGGAGGTACTCCAACGGAGATAAGTCTGGGCGTTGACTTCTATGGGGAAATCTCGCCGGATGGACAATGGATTGCCTACGAATACCAGGCAGGCAGCCCCATGCCCATACCGAAACTCGCAGTAATTCCCGCCGCAGGAGGATCTCCACTCCACGTCTTTGGCTGGCCCACTGGCGCACATGGATTACGCTGGTCGCCCAATCAGAAGGGTGTGCAGTTTCTTTTAACGAAGAACGGCGCCACAAACGTTTGGGAACAACCGCTCGCCGGCGGCGCACTGCGGCAGATAACTAACTTCACCTCGGGACTTATCTTTAATTTTTCCTGGACACGCGACGGCAAGCAGTTGCTGCTGGCCAAGGGCGACCTGACGACCGACGTGGTGATGATTAGCAACTTCCGGTAATTGCCTGTGATTCTCAGGTTGGTGGAAGGGACTCGCAGCGGGGCCGAGAATCCGCTTTCACGATCTGGCCGCACTCGGACTTGGCCAACTCCTATTAAGTCGCACAATCGGAAGCCGACCCACTTCGGAAACATTCGCGCTTTGGCCGCGTTCTCGATTATCCTAGTAAGTTGCCGCGAATTTTCAGCGGCGTCCTATGATCAGTGGTTTAGCCATTCTCGTCATCGGGTTCTTTCTGGGCATGCGTCATGCCACGGACCCGGATCACGTCATCGCGGTGTCCACCATCGTCACCCGCGAGCGCTCCCTCTCCAAAGCAGCGCTGATCGGCGCGTTGTGGGGCATCGGTCATACGCTGACGATTCTGGTGGTCGGCGCCGCGATCATCCTGTTCAATCTGGTGATTCCGCCGCGTGTGGGGCTTACGATGGAATTGGCCGTCGGGCTGATGCTGATCCTCCTCGGCGTGCTAAACCTCGCGGGCGTGACCAAGTGGCTGAGCGAGAAGTTCTCGCCCGCGCACCCCCACGTTACTGGCGAGCACGCGCACATTCATGAGCACGGTTCTCACCTGCATTACCACTGGCACGAGCACGCCCCGGCGAAGGAGCACCACGGCGACTCGCTGGAGGCGCCTCGCTGGCTGAGCAGCCCGTTCGCCAAACTGGGACTATTCCACTCGTTGCGGCCGCTGCTGATTGGGATTGTGCACGGCCTCGCGGGCTCCGCCGCCGTGGCGCTTCTCGTTCTCACCACGATCCACAGCCCGCGCTGGGGCGTGCTCTATCTTTTGATTTTTGGGGTTGGCACGGTCGGCGGAATGATCCTGATTACGGCCGCGCTCTCGTTGCCGTTTACTTATGCGGGTTCGCGGTTTGCCTGGATGACCCGCGGACTGGTGACAGCTTCCGGTGTGCTGAGCCTGGGCTTCGGCTTGTTCATTTCCTATCAAATCGGCTTCGTCGATGGCTTGTTCACCAGCCATCCCAACTGGACGCCGCACTGAACGGTTCTTATCCCGTCATTCCGAACGCAGTCTGCGGAGTGAGGTACGGTTTTGCATCGCACGTCTTTCGTGCGATGAATCCCTCTCTTCTTGGGTTTCCGCCAAAGAGAGATTCCTCGCTTCGCTCGGAATGACGGCCCAAAACATTTTTCCGCAGTCTCTGAAGCCGTGCCCTGACGGACGAAGTTGGCAGCGACACAGGCTGCTGTCCCCTGCCTTGTTGCTGTGATTCGCGAAGAACTACGATCTGCCCGCGGAGGCTTCTTCGACGGTCTTGGAAACCGGCAGTAGCTTCTGCAATCCCGCCACGGTCACCACCGCCGTCGCCTGGGGCGTCAGGGCAGCCAGCGCAAAGGTTTTCCCCTGATTCCGCCGGCTCACAAACAGCGAAACCAGCGCGCCCACTCCCGCGGAATCCAGGAAATTTACCCCGCTCATGTCCAAAACCACGTGGGGCGCGGTCTCCGCACGCAGCTTCGGGATAAAACCTGTGACCGTCTCCAGGCTTAGCTTCCCTTTCAGTTGGTACACCGTGACGCCATCGGTACTTCCAGCAGTCTTTTCAACATCCAGCGTGAATGGTGGCATAAGCAGAAGAGAGTAGCCGAAACGCCGGGAATCGCACATTAACAGTTATTAACAATGGGGCGAGGGGGGGTGGTATTGGGGGTCTGTTCCATTTTGGAACAGGTCTTCCCTTTCTTTTATGTTGCTCTTTGCACAATCCATGTTGACGACATAACCACATCACGCTACCGTCATAGCGGTTCCCTCTCAGGTCCCATCATTCTTGCTCGTTCAGGAGTAGCGCGCTATGAAAGCGTTTTCCTGCCTCTTCCTGCAATTTCCTTCTCGCAAGTACGCCCCGCTATTGTTGTTGCTCGGGATGGCTAGCCTGGGCCTTTGCCAAACACCGCAGCAGCACGTGTACGCCACGGGGACTGGCACGAACAATCCAAATGTGGCGGTCATTTCCGGGTTCGACAAAAACTCTCTTTCGGGTACGCTTGCCGCGATTCCTTCCAGCCCCTTTCCCGTGCACAATGCTGCACCCATGGCGGTCGATGGACAGGGTAAATTTCTATTTGTCGCCGGCCCCAACAGCATCGCCATGTATGCGATCGATCCGGCCAGTGGCGCGCTGGCGGAAGTGCCGCGCTCTCCCATTGCCTATATTCCCATCCCCGGCTCGCAGCAGGCCCCGTCCAATCCACTCTCGATCGCCACGGAACCCACGGGGAAATTTGTGTATGTTGGTTTTCAGAATGGTGATTACCCTGGTAATCCGGCAGGCAACAGTTCCATCACTCCCTATGTGATTGATACTTCCAATGCCACTCTGGGTCCTACGCTCGATCTCGGTCCGCAGTGGTCCTTGGATTTCGACGAGCAGCCCACGAACCTGTACGTCGAACCCGCGGGCAGGCATCTCTATGTCGCGCTGGGTCCGTATGGCGACAATCTCTACGCGGGATTTGATGTCTACGATATCGATGGGAATACGGGCGAACTATTCAATCTGAGCGCGGTGGACACGCCCGGGCCCTCTCAAGTCAGCGCGATGGATCCGAAGGGGCGTTTTTTGTTTCAGGCTTATGGCCAATACACAAGCTGGCTGTCTTCCTTTCAGCTATCGCCGGCGGATGGCTCCGTCACGGCAATCACTACGATTTTTGTCGATTATACGATGGTGCATGGCATCGCTGTGGATCCCAGCGGGAATTTCCTCTATGTCAACGTAGGGGGAGCGCCTGCGAGCTTCAACATCTACTCCATTGATCAGACCACCGGGGCGCTGACGCAACTGAGTAGTTCCACACAAATCGCGTTTCCTTTTGGCCAGTGGACCGTGGCTGACCCGCAGGGCTCTTATCTCTATACATTGCTCGGTGGTTCCGTGCACGGTTTCCAGGCGGACCCGACCACCGGCACGATCACCGAGCTTTCGGGATCACCCTTCACCGACGGCTCATCGAACTACTATGAGACTGGACTTTTCATCACCAACATCAACCCCCAGGCTTCCTCCGGCCCCTATTTGGAGATCTCGGGTGGGGGACCCTTTCCGCAAACCCCTGTCGGAACAACCTCGCCTCAGACCATCACGGTCAGCCTAAGCAACATTGGCGACGTCACGATGACCCTCAGCGCTTTGGCGATCGTCGGCGATTCCACTAACAGTTTTTCCGAAACAAATAATTGTCCAAGTGCGCTTGTTCCACAAGCTTCGTGCCAAGCCACGCTCTCGTTCACCCCGGCAGTCACCGGCGTGCTTCAGGCAACGCTGCAGATCACAGACAACGCTCCCGGCAGCCCGCAATCCGTTTCCATTTCCGGGGTTGGCACAAGCAGTACGACGCAGCCGCAGGTCTCTTTGTCCGCCAGCAGTCTGGGTTTTGGCAGCCAGACGCAGGGTACCTCGAGCACTCCCCAGGTGGTCACGCTAACCAACACGGGTAACGCGCCTCTCCGTGTTTCCGCGGTTACTCTGACCGGTTCTTACCCGAAGGACTGGACCCAAACGAACACCTGCACAGCCCCGCTCGCGGCCCAAGGCACATGCACGATTTCTGTCACCTTCTCCCCCAGCGACAACGGCGTGCTCAGCGCCGTTGTCAATCTCGCCGACGACGCGCCAAATTCTCCGCAGACCATCAGTCTTTATGGGAACGCGCCCCCCGCTGTACTCCTGAGCGCTTCCACAAACGGTGGCTCAACCGTTGCCACCGTTTCCGCCGGGCAGACCGCCATTTACAATTTGCAGGCCACGCCTGGCCCTGATTTCACGGGGACAATAACCTTCGCGTGTTCGGGAGTTCCCTTTGGAGCGCAATGCACGGTTCCCGCCAGCGTGGCGGTGGCCAACGGCACCGCCACTCGCTTCACGGTGACGATCTCAACACTTTCTCCTGCGCAGGCGGCGATGTTTCCGGGACTGCCGCCGCAAACTTTCGGCAGTCTGCGCACGCAACCCCTCTTCTCTCTAGCGTTCTTGGCCGCGATGCTTCTGTTCGCGCTGACGTTGCGCTCCAGGGTGCAATTGCTGGCGCCACGGTGGCTGGCCAGCGTCACCGCCGCGATGTTAATGACCGCGCTGGTATTTTCGGGGATTGGTTGCGGCAGCGCCGGCTCTTCGCAATCGGTAAGCCCGCCGCCGCCGCAGAGCGCCGCAACGCCTGTGATTACGCCCGCGAGTGGAACGTTTACTGCGGCGCAGTCCGTGGCGATCACGGACACCACGCTTGGCGCGTCCATCCACTACACCACAGACGGCTCGACCCCCGCGGCTTCATCTGCAATTTACCGGGCGGCGATGTCCTTGAGTTCGTTAACCACCGTACAGGCCATGGCGATCGCGCCCAACTACGCGAATAGCGCCGTCGCCAGCGCCACCCTCAAGTTTCAGACACCGTCTGGGGCAACCACCATCACGATAACGCCGACAGCGACGCCGAGCGGCACCAGCAAGCAGCTTTCGTTGACACCCGTTCTGCTGACTCTGAATGTGCAGTGACGCGCGCTCGTTGATGCGAGCCGCCGCCGAAATGCAGCGGAGAAACCCTCAGGGCGCGTAGCTGATGCGATAGACCACGCCTGCACCATCGTCGCTGACCAGCAGCGCTCCGTCGGGAGCCACGGCCACGCCCACGGGGCGGCCATTCACGCTCCTGCCGCTGGGATCCGGCACCAGCCCCGTGAGGAACGGCACGGGATCGGCCGAAGCCTTACCGTCCTTGAACGCCACATAGGCCAGCTGGTAGCCCGCGCGCGAAGCGCGATTCCACGAGCCATGCTCCGCCACGAACGCCCCGCCGCGGTACGATTCCGGAAACTGCTTGCCGGTATAGAAGGCAAACTGCAAAGGCGCCACGTGCGCTCCCAGCAACACATCCGGGATGATGGCTTTGGCGACGAGTTCGGGTCTCTGCGGCTGCACGCGAGGATCGACGTTGCCTCCAATATAGCTGTAGGGCCATCCGTAGAATCCGCCGTCCTTGATCGAGGTGAAGTAATCGGGCGGCAGATTATCGCCCAGTTCATCCCGTTCGTTCACGCTGACCCATACCTCGCCGGTCAGCGGTTCGACAGCCAAGCCGACCGCATTGCGCAATCCGCTCGAGAAAATGCGCGAGTTCTTCCCGTCCGGATCGCACACCAGGACCGCGGCACGCCGCTGGTCCTTCTCGAAATCGATGTTGGAGGAGGAACCCACGCTCACGTACAGCTTGCTGCCGTCCTTGCTGAACGCCAGCGTGCGCGTGAAGTGGCCTCCTCCCGTCGGCAGATCCAGGATGTGCTCGGCGTCGCCTAGCCGCTTGGAGGTCTGCTTGTCATAACGAAAACGTACCACTTCACCGGTGTTGCCGACGTAAACATAGTCTTCGTGAAAAGCGAGCCCAAATGGCCGGTTCAATCCTTGGGCGAAATCCTCCCGCTCCTGGGCCTCGCCACTGTGCTGCGGATCGCGGAGAATGATGACCTTGCCCGCGCCCGTATCGGCAAGAAAAATATCGCCATCGGGCGCAACGGCAAGGAACCGGGGCTGCTTGAAATCTTTGGCGAAAATATTGATGTGGAATCCGGCAGGGACGCTGGGCAGGAAGCCCGCCGGCGGCCTGCTTTCCGAAGGACCGTTGCCCGCCGATTTTGTCGTAAAAGGCGCGGGCAATTGCGGCTTCTTTCCGTAAGTCACTTGAGCGCTGGCAGGGCCCGCGGCGAGTACGGCAGTGCAACAAGCGATGGTGAGAAAGATCGGCGTGCGCATCGTTCCATTCCTCCAGGTCAGTTGTTTGTCCGGCAGCAGGTAAGATGCCACAGGTAAGCCGCAGGTTCCATGGAGAATCCCCAGGGAACATCGAGGAAGAGCGCGCACGCGAATCCCAATAATGTTTGCCTGCATCCAAGGAATCGCCAGGCAGTTTGGGCCCACAGGCTGCCTCTGGAGTTGGAGAAATGAAGCCTAGTCACGGATTCCGCATGGCCACGGTGGTTTTCGCAGGAGTATTGAGCTGCCTTTCCGGCGCTTCCGGCACAATCGCAGCGCGCACGAACACGTCTTTTCCGAAACCCGCCGTGGATGAACCAATAGCCACTGCAAAGAGTCAGGAAGTGGCTGTTCTTTCCGGAGGCTGCTTTTGGGGCGTGCAGGCAGTCTATCAGCACACCAGGGGAGTCATATCCGCGACCTCGGGCTATTCCGGCGGCGAAGCGGAGACCGCACACTACGAAATGGTGGGCGGCGGAGGCACGGGGCACGCAGAAAGCGTCAAGGTGGTTTTCGATCCTTCGCAGATCACCTACGGCCAGGTGCTTATGGTTTTCTTTTCCGTGGCGCACAATCCGACGGAGCTGGACAAGCAGGGTCCCGATTGGGGGCCGCAGTACCGCTCAGCCGTGTTTTTTTCCAGCGATGAACAGAAACGGATTGCCCAGGCCTACATTGCGCAGTTGGACGCCGCGAAGGTCTACCCGCAGAAGATCGTGACCCAGGTCGTTGCGTTAAGGGCGTTCTACCCCGCGGAAGGCTATCACCAGGACTACTTGAAGCATCACCTGGATAGCCCTTACATCCGCATCAACGATCTTCCAAAAATTGCCGGCCTGAAGAAGCAGTTTCCACAGCTCTACCGGGAATACTGAAAGCGTCCGTTTGGCGTGCCTTACGATTGGTCCGGCGATCTGCAACGCTCGCTCGTCGTCGAATTTCCTACTTGACTTGCACTCCGCAGGAGCGTATCCAAGTTCTCCACGCGCAGCGCTCTCTGCAGTGTTTCTGCCCGTTGCTTTTGCCTCCTGCGCGTCTATTTCACCATCGTGAAGGAGGAACTATGTGCGCAGTCAAGGCAATTCCAGACGGGTACCATTCCATCACGCCATCCATCGTTTGCAAGGATGCCGCGCGCGCGATTGACTTCTACAAGGAGGTCTTTCAAGCCAAGGAACTGGGCCGCATGACGGGGCCGGGCGGCAGCATCGGGCACGCCGAGTTGCAGATCGGCGATTCCCGTCTGATGTTGAGTGACGAATTCCCTGGCATGGCCAATGCACCGGACCCCCATGGCCCGCAATCGGCCTACCTCTTCATTTACACCGACAACGTGGATGCGCTGTACGACCGTGCGGTGAAGGCTGGGTGCAAAGTGGAGATGCCTCTCCAAAACCAGTTTTGGGGCGACCGCTATGCCAAAGTTCGCGACCCGTTCGGCCACCAGTGGGGATTCGGCCAGCATGTGGAAGACGTCACGCCGGAGGAGATGCATCGACGCTCGGAAGCCTGGATGGCGCAGATGAGCAAGGCGGCGAGTGGCGACTGATCCGGTCTCCCCGACGAGTCTCTGATAGGGATGAGGCCCTGTCTCCCCGTGAGGCAGGGCCTCTTTTTTTGGATCGGAGGTGGGGCCAACTCCAGCCCTGCGAAAGTCGCGTGGACCCCCCGAGCGAGTCCGTACCGGAACTACAACCATTAGTACTCGTAAACCTATGTAAAGTGGAGTGTTAAGAACCACAAGGATGCTAATGTGCAAGAAAAGTCACGCTTTTCCTTAATAGGCGCTTCTCAGTCAAAATAACGTTTTTATTTTCTGTAACTTAAGAAAGCCTGATATTGGCACGTAACATGCACTGCTCCTGGCTAGGGTACCGCAGCCCTGTATCAACTCAATGGGAAAGCACGGGAGACACATGCGAAATAACTTCTTCAAGGTACTCGGGCTGGTTGGCTTGGCACTCTTCTTGGCGTGCGCTGCTCATGCCGATGGCACGCCGGTGAATATGGTGTTCACCGGAGTCAACGGCGCCCAAGATGGCCAATACTACGTAAGCCCTTACATCGGCACAATGAACGGTCAGACGGTCACGCTGTTCTGTGACGATATGCTGCACGAGGTAACTTTCGGTCAGACCTGGTCAGCCAACGTCACCAACCTAGGCTTCGGCCATCTTTACAAGCAAACTCTTACAGCGTGGTTCTGGCAGCGCGATCTCGGCCGCAACGACCGCAGTTCTATACGAAGAGGTGGCTTGGCTCGTGACCCAGTTCGCCCCCGCCGCCGGAGTCAGTGGGTCAGCATCCAACACGCGCTGTGGGATCTAACGGATCCGGGTGCGGGCTACACCGATGTTGGAACTGGCTTATCCGACGCGAAACTCGCCTAGCAACTACACCACGGTCAATCCCAGCAACTTCCTTATCGTCACCAACGTGGGCTTAAACACCAGTGCGACTCAGGTACAGGAATTCATCGTGCGGACTCCCGAACCCAGCAGCCTGGCGCTGCTCGTTTCTGGCATGCTTGCCCTGATGTTGCTGGTGATTCGCCGCGGCAGAGCTTAGCTGCACAGTTATCCCGATTCCCTCTTTCCCCAAGAAGCGCCCTCCGGCGTTCCGGAGGGCGTTTCCTTTTCTGCCCGGCACCGTACCGCCGCATTCTGCCGCTGATGCAGCATCAGGAGCGGATGCCTAGCCAATCCACTGCGCGTTCTCCTGGCCGCAGCGAAGGATACGCTGCGGCGCAGGACAGTAATACTCATCGCGTCTCGAGCGGCCAGAGCCATGCGGCACCGCGAACGCCGCTGGCATCGCCATGCTTGGCGACCAGCACCGGCGTATCGGCTTCTCTCCCGAACACGTAATTCTTCAATCGTTGCGGCACATTCCGATAGAGCCGCGGCACCTGCGACACGCCCCCGCCGAGAACAATGACGTCCGGGTCCAGGATGTTCACCAATTGAGAAAGGCTGCGCGTCAGGCGATCCTCATAGCGCTCCAGGCTGGCTTCCGCCGCCGCTTCTCCGGCCTCACAGCGCGCAATGATCTCTTTACCTTTCAAGCGGATTTTGGTGGCGCGCTCGTAATCGTCTTCCAGGCCGGTGCCGGAAATCCACGTCTCGATGCAACCACGGAGGCCGCAGTAACAGTCGGGTCCGGGGAATTCATCGGCGTGCATCCAGGGAAGTACGGTATGACCCCATTCCCCGGCCACGCCGTTGCGTCCATTGTGCACGCGGCCGTCGACGGCAATGCCACCGCCACAACCTGTCCCCAAAACCACCGCAAACACAACATGCTGGCCCGTACCGGCGCCGTCCGTGGCTTCGGAAACAGCCAAGCAATTGGCGTCATTCGCGCAGCGCACTTCGCGATCCAGCGCCTTGCCCAAGTCGCGGTCAAAAGGCTTGCCAATCATCCACACGGAATTTGCGTTCTTCACCGCGTGCGTGATCCGGGAAATCGTGCCGGGAATAGCGACGCCAACGGTTCCACTGCGATGCAATTTGTGCTCGATGAGCTCGACGCCTTCCTTTATCGCGCGTACCGTACCGTCATAATCATGACGCGGCGTGGCCACGCGGTGACGGTGAAGCTCGCGGCCATCGGACTCGAGGGCGATGAACTCGATTTTTGTGCCGCCAAGATCGATGCCGATACGAAGTTTGTTTTTTGCAGAATTTGCCGGAGAAGTTGACATGATGGACCTGATTTTACACACAAATTCCCGTGGCGGGGCGGCTTCCTTAGCGAATGGCGCCGCCCACGATCGCAGGCTCGGAAACTGAAAAGACCGCACAAACGAAACGCCCCTCGAGACCCAGAAGAGGTGTCTCGAGGGGGGCTGTGAAAGACAGCGACGTAGGTTAGAAGTGGAAGCCCAACTCCACCGTTTCCGTGCGCGGGGTCACATAGTGGGTGCCGCTGAACGTGGAGAGGAAGTTGTACAGCGCATACTTGTTGGCCAGGTTGATGACGGTGAACCGCAAACTCCACTTGTGGCGGTCGCCGTTGAACAAATTGTCTTCGCCGACTGCGATGTCGAACAGGTTACGGGAAGCGACGCGCGGCGGATTCTTGTCGTCGTCCTCGGTGCCTGGCTTCGGTATCTGGAGGAGTGTCGATCCATACTGGGACGCGGAGCACAAGCCGTTCGCGCTGATGGGAACTCCCAGCGGATTGCTCGCGCTTGGCGCGGCCGCCACCACGCTGCCGCAGAACAGGCCCGCCTGAAATTGCTGATCAGGTGTTAGCCCGGAAACATTCACGAAACCTGGAGTACTTTGGTCACCGGCGCAATTCCCTCCAAAGCAGGGAACCGGGCCCGCCACCAGGCCGCTGTCAAACCGCCAGTTGAATCCAACCCATGGTCCGCGTTTCCACGGTTGGTATTGCAGGTGGGTGGTCTGGTTGAAAAGTTCGTCGTGGTCGATGCGGAAGACTCCGTTTCCGCCTTGTCCCGCAGGCGTTGTGCCTAGGCCCGTGACTTGCGGTTGGAAGAACCGCGCTGCCACGCTGGAGGCCACGAAATAGGCAGAAAAACCGTGGAAATTCGGCACGCTGGCCCGAAGCATGTAGCCGGGAATCTTGGAGTTGTGCCATTCAATCGGGAACGTGATCGGCGTATTGCCCAGAATGCTGAAGTCATACGCATTGTGCGTGTACTTCCACATGTACTCCCCTTCGATCATCAGGTATTTGCCGAAGGCTTGCTGGAATCCGACATGAAATTCATTCCTGAAGCCAGGAGTCACGGGAACGGTGAGGCAGGGATAGCCTTGCAGGGACGACATGAGGGCGTTGATAACGGGGTCGTTGCAGCCTTCGCTGGCCAAAACCAGGTTTTCGTTAAAGGGTGTCTCCAGTATCCGCGCGTAGGAAACTCGCAGCACCGTGTTCGTCCGCTTGATGTTGTACGCAATTCCTAGGCGCGGCTCCGCCTGCTTTGTGACCGACAGTCCGTTGTAGAAATCGCCGCGAATACCCAGGTTGAACGACCAGTTGCCCTTCGTAATCGTGTCCTGCGCATACAACGCCAGTTCCTTCACGTCGGTATGCCCGCGGAAAAAGTAATAGTTGCCGCCGGCTGTCATATCGTAAGGAGCCAGGGTCGTGCACGGCGCAGCAAGGTTGACACCGCTCACCTGGCACGGATTGCCGTTGGCATCCGCTAAGGACGGCAAGAGCGTCGGGTCCACGATTCCCAGCGAGTCGTTTTCCGTGAGAAAGGTATGTTCGTAGGTAATGCCCGCCTTGATGTTGTGAATGCCCTTCACGTAAGAGATATCGGAGTGCAGCCCAGCATTGGTTAGCCGGCGAGCCTGGCCGATGCTTTCCCCCTGCAGATTCGGAGTGAAGTCAGCGAAGGGATTCGCGCTCGGGTAGTAGTGGTATTGGTCCTGGCGCACGAAGGCGCCGACAGTAAACACGGCCTCCGTGCCAATCAGGTGGACGAAGGTCGGGGCCACATTGAAAGTTCCGATCTTTGAACGTTGATCGGTGGGGCCGACCAACTGACCGTTTGGGCCCAGCCCTCCGTTGTCCGCCACCAGGCCGTTCCATGCGGTGGCCAACTGCGCGTCGAAGGAATTAGGGGTCTGAAACCACGAACGCGTGTAGCCCAGGTTCAATTGGACGGTGTTTGTATCGGAGAATTTATAGTCCACGCGATCGAAAAAGTTCTCCTCGTTCCCTTTGTCGTGCATAACCGTGTGCTCCGGAGGATCAAGGAAGCGGCCGGACTTCAGCCCACTGAGGGCGATAAAATTCCCCCAGTTTTTGCCGCCATACGCCAGGTCGGCCGAAAAACTCGGAGTGCCGAAGCTGCCGTACGATGTGACTACGCTGCCGTGCGGCTGATCGACTCCCAAACCGGAACGCGTCGTCACTTTGATGACCAGGCTCGTTTTGTCGCCAAATTCCGCCGGCGGCGCCCCGGAAATCACTTCCAGGGACTGAATCGATTCCGTCGGTATCTGGTTGGAAAACACTTTGCTCTGCTGATCCGTAATTGGTTGCCCGTCTACGGAGAAGGAGTTCTCCGCGTGGTCGCCCAAACCGTGGAAGAGGCCATTCGAGTCGGCTGCAACTCCTGGGGTCGTCTGCGTCACAAGCGAACTCACCGAAGAGGACACGCTCTCCAGGGGCACGTTCTGGAACAACTCACGGTCTACATCGGTGTGAAAAGTCGAATCGGTTTCCAGTAGGTCCGAGCCATTCGATTCCACGACAACCGTGGTGCTGGCGGTCCCGATCGTCAGCGAGATATCCACCTTGGTAGCCACTGCGGAGCGCACCTCGACGTCTCGCGAAGCCGGTGCAAAACCACTGGCGTTCACGGTCAGGTGGTACGGATTAAACGGCACGTTGGTGAAACGGAAAGAGCCGTCTTTAGCCGTGTTCGTGGTGCGCGAAAGGCCACTGACGGCGTAGGTGATTTCCACCGTGGCGTCCGCCACGGTCTTTCCCGAAGGATCCAGAAGCACCCCTTCGATGGATCCAGAGTTACCAGTCTGCGCGAGTGCCGCAGCTACAAGAAAAGCAAAATGGAATGCAAAAATGACAGCTACTCGAAATCCGTATCGCATTCTTCCTCCGATTCCTCATGGGAACGCCTGCGTGGCGTGCTTGTGTTGATCGAGACCGCTGTAAAAACAGCGGGTGCACGGCAGAAAGGAGCCGCGCGACGAGGCACTACCCTGATGGGGATTTACGACGCGAAGGAAAAAGGCGGGGCGCGGGAGGAAGAATGTCCGGAGGGCGGCTCAGCGAAGCTGACCTCCGAACAAATTACAAGTTCACTAAAGGAGACGATTGGGATGCTGAAGGAAACTACCGCCACAGCCGGGGTGACACCCAGATGGGCGACCTGGCAGAGGCGGCAGGCGGCTTCGTCCTGGCCGTTGGCGTGCGAGTGTGGCGTTACCTGCAGAAGGAACGCGAGCGAAAGCAACGCCAGCGTGAGTGCTACTGGCCGGGCTAGTCGACGGAAGATGGGATGTACGCCAAAAGACATTTCCGTGCCTCCCGCGAATGAGCGTTTTCGGGGCGGGCCCCCTCTCCGCCATGCCAAAGGAGGACCTTACCTAATTTTCGAGCATGCTGCCGTGATTTGCAAGCTGGCTTTCCTGACAGATATGGCCAGAGAGAAACCGGTCGTATCTTCTTTGGCGGTTAGTCGGAGAAGGCCGCTGAATTCACACTGAGAAGAGCCCTCAAGTTTGCCACGACCTGTCCGCACACTTTGCGTACTTCGTCCTCGGTAGGACTTTTGCTGACCTCGTATTTCTCCATGGGGATGAAGTTGTTCAGGCTGATGAGCGGCCCGAACTGCGCATCGCAATTCTCCATGGTCATGATCCGGTAAAGCGGCTGATCGGGGTGCGCCAGATTGTAGGCCCCCACATAGAGCGCAAATCCCGGCGACGGGGTGGCGCCCCCCAGAATCGCCAGGCAATTGTGATTCTGCGAATCCACCTCCGCGAATACGCCTTTGAGCAGCACGCCTTTTTCCGGGCGAGAGCTCTCTTGAATGGCCGCGTTGAAGCCATTTTTCCGAAACGCCTGAACAAGCGCGTCGCCAAAGAAGGCCTTGAGCCGCTCTGCCTGTTTGGAACTGCTATCTGCATCCTGGAGAACGCGCGGTGAGTCGCTGGAGGCTCGCGCGGCAGGCTGCGACTTCCGAGGGGCGGGTATCGGCGTAATGGGAGCCGGCTCTTTGCCGGGTGCGGCGTTTATGTCGAACAACGACACGTAGACTCGCACCGACTTCGGATTGAAGTCGGAGCCCGGCGCGCCGCTGAGCGGTGTAGACACATGCCGCGCGCTGCCAGGCAGTAATGCCGGTGCGATGCCCGTTAACAGCACCACACTCGAAAAGAGGCATGCACGAGTCCTGGCCATGGGTTCCTCCAGGCTGAAATATGACGGAAGGCAAAGGACACTAGCGCGGCCAAAGCCACCCGAAAGTGCCCGCGGTCAGCAGGCCGTAGACGAGTCCGTCGATGACTTCCTTCACGGTCATGCCCCAGGGCTGGCCCTTCCAGATGCCATTGCTCAGGTTTCCCAGGCCGTACCCCAGGAACGCCGCGGTACCGGCGACGCGGAAAACCACCAGATAGTTGGCGCCGGGCGCGACGGTGCGCCCCGTGAGATACGCGACGAAGAAGCCGATGATGAGCGTATAAGCAAACCAGAGTCCCAGGAACTTCGGCATGGCGGGCGGGCCACTGGGAAATACCGTCAGCATCCCTACGGGCCCCTGCTTGTATTTCTCGATCATGGCGGGCGACTTCATCTCCTTGTGCGTGCCATAAGGGAAAATATAGAGACCCCTTTGCAAACCGACAGCGTCGCAAGGCGGCAAGAAGCTTGTCCTCCTCGGGAAGCTGGCGGTAATCGCCTTTGTGGTACGGAAGCAGCATGTGCATGATGGAGCTGGCGACGAACACGATGATGGATGACAGGACAATGGGGAGCCAAAGTGCGGTGAGGGTGACCATACCTAGCCTCCTTGGGGCGAAATGGAAAAGAAGATTTTCGCCCGCGAGGCTACACTTTTCATTGGCGGTGGTCAAGCGAGCAGCGGAACGGATGGGCGCGCGAAAGAGCGAATGCCCCCGCTCACCACTGAGCAAGAATTGCCAAGGTTCACGCTCCGACCCCGAGGGCGGACACACGGCGACACGTTTCGCTTCCTGACGTCAACACAATGGGTCCGCGCAGATGGCAGGACAGAGCCGACCCCTGCGCCAAATCTGTACATCGGGACAGTTCTGCGCCGCGCTTCCTTCCGCTAGCCTGCTAAGGGGAGTTCCACGCCATGCCACCTCGCAACTCTGACCTTTCGACTACCACTGGCACCCGCCCGGGCACTCGCTCCGTGAGGCTTTCGCGGCAGACTCTGGCCTTCGTGTCCTCAATCGTCTTGCTTTTGGCTCTTGCTGGATGCGGGGGTTTGACCAGTTCCTCTGGCGGGCCACCTTCGCAGAATCCTCCTCCTTCCTCCGTGAGCGTGGCCATTAACCCAAAGTCCGTTCCGCTCGTTGGAGGGGCGTCCCAGCAATTCTCCGCAACCGTGACCGGCTCCTCCAACACGGCAGTAACCTGGAGCGCCACGGGCGGCACGATCTCCTTAACAGGGTTGTATGTCGCTGGAAGTACGACGGGGAATTTCACAGTCACAGCCACCAGCGTGGCCGACACCACCAAGTCCGCACAGGCATCGGTCGCGGTCACGGCGCCCCCTCCGCCTCCGGGCACCGCCGCATCCATCACCAAAGATGGAATCACATGGACTTTCAGCGAAGCTGTTCCGGTCGGCCAGTTTGTGAATGGCGATTATTACGTCGTAGGACCGGTCACTGTCACCGCGATCAGCCCGCAGCCCACGACCTCTTCGCCCTATCTGAATGGTTCCGTAAAGAATTTGCCTACCAGCAGTGGCAAGAGCGGATTCGATTCACGTTTGAATGATGGCACGGACGAATCCTGGTGGTTCGACGCTACCCTGCGCTCCTATCCGCCCATTTCGCTCAAGCCGGGCGACGCACTGGTTTCTTCGATCAGTCTGGCCACCATCCATTCTGTGCCTGAAGTGATGCGCGCTTCCGACATGAGCGCCAGTCCGGTGGCATCCGATTCCGTACTCACCGTTCTCGCGTCAGCGCCCTCTGCGGATGCCTTCCGTCCGTCTTATTGCGACCGGAACCAGACCATCTACCACGCCAATGATTTGCAGAGAAATCTGCTGCCTTCTCTCGCGCCTCCGAATCCCTCCAATACGCCGACGCTCGCTCAATACGAAGCCCTCTACCGCAGGCCTTGGATCGACACCAACGCCTTCTTGTTCGATGCGCCGGCGGATTACATGCCCAGCTACGGCCAGCACATCGCGTTTGCGGATTCCTACGCGGCGCTGCTTCTCGTGCTGAACTTCCCGGCCGATCAAAAGGTCAACCTCACCAATTACTTTGTGCAGTACGGTATCGATCTCTACGGTTGCGTGCAGGCGGGTTACGGCTGGCCGGCATTTGGTGGACACCGCAGCGGCAGGAAATTGCCGATCGTCCTGGCCGGCATTCTGCTGAATGATTCGGGAATGAAGAACGTTTCGACCACGTATCCGGACCAGTTCGGCGAGGACATGCAGACCCTGTACATCAATCTCTTGCCGCCCGCCGGAACGTACCCGCAAGCTTGGCAGGGGGCCACCGTCATTTATGGCGGCCATTACGGCGTGCATGCCGCGGACTCCTCGCCGGTGAGCGCCGGATTGTATGGGCCTTACGAACAACTGCAACCCGCGAACTGGCCCGTCCTGACTCCGCCCGGCGAACAATTGGGCGAAGCCTATCGCCGCTGCTGCACCTCGGTTTCCTGGGTCGGCGAAGCCCTCGCGGCCTACCTGGTGAATGGCAAAAGTGCCTGGAATCACCCGGCCTTCTTCGATTACGTCGATCGTTGGATGACGGAGGATGACACCCAAGCGGTGGCGGAAATCAAGGCGCAGTCCGGCTACGACTACAGCGCCAACTGGGAACGCCAGGGACAAACGCAGTACTGGCTCGACGGCGAAGTTTCGCAACCGTCCTTCGTCGACGACATGTGGAACGCCTACCACTGGTAGCTCTTAGCATTGCCCAAAATGATTAAGCAGCAGCGACCTCTGCAATCGAACAGACGCCTCACCCGGCCACAGATGGAAATTAGGGAAAGGAAATGAGGTCGTAGATCTTGTAGTTGTTGATATCTAGACTCCCTGACCGCTTCGAAGGTACCAGCGGGAGGGTGACGCGGCGCCCTTTCTTCTTGCTTTGCGAGCGTAGATCATGTTCCACGCTCTGGAGAATCAGTTCCTTGACGGAAAGTTTCTCTCGAGCAGCTTCGGCTTTCAGCCGCCGATAGAGTACGTCCGGAATGTCCAACGTAATTCGCATATATCACTTTTGCCATAATTACGGTTCAACGGGAAGACCGGGATGTAAAACCGACGTCTGGGGTACCCAGCTGTACCCGGGTGCCTTGCGGCCCGCCTCTTTCAATCACCCCACCATTTGCGAAACTGCTTCGGGGAAACGCTTTGACAACCGCGCCTTGCTCCAATACAGTCCGCTACAAGCTTGCTACGTTCCCTTGTTTCCCCTGGAGGAAATTCCGATGACCCTCTCTTTGAAACTTCATTCCCCTGTCAAGTGGATCGCGAGTCTGGCCATCACGCTGCTGTCCGCTGGCGGCGCTTTTGCCCAGGACGATCACCCCGCCGCCGCGATTGCCGCGGCCAGCGGCATCTTGCTCTTTGTTCTGGTATTCGCGGTGGCGGCGTATGTCTATATGGCGCTTGCGCTACAAACCATCGCGCAAAAAACGAATACCGAGAATCCCTGGCTGGCCTGGATTCCCATCGTCAATATCGTCCTCGTTTTGAACATCGCCAAGAAGCCCATCTGGTGGTTCCTGCTCTTCCTGATTCCCTTGGTGAACATCGTCATCGCCGTCATCGTTTGGATGGGCGTGGCCGAGGCGCGCAATAAGCCCAGTTGGTGGGGCATCCTGATGATCGTTCCCGTGGTCAATCTGATTGTGCCGGCTTATTTGGCCTGGTCCGACTGAATCGCATCGCAGTTCAAAGAAACTTTCATCTTGGCTACGCTGGCCCTTTCCTGTAAGAGGTAGGGGGAGGCACTCACGATGAAAGAAACCGTTCAGGAGTACGTGCAGCGGATCCAAGGCAAACTCGCGGGCCAGGATTCCCTGAAAGTGCAATCCACAACAGCCAAGAAACTAGCGCGATTGATCAAGGGTGCGACCCCGGCCAAACTGCGCAAACGGCCGGCCCCGGAGAAGTGGTCGGCTGCGGAAATCATCGCGCATCTCGCTGATGCGGAAATTGTCGTGAGCTGGAGGGTTCGTGCCATTCTCGGTGCGCCGGGTACTTCCATCCAGGCATACGATCAAGAAGCCTGGTTCGCCGCCGGGTACTACCCAAAGCGCGACGCGCGCAAATCCCTCGAGCAGTTTCGCGTCCTGCGTGAATCGAATCTGGCTCTTTACAAAATGCTCTCACCCGAACAGTGGAAGCATTGCGGCATGCATGCGGAGCGCGGCGAGGAATCCATCGAACGGATCGCGCAGATGATTGCCGGACACGACATCAACCACGTCGAACAGGTCGAGCGCATCCTCGCGCGGCGGGGTTAACACTCCCCGGCGGCCCTCACGTTTGGCGGCGCCGAAAGAGAAGTCCGCCCGCTCCAATGATGACCAGAACCATGCTGAAGATTGCGAACGCCCATTTCATGAGCGTGAAAACATTCGCCACGCGCGCGACGCCATCAAGCCGCTGCGGGTAATCGCGCAGCATCGCCAGGAAGCAGAAGTTCTCCGCATAGTCGAAAAGTGTCGTTCCCACGGTCAATACACTCAGTTTCTGCCATACGCGGGCGCCCGGGAAAAACACGGGCAAAGGCATAGGTTGTGCCCAGCAGGAAAAAGAGCCCGTAAAGAGCGGGGAAAATGGAGTCAACATAGTCCAGAAAGAGGCGATAGGCGTAGCGCCCCTGCTCTCCGTAGGCCGCCAGCTTTGCATAGGCGATCTCCGGGGAGTAATTGATGGTCATATCCAGCAGACCCGCCTGCCTCAGCGCATCGCTGTGAAACGCTCCGGGCAAACCACGCACATTGATCATCAACAACACGAAAAGGCTCAGAAGGCCCAGAGTCCACACCACTCCAGTGCTGGCAATTCTTCGCAAAAGCTTTGAAATCGATTCCACATGCGCGCACCACGCCTCTCGAGCCATTTGTTTCCCCGTGGCCGGGCGGATTATAGCAGGGCCGCGCAGAGATCTGGCAGTTCAGTCGCCAGTCCACAAACGGGGAGTTCGGCAGTGAATGCTCCCGGAACTGGAGGGGGGCTACAAAAGGGGGTCTAAACGAGCGGTTGGCTCCAAAGAAAAAGGGCCGCCCGCCAGTGGCGGACGGCCCTTCATTCAATCAATTTTCTCTTCGCGCAACCGATAGCGATCTGCCAGAACCTGCTCGATAAAGAGTAAACCGAGTCTAGCATCCTACCTGCCCGTGAGAGCCGCAGGATGCGCTTGGAGATCATCCTCCGCACACCATAGCGGAGTAGATCTCGCTTATTTAGAAAGGAGGTGATCCAGCCGCAGGTTCTCCTACGGCTACCTTGTTACGACTTCACCCCAATCATGAGTCATACCTTGGGCGCCTGCAGCGATGCGTG
>CAWADS010000078.1:0-9768 GCA_963780785.1 Candidatus Acidiferrales bacterium
ATGCGGTGGCTTGAAGTTCGGGCAGGGGCTTCAGCGTGCGCGTGCGGTAAAGCGTATCGCGCTGGGCGGGAATGAAGCCGGCATCCGTGATGATGCGCTGCAATTCGGCCTCATTGGTGCGGCGTTTCACGCCCGCCGCAAAGACCACATTTTCCTCAATCAGGATGCTGCCCACGTCATCGGCGCCAAATTGCAGGCCAATCTGGCAAACCTTGATTCCCGGCGTCAGCCAGCTGGACTGGATGTGCTCCACATTGTCGAGATACAGCCGGCTCACCGCCAGCGTCTTCAGGTAATCCACCGCCGTGGTTTCCTGCACTTTTTTGCCCAGCGCCGTATTCTCCGCCGCGAAAATCCACGGAATAAAAGCCGTGAAGCCGCCGGTGTCTTCCTGGATGCGGCGAATGCGGTCCAGATGATTGACGCGGTGGCGAAGTTCCTCGCCGCAGCCAAACATCATCGTGGCCGTGGTGCGCAGTCCCAGCGAGTGGGCGATGCGGTGCACCTGCTCCCATTCGTCGCTGGTGCATTTCAAGCGCGCGATCTTGCCGCGAATTTCGTCGTCCAGAATTTCCGCGCCGCCGCCGGGAATGGAATCCAGGCCCGCATCCTTCAGCCGCTGGATGGTGTCGCGCAAGCTGAGTTCGCTGACTTCCGCGATGCACAGAATCTCCGGCGCCGAAAAGCAGTGCAGATGAACTTGCGGGTAACGCGATTTCAACGAGCGCAGCAGATTCTCGTAGTAGCCGATTTGCAGGTCCGGATGCAGCCCGCCCTGCAAAAGGATCCCGGTGCCGCCGAGTTCGAGCATCTCGTCGATCTTCTGGTAGATGCTTTCAAACGAAAGGATGTAGCCGTCCTTGGCGCCGAGGGGGCGATAGAAAGCGCAGAAAGAGCAGTATTCCGTGCAGAAATTCGTGTAATTGATGTTGCGATCGATCTGGTAGGTGGCCACGCGCGGGTCGTTTTTCTTCAGGCGCAATTGATGCGCGGCCATGCCGATGCCCACCAGGTCATCGGACTGGAGCAGCTCCAGCGCTTCTTGTTTGCTGATGGCCACGTCAGAGTTCCCCCTGTGCCAGAATCAACGGCGCCGCTCGCCCGCAAGTTCGGAGTCACGTTCCGAGACTTTGGCTGCCCGGGCCATCACAATTTCTGGCGCACCCGGAATCAAGCCGAGCTCTGCCGCGAGCTTGAAAAAGAGGCGCAGTCCCTGCAGGTTTTCTTCATCCAGCCCGTAGTCGATATTCTCAGAGAGGTAGCGCCGCAAATCCGCCGCGGGCAACCCCATCTCCCCCGATGCTTCGGCGCTGATCTCATCGAGCTGGAGCAATCCTTGCGCCAGCGACGCCTGAAAATCGTGGACCAACTCCGGCGTAGCCACCTCTGGCCGCGCCGCCCAGATCGCCAGGACCGCCGGCAGCCCGCTCAGCGCGCGCCATTCCTCGACCATGTCGTACAAATACAACGCCGGGATTCCTGGAAAGCCAACGGATTCCCCGGAACACCGCTGCACGCCAGCGCGATCGCGCTCCGTGTGCCGTTCGGCTTTGAGCGCCAGGCGCAGCGCAGGGTCGCCAATCAAAAGCGCGGCATCGGATTTCTGCAGCATCGCAGGCAGATCGGGTTCCGCTTCAATAAACTCAGGCGCGATACCCCACCATTTCTGGCAAAGGATGCGCACAAGGGCCTGCGTGCTTCGCGAACTGCGGTCCAGCGCGATGCGCGTGACTTCCTTCACCGGTTTCGTGGAAACCAGCAGCAAGCTGCGAACCGCGCGCTTCGATGCGATCGACAATCCCGGAAGAACGACCAAATTGGGTATGCGCGCGTACTCGATCGCCGGGATGATGGCGATGTCCGCCGCGTTCGTGCGGAGAGCTTCGGCACATTGCGAGGGAACGGTGAACGAAAGCTGGTATTTCTCCCGCAACGCTCCGTGCGTGAAGCCTCGGACGAGCGGGGCGGTATTCAAATATTGCACGATGGAGATTCGGAGCGAATTCACGGCGTAACGTATCCTATTGGGACCGTTCCAGTATAGCAAAGGACCCGGAAACAGACCTTCATACGCCCGTTCAGAACGTTTCTAATCCTTCAAATCCGGTGAAATTCTCGTCCTGCTTACCCGGCGTCGAGGATTGCTGCTCCTCCTGCAGATTCACGCCGGAAAAGCCGGAATGCCGGTTTTGTGTTTCTCGGCTTATCTGCTATCATTAACCGTTGTGTTTTCTACCCCTTGAAGAGCAGGAAGTGTGAAGTCATGGCATTGAAGTGCGCAATCTGCGGCAAGGCGCCGCACTTTGGAAACGTGGTAAGCCACGCCAATAACACACGGCGTCGCCGCTGGAACCCGAATTTGAAGCGGGTACGCGCGGTGGTGGACGGAGTTCGCAAGCAGGTGCGCGTGTGCACCGGCTGCATCCGTTTGGGCCGTGTGAAAAAAGCAGCCTGAGCTAATACCTTGAGCTTTCCTCCGACTCACCCAATCAACGAACCAAGAACCCGTGGACGCCACCGCGCTGGTGCGTTATTGCCCCTGGCGGGCATGCTTCTCGGTGTCCTCGCCGGTTGCCACGCCCCGGAACACCACTCCGCGGACGTTTGGGCGGTCGTGAATGGCACCGAGATCAAGCGCGATGAGGTCGAGAAATACTACAAGTCCCAGGTCAATCCGGAAGCGCAGGAGCCTTCGCAGGAAGAAGCGCTGTCGCTGAAGCTGAACGTCGTCGAGCAGCTTATCAACAACGAAATTCTCCTTGAGCGCGCCAAGAAACTGAACCTCGAAGCAAGTGACGGCGAAGTCGAGGACAAGTTCACTGAATTGAAGAGCCCCTTCACCGAAGAAGAGTTCCAGCGGCAACTGAAACAGCGCGGCATGGTCGTGGACGACCTGAAGCGCGACCTCCGCCGCCAGTTATCCATTCAGAAGCTGTTGAACCGTGAAGTGGCCGCCAAGGTTACGATCACCGATCAGGACGTACAGGATTTTTACAACGCCAACCGCAACCAGTTTAATGTAGCCGAACCGCAGTACCGCATTTCGCAGATCGTCATCACTCCCCACAAGGATGCGCAGATCCGCAACCGCAAGAACGACGACGCCACCAATGAGGCGGAAGCGCAACGCAAATCCAAAATGTTGATGGACAAGCTGGATAGCGGCGCGGACTTTGCCCAGTTGGCTATGGATTATTCCGAGGATATGAATACCGCGGCAAACGGCGGTGACCTGGGCTATATCCCGGAATCAGCTCTGAATCAGTCGGACCCCACGCTGAAGAAGACCGTGCTCGCGTTGAAACCCGGCCAGGTCAGCCAGCCCATCGTATTGAAGGACAATACCCGCATTCTGAAGCTTGTCGCGCGCGAGGCTGCGGGGCTGCGCGGCGTCAATGATCCGCAAGTTCAGCAGACCATCCGCGACACCCTGCGCAATCGCAAGGAGCAGTTATTGCGCTCGGCGTACCTCGCCGTGGGCCGTGACGAAGCCCATGTTACCAACTTCCTCGCCCAGCAAGTTGTCGAGGCCGCCGGTAAGCTGCCCGACGCCGCGAAATCCACAACTCCTGCCCCCGCGGCTCCCGCCAAGTCCACGAAATAGAACCCTCAGTTCCCCCTGCACAGAAGGCGCGTCTTAAGTAAAGAAGAAGGAATACTCGATTTTCCGTGTTCCTCGTATGGATTCCATCACTCGACCCACGCGAGAACATCGCCTGCATTCACGCTCTGCCCTTCTTTCGCCAGCAGGCGTTCCACTTTTCCACTCTTCGGGGACTTGATCTCGTTCTGCATCTTCATCGCTTCGACTACGAGCAGTCCCTGCCCGGTTTCCACCGTGTCCCCGGCCGCCACCAGCAGGCGAATCACTTTTCCGGGCATGGGCGCAACAATCTGCTGCCGCCCTTCAGCGTCGAGCACTCCCTGCTTTCGCCCTCGCCAGACGCGCGGATCCACGATCTCCGCGGAGAATTCGTGCGGGCCGCACTGCAGTTTAAGTTTGCCATCCAGCGAAGGCGTCGCATGGATGACGAAGGACTGACCATCCAGGATCACTGAAATCGTGTTGGGAGCGATTTCGATGGCGTCGGCATTGACGGGCTGACCGTCGAGAGTGATCTGGAAACGCTCGCCCTCGCTTTGCAGCTCCACCACGCGCGTCTTCGATCCCAATACACCCTCGAGATGGACTTCGAGTTTCATGGCGTGCGGTCCAATTGTTGGCGGCGCCCTTCCGATTTCCAGCGTGAAGCTTCGGCGGAAGTACCCCGGTTGGCGTTCGCGGCGCTGTTTGCTCTGGCGGTGTGCCACAGCGCTGCCGCAATCACCGAAGCTTCCTCCGTTCCCGGGCGGGGAGGCGTTGCCGGCGGGTTGGGCCGCGCGAGCAATTCATCCAGCCATTTTGTGTGAAATTCGCCGCGCAGAAACTCCGGCTCCGCCAGGATCCGCCGGAACAGGCTCACGTTCGTGCGTATGCCCGTGATGGTGTACTCGTCCAGCGCGCGCCGCAACCGCGCAATGGTCTCTTCGCGGCTGTTGCCCCAGGCGATCAGCTTGCTTAACAACGGATCGTATTCCAGCGGCACGGTATAGCCTTCATACACGCCCTCATCAAGGCGAATACCCGGGCCCGTCGGCGCGTGCCGCGACAATATCTTCCCTGGCGACGGGAAAAAGTTGTTGTCGGGATCTTCTGCGTACAAGCGGACTTCCATGGCGTTGCCACGCGGCGTGATCGTCTCCCACGCAAATGGCAAACGGTGGCCTGCGGCTATCGCGATCTGCAGCTTGACCAGGTCCAGCCCCGTGACTTGCTCCGTCACCGGATGCTCCACCTGCAAGCGCGCATTGATTTCAAGAAAATAGAAGTTCAGGTCGGCGTCCACCAGAAATTCCACCGTGCCGGCGTTGGTATATCCGCCCGCGCGCGCCAGCCGCACCGCCGCATCTCCCATCTTCTTGCGCAATTCCGGCGTCACCACCGGCGAAGGCGCTTCTTCGACCACTTTCTGATAACGCCGCTGGATGGAGCACTCGCGCTCGCCTAGCGACACCACGCGCCCGTGCGTATCCGCAAAAATCTGAACCTCAATGTGGCGCGGCCCGATCAAATACTTCTCCAGAAATAAGCGCGGATCGCCGAACGCATTGAGCGCCTCGGACGACGCATCGCGCCAGGCCCCGGCAAATTCCGCCTCGGTCGGCACTACGCGCATCCCTTTTCCGCCGCCCCCCGCAATGGCCTTCAGCAAGACGGGATAGCCCATGCTGCGCGCCAGGGATTGCGCTTCCTCCGGGTTTTCGATGGCGTCGTCTGTCCCCGGCACAGTGGGCACTTCGCTGCGGCGCGCCAGTTGCTTCCCCGAAGTCTTCGCGCCCATCATTTCCATGGCTTCCGCAGACGGCCCGATAAAGGTCACGCCGGCATCGCTGCACGCGCGGGGCAACGCGGGATTTTCCGCCAGGAAACCGTAGCCCGGGTGCAGGGCGTCGCAACCTGTTCGGCGCGCTACGTCCATCAACTTATCGATCCGCAAGTAGCTCTCCCGGGAAGCTGCCGGGCCGATGCAATAAGCCTCGTCCGCAAGGCGTACATGCGGCGCCGTGCGATCGACTTCGCTGAATACCGCGACGTTCTTGATGCCCAGTTCGCGGCACGCGCGCAGAATCCGCACGGCAATTTCCCCGCGATTGGCGATAAGGATTTTCTTGAACATAAGAGGTCCTGTAGCTTGCGCGAGTGTAGCATGCGGGCCACGGCGGCCAACGATTAGCGAAGGCTTGCGTGTCGTATCGTTGGCGGTGTATGAAAAGAGGCGCAACTGCGTCTGGGGGAATCCATGAAGAAAACCTATTTGTGTGTCGCCGGCCTGTCGCTGTTTCTCGTGGCGCCGGTTTTCGGCCAGCAATCGGCAGTACCGCCGCCGGAAAACCTGGTGGTCGAGGGCGTGCCGCCGGTTTCGGCGAGTCTCGCCGAATTGGCCGGGCGCTATAGTGAGAATCGCTCCGCTTTTCCTACCGACTGGCACCCGCAACGCCGCGAATTGCTGATCGGCACGCGCTTCGCCAACACCTATCAAGCGCATCTGGTGAGAATGCCCGCGGGAGCCCGCCAACAGCTCACTTTCTTCAATGAACCGGTTTATGGCGGCAAGTTTCAGCCAACCTCTGGCGATTACATGGTCTTTCAGAAGGATATCGGTGGCGGCGAATGGTATCAGATCTACCGCTATGACCTGAACACTGGCGACGCCACTCTACTCACCGACGGAAAATCGCGCAATATCGCGGGACCTTGGTCCACCAAGGGCGACCGCATTGCTTATACCTCCACGCGGCGCACTGGCCAGGACACTGACGTGTGGGTCATCGACCCGCTTGATGTGAAATCCGATCGCCTGCTCACGAAACTCAGCGGCGGAGGGTGGGAACCCGCCGATTGGTCGCCGGATGATTCCAAACTTCTTGTCATGGAAGGAATCTCCGTCAATGAAACCTACCTATGGCTGTTTGATACGGCCACGGGGGAGAAAACCGAACTTACGCCGCGCAATGCAGGGGAAAAGGTCGCCTATTCCAACGCCCGCTTCAGCAAAGATGGCAAGGGTATCTACTTCACTTCCGACAAAGACTCCGAATTCCAGCGGCTCTCGTACCTCGATTTTGCCACCAAGCAAATGAAAGTGCTCACCGGCGGCATTCCCTGGGACGTTGATGAATTTGCTCTTTCCTGGGATGGCCGGAAGATCGCCTTCCTTGCCAATGAAGATGGCCTCAGCGCGCTTCATCTCTTGGACCCAGCCACCGGCAATGAACTGCCCGTTCCGAAACTCCCGGTCGGCCTGGTCAGCGGGCTCTTGTGGCACAAAAACAACCGCGAACTTGCCTTCGGCATAGGCTCGGCAAGTTCCCCTGGCGATTGCTATTCGCTGGATGTCACCACTGGAAAATTGGACCGTTGGACCTACAGCGAGACCGCCGTCAAAACCGGCGGCTTCCGCGAGCCGGAGCTGGTGCGCTGGAAGACCTTTGACGGCAAGACGATTTCCGGATTTCTCTACCGCCCGCCCGCCAAATTTTCCGGCAAGCGCCCCGTCCTGATCGAAATCCACGGCGGGCCGGAAGGACAGTCTCGCCCGGACTTTCTCGGGCGCTGGAATTACTTCGTGAATGAATTGGGAATCGCCATCATTTCCCCAAACGTGCGCGGTTCCACGGGTTATGGCAAGACCTTCACAAAGCTTGACAATGGATTTCTGCGCGAAGACAGCTATAAGGACATCAATGCCCTCTTCGACTGGATCGCCACGCGGCCCGATCTCGACTCTTCCCGCATTGCCGTGACAGGCGGCAGCTATGGCGGCCACATGACGCTGGCCGTCTCGACGTTTTACAGCGATCGCATCCGCTGCTCCATCGATGTCGTGGGCATGTCCAACCTGGTCACCTTCCTCGAGCACACTGAGGGCTACCGGCGTGATTTGCGCCGCGTGGAATATGGCGACGAGCGCGACCCGAAAATGCGCGAATTCCTGGAGCGCATCGCCCCCATGAACAACATCGAGAAGATCAAAAAGCCCATGATGGTCGTCGCGGGGAAAAACGATCCACGCGTGCCGGTCAGCGAAAGCGACCAGATCGTTTCCGGCCTGAAAAAACAGGCCACACCCGTTTGGTATGTCATGGCAAAAGACGAAGGCCACGGCTTCCAGAAAAAGACCAATCAGGACTACGCCTTTTACTCCGACGTCGAGTTCCTGCAGGAATTTCTGTTGAAGTGACCTGCGCCGCGGCAAGCCAGGAACGGCTTCGTGCCACCATGTATCCACTATCGCAGGCATCCACACCGGCGAGCATAGTCACAGTGGAATGTTGGAGTGCTTCTTTTTGGGATTGGTGTCGCGCTTATTTTCCAGGGCCCGCAGCGCCGTGATGATGCGCGGGCGGGTCTCCGCTGGTTCGATCACGGCGTCCAGATAGCCACGCTCCGCTGCAACGAACGGATTGGCAAACCGGCCGCGAAATTCCGCGATCTTTTCCTGGCGCAGCTTGCTGCGCTCCGCCTCGGGAGCGTTGCTCAGTTCCCGTTTGTAGACGATATCCACCGCGCCTTCTGGCCCCATCACCGCAATTTCCGCGCTGGGCCACGCAAAGTTCGCGTCGGTGCGGATGTGCTTGGACGCCATAACGCAGTAAGCCCCGCCGTAGGCCTTGCGCGCGATCACGGTGATTTTCGGCACGGTTGCTTCCGCAAACGCAAACAAGAGCTTCGCGCCGTGCTTGATGATGCCTCCAAACTCCTGCTGCGTGCCGGGAAGGAAACCCGGAACATCTTCAAATGTGATCAGAGGAATGTTGAATGCGTCGCAAAAACGCACGAATCGCGCTCCCTTCACCGAAGCATTGATGTCCAGGGTGCCGGCGAGAAACGCCGGTTGATTCGCGACCACTCCGACGGGCCGCCCATCCAACCGCGCAAAGCCCACCACGATGTTTTTCGCGAAGTGCTCGTGCACCTCGAAGAAGTAATGATCATCCACAACCGCGTGGATGACATCCTTGATGTCGTATGGCTTCTGCGGATCTTCCGGAACAATCGAATTCAGCAGCTCTTCGCGGCGGTCCCACGGGTCAGAGGTGTTGCGCCGCGGCGGATCCTCCAGATTGTTCGAGGGAAGGAAACCCATCAGCTCGCGCAGCATGGCGCAGCAATCGGCATCGTCCCGCGCGACAAAGTGAGCCACGCCGCTGGTGGCATTGTGGGTCATCGCGCCGCCTAACTCTTGTTTTGTGACCTCCTCGTGCGTCACGTTTTTGATTACGTCCGGGCCTGTCACAAACATATAGGAAGTGTCGCGCGTCATGAAAATGAAGTCCGTAATCGCCGGCGAATAAACGGCGCCGCCCGCGCACGGCCCCATGACCGCGCTGAGCTGCGGTATCACGCCGCTGGCCAGCGTATTGCGCAGGAAAATGTCCGCATAGCCCGCCAGCGATGCCACTCCTTCCTGAATGCGCGCGCCGCCGGAGTCGTTCAGGCCGATGACCGGCGCGCCGTTGCGCATGGCCAGGTCCATGATCTTGCAGATTTTCTGCGCGTTGGTTTCGGAGAGCGAACCGCCAAACACCGTAAAATCCTGCGCGAAAACGTAAACCAATCGCCCGTCGACGCGGCCAAATCCGGTCACAAATCCGTCGCCCATGGGGCGCGTTTCCGCCGAGCCAAAATCGACGCAACGGTGGCGCACAAATTCGTCCAGCTCCTCAAAGGTGCCCTCATCCAGCAAAAGGTGAATGCGCTCCCGCGCCGAGAGTTTGCCTGCTTTGTGTTCACGTTCGCGGCGTTCCGCGCCGCCGCCCGCTTCCGCTTCTGCGGACATCTTGCGAAGCTGCTCCAGGCGCTCTGCATTCACGGACGAGTCCCAGGTCACATGATTTTTGTCAGCCAAGCGTTCCTCCCTCGGGCGGGTTGTGCTTTGGAGCGAAGATCAGCACGGCCAAATGAGTGGCGAGCCACACGGTGCCCAGAAGGAGAATCACTCCCAGCAAGATTTCCGCGGCAATCGCGCCCGCGCGCGGCAAGGGCGAAGCGATTGACGTCACGTAGAGCGTGGCGCGTTCCAGGATCACCATGGCGCTCAGTGTCATGGCCACGATCATCAACGTCGTCAGAATGGAGGCGAGCACCTGTTTCATAAACGCCGGGCGAGCTCGGCAAAACGGCAGCCAAAGCATAGCGCATTCGCCCGAAAATCTGAACGCGCCGCG
>CAWADS010000079.1:0-20492 GCA_963780785.1 Candidatus Acidiferrales bacterium
CAAGCACGCTGCATCAATGAATTCCCTGGTCCTAAGCCCAAATTAAGCAATTTAGCAGCCACCACGGGGCCGGTCAAATGCACGCGCAGGTTGGCATCGCCTCGGTTTCCGTGTTGCCGACAACGCGCACAGAACACCACACGGCGTATGCGCAAGTTCGATTAGCCCTCAAAGCGCCGGCTTGCGGCTATGGACGAAGGCCATAAATAACGTGATTCAGAGACTACCGACCAATTCGAGTTTCGGAGCGCCTGGAGAAAGAAGCGCTCGAATGTCTCGCATCGGAGGTTGGCCGAAGAAGCGGCTGTATTCGCGATTGAATTGCGTAGCGCTTTCGTAGCCGACCTCAAAAGCCGCACTGGCGGCATCAAGACCATTGTTCAGCATCAGGCTTCGCGCTGACTGAAGCCGGAGCTGTTTCTGATACTGAAGCGGACTCATCGAAGTCAGCATCCGGAAATGATGGTGCAGCGTGGATACGCCCATGCTGGCAATCTGTGCGAGTTCTTCCACGAGCAAAGGCTTGGCATAGTTCGCCGTGACCCACGCAATCGCTTTTGCCGTCCGGTGGCTTTGATCTCCGAGTGTTGCTACTGCGCGCAAGCGCGCTCCCTCCGGTCCCCGCAGAATCCGATAAATGATTTCGCGCTGAATCAGGCCGCTCAGAAAAGGAATGTCCTGCGGGCTGTCCAGCAGATCCAGCAGGCGGCAGCATGCGTTCAGGAATTCCGGCGTGGTCTCGCCGATTGACATAGCGGGATTGTCAGACGGCGCCTCCGCGACATGAATTTCCTCACGGCCGAGCAGCTCCCGGACCATGGACATGTCCAATCTGAGCGACAGTACGAGACAGGGAACCTCCTCGGTTGCCTCGGCCACCCAGCTCACGATCGGCAAATCGACCGCAGTCAGGAGGAAGCGCGACTCGTCGTAGATGAAGCTGGTCCGGCCAAGGTTCACCTGCTTGCTGCCCTGGGCGACCACGATGACGCCCGGATGATAGGTTGTCCGGCACGGAGGGGTAGGGGAAGTCCGCCGGTGGAGGCTCACGCCGGGAATCTCTGTTGTCCGATTCTCTTCCTTGCCCACTAAGGAGGCAATCTTGCGCGCGAGTTCTGCGCGCAACCCGCGGGCCGGGTTTGGTTTCAGAGTGGCGTTTTCTTTGCTGTTTTTCATATTAGCGATCTGTGCAGTCCTTTCTAAAGATAGCCGCCTGGCTCCAATGATGCCATTGATTTTTCGCCTGACAAGAGGAATAGGCAATAAGTAGGCAGGATCGGGCTACCGTTTCATGGTCATTTGGTCATAGTGTCAGGATGGGCGAAACAACTTGGCAAGGAGAACACATGAAGAAGCGCACACTGGGAAAAAGCGGACTGGAAGTCTCTGCTCTTGGCCTCGGCTGCATGAGCATGAGTTCGGCCTATGGCCCGGCAGCCGACAAGGGCGAGATGATCAAGTTGATTCGCGCCGCCTATGACCATGGCTTGACCCATTTCGATACGGCCGAAGCCTATGGGCCGTTCGTGAACGAAGAGCTGGTGGGCGAGGCGCTCCAGCCGATCCGCGACAAGGTGGTGATTGCCACGAAGTTCGGCTTCGACATCGATCTTGAGACTGGCGAGCGCCGCGGCGGGACCAATAGCCGGCCCGAGCATATCAAGCGTGTGGCGGAGGCTTGCCTGAAGCGTTTGCGGACCGATCACATCGATCTCTTCTATCAGCACCGCGTCGATCCTGAGGTGCCGATCGAGGACGTGGCCGGGGCGGTCAAGGAGTTGATTGCCGAGGGCAAGGTCAAACACTTCGGCTTGTCGGAGGCCGGGGTTCAGACGATTCGCCGTGCGCACGCCGTCCAGCCGATCACCGCAGTGCAGAGCGAATACTCGCTCTTCTGGCGTGGTCCCGGAGGCTGAGCTTCTGCCGACCCTGGAGGAGCTTGGTATCGGGTTCGTGCCGTTTAGCCCGCTCGGCGCAGGGTTCCTCACGGGCAAGATCGACGAGAACACGAAGTTCGATCCCACCGACTTTCGGAACCTCGTACCTCGCTTTTCGCCGGAGGCGCGCAAGGCCAACATGGCTCTGGTCGACCTGGTCAAGGCCGTCGCGGAACGCAAAGGCGCGACGCCGGCGCAAGTCGCACTCGCTTGGCTGCTGGCGCAGAAGCCGTGGATCGTGCCGATCCCAGGAACCACTAAGCTCCATCGGCTGGAGGAGAATCTCGGTGCGGTGAACGTCGAGCTGACCGAGAACGACCTCAAGCAGATTGACGAAGCTTCTTCCAAGCTGAAACTCGAAGGAGCCCGCCTTCCTGAAGCTGCGCTGAAGATGACTGGACGCTGAGTGCTTCCGGCTGTGAGGGAACGGATGCGGATATTCATGGCGATTGAAATGGGCCGCAAACGAAGGCTCGAAGGAGAAATCATCTTGCAAAAACAAGAATCTGGAAGCAGTAATCTGGAATGCGCGGCCCGCAGGGTCAACGTCGCTGACTCCATCAGGAGAAAACATCGGAAGTCTCTCATCGCGCTAGTGCTGATGGCGGCCTTTTCTCTGTCTTTAGCGACTGCGCAGGAGAACAGCAACAGCAAACCCCAAGCAGCGGCAACCCCCGCCGTCGCGCCAAAGGTCATCAACATCTGGCCTGGTGTCGCGCCCGGCTCCGAACAATGGAAGCAGCAGGAGGCCACGCTCGGTTCCGGCCCCATGCAGCGCATCGTCAACGTGACTACGCCAACCCTGACAGCGTACCTGCCTGACCCGGCCAAGGCGACAGGCACCGCGGTCATTATCGCCCCTGGCGGAGGCTTCATTTTCCTTGGCACGGATACCCACGAAGTCGCGGAGTGGCTGGCAGCCCGAGGACTTGCGGCATTCGTCTTGAAGTACCGGACAGTTCAGCTCGACGGTCAGAACGAAGCGCAGTTAAACCAGTCCGGCGGAGCGCGCTTCGGAGCTCAGCTGAACAATCACGCCTTGATCGCGGAGGACGGAAAGTACGGTATTGCCGACGGCATTCAGGCCATCAAAGTCGTACGCACGCATGCCGCTGAATGGGGCGTATCTCCGGATCGAATCGTCTTCATGGGATTCTCCGCCGGCGGGATCGATCACGGAGTTTACGGCCGTTCAGCCGGATGTGAGCGCGCGCCCTAATTATGCTGCCCCGATTTACGGCGCGCCTTTTCCTGTGCCCCCGATACCAAAGCAAGTGCCGCCCTTCTTCATGGAGATGGCGCAGGACGACACACTTGCCGGACCCCAAATCGTCGCCTTTTACGACGCACTCAGATCAGCCGGATACAAGCCGGAATTCCACATCTATAGCTCCGGCGGTCATGGCTGGGGTATGCGCAACCAAGGTAAATCGAGCGATCACTGGATCGACGACTTTTACCATTGGCTGGAAGCACAAGGTCTCACGCGTCCGCAGTCCAAAGCACAAACAGGAGACGCAATTTTCCCAAAAGGCGAACTATCCACGACCAAAAATCACACGGGAAATATTTGGCTTAAAGAGCTAAATGTAGGTGACAGCACGTTCGATCCCAGTATTGCCATGGCAACCTATGATCCCGGTGCAAAGCTGGATTGGCATATTCATCCGGGTGGTCAGGTTCTGCTTATCACGGAAGGCATCGGCTATTATCAGGAAAGGGGAAAGCCCATACAAATAGTTCACAAGGGGGATGTAATTAAATGCCTTCCGGGCGTAGAGCATTGGCACGGTGCATCCCCGAAAAGCAGCTTTGCCTACATCGCCGTTACACCCACTCAAAAGGGAAAGACAATTTGGTTGGAGCCTGTTAGCGATAAAGACTATAACAGCGCCAAATAAAAGATCTCCGGGGTGACCGAGGCCGGGCGCCAGCACTGTCTGCCGCTTGGGAAATCGGGGACAGACCGGAACTGTCCTCCAATTCTATTCATACAGGCTTCCGCATCAAGATCCGGGGCAACGCCCACTTCCCGATGTCGGATATGAATAACCTTCAAATTGCTGGTCTGATTTCGAAGTTCTTGTCAGAAAAGATGCTGGACTAGTCCGCTGCGAAACCATCGCGGCGCAATTGCATCCGAGCCGACTGGTCAGGTCGGGGCCGCCACCGGTGTCAGCGACCGTGATGAGATTGCCATAGATGGTTTCTCCATCATGGTGCGGGCTAACCGGAAACTGAGTCGCTACCCCAACCGCGCAACGATGACTGTCATATCGTCCGCCTGCTCAGGACTCCCGGACCAATCTTGCCATGCGGTCAGCCGAACTTCGCAAACGCGCCGCGGGGCTGCCCGGCAGGTCCGTCACACCTGCAGTTCGCGCAGATAAGGCACGCTGGCTTTCATCAACTCCAAATCCATCTCGACAAAGTAATTCTTTACGCCACCCGTTTTCGCAGCAGTGAAGATTTTCTTCCAATCCAGGTCGTCCTTCCCCACCGCCATCTCTTTCTTGGTTTTTGCCGACCATCCTTGCACGTGCATGGAAAAGAAGCGCCCAGGATACTTCATGAAATATTCCGCGGCGTCATAACCCTGGCTGATGGTGGAGACTTGGAACTGGAACTTGACCAGCTTCGCATCGAGAAGCTCCAGCAACAGGTCATAGGTCCGCTTACCGTTAACTGTCGTCAGCTCAAATTCCTCATTGTGGAGGCCCTGCTGAATTCCCGCCTTGGCCGCTTGCTCGCCCATCTTGTTGTATTCCTCGGCCGCTCGCTTCACGTCGTCCAGCGTCGGTTTCTCCGGCCCTTCGAGGCTCGGCACGATCATTTGCGTCAGCCCGACATCTTTTGCCCAGGCAATTCGCCCTTCCATATTCTTCCGGAGTTCCTGAATGCCGAAGTGCGAACTCACACAACTCACACCCGCATCGCTCAGAATCTTCCGCAGCTCCGCTCCCTTGTATTTGGCCAGGCCGGCAAAGCCCGAATCGGCGTACCCCACCGGCGAGCATAGCTCAACCGTTTGAAATCCCGCCGCGGCAAGCTGCTTGATCGTGCCGGGAAAATCCTTGGCGATCATTTCCCTCACCGGCCACGTCTGACATCCAATGGGCATCCCCAGCGGATTGCCGCGAAGCTCCAGCGCGCCCGCGCCAAGCAAGCCGGCCACGGCCGCCTGTGTCGCTGCATTTATGCAAAACTCTCTTCTCGAAATCGCTGACATCATCGCCTCCTTGCCCGCCTTCGCGAATGAAATCATTTTCGCTCAAGTGGGCCTTTGCATTTTGGATTCGTTCAAACTCATGCCACCATGCCGCGCTGAAGGATTCGCTACAGTTCCCAACCGCTTCGGCGCTCCGGCCGCACGTACTTCTGCGCGAGCTCGGAGTTAACGACCTTCAGGTTGCCGCGATCCCAGTTGAGTTTTTCGCCCACGCGCGTCGCAACATTTCCCAGCAGCAAGCTCTCCGTGACGAGGCCCGAAAACTCAAAATTTCCTCCAGGCTTCTCTTTGCCCCCTTTGCAGGCGTTTAACCATTCCCGCTCGTTGCCGGGCGATCTTGGCAGCGTCTTGGGCGGCTGCTTATAGCTGTTCATCTTCGCGTCGGGGATCAGCTTTGGCTGGCCGCCATTGAACGCGCAGAGAATCTTGCCGCGGTCGCCGACGAAAAGGAGCCCTTCGTCTTCTTCTTCGCCGTCCCCCTTGAAGGAACGCCCCTCTTCCAGTTCCTCCGGCCGCGCCGGCTTCAGGCCCCCGTCATACCACGTGAATTTCAACGGCGGCATGCTGCCGCGCGCGGCGAAGTTGTAGCGCACGATCGTCGCCAGCGGATAAGTCTCGTCGAAGCGCTGTGTGGAACTCGCCTCCACGCTCACGGGTGCCTCCAGCTTCAAGACGCGGAAGATTGTGTCGAAACTGTAGGAACCCATATCGCCCAAAGAGCTACAACCGAAGTCGTACCACCCGCGCCACACAAAGGGCAAGTACGCGCGGTTGAAAGGACGGTTCGGCGCCGGTCCGAGCCACAAGTCCCAATCCAAGCCCTCCGGCACCGCTTCGGCTTCCTTCGGGCGCTCAATGCCTTGCGGCCAGTAAGGGCGGCTCGACCAGTTCATCACTTCTCGCACCGGCCCGATGGCCCCGTCCCATATCCATTCACACAGCACGCGCGTGGATTCGGAGGCCTGATTGCCCACGGCAATCTGCGTGGCCACGCCGGTTTCGCGGGCGATTTCGGCAAGGCGCCGCGCCTCATAGATGGTGTGCGTCAAAGGCTTCTGGCAAAAGACATGTTTGCGCTTCTTCATCGCCGCCGCAGACACCGCCGCATGCAGGTTGTCCGTGGTACACACAACAACGGCGTCGAGGTCCTTCTGCTTCTCCAGCAGCTCGCGGAAGTCGCTGTACGCAGAACAGCCACGATATGCGCCGGAGCGTTTCTGCGTGGCGTAATACGCGTCCACGATTTTCTGGCAAGGCTCGCGCCCCGCCACGCCGCTCGTAACACGCAGCGCATGGGTCAACTCGATGGGTTGGTCGGGGCTGAGCCAATCCCAGCCGCTGTCGACGCCCAGCAATTTGCGCACGGACTGGCAGAACTCATGTGTGCCCCATTGCGGGTAATCCGCGCTGGCTTGATTGGGGTCGCAGACGGCCACACCCTGTACATCGGGCTCGCCCAAAAAGTGCAGCATGACGCGCAATCCCTGCGCGCCCACGCCGATGAACGCCATATTGACCTTGTCGCTGGGCGGAACATACCCTGCGCCGCCCAACACCCGCCGCGGCACGATCGTAAAACCAACAGTCGCTGCCGCACTTTGCCCGATGAACTTGCGCCGCGAAACCTTGCCTTCCAAGTTGCTGCGAGACTCAACCCGATTCTTCACTGGCCCTCCTCAATTAGCTGCCCAAACGAGCTACGATGACGGTCATATCGTCGGCCTGCTCGGGAGTTCCGGACCATTCTTCGGCGGTGGTCATCAGGAATTCGGCGATATGGCGCGGCCTGGCGTGGCGGACGCGCTGCGCCGCCGCCTCCAGACGCGAGACGCCGAATTCCTCGCCATAGGCATTCTCCGGTTCCACGAGGCCGTCACTGTAGCCAATCAATACGCTATTCGGGGGCACCTGTACAATGCCTTCCACGTACGGGTAATCCTCCACGATCCCTAGCACGATTCCCCCCTTATCCAGATGAATGGACTTGCCGTCGGAGAGGCAGAAGCCGGGCAGGTGTCCCGCATTGGTGTAGCGCAGCGTGCGCGTGGCCGTGTCAAACACAGCAACGAGAAAGGTGGCGAAGCGATCATCCCCGGTATTGCGCACCAGATGTTTGTTGAGCCGCGCCACGAGTTCCGCGGTGCTCAGGGTTTCGCTGCCCGGTACCAGCAGCTGGCTGCGCAACGCCGCTTGCAAGCTGGCCATCAGCAGCGCGGCCGAAATTCCCTTCCCCGAAATATCGGCGATGGCGATGGCCACGTGCGTGGGGCTCAGTTGAATGAAATCGTAGTAGTCGCCGCTGACGCTGCGCGCGGCCCGGCAGATGGCCTCGATTTCGACGCCCGCAACATGCGGCAGGTTGCGCGGGAAAAGCTGGTCCTGCACTTCCCGCGCGATGGAAATTTCGTTTTCCAGGCGCTGCAGTTGCTTCTGTTCGTTAACCAGGTTGGTGATGGAACTGGTCATGGAGTTGAACGAATCGCCCAGCGCGCCGAGCTGGTCCCTGCGTTCGACACTCACGCGATAGCTGAAGTTGCCTTCCTGGACGAATTGCGTCGCGCGATAAAGTTCGGAAATCGTGCGCGTGATGGCCCGCGTGAGAACGATGCCGATGACCAACGCCGCAAGCTCCAGAAGAAGGAAGCCGATGGAAATCAGGATGAGCGTGGTCACCTTGGAGAGACTGAACTCGCCGACCAATCCGAAAATGCGGTGATTCAACTGCGAAATGCGCGCTTCGTAGGAAGCGAATACCGGGTGAGTACGCACCACCACGCCGTCAGCGGAGATATGACTGACCTCCAGAATGGATAAGTCGTCCACCACGGGATCCGTCCAGGAAGTGGCGGGCGGCAGAAAGCGCTTACGCGTCGTGACGCGGCCGATGACGCGGTACTTCTCCGTGCCGATGGTAACGTCGCTCTTGGTGCTGCCGTCGTTCACGCGGTGCAGCAGCAACATGTTGAAAGGCCCAAGGTCGGTGGCAACACTCTCCAGAAATTCCGCGGTCACCGGCACGCTCAACTCCAGAATCTGCCTGCCACGCGGTGTTTCCACTACGCTCATGGCCGCCAGCCGCAATTGATTGTCGGTCTGCACCAGGCCCGCGTACGAACGCGCTTTGGAACCGGCGAATTTTCGGAAATAGTCCTCGGGCACGTGAAAGTTCACGACCAAACCCGGCAGGGTCTTGCCTTCCGCGACTTCCAGCTGCGCCGCAAGGGATTCTTCCAAGGTCTTCTGGTTGATGGAAGCCGGCAGGGTTGCTTCGGCGGCGGCGATGTGCGCGGCGGAATCGGCCAACAAGTCCACGCGCCGGTGGATTTCTTCGTGCAGGATATAGGACCCAAGCTGCGCGTAAATAATCTGTCGCGCGCGGCCGGCCAAATGACGAGAAGCAGAATGGGCACGACGGCGATGAAAACGTAGGCGACGATCAAGCGATTGCGCAGGCTCCAGAGGAGTTCCGCTCGCCAGCGGCTCCAAAAGCGGTAAGCAAGATAGAACAACGCCAGCAGCGCCAGGAACCGCAAGAAACGCATCGCCGCGTCGCCTTGCAGGGGGTTGCCGGACCAGCCGGCCCAAATCCCGAGCAGGACCACAAGCACAGCGCCCCAATCGAGCTTCGAGAGGCTCTTCCAGAAGGGATTCCGCTGATTGCCTTTTCCGTTCATGGGCCGAGAAACAGCACACCCACTTTAACCGATTCGCCGCGGGGCGACGAGTCCGCCGCAAAATAAATATCTTGTGAACGATGCGGGGCCGCGATTGGCGGAGTCCCGCGCCGGCTCAATTGAAATTATTGCCGGAGCGCGTTCCGCACCTTGCTGTGCTTCACACTATAGGTGAAGTAGATGACTAAGCCAATAATCAGCCATACGATCAGACGAATCCATGTGATACCGTTCAGCCCGGCCATCAGCCCCAGCGAAACGATAATCCCCATAATTGGAACGAACGGTACCCACGGTGTCCGGAAGGGCCGCTTCAGTTCAGGCCGCCTAACGCGCAGAATCCAAACCGCCGAGCACACGATCACAAACGCGAGGAGCGTGCCGATACTCACCATCTGGCCGAGACTGCCGATCGGAACCAGCGAGCCCACAATGGCCACTGCCAGCCCAACAACTGCCGTGGACTTCCACGGAGTGCGGAACCGCGGGTGAATATCGCCGGCCCACTTCCAGAGCAGACCGTCGTGCGCCATCGAATAAAACACGCGCGATTGGCCCAGCAGCATCACCAGCATCACCGTGCTTAAACCCGCCAGCGCACCGGCGTTCACCACGTAGCTGCCCCACTTCACACCCGTTTCGCGAATGGCCAGCGATACCGGCGCCCCGATGTTCAGCCGCGAGTAGTGCACCGTTGCGGTCAATAGCCCGGAAACCACGAGATAGAGAATAGTGCAGACCACCAGTGAACCAAGTATGCCAATGGGCATATCTTTTTGCGGCTTCCGGGCCTCCTGGGCCGCCGTCGAAACGGCATCGAATCCGATATACGCGAAGAAGACGACGCCGGCCCCTCGCAGCACTCCCGACCATCCATAAAAGCCAAAAGTTCCAGAGTTCGGCGGCAGGAATACTTTCCAATTGGCATGGGCCATCGCTGGATGCTTCAGGACGAAGGGTATGGCCACCGCAATGAAGGTCAGAACCGCAGCAAGCTTCACAAAGACAATGCCGGTATTGAAGTTTGCGGACTCCTTGATGCCGATGATCAGGATGGTGGTCACGCCCAGGATGGCAAGGAACGCAAGCAGGTTGAAACTCGCGGTGGCGTGCGGTAGCCCCGCCAACTGGCTCGGCAGGCAGATTGAACGTCGTTTCAGGCGCCCAGCGGCCATCCACCATGACCCACTTTGCACCCGGCACATCACAGATTTGAGGAGGCAGGTTGATTCCGTAGTCCTGCAAAAACGCCACCAGCGTGCTGCTCCAGCCGCTAGCGACGGTGGCGGCGCCAAACGCATATTCCAAGATCAAGTCCCACCCGATAATCCACGCGATGATTTCGCCGAGCGTGGCGTAGCCGTAGGTATACGCGGAACCGGCGATCGGGATCATCGAGGCAAATTCCGCATAGCAAAGCCCCGCAAAAACGCAGCCAAGCCCGGCCAGCACGTACGAAAGCATGATGGCCGGACCCGCGTAAAGCGCCGCCGCCGAACCGGTCAACACGAAGATGCCGGCGCCGATGATGGCTCCGATCCCCAGCGTAATTAAATTGACTGGACCTAGAGCACGCTTCAGGCTGTGTTCACCCGTGTCTCCAGCCTCTTTCATCAGCGTGTCCATCGACTTCGTCGCAAACAAGGGGTTGCCCATGCAACTCCTCCTTCTTTTTGTGCTTACGAGATTTCCGTATGACTACGCTCGCCGCCGCGACCACAGCCAATAGACCGGCACGCCCAGCAGTACAATCGCCATGCCCAGCCCCGCGGTTTGTGTCTGATACAGCAGGAGAACCACCATGATCCCGGTTGCCGCCACAATATACAACAGCGGCAGCACAGGATACCCAAATGCTTTGTAGGGACGTTCCGCCTCCGGGCGCTTCCAGCGCAGCAGGAAAATCCCGCCAATGGTGAGAGCGTAGAAGAGCAACGCGGCGAAGACAACATAATCGAGAAGATTGCTGTAAAGATTGCCGTAGGTGCCGTCCGGTTTGCGCGTGCGCAGCAGAATCAGGATCACGATCCAGATTCCCTGGAACACCAACGCCGTTCCCGGAACGCCCTTATCGTTGAGCTTTCCCGTGGCGCGGAAAAACAGGCCATCCTTGGCCATGGCGTAGGCCACGCGCGAGCCCGCCAGGATCAGCCCGTTGTTGCAGCCAAACGTGGAAACGATAATGGCGACGGCCATTATCCAGGCGCCTTTCAGCCCAAAAATGGCGGCGAGCGCAGCCGTGGCCACGCGATCGTCGCGCGCCGTCTGAATCTGCTGCAACGGCAGAGCGCAGAGATACGCGAGATTAGAGAGGAGGTACAGCGTCATCACGATGACCGTACCGATGGCCATGGAGAGCGCCACATCGCGCTTCGGGATTTTTCACCTCGGCGGCGGTGAATCCGATGTTGTTCCAGGCGTCCGCGGAAAAAAGCGAGCCCACCTGGGCGACCGCCAAGGCAAGAAGCAGCCCGTACCAGCCGCTGGCAGCGGTGACCGTCGGCACCAACGAGCGCAGGAAGTTGGCCCCCGGCTCGATGGGTTGCGCGCCGCGAATCGCCCAGAGATGCGAAAAATTGCTCGGAGATCGCCGCAGCGTTCCGCGCCACAAACACGCACAAGACAATCAGGCCCAAGCAGCGAAAGCATCTTCGCCGAAGTGAACACATTCTGAATCCACTTGCCCAGCTTCACTCCGCGCGTATTCAGGAACGTCAGGAAGATAATCATCAGCGCGCCAACCAATTGCTGCACGGACAGGCTGACGGCGAACGACGAACCCAGGTTAATCGGCCGAATCACCCACGTCTGCGGAGAGATGGCGGGAAGGAGCACGCCGAGATAGCGGGCAAAGGCGATGGCCACAGCGGCGATGGTGCCCGTCTGAATCACCAGAAAGAGCGTCCAGCCGTACAGGAAGCCCCACAGGGGCGAGTAGGCCTCTCGCAAATAAACGTATTGCCCGCCCGCGTGCGGAAACAGCGCCGCCAATTCTCCGAAAGAGAGCGCGGCGGCTATCGTCAGCAGCCCCGTAAGGATCCAGGTGAGCAGCAATCCGCCCGGCGAACCGGTCACGCGGGAAATTTCCGCGGCCACGATAAAGATGCCGGAACCGATCATGGATCCGACCACGATCATCGTGCCATCGAACAAGCCGATGGCGCGCACGAATCCGTGCTCAGCTCTGGCGGTTTGCGGGGGAGAAGCGGTGGTGGAATCAGCCATGCGTTGCATTCCTCAGTGGGACGCCGCCGCCGTCTTCCGCTTCGCGGCATAGCAGCGGGCGCACACCTGAATCGGTCATTTCTTGTGTCGTGTCCCCAGCGGATTCCGTCATGATTGCAGCGTCTAATATCACATCCAGCCGGGACATCACAAGGCGCATGGCGTTCTATTTTCCGTTGGAGTTCAGATATCTCTCGATGAAATGGGTGTCGAACTTGCCCGCGGCAAAGTCCGGATCGCTAAGGATGCGCAGGTGCATCGGAATGGAGGTCTTGATCCCCTCGATGACGAACATCTCCAGGGCGCGCCTCATGCGCGCCAGGGCTTCGCCGCGGTCGCGGCCCTTGACGATGAGCTTGGCCACCAGCGAATCGTAATAAGGCGGAATCACCGCGTCCGAATACGCCGCGGAGTCCACGCGCACTCCGGTTCCTCCGGGCGCCTGAAAGGTCGTGATGCGTCCGGCGGACGGCACAAACGTATCCGGGTCTTCCGCATTGATGCGGCACTCGATGGCATGTCCGGTAAACTGCATTTCACCGGCGGCTTCTTCGATTTTTTCGCCCGCCGCCACGCGAATTTGCGCTTTCACCAGGTCCACCCCGGTGACAATTTCGGTGACCGGATGTTCCACCTGGATGCGCGTGTTCATTTCGATGAAGTAAATGGCGCCGTCATCGTCCATCAGAAACTCGATCGTGCCGGCATTGGTGTAGCCGATGAGCTCGAGCGCCTTCACCACTTTGGCGCCGATTTCTTTCCTGCGCTTCGCGTCCATCGCCGGCGAAGGCGTTTCTTCGATCAGCTTCTGGTGACGCCGCTGAATGGTGCATTCCCGCTCGCCCAGATGAATCACTTTGCCGTGCTGGTCGCCGAGCACCTGGAATTCGATATGGCGCGGGTGCTGCAGATACTTTTCCATGTACACGTCGGGAGTGCCAAAGGCTTGCTGCGCTTCGCTCCGGGCGGTCTGGTAAGCCGCGAGCAATTCCTCCTTCGTGCGGACCATGCGCATGCCGCGCCCGCCGCCGCCCGCCGCCGCTTTCAGGATCAGCGGGAAGCCGATGCGCTGCGCTTCCTTGCCAAGTTGCTCTTCTCCCTCGACAACACCATCGCTGCCCGGGAATGGTCGCCAGCCCCGCGGCTTTCATTTCGCGGCGCGCGCGGTCCTTCTCTCCCATCATCTCGATGACTTCGGGCTTCGGGCCGATAAAGGTAATTTCCGAGGCCTCGCACACCTTGGCAAAATTGGCGTTTTCGGAGAGAAAGCCGTAGCCCGGATGAATGGCATCTACGTTGGTGATTTCGGCGGCGCTGATGACCTGCGGGATGTTCAGATAGCTTTCGCTGCTGCGCGCCGGGCCGATGCACACCGCTTCGTCCGCGAATCGCACGTGCAGCGCGTTGCGGTCCGCCTCCGAATACACGCGCCACGGTGGCAATCCCCAGTTCCTTGCAGGCGCAGATGACCCGCAGGGCGATTTCCCCGCGGTTGGCGACAAGAATTTTCTGGAACATATTCGCGTGGGCCGGCTACCGCTTCCGGCTGGGTCGAATCCCAAACAGCGGCTGCCCGTATTCCACGGGCTGCCCGTTTTCCGCAAAGATGCGCAGCACTTCCCCGCTCACTTCGGACTCAATTTCGTTCATCAGCTTCATGGCTTCAACGATGCAAAGAGTCTGCCCGGAATCCACATGATTGCCGATCTTCACGAAGGGCTCCGACGCCGGGGCTGGGCGATCCATAAAAGGTGCCCACGATCGGCGACTTCACCAGATGCAATTCCTCGCCGGCTTGTCCTTCCCCTTCGATGCCGCCGGCCGGGCCGGCTTCTTCGATCGGGGCCAAGGCGGAGGGCACAATGATCTCCGCGGCGGGCCTTGGCGGAGCAGGCGCCACGTTCGCGCTGGGCTTCCTCAGCCGGATCTTCAGGTCGCCCCGCGAGTACTCGAATTCCTCGAGGTTGTGCTCGTTCATGAACCGGAGCAATTGTTCAATCTGCCCGAGTTCAGGATTTGCAAACGACGGACTACCACTCGCTTTCGACGGCTTTTTCCGTTTCATGCCTTTTTCAGATTTCGATGAGATCCCGCTTTACGCGGGTTAGTACTTCGTTCCCTGTCGCGCGTACCGCCACATCGTCTTCGATGCGTATGCCCCCGACTCCTTCGACATACACGCCCGGCTCTATGGTAATCACATTTCCGGCTTGGAGTCGAACCTGCTGGCCCCGGGCGACGCGCGGTTCTTCGTGTACTTCCAGGCCCAGGCCGTGGCCCGTGCTGTGCACAAAATGCTCTTCCAGCCCGGCCGTTTTCAGGACTTCCCGCGCGGCGGAATCCACTTCACCGCAGGTAATTCCCGCTTCCACTGCAGCTACGCCGGCCGCTTGCGCCTCGCGCACCGCCACGTACCACTCGCGGATGCGGCTGGGCGCCCGGCCAAGATACACCGTACGCGTCATATCGCTGCAATAGTGGCCGAGTATAACACCCAGGTCGAGCACCACCAACTCATTTTTCCTCAGTTTCTTGGCGGTTGGCCGCGCGTGGGGGAGGGCGGAGCGTTTCCCGGACGCCACAATCGTCTCGAACGCCGGCCCGCTCGCCCCGCGCCTGCGCATCTGATACTCCAGTTCCGCCGCGAGCTCGCTTTCGCGCACGCCCGGGCGCACCAGCCCGAGCACGCTCGTCAAAGACTTCGCCCACCAGAACGGCCGCCTTTCGCATTTGCGCCAATTCCTGCGCGTCTTTGCGCGTGCGCAGGTCTTCGGGGATGCCTCCCGCCTCAATCGTGCGGCATTTTGCTCCAGCGGCCTTCCGCACCGCATTCCATTGCCCCAGTGACAATTGGAGGGGGTCAAAGCCCACGCGTCGCAGTCCGCGCTGCCGCAGCCACTCTCCCAGCGCCGGATACAACCCGCCCTTCTGTAGCACCACCCGGATTCCCCGGGCTTCCTCCTTGGCCTGCACCGTGAAGCGGCCGTCGGTAACCAACGTGGCCCTGTCTGCGTTCCACAACCAGGGCGCCGGATTCGCCTGTGAATCCCGTCAGGTAGAACCAGTTGGCGGGATGCGTGACGATCAGGCTGTCCAAGCCTCGCTGGCGCAGCGCGCTGGCCACCTGACGGCGTCTTTGGGAATGATTTGCGCTCATAAAAAAGAATCGAGGAGACTCACGCCTCCTCGATTCCAGTGTACCCGAATTTTTGACCGCCTCACCGAGTTCGCCTGCGACTCTTCCTGGAAATTACCCAGGGATGATTCGCGGCGTCAGGAAGAACAGCAGTTCCTGCGACTGAACGCTGACGTTGGTGCGCTTGAACAGCCGCCCGATCATGGGCAAGCTGCCCACGATCGGCACCTCGGTGATGTCCGTCTGCTGCTGGGTGACGATGATGCCGCCGATGACCACCGTGCCGCCGTCTGCCACAAGCACCTTGGTCTCCGCGGACTGCGTATCGAGTGCCGGAATTCCCTGCACGCGAGGGATACCGTTGTCGATCTGCGTGTTTTCCACCAGCACGTCCATGAACACCGTGCCTTCGGCGGTAATCTGCGGCGTAACTTCGAGCTTCAGCACCGCGTCGATGTACTGCACCGAAATGGTGTTGTTGATGGTCGTCTGAATTGGAATCTTGGTACCTTGCTTCACCGTCGCCTTTTCGTTGTTCTGCGTGATTACTTTCGGTTTGGAAAGCAATTTGCCCACGCCCTTGGCTTCCGCCGCCGTGATGAAGAAGTCCACCGCGAAATTCGGGGACCGGTGGCCGAAGTAGAAGCCGCTGGTCGGAACGCCCGCGCCGAGGTTCACGTTAAAGGGAAGGCCGGGGGTAGTGCTGCCGCTGCTGCTGTTTGGTGTGCCGATCAGCGGCGGCGCCGGTATGCCCGTACCAGTTGCACCGGACTGACACCCACGCTAGCCGGCCCGCCGAAGATGGTGCGCCCGCTGGTGGTGGTTCCCGCCATGCCCCACTGCACGCCGATATCCTGGGAAAAGGAGCGGGAAGCGGAAATGACGCGCGCTTCGATTTCGACTTGTTGGGACTTGCGGTCCAACTGGCGAATCAGGTTGTCAATGGTCGGGATAACGGACGGAATGTCGCGGATGATCAGTTGGTTGGAGCGGTCATCGGAGAAAATGTCGCCGCGGGACGAGAGGAATTTCTTCAAGCGTAGCCATCATCGTCGTCGCCTTGGCGTAGCTGAGCACGCGCGTGACGGTCACGGGCGCGACAGCTTCCGCTTGCGCTTTTTCCAGGTCGCGCTGCGTTTCCGCTTCGTTCTTCAACGTCGCCCGGGTAGCCACGCGCAAAACGTTTCCGTTGAGTTGCTTGTCCAGACCGTTGTTCTGCAACACCAGGTCCAGCGCCTGATCCCACGGTACTTCGTCCAGCACGATCGTCAGCGTGCCCTTCACGTTGGGATCCAACACCACGTTCAACCCGCTGATCTCGTGGATCAACCGGAAGAAGTCCTTCAGGTCCACGTCCTTCAGGTTTACCGAAATCGGTTCACCCGTGTAATGTGCCGCCGGGGGCGCCGTGGGCGACGCCGTCGTCTCTGCGAAGACGCCACGGTGGTGGCGGCGTTGCTCGCCTGCTGCGCCGCCTGCTGCGCGGCCTGTTGCGTGTTTCCTGCCGGGGGCGCCGGCTCGGACTTCTCCTTCAGCGATGCCAGAACGATAGAGGGCTGGGTCAGTTCGTTTGGCAAGCCAAAGCGAGGAGCCGGTTCATTCAAAGCCTTGCCGTGGTGCGCGTTCGCACGCGGCGCGCTCGGCGCATAGGATATCTTCTGCGGCGTCTTCTCCACCGACGTGGACGTCACCGGCGCAACCAGATTCCCTTCCGCGGGCGCATTCTGCGCCTGGAAGTAAATCACGATCGCCGCGCCCTCATGCGCGATCTGGTAGGGCGCTGAGGCCGTCAGGTCAATCACGATGCGCGCCACGTCCGGACGGAATTGTCCCATCCGCACGTCACGCACCGGCGCCGCCACCCCAGGGATGGAACTCTTCTGCACGCCCATGCGCGCCCCGGCGAAGTCCAACACCAATCGCTCCGGGTTCTGCATCCGCGCCGCATGGACATCGAGGCGTCCCGCTCCTTCGACGCGAACGGCCGCGCGCTGCGTGTCCTGCGTAATGGCCACGCTTGAAATCACTGCGGCGCTTGAGGGCGCAGCAGTGGCATCCTGTCCGCGAAGGGTAGCCGAGCTTGCGCCCAGCGCCACTGTCGCGAGTATCAGGCAGCCAAATCGAAAGGCCGGCCAGTTCGTCTTCATTGCTGTTCTCCTGCACTGGAGTAAATTCTCTTATTCACTTGCCGCTCCACGGGCTTCCCAAATGCGTCTTTCCCCATTTCGTGGAACGACACGCTATCCATGGCTATCTTTTCCACCCGTCCGTCGTACAACTGGTCGCCTTCCCGCAAGAAGTAGGTGCGTGCCTGCGGATTGGTGACCACTGCGATCATCCCGTTTGGCGCACGCACAATTCCATCGAGCCGCAGCGAGGAAACCTGCAATCCCGCTTTGCCTGGAGGCAGATTCTTCGCCGCGTCGGCTGCCGCTTTATCGCGGCCCACCAGGGATTCGAACGGATCGCGGCGCGCCACTTTCTCTTCGGCCGGGGCCGCGCCCTCGGCAGGAGCTGCCGCCGCCTTCTTGACGCTGGTCTTCTGCGCCTTTGGAGCAGACTTCGCGGCAGGCTTGGCAGCAGCAGGCTTGGCTGCGGCAGGCTTGGCTGCAGCAGGCTTGGCTGCAGCAGGCTTGCTGGCCGGTTTGGCCGCCGCTTTTGCGGCTGGCGCCGGTTTGGTCTGGGCGAACAGGCCGTTTCCGGCCGCCGCCATCAGCATCCCGATAACTAGTATGATCGCTCGACGCATGGCTCGCTCATTCCTGCTCACGGTTTTTTCACAGGCGGAGTTGATCCCTTCGCTCCACCCGCTCCCGGAGCCGTATCAGCCGGCTTCGTGAAATACGTTGTTACGGTAAAAGTTCCGCTTACCGTCGTGCCCGGGCGTATGGGGTACTTCACGCCATGCGACCCCGCGGCATCGTCGAATTGCAGGTCCCCGACATTGATAATCCGCGACAACCGGCTCAGCCGCCCGAAGAAATCCAGAATATTAAAGTACGGCCCATCGGCCTGCACATCAAACGGCATATCGTAGTGGATTTCCCGCGCCACGATCGCCTGCGACGTCAGCCGCCGCAATTGCACGTTCGATGCGCTCGCCGCACCTTGCAACAGGCGGATGAATTCGTCCACTTCCTTCTCTTCCGGCACGATCGTCTTCAACGTGTCCAGTTGCTTGTTCAGCGCGTCCATCTGCTGCTTCAGTTCGCCATAACGCTGCTTGTAAACCTGGAGTTGCGTGACTTCCTGGTTCAGCTTTTGCCGCGCCTGCACCGCCTTGTCGTAATCGGCGCGCTCCTGCGCCACCGGAGAACCCGGCACATACAAACCCGCCAGAACCAGAATCACCGCGATGGCCAGGGCCACCAGCCCCTGCATGATCACCGACATGTCTCGGAAAGGATTTGCCATGATCTTCCCTTATCCTTTCTTCGCCGGTGCGCTTTTTGGCGCACTCTGCGCCAGGCGCGCTCGCTGGCTTTGCCAGCGGCGCGGCGCCCGCGGGCCCGTTGGGCGCGATCTCTGCGCTAATCGAGAAAGTAAAGGTCTGGATTGCGGTGTTTTTGTCGTCCTGCTTCGATTCCTTAATCTCGACCTTCTGGAAGTAGCCGGAACGCTTCAGCGCGGTGATGAAGTTCGCCACGGAATTGATCGAAGCCGCCGCCCCTTCCAGGTTTATCGTGGTGCCTTTCTTCGTCATGGACATGAGCCAGAGGTTCTCCGCGCGCGAAACCGTGTTGGCTACCTGGTCCAGCAATTCCTGCCCGCCGGTGCGGTCGCGCTGCAATTGCTCGATGGTGGCGACGCGCTGCTGCAGCACCGTCTTCTGCTTTTCGAAGGCCTCCACTTGCAGCTTGATCTGTTCCAACTCCGTCTTCTGGGCCCGTAGCTGCTTGATGCGGTTGTTCTCATCATTCAGCTGCGTCTGCCAGGAGTGGTAGAAGTAAAACAGGAAGAGGCCGCCCAACAGCACGCCTGCGCCGATGAACACCAGCGGCAGTGCCGCCCCGGTGTCTACCGGCCGCCGTGCGGTTTTCGGCCGCGTTTGTCCCAATAAGTTTATGCGGATCATGGCTAGTCGAAGCTCCTCAATGCCAGTCCCACCGCGACAACCAACTTTGGCGCCAATTCCCGGATCTGATCCTCACTGTGTTTCCCCGGATTGATCAGCACTTTCCGGAATGGATTCAACTCCTCCACCGGCATGGCAAATTCTTCTCTCAACAGGTCCACCAGCCCCGGCACCCGCGCCGTCCCGCCCGCGACCATAATGCGCTGTATATTCTCGCCGCTGGCCGTGGCCCGGAAGAAGTCAAAGGTCTTCTGAATTTCCAGCGTCAGAATGTCGGAGACGCTGCGCAGAATCTGGCTCTTCTGCTCGTCGGTCACGCTGGGCAGCGTGTCGCCCTTCTTCAGGCGTTCCGCGTCATCGAAGCTCAGGTCCAGTTCCTTCTGCAGCGCGTCGGTGTACTGGTTGCCGCCAACGCTGACGTCGCGCGTAAACAACGGCACTCCGCCGCGCACGATATTGATGTTCATGACGCTGGCCCCGATGTTCAGCAACGCCACCGTCTGCCCCGCATCGGGCTCGTAGTTCACTTCAAAGCAGTTCTGCAGGCCGAACGCGTCAATATCCACGACCACCGGCGTCTTGCCTGCCTGCGCCAGCACGTTGGTGTGGTTCAGAATCTTGTCCTTCTTTACGGCCACCAGCAGCACGTCCATCTGGGAGTCCATGGCTTCCAGCAACTGATAGCTCAAATTCACGTCGGCGATGTCGAAAGGAATGTGCTGGCTGGCTTCGGAAGGGATGCGGTCGTACAACTCTTCTTCGGTCATCAGCGGCAGGGGAACCCTCTTCACGATCACCGAATGTCCGGAAACCGAAGTGGCCACGTTCTTGGTCTTGATGTGTTCGGTGTCGAAGATTTTTGTGATCGCGTTGGCCACCTGCGGCGCATCCATGATCGCCCCGTCCACCACGGTGTCCTGCGCCAGCGCCTCCATCCCGAAACTGACCAGCTCGTACCCGGCCTTGGTCGTTTTCAACTCCACGGCCTTGATCGAACTGGAGCCGATATCCAGTCCCACGAGCTGCTTTGCTTTCTTACCCCCGAGTAACCACATATCGCGGCCTCTTTCCCTCACGCCTGAGCGAGCCTAGCGGCGCCTTGCCACCACTTGGCTCATCTTGCGTTCCATCCAGCGGTCCAGGATCGTCTTCCTTAGTTTCCAACGATTGCCTAGCTTAAACGCAGGTATTTCGCCCTCTGTGATGTACCGGTACA
>CAWADS010000080.1:0-7865 GCA_963780785.1 Candidatus Acidiferrales bacterium
GCGCTCCTGGCAGCTCACCACCGTGCAGTTCGATTTCAATCTGCCATCGCGCTTCGGCCTCGAGTACGTCGGGGAAGATGGCGCGCGCCACCAGCCGCTCATGGTGCACCGCGCCCTGCTCGGCTCGGTCGAGCGTTTCTTCGGCATCCTCATCGAACATTACGCCGGCGCCTTTCCGTTGTGGCTCGCGCCCGTGCAAGTGGAAATCTGCCGGTCAGCGAAAAGGTGCAGGACTACGCGAAACACATCCACGAAACGCTGAAAAATCACGGCATCCGCGTGCATCTGGATGATCGCAACGAAAAGCTGCCGGCGAAGATTCGCGATGCGCAGATGCAGAAGATTCCCTACATGCTGATTGTCGGTCCCAAGGAAGCCGAAGCCGGCACTGTCAGCGTTCGCCATCGCAGCAAGGGCGACCTCGGCCCGCGCCCCATCGCCGATTTCGTCGCGGCTTTGCAGAGCGAAATCGAAAAAAGGACCATCCAGTAGCCGGCACCAGCGAGCCTCACGGCATTCCTATCTTGTACGCCTCGCATGGCGTGATATACTGTACAACCTGTCCTGAACTGGCTGAGGCCTCAGGGGATAGGGTGTCAAAATGGGGTGTGATCCCGCATAGCGGGATGCCTTTTAGTCTGCCAAGGGGGATTTATCGCTGAACGGAATTTCCGGCAAGCCGACCGCATCCGCATAAACGAACGGATCCGGGCGCGCGAAGTCCGAGTTATCGACGAAGAAGGAGCTCAGCTCGGGGTAATGCAACCGTTCGAGGCCGTGCGTATGGCCCGCGAACGTGGATTGGACCTGGTGGAAATCTCGCCCACCGCGGATCCGCCAGTCTGTAAGATCACGGATTACGGCAAATTCCTCTACCAGCAGAGCAAAAAGGCCCACGAGCAGCGCAAGAGCAGCCGCGGCTCACAGTTGAAGGAAGTGAAGTTTCGTCCGGCAACCGCGGAACACGATTATCAGGTGCGCAAGAACCAGATTATCCGCTTCCTCGGGGAAGGCCACAAAGTTCGCGCCATGATTTTTCATCGTGGCCGCGAAATGGCTCACCAGGAAGTGGGACGCGCCAAGATGAACCGGCTCCTCGGCGAAATCGGCGAGCATTGCCAGATCGAAACGATGCCGCGCATGGAAGGTAACGTCCTGGTGGCGTTGCTGGCACCGAAAAAGGGTGCGGGCGTGCCGACGCGCAGCACCACTCAGGCACAGCAGAGCGCCTAGCGCCAGCCAAAGCGATCGCTTGTATTTGCCGGAAGCAATGCGGCGGAAAATTTCAGATGCAGGAGCCGGGTAGGTGCGGCCCGCATCGACGCACGGAGAGGATTCAAAGCAATGCCACGCAATTCGCTGAAGCCCAAGAAGAAATTGAAGACCCATCGCGGCGCGCACAAGCGTTTCAAAATCACCGCGAACGGCAAGATCCTGCGCATGCATTCGGGCAAGCGCCACCTGCTGGGCACAAAAGCGGCCAAGCGCATGCGCAAGCTGAAGAAGCTCACGCATGTGCATAAGACCGACGTGGCCGCCGTGCGGCAGATGTTGCCCTACGGGGCGTAGAAAAGATTATGTAGTGGCCAGTCTTTAGACTGGCGCTTTCCGACGGGAAGTCCGCTGATCTGCAACTCAGCCACTACACTCGAGATTGCGGAGCAAACGTTTCGCAACAACGTGCCAGGCAGCGCTACACGGGTGCCTGCCGGCCGTTAGATCCCGCAATGCGGGATCGTGGCAGTGGTCTTCAAGACCGCCGCTGATCGTTGCCGGGTTCACCCGGCTAACGAATCCCACTGGAAACAAACCCGTTGCGTAAAGCGCCTCACCGCGCTGCGTCGCAACCTGTTTTGTTTCCCAGAAAGATGAAGGAGAAAACCCATGCCACGCGTAAAACGCGGCACAAAGCGCCGGGCTCGGCGTAAGAAGTATCTCAGGAGGACCAAGGGCTTCTTCCTGACCAAGAGCAAGCTCTACCAGTCCGCACAGGAAGCGGCCAATCGCGCCGATCGTTACGCCAAGCGCGACCGCCGCGTGAAGAAGCGGCAGTACCGCCGGCTGTGGATTCAGCGCGTCGGCGCGGCTGCCCGCCTGAACGGCATCACCTATGGCCAACTCATCCACGGATTGAAAGCCGCGGGCGTGACTCTGGACCGCAAGGTTCTGGCGGACATCGCCGTGAAGGACGCCGCCGGCTTCGCGCAGCTCGTGGAAAAGGCCAAGGCCTTCGCGCCCAAGCCCGCCGCGAAAAAGACGTAGCAAGGCGCTCCGTCATTTGTAGGGGCGCAGCATGCTGCGTCCCTACCTGGAAAGATGTGAGCTGTTAGGCAAGCCGTCATTCCGAACGGAGTCCGCGGAGTGAGGAATCTCTCTTTTCTTCTGCAGGCGTCGCGACTCCAGTTCTCTGCGACGCTGGGGTTTTTTCCCGTAGGGGCACGATATATCGTGCCCCACGGTGTAATCTATCTTTCAATATGCCAACGATGGACAATCCAACCGCGAAGACACTCGACGAATTGGGGATTCGTGACCCGTGGCGGTCATTGAGGAATTCGCTAAGGTGCCGCGATCGTTTCGACCTGGAGGCAAAGCGGGAACCAGGACGCGAGCCGCTTGGAATATTACTCAAGCCAGATGTGGACTTGGAAGAAAATCGGGTATTCTCACTCAAATCACTGAAAACTGGTTGAAGCCTTCGCCCCCGAACTCAAGCGGGCTGTCGGCGAAGCCTTGAACAATTTTAAGGCTCACATTGAAGTTGTTCTGAAAGATGCTCAGGCCACAATTGAATCTGCGGCTGGAGCAATCCCCGATGCCAGAGATCGAGTCGACCTCTCTCTCCCTGGCGTAACTCGTCCCATCGGCACGCACCATCTCATCCGCCAGGTCTTTCGGGAAATTGAGGACATTTTCTTTTCCATCGGCTTTTCCGTCGTCGAAGGCCCGGAGATCGAAACGTCTTACTACAACTTCGAGGCGCTCAACATCCCGGAATTTCATCCCGTGCGCGACGACATGGACACGTTCTACCTGGAGCTGCCCAAGGGCGCGCCGGGCCCGCTGCTCCTGCGCACGCACACTTCACCCGTGCAAATTCGCACCATGGAGAGGCGCCAGCCCCCCGTGCGCGTGATCGTGCCGGGCAAGGTCTATCGCCGCGACAATCCGGACGCGACCCACTCCTTCATGTTCCACCAAATTGAAGGCCTGGCTGTCGATTCGGACATCACCTTCTGCGATTTCACGGGCACCATCGATTATTTTGTGAAGCAGTTCTTCGGCGAAAGCGTGAAGACGCGTTTCCGCCCCAGCTATTTCCCGTTCACCGAGCCTTCCGTGGAATTCGACGCCTCCTGCATCTTTTGCGGAGGCACCGGCACAGCGAAATCCGGCGGCACCTGCGGCAAATGCAAGGGCGCGGGCTGGATCGAACTTTTTGGCGCGGGGATGGTCGATCCCGCGGTCTATGGATTCGTGAACTACGATCCCAAAAAAGTGAGCGGTTTCGCGTTTGGCATCGGCATCGACCGGCTGGCCATGCTCAAGTACGGCATTGACGACATTCAGGCATTCTTCCAGAACGACGTGCGTTTCCTGCGCCAGTTTCCGTAATCGAGGAAGAATGTCCTGATGTCGCGCGACTGTCATCCCGAGCGGAGCGCCGACGCCTTCTGTCGGCGCGGAGTCGAGGATCTCTTCGATTTCAACTGCGAAGCTGAGACCATGACCTTTGCCGACGCCACACAGCGCTTCTCGAATCGCGTCGCGGATTACGCCCGTTACCGCCCGGGTTACCCCTCCGGCGTGGTGCAGTTGCTCCGTGAGGAGTGCGGTTTGCGGCCCGAGCACGTCATCGCCGACATCGGCTCCGGCACCGGACTACTCTCCAAGCTTTTTCTCGACCATGGCAACCCCGTTTATGGCGTGGAGCCCAATCCCGAAATGCGCGCCGCTGGCGAGGCGTTCCTTCAACAATATGCGAATTTCCGCAGCGTGAGCGGTTCCGCGGAAGCCACAACACTCGCGGCACACAGCGTCGAGTTTATCACCGCTGGCCAGGCGTTTCACTGGTTTCAGCCGGTTGCCGCCCGCGCGGAATTCCAGCGCATTCTCAAGTCCGGCGGCTGGGTCGTCATTGCCTGGAATGACCGCCGCATGGACGAAACGCCATTCGCACGCGAGTACGAAGGATTGCTGCAACGCTTTGGCAACGACTACAAAAGCGTTCGCGATGCTTATCCGGAAGCGCAGACCATCTGCGAATTTCTCAGTGACGGCGGCCTGGGCTCGCGGGATTTGCCCAATCACCAGATCTTCGATTGGGAAGGGCTGTGCGGGCGATTGCTGAGCAGTTCCTACGCGCCCAAGGAAGGCCGTCCGAATTTCGCGCCCATGATGGCGGAGCTGCAGCATCTATTCTCCGCAAACCAGCGTGATGGCCGCGTTCGTATGGACTACTTCACACGAGTTTATTTCGGGCAGTTCGACAGGAACTAGCGCATGAAAGTCGCTTACAATTGGTTGAAAGAATTTGTGGACGTGGGCGCCCCGGCGGAGGAGATTGCCTCGCGCCTGGCGCTTTCCGGCACCAACATCGCGGGCATCGAAAACGGCGCGCACGGCGCCGTGATTGACGCGGAAGTAAGCTCCAACCGGCCGGACTGTCTGGGCATGCTCGGCATCGCGCGGGAAATTTCGGCGATTTACCGCTTGCCGCTGAAGCCCGTCGCGCCAAAGCCTGCGGAAAGCACTTCGGCGAAGGCCCGCGACGCCGTCAGCGTGAAGATCGACGCGCCTGAGTTGTGCGGGCGCTTCACCGCGCGCGTGGTACGCGGCGTGAAAATCCAGCCTTCGCCAGCCTGGCTGAAGAATCGCCTGGAAGCCGCCGGCGTGGCCAGCATCAACAACGTCGTGGATGTTTCCAACTACGTTCTGCTGGAGCTGGGCCATCCTCTGCACACTTTCGATTACGATTTGCTGCGGAATCACAGCATCGTCGTGCGGCGCGCCAAAACGGGCGAAAAGCTGAGGACGCTCGATGGCATCGAGCGCACGCTCGATCCCGGGATGTCCCTCGTGTGCGATGCGGATGGCGCTCGCGCCGTGGGCATCGGCGGCATTATGGGCGGCGGCGAAACGGAAATTTCCTTTTCCACGAAAAATGTTCTTATCGAGTGCGCGTGGTTTGACCCCATCGCCATTCGCCGGGCCACGCGCTTTTTGAAACTCCACACCGAGGCCAGCACGCGCTTTGGACGGGGCGCCGATCCCGAAATGGCGGAAACGGCTTCGCGGCGCTGCGCGGAATTGATCTTGCAGCTTGCCGGCGGCGAACTGCTCGCCGGTGTCGTGGACGTGTATCCGGGAAAGCGCGCAGCCAAAAAAATCACACTGACGCGCGCGGAATTTCTGCGCGTGATGGGCGCGGACGTTCCCGACAAGGACATCGAGGCCATTCTCAGCGCGCTGGGCTTCGCTCCCGTGCGCGTCGACGACAACCGCGGTGCGGCGAATTCGCTCCTGGCCGCTTGGGAGTGCGCGCCGCCTTCCTGGCGCGCGGACGTCGAGCGCGAAATTGATGTGGTCGAGGAAGTTGCGCGCATCCATGGTCTGGACAATTTCCCCCCGCGTTTGCCTGCGGCCCGGATCGCCGCGGCGCGTTTGCCGCATGACGAAGCGGAGAACTGCTTACGCGAGCGCCTGATCGGGCTCGGCTATCACGAAATCATTACCGTCCCGCACGTGGCGGAGGAGCGCAACGACTTGTTCCGTTCGCCGGACGCGCAAGTGGCAAAACTCGCGAATCCTCTTTCCGAGGAAGCGAGCGTGTTGAAGTCCACCGGCCTCGTGACCATGGCCGGCGCCATCGAATGGAACTTGAATCATGGGCAGCGCAACGTCCGGTTGTTTGAAATTGGGCGGCAGTATCGCCTCGTGGACGGCAAGCCCGCGGAGCCGCGCGTCCTCACGGTTGGCGCCACCGGCGCGGCCCGCGAACAGGGTTTGTACGAACCTTCGCGCGAATATAATTTCGCCGATTTGAAAGGCGATCTCGACGCCATTGGCGCGCTTTCCGGCGGCTTCCGCTGGCAGGACGGCGGTCCGGAGTGGCTGAACGCCGCAAAACGCGGCACGCTGCGCCTGGGCCAGGAAGGCAATCAGCCGATAGGCGCAGCAGGGCTGCTGGCGAAGCGCGTCGCCGATAAATTCAAATTCCGGCAGGATGTGTTTCTCGCCGAACTCGAGCTGGGCCCGGTCTTTTGCATGTTCTACGGCGTGAGGAACAACCGGCGGTACGAGCCGCTGCCGCGCTTTCCCGGCGTCGAGCGCGATTTTTCGGTGTTCCTCGACGATGGCCAGTCCTTCGCCGAAGTAAAGAAAGCGATCGAAGCGCTGGGCATTCCCGAAGTGACGTCCATCGCGGCGGCCGATCTTTTCCGCGGTAAAAATGTGCCGGAGGGAAAATACTCGCTGCTGGTGCGCGTCACGTTCCAGAGCCGCGAAGCGACGCTGACCGAAGCGCAAATCAACGAATTCTCAGGCCGTATCGTCAGCGCGCTGGAAAAAACTCTCGGCGCCTCCCTGCGCGCGAGCTAGCCGGAATACATCTACTCCGTTTGTTTCAGTGCGCGCTCGACCAGCGTGAGGCAGCGCTCCGCTTGCTCCTTCAGCAACTCTTCACGCGCGCCCTTTTCCTTGCGGCTGCTGTGCAGCTCGTCGGCGATGGCCAGCGCCGCAAGCACCGCGGCCTTCTGGGTGTCCACCGTGGAAGTCATCCCGGTGATGGCCTGCATCTTCGCATCCACGTAAGCGGCGAGTTGCTGAACATAGGCTTCTTCCAGGTCGCCGACAAGGGTGTAACTCTGCCCGAAAATTTGAACTTTGACGCCTCGGCTCATGGCTCTTTCTCTTTCATTGCGACCACGAAGTGGGGTTGCGGTCCCAGCGGTGCGCGCGCAGCCGCTTGTGCAAATCCGGGGGCAGCGGTCCCGCGGCGCTCGCCGCGAAGTTGGCTTCCACATTTTTGCGCTTACGCATGCCCGGGATGATCGTGCTGACATCCGGATTCGTCAGGATGAAGCGCAGCGCCAGCTCCGCCATCGTGGACCCTGCGGGAATCAGCGGGCGCAGCGCCTCTGCGTGGGCCACGCTCGATTTCAGGTTTTCCGGCACGAAGTAGGAGTTGCGCCAATCGCCCGCGGGCCACTTGGAATCCAGCGTGAGTATCCCGGTCAGCGTGCCTTCATCGAAGGGCACACGCGCGATCACCGCGGCATCCTTCATCCGGCAAATGGGGAAGAGGGCGTCCTCGGGATTCTGGTCGAAAATGTTGTAGATGGTCTGGATCGCGTCGGCGTGGCCTTCCAAAACCGCGCGAATCCCGTTGCAGGGCTCCCAGCGATTGACGCTGATTCCGCACGCGCGCACCTTGCCGCTTTTCTTCATCGCTTCGATGGAACGCGGCAGGCGCTCGTCGTTCAGCCAGCGGTCTTCCCAAGTGTGGAACTGCATGAGGTCGATCGTCTCGACGCCAAGATTCTTGAGGCTTTTCCCGATGTACTCTTCGACATAGTCCGGCGGGTAGCAATCGTCCAGCGTGAACTCGCGCCGGCTGGGCCATTTCTGGTTTTTGGGCGGAATTTTGGTGGCCACATAGAGATGCTTGTCCGGCCCGCCAACGCTGGAATTATTTTTGTAGTGCGCGATCACTTTGGCAAGGATCTGCTCGCTTTTGCCTGCGCCGTAGGCCCACGCGGTGTCGAAGAAATTGCAGCCGAGTTCGATCGCGCGGTGCAGCGAAGCGAGCGTCTCCGCGTCGTCGGAGCCCGTCCAACCGGCCAAGCCCCACATGCCGTATCCAA
>CAWADS010000081.1:0-6473 GCA_963780785.1 Candidatus Acidiferrales bacterium
CGAGCGCGGAACGGCAACTGCGAGTTTACCAGGAGACCGGAGACCTGAAGGAAGTGGCGCGGCATTTGGTGAGGGAGACGCGGGGAAGCGCGGGGGAAGAGAAGTCCGCGTCGGCGGGAGTCATCAACTAGCAGAAGGGGCTGCCAGCAAGAACGGGACCGGGATTCTTCACTGGGCTAGCCGAAACAAAGGCAAGGAGAGGTGAGCGATGGTGAGAGTGGGGCTGATGTGTGGCCGAGAATACAGTTTTCCTCCGGCGTTTCTGGCCCGAGTGAACGAACTGGGCAAAAAAGAGGGCGTGAGCGCGGAAATTATGAAGCTGGGCGGGACGCGGATGGGCGAGCCAGCGGAATACCGGGTGATTGTGGACCGGATTTCGCATGAAGTGGATTACTACCGCGGCTACCTAAAACACGCAGTGCTGCAGGGGACGTACGTCATCAACAATCCGTTCTGGTGGACGGCGGACGACAAATTTTTCAACTACGGCGTGGCCGCAAAACTGGGCATTGCGATTCCGAAGACGATTTTGCTGCCGCAAAAGGGCTATCCCTCCGATGTGGACATCACCTCGGAGTCTCTGCGCAACCTTAAATACCCGATGGACTGGGTGGGGTTGCTGGACTCAGTGGGAAGGCCAGCGATACTGAAACCGTTCTCGGGCGGCGGGTGGAAGCACGTGTACAAGGTAAACAACGAGGAGGAACTGCTGGAGGCATTCGACAAGACTTCGCCGTATTGCATGACGCTGCAGGAGTTCATCGATTTCGAGCAATACGTGAGGTGCTTCACGTTCGGCAAGTCGGACATTTTGCCGGTGGCGTATGACCCGAAGGAACGGAAATACGTGGTGGAGCACAAATACTTATCCGATGAGCTGGGCGCGCGGGTGGTGAAGGACGCACAGACAATCAATCTGGCACTGGGCTACGAGATGAACACGATCGAGTTTGCGGTGAAGGATGGCGTGCCGTATGCGATCGATTTCCTGAATCCTGCGCCGGATTTCGAGAAGGACCGGATCACGGAGTTTTACTTTACGCATGTGGTGGAGAAGATGGCGCGGCTGGTGATCGATCGCGCGCTGAACGGGAACGTGGCTAATACGTGGCCGCGGTGGGAAGAGATGCTGGGACTGGGGGCGCCAGCAGGATTTACCGGAGCGCCGCGCACGGCGCAAGCAACTCAGTCCGCCCAGTCCACTCCGTTGGGAACGACGGCGCGATGAGGCCCAGAAAGCCGGAGGTGAGACGTCACAGTGCGGCCGAGCACTGGCACGAACTGCTGCGGCCGGCGATGAAAAAGTCGCCGGGACTCGCCAAGAAATTCCTGGCGGATGTGCGCGCGGCGAAATTAACGTTTGGGCGGCGCGTGCACTGCCCCTTTTTGCGACCCTATTTTTTGTCGCCTGCCGACGAGCAGCGCGTGCGGCACGCCGCCGAGACCATCGCGGCGGTGGCGGAGCGGGTTACGACCGCGGCGCTGAATGACAATTCCCTTTTCGCACAATTCCATTTGCGGCCGGAGGAAGAGCGGCTGGCGCGGCTGGTCACGGGGCCCGGGCCGGCAAGTACGGCGTCCCGGCTGGACGCTTTTCTGCTGCCGGACTCGCTGAAGTTCACGGAATACAATGGGGAATCGCCGGCAGGTTTGGGCTACTCGGAAACTCTTTCGGACATATTCCGGAAATTGCCGGTGATGGAGGAGTTTGCGAAACGCTACGAGGTACACAGTTACCCGCTGAGCGCAAAACTGCTGGATGCGCTGATGACAACCTATGTGGAATGGGGCGGGAAGACGAATCGGCCACAGATGGCGATTGTGGATTGGAAGGAAGTGCCAACGTGGAGCGAGTTTGAGATTTTGCAGGAGCGATTCGAGGCGATGGGCATACCAGTGGTCCTGGCGGACCCGCGGGAATTGGAATTTGACGGGAAGCAATTGGCGGCGAAGGGAAAGAAGATCGATCTGGTGTACCGGCGCGTGTTGATCAATGACATTGTGGCAAAGCCCGCGGAGTGCGCGGCGCTGTTGAAGGCATGTGAAGCGGGAGCCGTGTGCGTGGCGAATAATTTCCGCTGCAAGATTCCGCATGTGAAGGCGTTTTTTGCGGTACTGACGGACGCGAAGAATGCGGCGCTGTTTTCCGCGGAAGAACGCGAACTGATCCGGCGGCACGTTCCGTGGACGCGTGTGGTAGAGGATATCAAGAGCGATTACGGCGGGAAGCCGATTGAGCTGCTGAAGTACATCCGGAAACACCAGAAGTACCTGGTGTTGAAGCCCAGCGATGAATATGGAGGAATGGGCGTGACGCTGGGCTGGGAAACGAACGCGAAGCACTGGGAGCGCGCCATCGAGGAGGCATTGCCCGGGGGGAAGAAAGCCCAGGCGCACGGCTGCTGGATCGTGCAAGAACGCATCCCGGTCAGCCGGGACGTATTTCCGCATATTGGCGCGGGGGACAAAGTGGATTTCCGGAACATGCTGGTGGATTTCGCGCCGTATCTGTTCCGGGGGAAGCTGGCGGGATTTTTGACGCGCTTGAGCGCAACGGGACTGGCGAACGTGACAAGCGGGGGAGGGCAGATTCCGTCGTTTCGGGTGGAACCAAGAAAAGCGGGGGTGGTGTAATCAGCCGGGAAGAAAAATGGTGCGGGGCAGCAGGATAGTTTCCGTTTAGTCGCCATACGTCGAAGTGAAATCACGGCTTGCCCTTAAACTCCCTCGAACGCCGTTACTCGATAGTCTCCGTATAGCGACAAACCGGGAGTTGATCGGATTAGTCAACGGCAGCGCGTTTACGAGGATCTATACTGTTGTCCCAGCGCAAAACATCCTCAATGAGCGCGTTGTTCTGAAGGCGACAATGGAGAGCGAAAAATGGAGCCGATGGCTACGCTGTAGCTGACACAGCGCCACGTATTCGCCTGTACCCCCAGCAGCGTCAAGCGCCATTGTCAGGCAGCTCCGCAAAGAGGATTAGTGAGAAAAAGCAGTAATTTCATCACTTTTTACTTTTACGCACTTTCGCTGGAGTACCCGCAGGCGCTTTGCTCTTCAATTTGATCTGGTTGTACTCAACGGCGGCACGGACGAGATTTTTTAGGGCCCGCTCATTAATCTTATCGCCCTCGAAAAGATCGATCGCTCGCCACGCGTTGCCTCCGAGGCCCGCGTTGAAGAGCTTGTCAGGATCCGGGAGGTGCGCCCCGTGGGAAAAGGTAAGCTTCACCTTATCTTTGTGGGCGTTGCCGACCGCGATCATTCCGTCGTGAGACCACACTGGGCTTCCCATCCACTTCCATTCTTCGATGATCTCCCGGTCGGCCTCCAGGATGATTTTGCGGAGGCTGGCGAGCGTTTTGCCACGCCAGTCGCCAAGTTCCTTGATCTTCTCGTCGATTAATGCAGAGGCGGATTCCACCGGGACGGGCTTTTTCATGTTCAGCTCCAACTCTCGCACCTAATTTAGCTGCGCTCGGCGTAACCTGCAACCTCCGCAAGTGGAAGTCTCTTTGCCTTCTTACCTTCCGTGTATACAGGCTGCTTCATAAAGCACCTACTTAGAGGAGTAATCCACGACACACTTAACTCTCAATTCTTTGTCTGAGATTATTTTCATATCCAGGAGCTCATCTTCTGTTAATTCTTTCATTATCGTTACGTCGAGTATATCTGGTCGTGGCATGCTCGCGCCCAGTGCCTGCACATGAAATTGCTCTGAGTTCGCAAGTTCCTTGCATATCCAGTAAGAGCTACTAGCACCTTCTGTCCTGCCGAAAAGTGTGACTTGGCGGGCGGTCTTATTCTGACCCATCGAACAAAATCTTTCCCGTTCCCTCCAATAAAGTGCATGGTGTCATCGGTGAATTGAAGGGGAGGCTGACAGTCCATCTTAAGTACAAGAGTGGGGTGTTCTGGAAATCCAAGTGGCGCTTCCGGCCCAACCCACATGACCAGTTCCTTCGGCGAGACCAGCGGATCGACCATAAAATTCGGGGTGCGTTTCATGCCGAGAAATCGCATGGCGCTGTCAACCGCAGTGAATGCTTCGGGCGCGGCTGCTTACCGCCCCAGTACTCCTCGCTTATCGAGAGACGGACATTTAATGCTATCTGATCCGTTACAACCGTTTCAGGACCAATCACATTCCATTTGTGCTTGCCAAAGAAGTCCTTTAATTGGTTTGCGTAGTCCCACGTTTCGTCAGGCGCGAAGAAGTGACCACAATGTGCAAGGTAGAATTTGGGAATTGTTCTATGGTTGAACCTAACTCCGCCTTCTGCCAGTCCTTAATTGTTCGCCAATCGGCTGGTCGCTCGTGAACGACGGGCGTGCCAATTGCCGTGGTCTTAGGCATTGGGAACACGAAGTGCATGATGATTGCAACGACAAACAACAAGATCGCCGCTGTAATTAAAATATTTCTTCGCTTTGGCAGTTTCAAACTGCAAACGAGTACTATGCACACCACCACAGCCGCCACATACGCGATGACGAGAAAGACTATCGACATCAGCATGTGGGTAACCCCACGGAGCGCAAAGAACTCCCCGATTGCCCACGTGGATAGCCAAAATGCGAATGCCGCCACTGAAAGCGGAATTACGACACGAATGAGCTTACGAACGTCGCTGCTGAGAGATCTCGTCCAGAGGAACCATGTTCTCGGGTTCTGGCGGGAGTATCTGGGTCTTCTGACATTCGCCGTCACCCTCGCTTTCTTCGCTCAATTCCCCCTGTGATTGTGCAGGATTCGAGTTGTGTGGCAAATATAAACTGCCCCTAATAGAGATGATTGGAATAATGTTGAATGCATGACTACCACCAAATCCAAGGTCAGCCTCAACGAGAGGATAGGTCGCACAGCCCACCTTCAACCGGATCATAGCCCGCTTTGAACCACCGCACTCGTCTGGATACCGTTTAGCAGCCCGTCCGAGATGATTTCATCTTGATTGAAGACCCGCGTCTCAATGCCTTCGACCGCGTGAAGAGCGATATCAGCTTGATCCGCCTCCGTCGTCACAAAAATATCGCAATAGCTAGCACTTACCACATGAAATGTGTCATCGGGCAGATCGGAGCGAAGCGATCCTCTCGTTGCACAGCGCCACGCGAGATAAATGTCTGAGCGGGTCAACGCATGGGCAGCGCGATATTTCGGAGACTCAAGAAGGAGCTTTGCTACGACAGCAAGACTCTCAGGCGAGTCCCTGGGGAATTTCCGCCGGAGGTGCCCTAGTAACATGGTTCGCCCCACTATAATGTCGGTACGAAGGAGGTTTGCAATGGCTTCCTCACTTGCGCTGCCGAGGGTTGTCTTGACTCCAGGCCGCGTAGCGAGTTGATCCTTCAAGGCATCCCTGCTGGTCCGCACGAGAGACTTGCGACTCGCAAAAAATTGAGCCACATCTGGTGCAATTTCTCCTCTGCGCAGTTTATCAATTTCTTCGATTGCCATCTCATATTGAATGCTGTTCCGAAAGCATGTCTCCATCGGTGCGGTTTCGGTTACGTCGAGCGCCTCCTCCACCAGAAGTGCCCAATTCTCCTTCACGATCGGGACGTGAAGAGAAAGGTAGTGCTTCATGTAGCTTAGGAGTTTCCGGCCTCGTTCCATACCTTGTACGGTACCGGTAAAGAATGGCTTCGCCATTTCGTACAAGACATTGAAGCCAATGGCAAATCCTATATCCCGAAGCGCTAGTGCCGAGCACAGGGTATCGGGGTCCGCATTCTGGTCGCACAGGCGATTCCAGATCGAAGTGTCAGCGTATAGATATCTCATGGCTGTCATCTATAGTTAGCCTTACATTCAGGCGCACGTCCAGAGAATCCCTGGGCTTCAGAATTTGGGAGAAGTTATAGGGATCGCGCCGCCCAACCCCACGCCTCCTGGCCATCGTCGTGCGGCCGGCCGCCCGTTCAGTCGGTGCGTTGCCCGCTGCCCCACTTGGTGGCATACGGCAGCACGAACAAGTACGGACCGGTGAACAGGAGCAAGGCGAGCGGGAACACCGCCAAGAGGCCCACCCTGGAGGTATACTTCCCCTGTACCACGGCGACGATGTTAACGATGACGGCCACCGTAAAGGCCATGGACAGCCAGCGGTGGGTCTGCCGAACCCATTTGTTCCAGTTCATTGGGACCTCCTCCATTGTTTTGCGATCTACCTCGATTCGCGATTTTTGAGCCGCCTGAGACGGCCGTTTGGGCGTTTCGATACCGAACTTCTGGGCGTACTCGGCGTTCAATCGCTGCCAGCCGCTGAACTTCATGGCGTCGGCGCCGACGATGCGTGGGTCGGTGAGAGCCCGTTTGAGCGTGCGGTTTTCGGCAGTGAGTGCGGCGCGAAACGAACTGAGATCGCTCGAAAAGATTTCGATTCCTCCGGGGTCGACGGAACGCAGACCTTCCTCGCCAACGAGAACATGCAACGAAGCGCGGTGTTTTGTGCCTGCAGCAA
>CAWADS010000082.1:0-114644 GCA_963780785.1 Candidatus Acidiferrales bacterium
GGCGTGAACGGCATGGACCTCGACAAGGAAGATTACGTCGTCAGCATGGACGCCGTGCAGCCGGACTTCGAGATCATCGCCAAGGAATACCAGCAAACCACGCAAAACTTGGAAGAACTCGAAAACGAGCACATCAAGGACTCGCTCACGACGCTGATGCTGACCGTCGCCGAAAAGGGCTACGGCAAGCGCACCGCCCTGGCCGAATACCGCATCACTTCGCGCGGCGGCAAGGGCGTGGTGAACATGAAGACCACGGACCGCAACGGCTCCGTCGTCGCCACGCTGCAGGTCACGGAAGAGTCCGACGTCATGATCATCACGGAAAACGGCAAGGTCATCCGCGTGCACGCGAACGAAATTCGCGAAGCGGGCCGCTCGACGCAAGGCGTGCGCTTGCTGCGCCTCGATGACGACGACACTGTCGCGGCCGCCGCGGTCCTGCAGGAAGAAGACGCGGAAGAAAAGAAGTAACTCTTGGAGTGCGGCAGCTTGCTGCCGCTTTTCAGGTCCCGGCCACTCTGACTAAATAAACAAGAAGCACGCAGCGTCTTGCCCCTTTTTTGTTCTCGCGTGCGTTACACTAAATTGCCATGAAAATGACACGCCGCCTGTTTGCGTTCCTTGCGTTCACTGCGTCATTGGCTGTCCTCGCGCTGGCCGGTGCTGCCGGCCGGCCCACCGCAAGCCACACCTACCTCGCGTTCGTCGGCACGTACACCAACAAAACCGATAGCAAAGGCATCTACGCTTACGAGTTGGACGCGGAGACGGGGAAGCTGACCGCGAAGGGACTCGCCGCGGAAACGCGCGATCCCTCCTTCGTCGCCATCCATCCCAATGGCAAGTTCGTTTACGCGGTCAACGAGTCCGGCAAGCAGAGCGCCGTCAGCGCTTTTGCTCTGGACGCGCAAAGCGGGAAGCTGACCCTCCTGAACCAACTTCCCGCGCTCGGCGAAGATCCTTGCTACATAACCTTCGACAAAACCGGCAAGTACGTTTTTGTTGCGAACTACACGTCGGGCAACGTCGTCGTATTCCCCATCCTCGCGGACGGAAAGCTCGGCGAACACACAGCACTACTGACTGACGAGGGGGTCATAGGCCCCAACAAGAAGCGCCAGGAAGGGCCGCACGCGCACTGGATAGGACTATCGGTGCGCAATCGTTTCGCCTATGTCGCCGACCTGGGTCTCGACCGTGTCTTGATTTACAACTTTGATGCGGCCACGGGCACGCTCATTCGCACTGACACGGGTCCTTCGAATGCGGAACCCGGCGCCGCGAAGCCGAGTGACGCATTTTCGGCGACCCTCAGCCCAGGCACGGGGCCACGCCATGTGGCGTTCTCTCCCGATGGGAAGTTCATGTACGTTCTGGGCGAATTGCAATCCACCGTGACGGTCTTCGCCAACCTGGGGCGGGAAACGTATCGCCAGATTCAGAGCATTTCCGCGTTACCGCAGGGGTTTTCCGGACGGAACGACGCGGCGGAGATTGCGCTTCATCCCAGCGGAAGATGGTTGTATACGTCCAACCGCGGCCACGACACCATTGCTGAGTTTGCGGTCGATCCAGAAAAGGGAATCCTGCGCAAGACGGGGGAGTTTCCCACCGCGGGCAAGGAGCCGCGCCACTTCGCCATCGACCCCGCAGGGCGCTTCCTGCTCGCCGAAAACCAGTACTCCAATTCCATCGTGGTCTTCGGCATCGACCCCGCGACCGGCGCCCTCACGCAAGTGTCCAAGACCGACGGCATACCTTCTCCCGTCTGCCTGGCGTTCCTCCCAACGCCTTGATCATTAAGGCAGGGCGAGTCATCGGGCTTTTCGCTGCGCTTGCCCCGTTCGCTTGCGAGGAATACAATGAGATTAAGAATGTAAGTAGCTGGGGTTGTCGAGACATTGGAAATGTAACCGGAAGCTTGTTGTTGCGACGGTGGGAAAGCGGGGATCTCGCGGGGGGTGCGGGATTCCCGAGCGCAGCGGTTTTGCCGCGGCCGTTGGCCCGCTGGCCGTTGGTTTGCTCGGGCGTATTTCCTGCACCGCTTTGGACTAGGTGGCGATTCGCCAGGCGAGCGATGGCTCCAGCTCGCGCTCGACGCTGCGGCTCAGTTGAAACGGGTCCAGCTGTTTTGCAACTGCTCGAGCTGCGCCACCTTCAGCGTATGGCTCCGGCGCACTCGCGCACGCGCTTGAACGGCGTGCGTGCCGCGTCGTACACGCGGCGCACCTTGCTGCCCACGCGCACCTTCTTGAGCAACTTCACCGAAGGCAGAAACAGGTTCAGCCATAAGCGCAGTTCGCGGCTGTATAGTTCGTCGGAGGCGGCCACCGCCTCGTGCGTGTCATAGCGATCCCAGCCAGCAGCTTGCGCACATGCGTCCAGTTCTTCTGCTCGACGTGCGCGTTGTCGTCCTTCTTGTACGGCCGCCCGCGGGTCATCGAATCTGTCGTTGTTCGCACCAACTTTTCAGATGCCAGTTGATGAACTCGCTGCCGTTGTCGGAATCCACGCCCAGCAGCGCAAAAGGCAGCACCCCGGCGATCTCGTTTAAGGCCCGTTGTACGGCCTCTCGTTAGGCTCAGTACCGCCCGCGATTCCGTCCAAGTGGTGTGAATGTCGGTGACGTTCAGAGTGTGCGCGAACCTCCGCTGGTGGATCGGAATGCGAAACCAGATCGATTTCTGTGAAGCCCGGCTGGTGCACATCCCAGCGGTCCGTCTTCACGGGAATGTGGTGCTTGAGCAGATAGCCCGGCTTGGTCGGGCCATAAATGTTCCGCCGCCGTTGCGTCTTCTGCGCCTTGAGTGGGCGGTCCATCTGCCGCGCGCTGATCCGCAAAAGCTGCTGCGCGATCTCCGGCGCGAACGAAAGTGTTTGCGGATCCACGGCAACCACTGCGGCAACAGCGCTTTCAGCTGCACTGACGAGGGATACCCCGCCGCTTCCCAAACGGCCGTCAGCACGGCCTGGCTTTCCTGGCTGTAGGTCAGGCCGCGCCGCCGCTCGCGCACCTTTCCCCTTCTGGGTGGCGCTCCGATCAACAAGCGAATCGCAAACTTCCGGTGATAGCTCGTGTTGACGCAAAACTTGTTAAGATGAGCTGCTTGACCTCACGCCCCGCCGCACGGTAACGCTCATAAATGACCCGGAGATACTCCCATCGCCCTTTGTTCCCCAACGGATCTCTTCGAAAACAAGTTTTGGTTGGGTTACATCTTAAATGGCGCGATGTTACCCCCTCCGGTTACATTTTAGATGGCGCGATACGCGTTACACTAAATCGCCATGAAAATCACACGCCGCCTGTTTGCATTCCTTGCGTTCACTACGTCGCTGGCTGTCCTCGCGCTTGCCGGTGCTGCTGGCCGGCCCGCCGCAAGCCACAGCTATCTCGCGCTCGTCGGCACCTACACCAACAAAACCGATAGCAAAGGCATCTACGCTTACGAGTTCGACACGGAGACGGGCAAACTGACCGCGAAGGGTCTCGCCGCGGAAACGCGCGACCCTTCCTGGGTGGCCATTCATCCCAAAGGGAAATTCGTTTACGCCGTCAACGAGTCCGGCAAGCAGAGCGCCGTGAGCGCTTTTGCTCTCGACGCGCAAAGCGGGAAGCTAACGCTCCTGAACCAACTTCCCGCGCTCGGCGAGGATCCCTGCTACATCACTTTCGACAAGACCGGCAAGTACGTTTTAATCGCCAACTACACCTCGGGCAATGTCGTTGTCTTCCCCATCCTCGCGGACGGAAAACTCGGCGCCCACACCGCACTACGTGAAGGATGCTGGGCGTCCTCGGCCCCAACAAGAAACGCCAGGAAGGCCCGCACGCTCACTGGATCGAGGCCTATCCGCGAGCAATCGTTTCGCTATGTCGCGGACCTGGGCCTCGACCGCGTCTTCATCTACAATTTTGATGCCGCCAAGGGCACGCTCACCCGAGGGGAAGCGCCTCCCTCGAATACGGAGGCCGGCTCTGCAAAGCCGAGTGACGCATTTTCGGCGACCCTCAGCCCAGGCACAGGGCCACGCCATGTGGCGTTCTCTCCCGATGGGAAGTTCATGTACGTTCTGGGCGAATTGCAGTCCACCGTGACGGTCTTTGCGAACGAGGGGCGGGAAACGTATCGCCAGATCCAGAGCATTTCTGCGTTACCGGAGGGATTTTCCGGCCGGAACGACGCCGCCGAAATCGCCCTTCATCCCAGTGGAAGTGGCTCTACACCTCCAACCGCGGCCACGACACCGTCGCTGTTTTTGCGGTCGATCCCGACAACGGGAATCCTGCGCAAGACCGGCGAATTCCCCACCGGCGGCAAGGAGCCGCGCCACTTCGCCATCGACCCCACGGGCCGCTTCCTGCTCGCTGAAAACCAACTACTCCAATTCCATCGTGGTTTTCGGCATCAACCCCGCGACCGGCGCGCTAACGCAAGTCTCCAAGACCGAAGGCGTGCCCTCTCCGGTGTGCCTCGTTTTCCTCCCGACGCCCTAATCTTTAGGGCAGAGCGATTCTTCGAGCCATGCGCTACACTTGCCCCTTCAATTCCTGAGGAGGACAGGTGATTTTGTTCCGATGGCTTTCCTTGTAGACTACACAGGTTGGGCTGTTCACAGGCCAAGAGCGCCCCGGTTGGCAGTTTTCTTCAGAGAGCAAGGAGATCACCGCCATGGCTGTCGATGTGGTCATGCCCCAGATGGGCGAAAGCATCTTTGAAGGGACCATCACCAAGTGGCTGAAGAAACCCGGCGACAAGGTCGAGCGGGACGAGCCGCTGTTTGAAATCTCCACCGATAAAGTCGATGCCGAAATTCCCTCTCCCTCGGCGGGAGTGCTGAAAGAGATCAAGGTTCCCGAAGGGCAGACGGTGCCGATCCAGACGATTGTGGCGGTGATTGATGGAGCGGGGTCGGCCGCGGCATCGGCTCCGGCGCCCGCGCCAGCTCCTGCACGCGCACCCGCGGCGAAGCCCGCTCCGGCTCCACCGGCGCCATACCTACAGCAACGAAGCCCGCAGCACCTGCGCCAGCACCTGTTCCGGCGTCCGCAACGGCGGCCCCTGCTGCGCAAGCAGCGCCAGCGGCTTCTTCGGAACGCATTCATTCCTCTCCATTGGTTCGCCGCATGGCGAAGGAACATGGCGTGGATCTTTCCACCATCGAAGGCAGCGGGGCGGGCGGCCGCATCACCAAGCAGGATATGGAAGCGGCCATCGCGGCAGCGTCCGGCGCCGCGCCGGATAGCGCTCAGGTTGCATCGCCAGCGGCTGCGGCACGGCCTATACCTCCGCCGGCCCCGTCCGCCGCGGCGCATCCCGGCGCGGCGGCAGGACATGGCAGCCAGTTCATTCCGGCGCTGCAAGTCGGGGTGCCGCGGGAACGCCTCTATTTTGGGAATTACGAAGTGCACCCGCTCAGCGTGATGCGGCAGAAGATTGCCGAGCACATGGTGGCGTCGAAGCACGTTTCACCGCACGTCTACTCCGTCGACGAAGTGGACATGAGCAAGATTGCGGCGCTTCGCGCGAAGTCCAAAGAGGAGTTCGAGAAGCGCTACGAGACCAAGCTGACGTTCATGCCGTTTTTCGTGAAGGCGGCGGTGGCGGGCCTGCGCGCCTACCCCATCGTCAACGCGTCGCTAGACGGCACGAACGTGGTGCTGCACAAGGAGATCAACATCGGCATCGCCGTGGCGCTGGACTGGGGCCTGATCGTGCCGGTGGTGAAGAACGCGGACGAGAAGAACCTGCTGGGCATCCAGCGCAACCTGAATGATCTGGCGGAGCGCGCCCGCTCAAAGAAGTTGAAGCCCGAAGAGGTGCAGGAGGGAACTTTCTCCATCACGAATCCGGGCGTCTTCGGGGGGCTCTTCGGCCTGCCGGTCATCAGCCAGCCGAACGTGGCCATCCTGGGGCTGGGGGCGATTGAGAAACGGCCAGTGGTGATGGAGGATGCCATCGCCATCCGCTCGATGTGCTATGTGACGCTGAGCTACGACCACCGCGTGGTGGATGGAGCGATCGCGCACCAGTTCCTGCGCAAGGTGAAGGAGACGTTGGAGAATTGGGCGGAGCCGCTGGTGTAGCGACCAGTGCCCAGCGACAAGTGACAAAGGACTCCTCTCCGTTAAAAGTGCTTGTTCATGGCGGTTAGGCGCTTTACGTGGGACAAATTACTGGTGGGTAGGTTGCGCCTTTTTCCTCGCTCTTCTCATATATCAATTACTTTCCGGCACCTTAGTTAGCCATCGCCTGTGGCCGCGCGACACCCGAACCCAGCGGCCTCTGCTCTATTGGCTCGCGCTCTGCGGTGAGGCCGCAGTGTGCACGTGGTTGCTGGTCAACGATCTCGCGTTTGGTTGAGCCGTATGCTACCGCTGAAACTTCGGACGCTTCCTGATCGCTGATATCTGATCACTGATAACTGATTACTGAATCATCGGGCGCAGCTTCGCCGTCCACACCGCGAAGCCTTCCATGGCCACGGCTTCGACGCCCGCATCGCGCAGGGTTTCGCGGACGAAGCGGTGGCGTTCGTTTTCGGCGAGCAGGGCGACGTCGGTGACGGCGGTGAATTCACTGGACGGCACCTTGCCGCGGATGCGGTCCACGGTGTAGGCGAGGAGCTTGGCATCGGCGGGCGCGCGCGTAACGCTGAGCGCCTGGACGAAGCCCCGCGTGCCGTTGCGGCGGTAGCCGTAGTCGAGGCGCATGGGATCGCCCGGGAAGGTGAACTCCTCCGCGCGCACGCCCTTCTGCATGCGTTCCCACAGGCGCGCTTGTTTCAGGACCTGTGCGCAGTAGGAGCGAATCACGCCGCGGCTGCCCGGCGCGCCCACGCGCGTGGCCGCGCGCGCCGGGGCCACATGATCGGCATAAAGGCGCTCGGTTTCCGCATCCAGGTCGTCGGCGTAAACGCCCTTTTGCGGGGCGAGCTGCAGGGCGTTGGAGAGCGTGTCGTCCCACTTTCCCAAAAGCCGCAACCAGGCGGCCTGCCCGTTTCCCGCGCCAGGTGCTTTGTCTGTTTCCTGGCCATTGTTGGGGAAGAGGTCGCCGGCGCCGGCAAAGCGGTTTTCCAGGTCATCGCGCAAAGCCCGCAGGAGTTCTTCATCGGCCTGGGGGTGAAGCCGGCGCACGCGCGCGTACTCTTCGGGCTCCTCGATGAGGCGCAAGCGGCGCTCGCCGGTTTGCGGATCGAAGACCAGCACACCGATATTGACCCACTCGTCGCGCACCAGATTGGGCGTGTAGCGGAGCACGCGATAGGCGCAGGCGCGCTCGTTCGCTCTGGCCTCGTTTGTCTCTGTGATCATCGTTTTTCTCCCGATCGCGTGACTCGTGTTTCGTAATTCGTGACTCGTGAAAGAACATCACCGGCAACCGGCCTGGGGTTTTCACGAGTCACCAGTCACGAATCACGCACCCAATGCGGAAACGGCTGGCGGTTGACGCTTTTTCGCCGAGAGGAGCAAGATCGGGAACACGCGTCCTTCTGCGCTGCAGTTGCTCCAGCAACCGCAGGACGGCGTCATAATCGTCCGCATACCACTCCGGCGGAATTTCCCCGGCCAGTTCGCCAAGCACGCGTTCGGTGACGCGATGTTCGAGGCGTTCGAGCCAGGGGCCAAAGGATTCCATGCCCGTTACGCTTTCATAGACGCGGTTGCGCGCATACAAGCCGCGCAGGGGCGCATCCGGAAAATTCCACTCCCCGGCGTTGAAGCAGAAGCCCTGGTCAATCATCAGCGTGCGATAAGCCAGCGGTTGACTGCCGGGCGCGCGGGGAGATTCTTCCGGAACGGTACCTGGCGTTGCTGCTGCCGGGCTCTTCTCCTCAAAAAACAGCGTCTGGCGCCCGTTGGTGTTGCAGGTCCATTTGTCGAAGACCAGCATGCCGGCGAAATCGTGCAGGTTGGCGACCTCGCGCAGCTTTTCATCGGGCAGAAAATCATGCAGCGCCAGCCGGCGGGGATCACCCGGATAGCGCGAGCCGAATTGCAGGCCGGCGGCGCAGGGCGTATGGGAACGGGCCAACTCGATGCACAGTTCCTGGGTCAACTGGATCAGCTCCCGGCTGACCTCGACGACGGCTACAGGGGTGGTGGGCAGGCCGAGACGAGATGCCAAGCGAGTGCCGAGCAGCTCGTTTACCAGAATGCGGAGGTGCTGCGGGTTATTTTGGAATTTGACGACATAGTAGTTGCCGTCCGAGCACCTCATGAGGTGCGCTTGCGCGCCCCCGCGCATCCTCCGTATGTGCTCCATGGCTCGCAACATACGCGGTTATCCTAACGGCACTTAGAGGTTCTATCAAGGGCGCGGGGGCCGCGGAGCCGGGTAGTTCCCAATGCGGCGCAAGGAGCGCACCGATTCGGCGCGGGTGCGGCGGGGATACTGTTCCCGGCAACAGCAAAGTCATGCCAAAGTGGCGCCTGCCGCAGCAGTCCGCAACAAAGAAGCCCCGTGATGGCGTCGCGGGGCTTCCGGGAAATCCAGTTTTGGGCGACAGAAACGATTAGCGGCGGCGTTTCTTGCCGGCTTTCTTGGCGGCCTTCTTGGGCTTCGCTTTGGCCTTCTTGGCTTTTTTCGGAGCCTTCTTGGCCGCTTTCTTGGGCGCCTTCTTGGCGGGCTTTTTCGCCGCCTTCTTTGGCGCAGCCTTGGGTGCGGGCTTCGCCGGAGCTTCTTCCCCGGCTTCTTCCGCGGGTTCATCTTCTACCAGGAGGATCTCTTCCTGTTCTTCGACCACACCCTCGGCATCGCCACCCAGCTCGTCGTCCTCTTCCAGCCGGGACAGCTCATCATCCTCTTCAAAATGATCCTTCTCAATATCCATGCTTTCCTCCCCTGGGGGCTTTTGCTTTCCCGATGTTCTTGGCATGCTGCTCCAGCCGGAGATGAGTCACTCCGTCCTTGCGATTTGTTATCCCACTCCAACGTGGATGTCAAGAGTTCTCGAGGCTAGGCAAGGCAGGCGTTTCTGAGAAGTCAAGGGCAGGGCGAAAAGATGTGACCACCAGCGCAGGAAGCGGCGCGTTCGGAGGAGCAGAGGGAAGCAGGAGATAAACCATGAGCCGGCTGAGGACTACTGCCGGGTCTTGCCGGAGGGGCGCGTGGAGGGCTTCTTGGAGTTGGCGGAACGACGAACGGTGCGCGTTTCCGGGGCGCCGCCCACCGTATAGATGCGCAAGACCATGCCCCGGGACACCTTGGCGGACTTGAGCCCGTTCCACTTGCGGATCTGGTCGGAGGTCACACTGAACTGATCGGCGATGCCCCCGACGGTGTCGCCCTTGCGGACGCGGTAGCGCACCAGGCGGCTCTTGGACTCCTCGGGCGGGCGGGTGGCGGGGATGATGAGTTTCTCTCCCGGAGTCAAGGCTTCGGCACGATCCAGGCCGTTGGCGTCGGCGATGGCCGCCGGGGTGACGCGGTATTTCTTGGCGATGGAGGTCAACGTGTCGCCGGATTCGACGCGGTGGCGCCGCCAACTGACCCACTTGTCCGCGGGAATGTCCGCGATCTCCGCCGAGAATCTTTCCGAGGTGCCCTTCGGCAGGTACAGGACAAAGCCGGGATCCTCCGGGGTGGCCATGCGGAGCAGCGAGGGATTCAGGGCGCGCAGGGTGGCCACGTCGACATCAATGGTTTCCGCCACCAGGCGCAGATCGATTGCGCGGCCGGGCTTGACGATATCGGAATCCACCGGCTGATCGGGATCCACCGCGATGCCGTAATGCGCGGCGTCCTTGGCGATCAGGGTTAGCGCCAGGATGATGGGCACGTAATTTTTTGTTTCGCGGGGGAGCACATTGCGTTTGTAGAGCTCCCAAAAATTGGCGTAGCCCGTGCGCTCCACGCCTTTCTGGACGTTGCCCGGGCCGCAGTTGTAGGCGGCGATGGCGAGATACCAGTCGCCAAAAAGACCGTAGAGGTCGCGGAGATGCTGAGCCGCGGCGCGCGTGGCTTTTTCGGGGTCCAGGCGCTCGTCCACCCACCAACTGCGCTTCAAGCCGTATTCATTGCCGCGCCACGGCACGAATTGCCAGATGCCGCGAGCGCCGGCGCGCGAAAGAGCCAGGGGCTGGAAAGCACTCTCCGCTTGGGCCAGGTAGATCAGGTCCTGGGGCACACCTTCCTCGCGCAAGACGCGGGAGATCATCTGCTGGTAGCGGCCGGAGCGGCGGAGACCGTTTTCCACGATGGCGCGGCCGCGCGGGGTCTGGAAAAAGTTGAGGTAGGAAACCACCGTGTCGTTCACGGTGAGCGGCAAATCGTGCGAGAGGCTCTTGGCGGCGGCTTCGGCGCGCTCCCGCAACCTGGGGTCGACGGGGAAGGTCATCTCCGCCACTTCGTCGATAGCCGCGGGAACCGCGGGAGCTTCGCTGAAACCATCACCCGCGCGGAAGGCCTGCAATTCGTAAGTGTAGATCGTGTCCGTGACCTGGTGGAACAGCTCACTGAGGCGCGGATCGCTGTTGGGGTCGTAGCCGCTTTCCAGCATCCAGTCGACGGCGTCGTCAAAATCGCGGCGCGCCGCTTCCAGGTGGCCGGCCTGGTAATTGGCTTCGCCGGAACTGAATTTTTCCTTGACCTTCTCGATCAGGTAATCGATGCCCCCAGGTACGGGTGACTGGAGAGAGAGGACGGGTTGTGACGCCAAATCTCTGAGCGGCAGCGCGCCAATTTCAGGGCCGGCGGAGGCGGGAGCCTGCACCGGGGCCAGCGCCGGAACATGCGCCTGCACTGGTTTCTTGGCGGCATCCTCGCAACCTGCCAAAGCGAACAGCAATCCGAAACACGCCACCGCGCCCAGCATGGGCCTGGTCATCGGCTTCATCCGCATTTCCCTATGGTAAATAGGGCTTTGCAGGTTGGTCAATGCAATACCGCCCCACGCGGTAGCCCATGCAGCACCCATGCAAAACCCGGAAAGCGGGCCACGCCGGTTTGGCTGGGGAGTTTTCTGTACTCGACATCCAAGCCGGGTTGCGCCAGAATGCAGGCCGCCCATTGCGTATGCCGGGCATCCCTCTCCCTTCGCCCGGCGCGCCTTCAGGAGGTCTCGTATGCCACTTTCGCGCACTTTCGGTTTGTTGTTGCTTAGCCTTTCGCTTTGCGTATTCTCTGCGGCCCAGGAGATGCACCCACCGGCGCGCTCCACGCCCGCTTTTGATCAACTCAAATCGCTGGCCGGGGAATGGGAAAGAACGAACACACAGGGAGTCAAGACGACCCTGACTTATCAGGTGGTTTCCAACGGAAGCGTGCTGATGGAGCGCCTGAAAAGCGGTGACATGTCTGAGATGATCACCATGTATTCGCTGGACGGCGATCACATCGTGGCGACGCACTATTGCTCCGCAGGGAACCAGCCGACGATGCAAACGCCCACGGCCACGGCGGCGACGGGCAAGTACGATTTCAGCTTCTTGCGCCTCTCTGGCGCGAAAACGCCGGACGAGGGACACATGGTGGCGCTCTCACTGACCATGGCGGACAAAGACCACCTCGCGCAGATGTGGACGTTCCAGGACCACGGGAAATCGCATGGTGGACACGTTCACGTTTACGCGGAAGAAGTAGCACGGGCAGCGCCGCTGCGCGCGAATGCGTTTGCCAGTGCGGGCCGGAAGCGGGGATCACTTAGCCCGTTCGACGACGCCGGCTGATTCGAGCGCCTTCAGGTATTCGACGACCAGCTTCAAGAGACACCGGACCATACTCGGCGGAGACGGCATCGCGAATTTGCTGCGCGTTCCGTTTTCCATCGGCGAAATTCAAGACTTCGTAGGCATACTCGTCGCCGCTTCCCCACAGGCCGGTGTAGTCGAGGAGCTTTGGCTTTGTGGGGAGCCCGCGCTTGGCTCGCTCATCTTCCAAGTAATTGCTGCCGAACACCTCCATCGGCCCTTTCAGGGATGGGTTTCGCGCGAATTTCAGAAGTCCATCGCCAGAGGCAGGGGTCTCCGGACCCAGTGCGGTTTCCAGCGATTTCACGGGCATTTCCATGCCCGGCGCTTCGGCAGCGGCCGCCGGGTTTTGCCCCAGAAATTTGTCCAGGGAAAGCTGTTTCTCGCTGGATTGCAGGGTCCACAGACGAAGCACAGTCTCCATTTCACTAGGTGGCAACTGATTGGCGCGACGCACAGCTTCTTTCATTTCGATCATTTGTTGCATGGAAATCTGTGGGGAAATCTCCGTGCAAGTCTGCGCGGAAAGGTTCGCGAGGAAATAGCCGCTGGCGGCGCCGATGAAGGCGACACTCTTCAGTTTCGTCGGGTCAATATTCGCCGGCGTGTCGAGATTGGTGTGGATGAAGCGGTCGGGCCAGTCATTCAGATAGATGACGGGAATGCCAAAGGAAGAGTCCTGATAGACGTCGTGGTCGCTGCCCATGGTGTAAGCGGAAAACTCGGCGCGTAGAGGCTCCTTGCCTCCTTCGGGTGACAGCAGAGAGTAAGCCGCTTCGCCAGTGGCCGCGTACTGGTAGGACTCCTCGTTGACGAATTCGGCAAAGGACCAAGCTACGTCATGCACGAAAGAGGGCAAGCTCATGGGTCCACGTGTCACGTGGAACACTGCCTTGGTTTCCGGCCCGCCGCCCACCATGTCCATGTGCACGACGGCCTTGATGCGTTTGGCGAGATCGGGTTTCGCGTTCAGCAGAGCCAGCGTGCCCTCGATTTCGGGCGGAAACACAAATCGAATGGTGCGAACCGGGTGGGTGAGTTTCCCTTCGTTGAATAATTTCTGGAGTGTGCGCGCGACTTCGAGGATGGTGGCGCAGCCGCTGGCGTTGTCATTGGCTCCGGGCTGCTGATGGTCCAGGTGGCAGGAAAAAACGATCTCTTCATCCTTAAGTTTTGGGTCGGAGCCTGGAATCGTGGCGGTGACGACTTCATAGTTTCCCGGATGCTGCCCCGCCTCTACAACGGCGTGAAGGCGAATCTCTTCTCCTTTTAGCAATCGCCCATGTAATGCATGCGTGGTTTTCAAAGAGACCATGAACGCGAACGTTTTGTTCTTCGAGAACGTGTCCAGATGGCCCCAACGAATAGCGTCCTGATTTTCGCCCCACCAGGCCGTTTTCTGGTTCTGGGCATAGCTGATGATTCCCGCCGCGCCGAATTTGCCCACGGCGAGATCCTGAACGGCGCCCGGCTGCGTGCTGACCAGGACCAACTTCCCTTTCACAACCTTGCCCGCGTAATCGCTCTCCTTTGCCCCCTCGCCCACATCCACCAACTCCGCCGTCACATCTGCGCTCTCGCTGTCTTCCGCAAGCACCACCGGCTCCGCCTCATAACTCGCCAGCTTTACCGGCGCTCGGCCATCATGCACTTCCCACAACTCTGCGAACTCCGCATCCCATGCTGGACGCGAACGCTGTGTGCCGTAGTAAATCTTGCCGTCGGCGGGAAATTGCAGAATCGCTACATCGCTCAGGCCGTAGGCGCGCAGACGCTCCGCTACTAGCTCGGCTGCACTGTGGTAACCTTGCGACCCGCGCTGCCGGTGAAACCGGGCAATTCCTTCCAGGTTGCGCTTGGCCGTTTCGCCACTGACTTCGTTGGCCAGCGCCGCCACATCCTTCTCTGGCAGGAGCGGAGGCTTCTGCGCCCTTGCCGCGCCGGTCATCGCGAGCGCCAGGATCATCACCGCCGGCAGTCTGTTCATCGTGTCGTCCTCACTGCCCGCATTCTACCCCTTAACTTGCCCCATCTCATTGGCCGCCCCACCTTCCCATCTCTTTGCCGCATCCAAGAAGGGAACGAAATTTTCGCGCCAGTTGCGGCGTATCATTCATTGACGCCTCATCAACCGCGCCCACAGACCAAAATGCCCAACGCCGAAAACACCATCCAGCTTGAACGCGTTTCCCGCCAGTACACCATGGGCGGGGCGACCATCCAGGCCGTAGACGACGTTTCGCTTTCGGTAGCGCGAAACGAATTCCTGGCACTGCTGGGCTCTTCTGGATCGGGGAAATCGACGCTGCTGAATCTGATCGCGGGCCTGGACCGTCCGACGTCCGGTTCGATCACGGCGCAGGGGCAGAATCTCGCGGAACTCACGAGCCTTCAACTGGCACGCTACCGCTGCAACACCATTGGCATGATCTTTCAATCGTTCAACCTGCTGCCGCGCATGACGCTGGAAGAGAACATCGAACTGCCGTTGCGACTCGCGGAGGTGGCACGCGAAGACCGGCCTGGGCGCGTGCGCGAAACGCTGGAGCGCGTGCGGCTGACGCACCGGCTGGGTCACCATCCCGCCGAACTCTCCGGCGGCGAGCAACAGCGCGTGGCCATCGCGCGGGCGCTGGTCAACCGGCCGAAGATTCTGCTGGCGGATGAGCCGACGGGCAATCTCGATTCCGCGACGGGTGAAGCGATTCTGTCATTGCTGCGCGACGTGCAGCGGCAACTGGGAATGACCATCGTGATGGTGACGCACGAACGGCCGCTGGCCGAGCGCTACGCCGACCGGCTGGCGATCATGGGCGACGGCAAACTTTTGTCGGCTTCGGAAATCGCTAAAGAGGCCGCGCGATGAAAACCCGCGACCTGGCCGACCTGGCGTTTCGTAATCTTCGCGAAGCGATTTTGCGAAACTCGCTGACGACGCTGGGAGTGGCGGTGGGAGTGGCTTCGCTGGTGGCGATGTTGTCGCTGGGCGTGGGCTTGCAGGAGCTGGCTTCCAAGCGGCTTTCGCAGAGCGGGCTGTTTGACACGATTTTCGTTACGCCAAAGAACAATTTCCGCGGAATGGGGCGTCCGCAGCGCGAAGTGGAGTCCGATAAGCCGGCGCGAACCTTGGACGAGGACGCGCGCAAGGAAATCGAGAAGCTCCCCAACGTGATCGAGGTTTATCCCCAAGTGCGGTTTTTCACCGAAGTGCGTTTTAACAACAAGCCGTTCGCCACGGTGGTGGCGGGGATGCCGGAATCTTCGCGCAATTCCGGTTCGTTCGACGGGATGCAGGGACATTTTTTTTCTTCGCCAACGGCAAACGAAGCAATCCTGCAGATTGAATTCGCCAAGGATCTTTCGGAAAAGCCCGCATCGCTGATCGGGCAGGACCTGGTGCTGCGTTATGCGGAACGCCAGGCGCTGCCGGCGAACGACGATTTGTCCACCCCGAGCGGCGAAACTTCGGGCGGTTTTTCCGTGGTGCCGAAGGAGCTGCGCTTGAAGATTGTGGGCGTCGTGGAAACGGAGCCGGCGGCCGGATACGGCGGCTACGGCAACGCGCGATTGCTGATGCCGCTTTCCACGGCCTCGACCTTGCGCGCGGCGCAGGTGAACGATTTGCGCGACATCGTGCGCGACAATACCGCCAACAAGACGACTTACGCTTCACTTTCGGTGCGCGCCAGATCGCCCTCGCAGGTGGAAACGCTGGAGGCCGCGATCAAGGCGATGGGGTTTGCAGCCTTCTCGTTGCTGGATGCCTCGAAATCGCTGCGTACATTTTTCTCTGTGTTCGACATGCTGCTGGGGATTTTCGGGAGCCTGGCGCTGGCGGTGGCGACGCTGGGGATCGTCAACACGCTGGTGATGGCGATTCTGGAGCGAAGACGCGAAATCGGCGTGCTGAAGGCGCTGGGCGCGGCGGATTCGGACGTACAGCAATTGTTTTTTGTCGAGGCCGGGGTGATGGGATTGTTCGGAGGTTTGTTTGGCGTGCTGTTCGGCTGGTTGCTGGGGCGGGCAATCACGTTTGGAACGAACGTATATTTGAAGCGGCAGAACCTGAATCCGATTGAGCTTTCTTCCGTGCCGTGGTGGCTGGTGGTTGCGGCCATCGTGTTCGCCATTCTTGTCAGTTTGGCCGCGGGGCTCTATCCTGCTTCGCGTGCGGCCAAGCTCAATCCAGTTGACGCGCTGCGTTATGAGTAGAAGCCCGCGCGCGTTGGCTCATTCGCTGTTCTACGCGTCTTTCTTTTGCTTTTTCTGCTTCCCCAATGCGTTGCACGCGGCGACGGGGCGCGTCGAGTGCAATTCCCTTTCCAGCAAATTCGTGCATCGCGCGGTGCGTTATTGCGTGATGCTGCCGGCGGCGTTTGACGCGGACAAGACGCGGCATTTTCCCATCCTCTATTTGTTGCACGGGCTTGGCGACAACGAACAGTTCTTCATTCACTCCGGGGAATGGAACCTGGTGGAAGACATGCGGGAGAAGGGCGAACTGAAGGATTTCCTGATTGCCACGCCGGATGGGGGCGCGAGTTTTTACATCAACGCGAAAGACGGGAAGGAACGCTACGAAGACTTTCTGGTGCAGGAGTTTTTGCCGTTCATCGAGAAGCGTTACCGCGTGTCACCGGGGCGAGCAAATCGCGCGATTTCGGGAATATCGATGGGCGGGTTACGGGGCGCTGCACCTGGCGTTCCGGCATCCGCAACTGTTCTCTGCCGTAAGCGCGCACAGCGCCGCACTGATCGAGAAATTGCCCGCGTTTCTTGGGAGTTCGGTTGCACAGAGCGCTCAGCCCAATCGCGCGAGAATATTTGGAGGCGTATTTGGCAGCCCGCCGGACGCAGCGTACTGGAATCAGGAAAGTCCGATCACGCTCGCGCGGACAGCCAATCTGGCGGGGCTAAAGATTTACTTCGATTGCGGCGATCAGGATGATTACGGCTTTGACGCGGGGGCCGCGGTTCTGGACAAGGTCCTGACGACGCGGCACATTGCCCACGAATTTCATTCGTACCCCGGGCGACACGATGCGAGCTACTTCGCGGCGCACCTGCCGGCGTCGCTGGAATTTCATTCGCGCTTGTTTGGGCGTTAGTTAGGGCCGAGTCCAGGCTTTTTACCGGTGATCACGCGCAGCGGCGGGAACGTACTCCACCAGAAGGTAGATCCGAGTTCGAGCACGATTTCTGAGTCGCGAAACACCTGCTCGTACCGGCGCGTTTTGATGAAATCGGACACCACCAGTTGGCCGCCGGGCTTCAGCACGCGGGCGATTTCCCGGCAGGCCTGATCGCGTTCCTGCTTTCGTGGGAATATTGTGCAGACAGAGGTTGGAAACGACGATATCGAAGCAGGCGTCGGGGAATTTGAGGGAGGTGGCGTCGCCGTCGAGTACCTCCACTTTATCTTGCACCCCTTCGATCTCCGCATTGCGAAGGGTGCGCTCGCGGGCATTCCCAGCTAAATCCACCTTGCTCCACGGGTCGATTCCGAAGGCGCGACCCGTGGTGAGGTGCTTCGCCGCGCCGATCATCAGCAACCCTGCGCCCGTGCCCACGTCCAGGACGCGCTCATCCCCTCGCCAGGTGATGCGATGCAACATGCGATCGCGGTGCCGCAACTTGCCGTATCTCGCATAGAGGATCATCAAGAGGCCTTCCGCGATGCAGACCGCGCCAATGCCGAGGAACATGGAGCGGAAGACAAAAATGACATGGCCGAGGCGTAGCGAGGGGACGAAGGGGCTGGCCAGCAGCGCCAAAGCGCCGATCAGGAACAAGCTCCGAATCACACCTGGGGCGTCAATGCCATAGTCCGGCTTTGCAGGAGTTGCACGCATCGTTCCTCCGCCGCGTACCAGCCAAATCCTACACCATTTGTTGCTGCCACCTTCAAGTTGCTATGTTCCTAGGACCGGCTATTCATGTGCGACATCGAGACCCCGCTAAAATAAATCTCCCCTCAAACATGTCCCTGCCGCTAGCGATTTTGGCGCCGAAGGACATATGCCACCCGCCTTGCGTTACGGCTCAGGCCGTGAATCTTAGTTTATACAGAGAAAGTTAGGCGTGACAGAATGAGGGATTGCGAGTTACCCGCATTTACGTACTGGAGATCCGATGAACAGGCGAACGCCGGTTTTCACGCTGTGGTTTCTTCTTGCGTTGACCGGTTGTGGAGGCGGAAGTAAAAGCGGGAGCAACTCGAATCCGCCACCACCACCACCGCCGCCAACGGACCCCGACCAACGCGCTGACCTCCTGCTGTCTCAAATGACCTTGGACGAGAAGCTTCAGCTGGTGCACGGCAACCTCACGCTTCAGAACCTCGCCGGCCCACGAGGTGCGGGCCTCTGGGTTCTCGGCATTCCAAGGCTGGGGATTCCGGATCTCCTGCTCGCGGACGGGAGCACGGGAGCTGGGGACGGTCTGGGACAGGCAACAGCGCTTCCTTCCTCCATTGCCAGCGCCGCAAGCTGGGACCTGGACGAGGCTTACAAATACGGCCAAGTGATTGGCAAGGAGACGAACGCCTTTGGCATAAATGTGAACCTTGGAGGCAACGTCAACCTCATCGGCCGCGAACCACGCGACGGCCGCACATTTGAGACCAAGGGAGAAGATCCCTTTCTGGCGGGGGAGATCACGGCCGCGCACCTGCGGGCTATTCAGGACCAATACGTGATTGCGGGTGTGAAGCACTTCGCATTAAACGACCAGGAGACCGCCCGCACAACGGCGAACGCCGTTATCGATGAGCGCTCCGCGCGGGAAAGCGACCTGCTGGCTTTCGAGATCGCGCTTAAGGACTCCAACGCTCAAATGGTGATGTGCGCTTACGACCTTGTAAATGGATCGTATTCCTGCGGGAACGATCATCTCTTGAACGGGGTCCTGAAAGTAGACTGGGGATTCAATGGTTTCGTTCTATCGGACGCGTTCGCCACGCAAAGCTCCGTGGCCTCCGCGATGGCCGGACTTGATCAGGAGCAGCCGGGACAGTACATGTTTGGAGGCATTTGGGTCCCCGAGAGTCTCGCGTTCGCCGTGCAGAACGGCGATTTGCCGCTCTCGCGCTTGAACAACATGGTGCATCGCATCCTTCGCGCGATGTACGCAGCCGGCATCTTCGATCATCCCGCGGCGGTTCAGTCAATCGATGCGGCAGGCGACGCGGCCATCGCTCAGGAAATCGAAGAGCAGGGCGCGGTGCTGCTGAAGAATGCCAACGGGCAACTGCCGCTCAATCCGTCGAACATTGCGTCAATCGCCGTGATCGGGTCCCATGCCGACATCGGGGTGCTGTCGGGGGGAGGGTCTGCGCAAGTCATTCCCGTCGGTGGCGCAGCTCTCACTCTGCCGCCAGATTGCCCGGCGTACACACCGGGGCTGGGCGGACTGGCCTGCACAAATGCACACCAGATATTTGATCCCTCCTCCCTGCTTGCGGCGATCAAGACCAAGGCGCCCGCCGCCACTGTCACTTTCTACGATGGAAGCGATCCTGCAGCAGCCGCTACGCTGGCAATGTCCTCGAGTGTGGCCATTGTGTTTGTGAGCCAATGGGAAAGCGAGGGGATGGACCTTCCGGACTTGAGTTTTTCCAACGATCAGGATGCCCTCGTGGCCGCCGTGGCTGCGGTTAATTCTCACACCATCGTGGTGCTGGAAAACGGTGGCGCACAGATCCTGCCGTGGCTCGGCAGTGTGAGCGCCGTGCTGGAGGCGTGGTACCCCGGGCAGCGCGGCGGCGAGGCAATTGCCAATATCCTATTCGGCAGCGTGAACCCTTCCGGAAAGCTCCCGATCACCTTTCCCGCGAGCGTGAACGACCTGCCTCGCCCCACCATTCCCATTCCGTCTCCGCCGGACTCGACCGCGCCCTTCGATGTTGACTACACGATTGAAGGATTGAACGTCGGATATAAGTGGTACCAAGCGCAGAATATTCAGCCATTGTTCGCGTTCGGGTACGGACTCTCGTACACGACTTTCTCGATCTCGAATCTGCAGCTCGCGCCAAACGCACCGGCTGCCAGCGGGTTCCAGGTGAGTTTTGATTTGAAGAACACGGGAACCTTTGCAGGCGCGGAAGTGGCGCAAATCTATCTGGGATTCCCGGCCGGAATTGGAGAACCGGCGAAACGCTTGGTCGGATGGAGCAAGGTCCTGTTGCAGCCCGGCGCGCAACAACACGTGACGGTGAAAGTGGATGCGAGCTCGTCGTCCCATCCGTTGTCCTACTGGAGTACGAGTGCCAACGGTTGGGCGGTCGCGCCGGGCGAATACACAGTGTACGTCGGCAACGCATCCGACAACGTCAGTTCGGCGGGGACATTCCAAGTCGGTACGTAGACGAGCGTTCCTCGGGGGTTGCCCCGTAGTCGAAAGCTAGACGAAACAGTTGATGGGGCGCTCTTGCTCCGATATGGGCGGGGTTTCGGATAGAAGAATCACAGCCGCAGTTACAGATCGTATCGATGGATGGCGGAACGGTTCCACAGCAAGCCGATTCATCGAGAGAGTTCCACGGCTTCGGCCTTCGGCCAACTCTGAAAGCCACGCAGTGAAGAAACACCCCAAGGCAGTTTTGCGTCTGGAAAACGTCTTCGCTTTTATCGAGGGCCACCCAAATTCGTGTTGGCTATTAAACCGGGCACCCGCCCGGAGATGTCTCAATGCTAAGGATGAACCACTCGCCGTTGGGATTGGATGTGCTGCCACCAGATACAGACGGGACTCATGCAGAGGGGCTCCGCCCGTGAGCGTGGCGGCTAGTCTAAGTAGAAGACTTCTTTCATCATGGCGAAGCGTTCGCCGGGCTGGAGTCCCGGCACCGGGTCGAAGAGGGCGGACATTTCGTGCTGCCACCGCAGATTCGTATCATCCTGATCGAGCGCGCGCCAGGCAGCGTCAAAATCAGCGACCTGCATGACCAGAATCAAATCCTGTTCTCTGCGGAAGATGGAATACTTGGAGATGCCCACTTCCTTGAGCTTGGCGAGCAAGGCAGGCCAGACGTGGCGATGGGCCTCTTCGTACTCTTGCTCCTTGCCGGCTTTAATCTTCAATCGAAAGGCAACGCGAGGCATGTGGATCTCCCGATGAAACCTTTGGGGAAACGCGGAGTTTCTGCGGCGCGGGGCGCCGCGCAAAATTATAAGCCCCAAGGGCGGGTGAGGCAGAGAATTCTTCTGATTTGTGGTCCTGAGCCACTGGAGAATCAGGAATCCAGGTGTCTGTGCGAGAACCGGGGAAAACGACCCTCAGCGACTAAAGCCGGACCGGAAATGCAACAATCGCAGCATGGCTGACCAGGCTGCGGAAGTCACCGAAGAGCATTTCTTCGGGGGCTAAAGCCCAACGATAGCCGAGCACCTAATGTCGGAGCTCCCGACCGAGTCGGGACAGGCGCCGCTCCGACCCCCTGAACTGCAGGCTTTTTCGGCGAGCTGCGAAATCATGCCCGGACGAAGAAAGCAGGTATTTGCCCAGACTCTTAAACCTGGGTCCTTCAGTGGTTGAGCGACATCGGGGGGAAGATAGACCGCCGGAAGAGAGAGCCGGGTGATTTTTGCCGTTTTGGGCGTTCACACGGCATTCATCTGATTGTTACGGGACCGTTACCAAGCACTGCGGCTCGCCTGCCACAATGAAGAGGATCCTCGAGCGCAGAAGGGGTCCCTATTCACACCGATGCCTACCGTTACCCGACGCACTACGGTAAACTACCGCCGATGCGATCCAAGGCGCGAGAGCTGTATATGAAGCGCATCCTGATCATTGAGGACGATCGCGACATCGTCGAACTGGTCCGTTACAACCTTGCCAACGAAGGTTTTCAGGTGAACGCTGCTCTTGATGGCACTTCCGGATTGTCCTCGCTTAAGAAAACGCCACCGGATCTTTTGCTGCTGGATCTGATGCTGCCGAAAATTTCGGGGCTGGAAATCTGCCGGGAAGTGCGCAAGGACGAATCACTGAACCGCCTGCCGATCCTGATGCTGACCGCGCGAGGCGACGAAGCCGACCGCGTGGTGGGATTGGAAATGGGCGCGGACGATTACGTGACGAAGCCGTTCAGCCCGCGGGAGTTGATTGCGCGCGTGAAAGCGCTTTTGCGGCGGGCGGAGCCGGCCGCGGAAACACCGCGGGTCATCGAAGTTGGCAAACTGGCGATCGATCCCGCATCGTACCGCGTCAGCCAGTCGGGAAAGCCTGTGCCGTTGAGCACGCTGGAATTCCGTTTACTCTATTACCTGGCCTCGCGCCCCAATCGCGTCTTTACTCGGGATCAGCTGCTCGATGCGGTGTGGGGCACGGATCGATTCGTCACCCCGCGCAGCGTGGATGTGTACGTGCGGCGGCTGCGGGAGAAGATCGAATCCGATCCGGAGAACCCCCTGCACCTGAAGACGGTGCGCGGCGCGGGCTACTTATTCGAGACACGTGCAGCGTAAACTATTTTGGAAACTCGCGCTGACCTTTCTGGCGCTTTTGCTGAGCGTATTGCTCGCCGTGGATTTCCTTGCCGAACGAGCGCTACGAGGCAGCTACCAAAGCGACGTAGTTAGCCAACTGAAGACCATTGCGCGGGTCCTGCCTTTCGACCAGTTGCACTTCTCCAACTTCCCGCCGGAATCCTCGGAAGATCTTGCCGTGTTGAACCATTGGGTTGCCGACGCGGCGAAGAGCGGCGCGCGGATAACCGTGATCGCGGCGGATGGCCGTGTGATTGCGGACTCGCAATCCGAGACTCAAACTATGGAGTCACACGCGAACCGCCCGGAGGTACTGGAAGCGCTACGGAGCGGCGAGGGCAAGTCCACGCGAACAAGTGTTTCCGTGAAACAGCCACTGCTCTATTACGCGGAACGCCACTATGTTTCGGGAAGTGCGCCCGTGGTGGTGCGGCTGGCCCTGCCGCTGGAGGCGGTGGACGAGACCTTAATAAATTTCCGGCGCAACCTGTGGCTATGGTCGCTGCTGATCCTGATCGTTGCCGGAGCCATTTCCTTGCTGGTGTCGAGGTCGTTTTCCCAGCGCGTGGAGCGTTTGCGCGAATTCTCGCGGCGCGTGGCCGAAGGGGATTTCCGGCCGCTGCCTGGGGATGGGACGGGAGACACACTGGAAGCGTTGGGGTACTCGCTGAACCAGACGGCCGCGCACATGGACCGCACAATTCGCACATTGACGGAGGAGCGCAATCTGTCGTCGGCCATTCTGGGATCGATGGTGGAAGGGGTAGCGGTGGTGAACGGAGGCGAGCGCCTGGTGTTCGCGAATCCGGGATTTGCGTCGATACTCGGGCTCGACGTGCCGCCGGTTTCTGGCAGCGCGCTGCTGGAGGTGGTGCGCCAGACGGAGTTGATCGAGGCAGTGCGGCGGGTTCTCGCGGGCGAGCCGCGAGTCGAGGCGGAGATCGCAACCGGTACACTGCGGCAACATTTTTTTGCGGCGACCGTCGCTTCGGTGAGGGCGGGAGAGACCTCTGGCGCGGTGATCGTGCTGCACGACATCACGGAGTTACGGAAGTTGGAACGCATCCGGCGAGACTTCGTGGCCAACGTATCGCATGAGTTCCGCACGCCGCTGACGGCGATACAAGGATTTGCGGAAACGCTGCTCGCCGGCGCCGTGAACGACCCGCAAAACCGCGACCGGTTTCTGGGAATCATCCTGGAGCATGCGCGGCGATTGGCGCGGCTGACGGAGGACCTGTTGAAGTTGTCGCAGATGGACGCGGAACAGTTGGAACTGGAGCTGCGCCCGGTAAACGTTTCGCAGTTGGTGGAATCCTGCTATGAAACTGCGCGCCACCGAGCCGCGGAAAAGAAACTGAACCTTTCCCTGGACCTGCCGGAACGGCTGCCGGACGTTTCCGGGGACGCGCGGCGGTTGCAGGAAGTGTTGCAGAACTTGCTGGACAACGCGATTCAGTACACCTTACCCGGCGGAAAGATCGTGTTGAGCGCCGAAGCCAAAGATGAGGAAGTGATCCTCACGGTGGCAGACACAGGCATCGGTATCCCACAAGCCGACCAGCCGCGGATCTTTGAGCGATTTTACCGGGTAGACGTGGCGCGTTCCCGTGAAGCGGGCGGCACGGGACTCGGGCTGGCAATCGCAAAACACCTCATCGAGGGGCACGGCGGGCGCATCTGGGTGGAAAGCGAAGTGGGTGTGGGCTCGAAATTCCATGTGTCCGTGCCGGTGCTCGACGCGGAGCGCTCCGCGTCGCGAGCAGCGGCCTCAACAACGGGCAGCGCGCGAGCCAATCGCGGAAGCCTGCCGGCGAGTTCCTAAGACTGCCCTTTCCGAACTATTCATATCTCCGTAAACGAAGCGTAACCTTCGCGGAGCACACTTTCTAGGAGCGTGCGGGAGTGTGCAAGCCGAACTTCCACCGCGGAGGCAAGGATGGCAAGTGCAGCCGGACTAACCGAAGTGGTTCTGCACGACACGCTGGTCAACTACCTGATTTCCATGGCACGGGTGGTGGAAACAGCAATGAACCGCGCGCTGGACGCAATCGTGGGGTTTGACAGTCAGCGAACGGCGGGACTTCCGGGCGAAGTATTCCTTCTGGAACCGCGCATCAACGAGATGGAAATCATGATTGACGAGCACGCCATCCGGCTATTGCGGCGCGGTTCGTTCAACGATGACGAGATGCGCCTGATTGTGGCCGCGCTGAAGATCACCAACGACCTGGAGCGCATCGGGGATATTGCGGTGAGTCTGGCGGAACGCGTGATGACTTTGCGCGAAATGCCGGGCGCGCAACCGCCAGAAGAGCTGGGGCCGATGGTGGAGGCGGTGAGGGCGATGGTGAGCCGCAGCCTGGGCGCGCTGATCTTCCGGAACGCGGAAATGGCGGTGCAAGTTCTGGAGAGCGACGACGTGGTGGATCAATACCGCGACCGCATCTTCGAGAACCTGCTGCAACACATGACCACGGATGTGGCGCTGGTCAGTCCGGGGATGCAATTCATTCTGGCGACGCGACACCTGGAACGCATCGCGGATCATGCGACAAACATTGCCGAAGACATCATTTTCTGGGTGCGCGGCCTGGATGTGCGCCACGGCCGCGGGTTGACGCTGCGCCCGGAGCAGTCCGACACGAACAGCCAGGGGGCAGCGGAGGTCACCGAGAATTCACATGGGCTTCATCCGGACGTGACTCCAGGCTGCGAAACTCAGCGCGTTTGATCTTCAATCCACGTCCTACCACGGGGACCGGTGCACCCCTGGCTCCGGTCCCCTTCTCCTCCTTCCCGCGAACCAGAGCGCGCCACGGCGCTCTAGAAACAAGCAAGAGATTACCAAGCGACGAGAGATGCTTGCGCTGGCACGACCGATGGCATGGCCGGAGAGAGGCCTGCAGAGCACGGTGAGGTGAGAGCAGCCGGCAGGATTAAGAAAGTTTCAGGTTTAGTGCCAAGCGATTGAAACAAACAGGGTTGCATAAGGGCAAGGAGAGTTTGTTACAGATTATTCATACTGAATTGATATGAGCGTAAGAGAGGGTCATTAAGGTCGGAAACCGGGGTGGTACTTTCCCACGGAAGGATTTTGAAATCTGGAGTAGCAAAGAGAGAGGAAATGAAAAAACTCGCATCACTCACGTTGTCGCTGTTCCTACTTTCGGGACCGGCGTTCGCTGACTCACCGAAAGACACACCGAAGCATGCCGATGCGCAGCCGGCCAAGTCCGCTGCGGCGGCAAAGCCCGCGACGTCCAAGACGAGCGCGGAGATCGCAGCGGAAGTAGAAGAGCTGCGTCAGTCGTTGCAGGCCCAGCAAGAGCAATTGCAGATGCTGAAGGAAGAATTGGCCAAGCGCGACCGTCAGATCGAGGAAGCGCGGGAAGCGGCTGCAGCGGCAAATTCGCGGGCGACGGAAGCCAGCGCGAAGGCGACGGAAGCAGCTGCGACTTCGGCCGAAGTGAAGACGACCACGACAGCGCTGAATTCGTCCGTAGCAAGCCTCGCGTCAAGCAACGCGGCGGCGGTAAATGCGGCAGCAGTCGCCACGGGCGGACAGGGTAGCGCGGATGAAAAAGGCCCGGCGACGATCCGGTACAAGGGTGTGGACATTACGCCGGGCGGATTCATCGCGGCAGAAACGGTTTTCCGTACTCGCGCCACCGGCGGCGACATCAACACGCCTTTTACCGGCATTCCATTCTCCGCAAACGATCTGTCCCGGGTAACTGAGAACAGCTTCACTGCCCGTCAGAGCCGCCTTAGCCTGCTCGCGGAGAGCAAGGTCGGCAGCGCCAAAGTAGCGGGTTACTACGAGGCGGACTTTCTCGGAACAGGCGTTACTTCCAACAACCGCCAGAGCAATAGTTACGTGCTTCGCCAGCGGGTAATTTACGGGCAAGCGGCATTCGATAATGGGTGGATCTTTACTGGCGGTCAGCAGTGGTCCTTGGCGACGGAAAACAAGAAAGGCATATTTAATCGCCAGGAAGATATTCCGCTGACCATCGACCCACAGTACGTCGTTGGCTTCTCGTGGGCCCGTCAATACGGCTTCCGCGTCGTCAAGGACTTCGGCGGCAAATTCGCCCTTGGCTTCTCAGTGGAAGCTCCGCAGGCCACCATCGGCGGCCGCGGCTTCTCCTCCGTTACCACCATCAGCTCCGCCGCTGCGCCCGCAACAATCGTCACCTCAGGTGCCACGACCGGCACGACGGGAAACTTCTTCCTCAACGCTCCTGGCGCTAGCGGCGGCTTGTACAACGCCTTTGACGCCACAGGCTATACCGTAAACAAAGCTCCGGACATGATCTTCAAGGCCGCTGCCGACCCCGGCTTTGGTCACTACGAACTCTTTGGCATCGTCAGTTTCTTCCGCGATCGCATTTATCCTTGCGGCGTGGTTGGCACTAACACCGCGGATACCGTTCCGGGGACAACGACGCTCACCGGAAACTGCCTATCGCCGACACCAACAGTCGTTAGCAGCTTCGGCGCTACCAACACCAGCACCACCGGCGGTGGCCTCGGTGCCAGTGCCCTCTTGCCCCTCTTCAACAAGCACGTAGACTTCAGTGTCAAGGCCGTCGCTGGCGACGGCGTCGGCCGTTATGGCTCGGCGCAACTCGCCGACGCCACAGCTCGTCCCGATGGCACTCTCGCCCTGATTCGTACCGCCCATGGCCTGGGACGAATCGAATGGCACGCCACTCCCAAGCTAGACATTTACGCCTACTACGGCGCAGAGTACGCATGGCGCGCAGGCTACTCTGGCTACGATTCAGTCACGATCACCAAGACGGCAGCGATTCCTGCAACTGCCACATCGCCCGCTATTCCGGCCACCACCACCACCAAGATTTCTACGACCGGTATCGGTGGATACGGCAACTTTGCCGCCAACAATTCCGGCTGCGCAACCGAAGGCGTTCCTCTGAATGACTTCAACACGTCCTCTGGCTCCAATTGCGCCGGCGACATCCGCATCATCCAGGAAGGCACTCTCGGATTCTGGTACAAGTTTTACCAGGGTCCGAAGGGCCGCTTCCAGTTCGGCCTGCAATATTCGTATATAACCAAAAATGCCTGGTCCGGCAGCGGTGGTGTCGCAGCCGGCGCTCCCGGCATCTCCCCCAAGGGCATCGACAACATGGTGTTCACCTCATTCCGCTACTACTTGCCATAAGGAGAGGCACGACTACCTTGGTGCGTCCTGGTTGAGAGGACGGGAAAAGGGCAGCTCTTCATGGAGCTGCCCTTTTTCTGCCAACCGGCACCTGCAGTGCAACACCATGGAAAAGGAATAGTTAGGCCATTTAACCCAAATATTTCTGATTTTTAACAGACTTACGAGGAGATGTAACAATTCTGTAACACTAAACGGTCAATGTGAGGGGTACTTGGACAGACTTAGAATCCGCAGGGAGATGAATCTCATGAAGAGAATTGCTTTGTTACTGGTCGCTGTTCTCGCTCTGGGTGCGATGGTGTGGGCTGAAAATGCGCTCCTGATCAACGGAGCAGGCGCCACATTCCCGTATCCCATTTATTCGAAATGGTTTGACGAATATCATAAAAAGAACGCAAACATTCAATTCAACTACCAATCGATCGGCTCCGGCGGAGGGATTAAGCAAGTAACCGAGGGTACGGTCGATTTCGGGGCCTCCGACGGGCCGATGAACGACGACCAACTGAAGGCCTTTCAAGACAAGAGAGGGTCGGCGATTCTGCACTTTCCGGCTGTGCTCGGAGCTGACGTCCCGGCCTACAACATTCCAGGAATCAGTGCGGAACTGAATTTCACGCCCGAGGCGCTGGCGGGGATTTTCCTGGGGAAAATTACGAAATGGAATGATCCCGCGATCGCGGGCGTCAATAAGAGCATTGGCTTGCCGGCGAATGACATCATTGTGGTGCACCGCTCAGATGGCAGCGGGACCACGTACATCTGGACCGATTACCTGTCAAAGGTGAGCGACGAATGGAAGAGCAAAGTGGGCAAGGGTACCTCCGTCAACTGGCCCGTGGGACTCGGGGGCAAGGGCAACGAGGGCGTGGCGGGTCTGGTCAAGCAGACGCCGAATTCCTTTGGCTACGTGGAGTTGATCTACGCAATCCAGAACAATATGCCGTACGGCCGGGTGAAGAATTCGTCGGGGACCTTCATCAAAGCAGATCTGGCGGGTGTGACCGCAGCGGCAGCGGGTGCAGCGAAAGAGATGCCTGACGACTTCCGCGTGAGTATCACGAACGCACCCGGAAAAACAGCGTATCCGATTTCGAGCTTCACCTGGCTGCTGATTCCGCAGAAGTTTCAGGATGCGGGGAAACGCGAAGCGGTGAAGAGCTTTCTGGAGTGGATGGTGGCGGATGGCCAGAATTATGCGGAAGGGCTGTCCTACGCAAAGCTACCCAAGGAAGTCATCGAAAAAGAGAAAAAGGCAATCAACAGCATCCAGTAGCAACCAGCGAGGAACGTGGCGACTTCAGGGACAACTCTGCCGAACGCGGGCCCGGTGACGGGCTCGCGTTCTTTTCTATCCCGTCTGCGGGACGGGGACGAAATCGCGCGGCTCATTACGATGGTGTTCGCGGCGACCGTCGTTTTGATTACTTTGATGTTGGTGTATGAACTGTGGACCAACTCGGCGCTGGCGCGAGCGAAATTTGGGCTGCACTTTTTCGTGACGCAGGTTTGGGACCCGGTCATTGACCAGTATGGGGCGCTGCCGTTCATGTATGGGACGCTGGTGACCTCAGCATTGGCGCTGTTCATTGCCGTGCCGTTGGGAATCGGAGCGGCAATTTTCCTGGCGGAGCTGGCGCCGCCCCGGATTTCGGACACGCTGCAATTCTTTATCGATCTGCTGGCAGCGGTGCCAAGCGTGATTTACGGACTGCTGGGGGTATTCATCATCGTGCCGCTGATGCGGACGGTGATTTTCCCCGGGTTGAATAAGCCGCTGGGTTTTCTGCCGTTCTTTAAAGGGCCGTCGTACGGCGTGGGATTTCTGACGGCGGGGATAGTCCTGGCGATCATGGTGATCCCGTACATCATTTCGGTATCGCGGGAAGTGCTGTTGTCGGTGCCAAGAGACCAGCGGGAAGCGGCGCTGGCGCTGGGCTCGACGCGTTGGGAATCGACGTGGAAAGTGGTTGTGCCGTTCGCCAAGACGGGCATTCTGGGTTCGGTTTTTCTCGCGCTGGCGCGTGCTCTCGGTGAAACAATGGCCGTAACCATGGTGATCGGGAACACGCCGACGATCAGTGCATCCCTGTTTTCCCCGGGAGATTCGATCGCTTCGGTGATCGCGAACCAGTTTACGGAAGCTACGGGCGACCTGTATTTGCAGGCTCTCGTGGCATTAGGGCTGGTGCTATTCCTGATGACTTTTATCCTGAACGGGCTGGCGCGCTTGCTGATTGTGGTGACAACACAAAGAGGCAGCGGGGTACCCACCTGATGAGTGCGCGAGTCAAGTGGCGGCGGTTTGTCAGCAACTTCATGCTGACTCTGACCGGCCTGTGCGCGCTTGTTTGTGTGAGCGTGCTTTTCCTCATTCTGGGGTATTTGGTTTTCAATGGCGGCACGTCCATCAACTGGGCCTTCTTTACGCAACTTCCCAAGCCGGTAGGCGAAACAGGCGGTGGAATGGCGAACGCCATCGTGGGAAGCGCGAAATTGCTGCTGGCAGCGTCGTTGTTTGGCGTGCCGATTGGGTTTCTCGGGGGGATTTATCTGGCGGAGTTCAGCGGGAGCGCCGTGGCGTCGGTGGTGCGGTACGCCGCGGACCTGCTGAATGGCGTGCCATCCATTGTGATCGGGATTTTTGCGTACAGCATTGTGGTTTTGCCGTTCAAGCACTTTTCGACGTTTGCGGGGGCCTTTGCCCTGGGATTAATGATGATCCCCATCACGCTGCGAAGCACCGAAGAGTTTCTGAACGGAGTGCCCCGCTATTTGCGGGAAGGGGCTATGGCGCTGGGGGCAAGCAAATGGAAGACAATAGCAAGCGTGGTCGTGCCGGCAGCTTACCGGGGAATCCTGACGGCGATACTGCTGGCGTTGGCGCGGGTGGCGGGGGAGACTGCGCCGCTGCTGTTCACGGCATTTGGGAACCGCTTCTGGAGCCAGGGGTGGGAGCAGCCGACGGCGTCGCTGCCGGTGATGATCTTTACTTACGCGGTGTCACCGTACGAGGATTGGCACCGGCAGGCGTGGGCAGCGGGGCTGGTGCTGCTGGGATTGATCCTGATCATCAATATTCTGGCCCGGACGATATTGTCGCGCGGGATAGCGGTGCCGAGGTCATGAACATGCAGGCGTCATCAAAGCCGGGGCTTTCGGTGAACATCGTGGCGAACGCGGGCACGGTGGCGCACGGCGAGGCCGCGCCGCTGGCGATGCGGATGACGATATCCAAGGTCAATTTCTACTACGGCAGCAAGCAGATCCTCTTCGACATCAATATGGGCATCGCCGACAAGAGGGTGACGGCGCTGATCGGCCCATCGGGGTGCGGCAAATCGACACTGCTGAGAGCGATGAACCGCATGCACGAGACGGTGCACACGTCGCGGCTGGAAGGAGAGATCCAGCTGGATGGGCAGGACATTCTGGCGCAGGACGTGACGTCGCTGAGGCGGCGAGTGGGCATGGTGTTCCAGAGGCCCAATCCATTTCCGAAGTCGATCTTCGACAACGTCGCGTTCGGGCTGCGGATTAACGGCATAAAAGGCCCGACGTCGGAGATGGTGGAGAAGAGTCTGCGACGGGCGGCGTTGTGGGACGAGGTGAAGGATCACCTGCACAAATCGGCCTACGAGCTTTCCGGCGGGCAACAGCAGCGGCTGTGCATCGCGCGGGCGCTGGCCGTGGAGCCGGAGGTGCTGCTGCTGGACGAACCGTGTTCGGCGCTGGATCCCATCAGCACGGCGAAGATCGAGGAACTGCTGGTGGAACTAAAAAACCTGACCACGATAGCGATCGTGACGCACAACATGCAGCAAGCGGCGCGCGTGAGCGATTTCACGTCATTCCTGCTGACGGGGCAGATGATCGAGTTCAGCCCTACGCCGCAACTCTTCACGACGCCGGGCGATCCCCGGACAGAAGCGTACATCACGGGCCGGTTTCGGATGAGGAGTTGTGGGATTGTGGTTTTAGCCGCTGCGGGAAGTAGATAAGATGACGATGGGAAGGGCGCAATGGAACGTCACTTTGAAAAGGATTTGAACGAACTGAAAGAGCGGCTGCTGTGGATGGGCAGCCTGGCGGAGCGCGCCGTACATCAGTCCGTTCACGCGGTGCTGGATACCGACGAGCAACTGGCCAAGCGGGTGCTGGACGAAGAAGACGCCATCAATGAGCTGCAACTGGAAGTCGACGACCGTGTGGTGCAACTGCTGGCACTGCACCAATTGATGGCGGCGGACCTGCGGTTTGTGCTGGCGGTTTCACGGATCAACAACGACCTGGAACGCATCGGCGATCAGGCCGTGAACATCGCGCAAGGCGCGTTGCGGATCTTGCGACATCCCCGGGTGAAGCCCTACGTGGATTTGCCGCGGATGACGGAGGTGGTGGAAGAACAGGTGAGGAACGCCTTGAACGCGGTGGTGCGGCGCGATGTGGAGCTGGCGCAGAAGGTGATGGCGACAGACGACCAGGTGGATCATTACCGGGACCAGATTTTCCGCGAGTTGCTCACTTATATGATGGGCGATTCGAGCGTGGTCTTTGCCGCCTTTGAGTTGATTCTGGTGGCGAAAAATCTGGAGCGCATTGGCGACCACGCCACGAATATTGCGGAAGACGTGATCTACATCGTGCAGGGGCAGGATATCCGGCATCCGTCGGTGGACCGGCGCTAGCACGGCAGGCAGCGCGTGGCGTGAACGTCAGGCTCTTGCGGAGCCGCGAGTCCGGGCAACCAGCAGCAAAACGATCGTCAGCAAAACACTCAAAATTGAGATCAGTATTCCCAGGGTGCGGTCCGGAGTACGCGCAAAACGCACCTGGATTGTGGAACTCCCCGCATCGATGGGGATGACCATCTGATCGAATCTGTCCGGGCGGCCGGGGACGATGGGCGCGCCGTTTACCTCGACTCGCCAGGCGGGATAGTTGAGGAGGCGCAAGGCCAGGCGCGCCGGCGCCGGGGAATCGACGCGCAGAGATTTATCCTCCGTGGTCCATTTTTGGATTTGAACGTGGGCGTCCGGGGCATGTGTGTCTTCGGGCGAGGCAGGAAGAATCTTCGTTGGCGGGGCATCGGGTGGAAGGTCCATGTGGTCATCACCGAGGGGATCGTATTCGTCCGTGCCATCAAAGCCCGTTTCATCGGTGATGGCCGCCTGGAGAGTGGGTATTTCATCGGGATCCCACCAGGTGTTGTCCACCAAAAAATGGGCCAGGGGAACGGAAAGAAGCAAGACAAGAACGAACCAGGCCCATCCGCGGCGCTTCTGGAGGGCGCCGGCAAGGAAGCAGGCACCGACGAGGGCGAGAATGGACATCCAGCGCCAGGGAAACTGAACGAAGCGAAGTTTAGGCGAGAAGTTCCAGAGCGGGGTAGTGAAGCGGAGCATGAGAAGGGTGGCCGACGCAGCAAGAATCAGAAGCGCGAGCCAGGCTTTCCGGCGCGGGTCGCCAGCATTGGCGAAGGAGGCGAAGCGACGGGAGACCAGGGCTGAAACAGCGCAAAGCAGTAGGAGGAGGATTCCGCAGAAGGAAGCGATCCAATTGAACCAAGTGTGCTCGGCATCAGCGATGTAAGTGAAAAGGAAATTCTGGGAGGGTAGAAGACCGCTGGCGAGGGCTTCGCCGATGTTGACCCAACGTTGTTCATACGCTGCAGGAATCAGATAAAAGCAGGTCAGGCCAAAACCCAGAGCGAGCCCGGAAACAGTGCGGAAGGCGATCTTCCACGAGCGCTGGGTGATCACCGCCCAGGCAAATACAAGAGCCAGGGAATAGCTGGCGATGACACCCGCGGGGGCGTTGGTGAGCCAAACAGCCGCAAACGGAATGGCAAAGGAGGCGAGCAGAGAGGATTTGGGTGAAGGTGGATCGAGGAGATTTGCGAGGCGGAGTGCGGCCAGAAGCAAAAGCGGGAAGATGGCGCAGGCGAGCTGTTCGGCGAAGTCGCTGCGGATGTAAGTAAGCAGGAGCGCATTGGGATTTATGACGTAGCAGGCGGCGCCCAGGATGGCCGCGCGCTCGCTGGCGAGTCGCCGGAGCAGACGGAATGCCGAGAAGCCTGCGAAGGTCTGCACCAGGACAATAAACATGAGAGGGACCCACATGCCGGGAAGGACCAGGCTGAGGGCAGCGCCAAGAATCCAGGAAAGCGGCGGATAAAAGATGAAGCGCGGTTCGCCGAACCCGTGGTTCATCCAGGCAGTCCAGCGCGGAAAGACAATGCCTTGCTTCCACTGGAAGGCGGTGTCCAGCCAGGAAGCGGCATGAAATTCGAAATCGTGGCCAGAAGCGCTGCCCAGCCAAAAGAAAGGCAAGACGATGGCTACGGAGAGGAAAAAGGAGATGGCGGTGGCGATGGCCCAGGCTGGAATTCGCGGCTTCGCATGAACGGGCGGAGATGGAACAGGACTTGTCATCGAGGATTCATGGAATTGTAACCGGAGATGGGGCTGCGCGGCGACCCTGCGCGAAGCGGGTGTCCGCGCGGGGGAATTGAGGGATAATACACGCGATTATGAGCAGCGTAAGCACAGGCGTTGAGCCCATCATCGAGGCGCGCAAGCTGGAAAAATTCTATCCGCAACCGGATGGCGGCCGCATCCAGGTGATCGCGCCAACGGATCTGGCGATCTATCCAGGGCAGATCATCGCCTTGCTGGGGCCATCGGGCTGCGGCAAATCGACAATGTTGCGGATGCTTACAGGACTTTCCCCGACGTCCAGCGGCAGCGTGTATTGGCATGGCCAGCCGGTGGCCGGGGAGACGCCGAATGTTTCGATTGTGTTCCAGAGCTTTGCATTGTTTCCGTGGATGACGGTAATCGAAAACGTGGAGGCGCCGCTGGAGGCGCGCGGCGTGGCGGAGTTCGACCGGCACAAGCGGGCGCTGCGGATTATAGATGCGGTGGGGCTCGACGGATTCGAGTCGGCGTACCCGAAAGAACTTAGCGGAGGAATGAAACAGCGCGTCGGCGTGGCGCGGGCCCTGGTGGTTGAGCCGGAAGTGCTGTTCATGGACGAGCCGTTTTCCGCGCTGGACGTGCTGACGGCGGAGACGCTGCGGGGCGAATTACTGGAATTGTGGCTGGGGAAAAAGATTCCGACGCGGGCGATTTTCATCGTTACACACAATATTGAAGAAGCGGTGGTGCTGGCGGATCGCATCATCGTGCTGGGGCGAAATCCGGCGCACATTCACGCGGAGTTCACGGTGGACATGGCGTACCCGCGAGACCACAAGGAGCCGCGATTTCATCGAGCTGGTGGATCAGATCTATCGAGCGCTGACGCGGCCGGATCATCCCGAGGCCACTCCGGCGGAGCTGCAAGGAATCCTGGCGGCGAAACAAAAAGCGCGCGCTGATGCTGCCGCACACCCGGCCGGGGGGGATAACAGGGCTACTTGAAATTCTTGTGGACCAAGGTGGACGCGCGAATCTCCACGCGCTGGCGGACGAATTGAGCCTGGAAGTGGATGCGCTGCTCCCCACAGTGGATACGCTGGTGCTGCTGGGTTTGTTGAAACTGGTGGAAGGCGACGCCATCATCACGCCGGACGGCGAGGCGTTTGCGAATGGCGACATCCAGGAGCGCAAGAAGATCTTCCGCGCGGCTGTGCTGGCCAACGTGCCGCTGCTGCGGCAGATGGAACAGGCGTTGAAGGCCAAAGCAAACCGCACGCTGCCGGCGGAATTCTTCCAGGACCTGCTGGACGAGCACTTCAGCGAGGATGAATCGCGGCGGCAACTGGAGACGGCCATCCAATGGGGACGTTACGCCGAGCTTTTCGATTACGACGCAGCCAGCGGCAAATTGACGCTTACCGAGACCTGATCTTCCCGTGCCCTCTCCCGCTCCTCTTCCGAAGCACCACACGCCGCTTCCTCCCGCGGCGGCGCGGCCCGCGGGTTCCCGCTGGGCGTGGGGATTCCTGATTGACATCGCGGTCTTCGTTTCCGTGTTCGCGGTGATCTTCGGCATCTACTCAATCGGGCGATCGTGGCTGGGGCCCGTGAAGGTGGAAGCGGAGATTTCGCAGAATCCGAGGAGCTTGCCGCTGTATGCGATGTATTCCCTGGTGCGCATACTGGTGGCGTATGCGATAAGCCTGGTGTTCGCGCTGGCGTATGGATACATCGCGGCCAAATCGAAACGCGCGGAGATGGTGCTGATTCCGCTGCTGGACATCCTGCAATCGATTCCGGTGCTGAGTTTTCTTCCCGGGCGTGATGCTGGCGATGGTGGCGTTGTTTCCGAGCCGGCAACTGGGAGTGGAGCTGGGGTCGATCATCCTGATATTCACGGGGCAGGTGTGGAACATCGCGTTCAGCTTTTATTCGTCATTGAAAACCGTGCCGCGCGATTTGCGGGAAGCGGCGATCATTTACCGGTTCAGCCGCTGGCAGAGGTTTCTGGAGCTGGATTTGCCGTTCTCGACCATCGGGCTGGTGTGGAATTCGATGATGTCGGTGGCGGGCGGCTGGTTCTTCCTGATGGCGTGCGAAATGTTCGTGTTGGGAGACAAGGACTTTCGATTGCCGGGGCTGGGCTCGTACCTGCAGACGGCGGCAAGCAACGGAAACACGCGAGCTCTGATGTGGGGCCTGGGAGCGATGGTTGCGGTGATTGTGCTGATGGATCAGTTGATCTGGCGGCCGGTGATCACGTGGGCGGACAAATTCAAGTTTGAGCAGGTGGAAAGCAGCGGGAGCGCGCACCATTCGCTTCTTGAACTTCATCCGTAGCGAATCGTTCCTCATGCGGTTTTACCGGCGAATGCTGCATCCCGTGGTGGACTGGATGACGCTGAAGTTTGCCAGCGGAGCAAAACGAGCGGCGGAGACGTTTGCGGCACAACAAGGGGCGCGTCCGCGGCGATGGATTGGTTGGGTGTTTGCGGGGCTGGGAGCCATCGTGGTGGTGTACGGCGTGTATCGCACGATTGGCGAGTTGGCACAGTTGCATCGCGCGGATTATTTCGAATTGCTGCGGAGCGCCGGGATTACGTTTCTGCGCGTGAATCTGGCGTTGCTGATCGGCGCGGTTTGGACGATTCCGGTGGGAGTCGCGATCGGGTTCAGCCCGCGGTTCGCGCGATTGATGCAGCCGCTGGTGCAATTGGCCGCATCGATTCCGGCAACGGCGCTGTTTCCGGTGATACTGCTGTTCCTGATTCGACTTGCGGGGAGGCATTGAAATCGCGGCCATGCTGCTGATGCTGCTGGGCACGCAGTGGTACATCCTGTTCAACGTGATTGCCGGGGCGATGGCCATTCCAACGGATTTGAAGGAAGCGGCGCAGATTTTCCGGTTCGATGCGTTCGACCGGTGGCGGCACCTGATTTTGCCGGGGATTTTCCCGTATCTGGTGACGGGCCTGGTAACCGCTTCCGGTGGCGCCTGGAACGCGAGCATTGTGGCGGAGTATTTTCATTTTCAGGGACGGATTGTGAAGGCGCCGGGGCTGGGCAGCACCATCAGCAGCGCCAGCGATGCGGGCCATTTCAACGTGCTGCTGGCTTCGACGCTGATCATGGCGACGGTGGTGGTGCTGATTAACCGGCTGGTGTGGCGGCGGCTCTACCGGCTGGCTTCCACACGGTTCAAGCTGGAAACCTGAGGGGTTGCGCTGAGGAAGCTACTGCCGCGTGAGTTCCCTGCTCAAATAATTGATCTGCCCGACGTGGTGGTAGAGGTGCGAGGCGCAGCGCAAGAAGATGGTGAAGCGATCCTGGGCCTCGGGTTCGCGCTCGGCGGTGTAAGCCGCGGTCCAGTCGGCCTCCGATTGTGTTTCGATGGTGGCGATGACCATGGCAATGGTCTCATCGAATTCTGTGGAGGACTTGCGATTTGGAGGGGCGGCGAGATTCGGTGAACTCCAGATCGCGATTGCGGATGTAGCCGGTCTTGGCCACCTGCGCGCCGATGTAATAGCTGAGATTTCCGGTGAGATGCAACACCAGATGGCCGACACTGTTGCCGAAGTTGAATGGATTGCGCCAGAATTGTTCCTCGGTGAGTGGATCGACCCATTTGTGGAGGTCGGCGGCGCGCGTGCGATATTCCTGAGCAAATGCCACTGCAATCACACTGGGTAACTGGCTCATTGCGCTACCTCGTGCCCGCTAGTGAGATGAAGGAGTGCGGTCATTGCGGTAGATGACGCCTTCCTTCATGACGAAGAAGACGTGCTCAGTCTGGCGAATGTTTTGGAGGGGATCACCGGGAACGGCGACAACATCCGCGAGTTTGCCGGATTCGAGCGTACCGATTTTGTCAGCCAAGCCGAGGAGATCAGCGTCAGAGGAAGTTCCCGCCTTGAGCGCATCCACGGGTTTCATGCCCAGGTCAACCATCTGGTGAAATTCTTCGGCATTACGTCCATGGGGATAGACGGCGGCGTCGGTGCCCAGGCCGATTTTGACGCCTTTGGCCAGGGCGCGTTGAAAAGTGGAATGGATGGCATTGGTCGCGGCGTGCGCTTTGGCGGCGATGGCCGGAGGAACATAGAGGCCGCGGTCAAACTTTTCCTGGAGGCCCTGAATGGCCATAAGTGTGGGCACCAGGTAGGTGCCGTGCTGCTTCATCAGGTCGAGAGCTTCATCGTCCAGGAAGCTGCCATGCTCGATGGAATCGATGCCGGCACGAATGGCGCGTTTGGCGGCTTCCGCGCCGTGGGCATGAGCAGCAGTCTTGCGCCGCAACGCGTGAGCTTCGTCTACGATGGCGTTGAGTTCCTCCTGCGTGAGCTGAGGCGTATCCACATCATCGGTTGGAGAGAGCACGCCGCCTGAGGCGCAGACTTTGATGATGTCGGCGCCGTATTTGTGGTCCAGGCGAACAGCATAGCGCGCCTGATCGGCACCGTTGATCACGCCCTCCAGCGGGCCGGACTCGTGGCCGAAGAGTCCCTGCCGAAAGCCGCCCTGAAAATCGCAGTGTCCTCCCGTGGAGCCCAAGGCATGCACGGTGACGAGCATGCGGGGTCCGGGCACAACGCCGTTGCGGATGGCGTTGCGCAGGCCAACATCAAGATAATCACTGGAGCCGACATCGCGAACGGTGGTGAAGCCCGCCATTAACGTGACGCGGGCGTTGACACTGGCGTCCAAGGCCTGTTCGGCGACCGTTTTTTCCAGGCGATTGAGTTCCGCCTGACGGAAATCGTCGGAAAAGGGCATGGTGAGGTGGGTATGCGCGTCAATGAAGCCCGGGAGAAGCGTGGCATCGCCGAGATCAATCACTTCAGCACCCGCGGGGATATTTGCGGAGGCGCCAACAGCGGCGATTTTCCCGTCAGTGACCACGACGAGGCCGGGCGTAACCAGGGCATTGCTCTTGCCATCGAAAAGTCGAGCCGCCTTCAAGACGTAGGTTTTGTTGGCCGGCGTTTGTCCCTGTCCATAACCCGGCGCCCAGAAAAAGAAGAATAAGAGAAGGACGCGCAGAAGTGTGTTTCGCATGGTCTGCTCTCCAGAAAATCCGTCCGTCGAGACGGAAGGGAGACTGTATCGTGACCGCCAAGAATGTCAAGAAGCATCGACGGTGGAGCGAGAAACATGTGAAGTAGGAACACTGCCTCGCGTGAATTGAGGAAAGCGCCGTGTCTGCCGTTCCCACGGTGCGCGTGTTGGCCCGGAGGCACAAAATACTGTTCGACCGGCGCGCATTGAGGCATCCTTACTACAATTGCATTGCCAGGGGAATCCAGAAGCATGGCGTGCCGCCCGGAGGTTCTGATCTTGGCGCGGGCCTTGCGGGTCGGTGCCACGCGCGGTATATGCAGGGGCACGGTATCAGTTTCCATATCCTCGAGGCGTCCGACGAGATCGGCGGGCGGAGAACGGAGGAAGCCGTGGTGTCGGATTTGTCGCGGTAGTGGAGCGGTGGAAAGCGAAGGAAAGGGGATAGTCGCGATGGAGAACCATGCGTGTCCGTTGTGCTTTGCGAAGGTTTCGCGAACGCTGATCCTGACGAAAACGCTGGAGGTGGATTGCCCGGCGTGCCACGCGGAGCTGGAGGTTTCCCGCGGCAGCCGGGTGCTGGCGTCGTTTGTGGGAATCCTGGCAGCATTCGTGGCGGTGCATCTGGGTGGGCAGGTAAGTGGAACAGCCCAATGGAGTTTGCCAATTGTGGCGGCGATTGTGTCTTTTGGAGTGTGCTCCGCGGTGGTCCTGATTTTGTTCTCCGAGCTGGCCGTGCGTGCGAAGATTTCTCCCACTGCTTTTCCACATACTCACGCGTAACAGCCCGTCCGTACTATTGACCCTGCGGTGACCCCCTCGGAGACTGCTAAGGATGGCCCGCTATTCCCATCTTCTGGGGCGCAAGGTCACCGTGCAATACCGCGCGGGCGATATTCTCGTGCCTGCTTCCGGAACATTTGTGGCGGATTCCGGGCGATCCATATTCCTAGAACAGCACATCGAGCAGCGCGGGAAGCGCAGCTATTTTCGCTGGGAGATTCCTTACGGTTATCTTCACCGCATTGAGGAAGTGAGCGAACCCCAGCCGCCTGCCGCTGCGGCGCCAGCGCCCGAGCTTCCCGAACGCCTGGCCGCTGCGGCTGGCGCCGCACTTGGGCCTCCGGAAACGCCTTCAATCCTGCGATTACCGCAACGCCCCAAAACCGCCTGAACTGCAGAGCCTTCCTACACCGCGTCGGAGAATCGGCTACAATTCTTTGGCATTCGTGCGCTATCTGGACAAATACACCTAGCGCCAGGAGGGATTCTGTGAGTACTTCTCCGACCCCACGAAGAATAGGCTTGATCGGACTTGGGCTGATGGGCCGACCGATGGGCATGAACCTGTTGAAGGCGGGGCACAGATTGACAGTGTGGAATCGCACGGCATCGCGCGCGCAGGAATTGGTGGCGGCGGGCGCAAGTTTGGCAAAGACGCCGCGAGAGGCAGCGGCCGAAGCAGAGATTCTGCTGACGATGGTGAGCGATCCGCCGGCGCTGGAGGAGGTGCTGTGGGGCCACGAAGGGAAGAACGACGGGGCGCTTGGCGGTTTGCGAGCCGGCAGCATCTACATTGATTCGAGCACGATATCTCCAGCGCTGGTGCGGAAGATTGCGGCTGCATGCGCGGAGCGACAGGTGCGGTTTCTGGATGCGCCGGTGACGGGCGGGGATTGGGGCGCGCGCGAAGGGAACCTGGTGTTCATGATCGGGGGAGACGCGGCGACGTTGAAGGAAGTGGAGCCGATCCTCGGAGTGATGGGCAAGAAGTGGTTTCACCTGGGGCCGAATGGCGCGGGTCAAACGATTAAGCTGGCGATGAACGGGATTCTGGCGCTGCAGGTCGGGGCGATGGCGGAAGCGCTGGCGCTGGTCACACGCGCGGGGTTGCAGGGCGAGCAACTCATTGAGGTGATGCAAGCGAGCATGGCGCGTTCCGGGGTGCTGGATGTGAAATCGCCGTTGATGGTCAAGGGCGATTTCAAGCCGAGTTTTCCGTTGCGGCTGATGCACAAAGATCTGGGACTGATGCTGGACCTGGCAAACCAACTTGGAGTGGCGTTGCCGGCGACGGCGGCGGCGCGGGAAGTGTACAGCTATGTGAAGGGAGAAGCGAAGGAAGACCTGGACTATTCGGCGGTGATGCGATTTTGGAAGAAGTAGTTTCGGCGGCCATTAAAGCAACGAAACGCCCGTATGTTGATTTAGAAATGGACGAAATGAAAAGGGGGGCAGACTGTGTCTGCCCCTTTCATTTTTCAAAGTGCGGCGTGAACGGACGAAGTTACTTGAGCGGCCCCGGCGAGAAAAAGCCGATGGGGAGGTCGCGCGACGTGCGCAGGCCGGAGGGCGCTTCGAGAATCGCCGGGATGGAGTTGACGGCGACAGAGGCAGTTGCGATGTCTCCATGGGAGCCTCCCGGGATGACCAGGCTGATGTTCGGGTGGCCCTTAAGTTCGACGGTGTCGGCGGGATCTTTCGCGCCCACGTACATCTGAAGCTCCATGTAGATGAGTTCCTTGCCGGCAGAAAGCCCGCGCGCAATTTGGTGGACGCCGGCGGCCTGCCCGGCTTCGACGGTGAGGAATTCCGTTTGTATGCGCTCGGTGGCGACTTTAGGTTCGATCGTTTCGATGATTTCGTCGACGGGCAAGCCCAGGCTGTCCGCGACCATGGCAACCGATTCGGGCAGGCCAACGTGCTTGATGACGCCTTCCTTTACCTTGGTGCGAAACTCTTCCACGGTCATGCCGGCGCCGATCTTCTTCTGTAAAGGCAGACGGCGCTTTGCAGCATCTACGATGCGCAGCGCCTTGGCGTGCTCAACGCGCTGGGAAACGGCCGCCAGGGTCACGACCAGTTTATCCATGATGAAGCCGGGATTCACACCGGTACCGACCAGCGCAACGCCCGCATCCTTCGCCGCTTTGTCCAGTTTTTCGGCCAAGTCAGGATAGGTGCGATAGGGGTAGGAGAGCTCTTCGCAGGTGGAAACGACGCAGGAGCCGACGTCCAGACAGGCGAGAAGCTGATCCATGACCTTTGGCAGAGACGACGAAGTTGTGTGCATGACCACATCCGCTGACTGCTCCAGAACGCCCCGAGCGTCGCCAGAAACCCGGATGCCCCACGGGGCATCCGCGGCGCCGACGACCTCTCCGAGATCCTTGCCCACTTTGGAAGGGTCCGTATCAATGGCGCCGACCAGGGTGACCGCTTCTTTCTCGCGGAGCAGCTTCACGATGGAGGCCCCAATAGGGCCGATTCCGTATTGGATGGCACGAATTTTCTTTTTCACGGTCGTCTCCGATTCCTTGTTGACTGCGAACGCACAGAGCGGAGTTTCGCTGAGGGCGAACCTTCCAGCGTACTGGAATTCGCCGGGCCATTCAATCGGGGCACGATTCTTGCCGACTGCCGGGAGCCAACGCATAATGGTGGCAACGGCGGCCCGGGTCAGAGGAGGAATTTGACCATGAAGGCACAGAAGCTGAGCGATAGTGAAATCCAAAGCCAACTGAAAAAGACAGAAGGATGGGCGTTGGTGAATGGGAAATTGCACCGCGCGTTCGAGTGCAAGGATTTTGCGGCCGCCTTTGGAAAAATGACGCAAGTGGCGTTGGTTGCGGAATCCATGAATCACCACCCGGAATGGTTTAACGTGTGGAACAAGGTGGTGGTCGATCTGAACACGCACAGCGTCCAGGGGATCAGCAATCTGGATTTCGAGCTGGCGGGGAAAATCAATGAGATCTTCGGCAGCTAATTTCTATCTGCCGCTCGCATGATCGGCGCCCATCAACCCGAAAAGCGCCGGCGCGGGCGGCTCCTCATCACCGCGCGATGGCTGGCGGCGATGGCGGTGCTTGGGATATTGCTGCATTTTCTGCCGTGGCACCTGCTTAGTGAAGCCATTCAGCGCGTACCGCTGCCGCGATTCATCTTCATTCTGATCGGCTACCTGCTGGCACACGCCGTTGGGGTGGCGAAATGGCGGATGGTGGTCAACACGGCCGGAGCGCAGCTTGATTACCGAACCAGTGCTCAGTGTTATGCCGGTGGTCTGTTCGCGACATTGTTTCTACCTTCGATCATCGGCGGAGACGTGGTGCGTTTGGCGGTCGGCCTGCGCCGCAGTCCGAATCCCGCGGCGGTGCTTGCCGGAAATGTGGCCGATCGTTTTCTGGATATGAGCGCGCAAGCGGGCCTGGTCCTGCTGGGGATTCTGCTTCTGCCAGGTTCCGTCCCGATGGCGTTGCGGAATCAGGCGCGGCACGCGGTGTACGTCTTTGCGGGAGTCGCCGCAATCGCGATTGTGCTGGTGGGCCTATTGTACCGGCCATTGCTGCGCGGACGTTCCGTAAGGTTTAGGCGACGGCTAGGGCGATTGCGTTTTGCGCTGCGAAGCGTCTCCCGGCGTCCCCATGTCTTGTTCTTTGGATGGATTTTGGGGACAGCGATACAAACCACGTTTCTCACACTGACGGCGCTGCTGGCCATCTCCTGCGGGCTGTTCCTTCCACTGCGGGATTGGTTTTTTGCGTGGCCGCTGGCAAAGCTTGCGGCGCTTTTGCCGCTGACCCAAGGCGGGATTGGAGTGAGAGAAGCGGCGCTGGTGGGCCTGCTGTCTCCTTTTGGTGCAGCTCCCCATCTCGTGCTTGCCGCGGGACTAGTCTGGGAAGGGGTGGTCATTCTGGGCGGTATTGTGGCGGGCATTACCGCCTTTCTTCTCGGCCGCAAGGAAGCTACGCCGGAAAGGCTTTAATTTTTCTAAGATTCGCGAAAAGTTCTTGACACCCCTACCATAGACTCCGACAATAGCATTCCCTTCCTCAACTATCCCCCCTGCCTCTTGTAATGTTGACGCGGTTGTTAACTTGGCCGCTGCCGCCAGGCCAATGTAGCTTTCATTGCTGATGAAAGGGATTTGGCCATGAATGATTCCCGCTTGAAAGTTCTCCTGGCAGAAGGTGGGCCGGGTGAAGCCAGCATCAGTCTGCGAACATTTGCAGCGACGACAGGCCGATGCGACCAAATGGGTTTGGTGTCGAGTTCGACGAGTTTATTGGAAGCGCTTCAGAAACACCGTCCCGATGTGGCACTCCTCCAGATGTTGGTGCTCCAGCCTGACCCAGCCGCCACAGTAAGTCACCTGCACGAGTGTGCTCCTGAGGTCGCGCTCATTATCTGGGCGGAACCTGCCGATAAGGAGATTGCTGCGCAGTGCATTCAGGCGGGGGCAAAAGATTACATGCTGGAAGGATTTGTGGATGAGCGGACATTGGATCGAATCTTGCGAGCGGCGATCGCGGCGAAGGAAGTAATGCGTGCCCCCGAAGAGGCGCAAGAATCCAGCGCGAATGCTGCGAACCGATCTGTGTATATTGGCGAGGTTCACCCGGGGGAGCGGCCGGGGTTGGCCGGCAGCGCGGTGAGAATGCGCATCGAAGTGCAGAACTTTAGAATGCTTCGCGGGCGAAATGGAAGGATTGCGGCAGAAGAACTCTTGCAGAGGGTGGCGCAGACGCTGAGGAAAAGCGTGCAAGCCTCGGATTCGGTGTGGTCGAATCGCGCAGGCCAGTTTGTCGTTGCATTGCAGAATACCGAGGTGCCTTCCCTTCCCGCTGTCCGGCGGCGCATTGCGGCGCGCCTGCTTCCCTACCAACAATCGAGCGGGCTGCGCACGACACTGGATTTTTGCATTGATGGCGAGGTGATCCCGGGCAAAATGCTTGCACGCTCCGGCGAGCATCGAGAATCGGCAACCTTGCCGCAATTTCGTGAACTTCGCACTCTTGCCAGGCCCTAAGGGAAAAACCGTGAAAGAGATGACCCTTGAAAAATTGGCACCCTGCACCACTGCGGAACCCTTGCGCATTCTCTTACTCGAGAATTCCCCGCAGGATGCTCAGGCCATTCTTCAGGAACTTCGCAACGCGGGACTTGCGATCGAAGCCACGGTTGTAGCGGACCGCAGTGCATTTGAGGAGGCGCTTGGCGGCGCTGAGTATGCTGCGGTCCTTGCGGTGGACGGCGTGCCCGGCTGGAGTGGAATCGAAGCGCTGCATTTCCTGCGCAAGACCAGAAAGGACATTCCCTCTCTTCTTTTGGCGGACTCACTGGGGGAGGAAGCAGCGGCGGAGTTCATACGGCAAGTGTTCAACGGCTATGTGTGGAAAGACCGGCTGACGTGCCTGCCGGTGGAACTGAAGCGAGTGCTGGAGGAAAAGGAGTTACGCGACGCCAACGCGCGCGCCCAGGCTGCCCTGGCCGAAAGCGAAGCCAGAAACCGCGAACTGGTGGAAAACTCGAGTTACGGAATCTTCCGGGTATCCCTTGCAGGAGAGTTTCTTGGCGCGAACGCGAGCCTGCTGCAGTTGCTGGCGTGCAAAGACCTGGAAGAATTGAAAATGCTAAATCTTTCGACGGACGTGTTTCGTTTTCCAGCGGAGTTTGGGCAACTCATGGTCACCTGCCGGCAAATCGGATTTGTACATAGCGCAGAGACGGAGTTGCGGCGAAAAGATGGCGGCTTAATCGTGGTGCGGCTGCACCTGCGCTATTTATCACTTCCGGGCCCCGCCGATGCTCTGGAAGGCATCGTGGAAGACGTGACCGAACTTCGAGCGCTGGAGCGGCAATTGCTCCAGATACAGAAGTTTGAAACCATCGGGCAGCTTGCCGGAGGCATTGCGCACGATTTCAACAACGTCATCGGTGCCATCGTCGGCTGGGCGGAGCTGGGTCATGAGCAGAGCCTCAGCTATCCGGCCATTGCGGAGCGTTTTACGCGCATTCGTGAACAAGCGGATCGCGCCGCGGAGTTGACCCGGGAACTTCTGGTCTTCGCGAGGCGTCAGACGCTGCAGCCGCGGCCGATGGATTTGAACGAGGTTATGCAAGGTTTGGCGAGCTTACTCGACAAGGTCATCGACAGAAGCATTGAGATCAAAGTGGCACCAAGTTGCCTGCCGCCGGTGAAGGCGGATGCGGCGCAGATTGAGCAAGTGGCGATGAATCTCTGCCTGAACGCGCGGGATGCCATGCCGCAGGGAGGCCTGTTGACGATCGAAACGGAGCTGGTGCAACTGGATGAATCCTATCGCCGGTTTTATCCCTATGTGATGCCCGGCTGCTACGCAGTGCTCTCCGTCTCCGATACGGGCGTGGGCATGGACGAGGAGACGCGAGAGCGCATCTTTGAACCTTTCTTTACGACCAAGGAGCGCGGCAAAGGCACGGGGATGGGTCTAGCAACGGTCTATGGCATCGTGAAGCAACACGGGGGATTCATTCACGTTTACAGTGAGCTGGGTCATGGCAGCCTTTTCAGGGTGTACCTCCCTGCCATGGAAAGCGCGGCCGCTGATGGCACTTCGCAGGCAACGGATTCCTTCAAAGCCATGAACCTGCGGGGCACGGAAACGATCTTGCTGGCGGAGGACCACGATTCAATTCGAGAGATGGCGAGGCAGTCGCTGGTGAACTTGGGCTATCGCGTGCTGGCCGCAAACGATGGCGAACAGGCCGTGCGACTATGTGATGAGGAGAGACCTTCGCTGGCCATTCTGGATGTGGTCATGCCGCATCTGGGCGGACCGGCGACAGCGGCCCAACTGCTTGAACGATTCCCGGATCTGCCCATCCTTTTCACTAGCGGCTATTCGGAATCTGCCCGCCTTGTGGCCTCGCAGGCACCCGCCTCACGGTATCTCCAGAAGCCGTACAGTCCGATTTCATTGGGCAGAGCCATTCGCGAGATGCTGGGCAATCCGCAAACACAAGTGTCTTGAGCGGGTTGCGGGTGGAGCGCGGGCCTGGGGATAGTACTATTACCATTGCGAGTTGGCGGGGACGATTAGAAACGCCAAAGGGTTCCTAGCCCACAGAGACCCCTCTGTGAGGCACAAGCCGTCCAAACAGCTTTCTACAGGTTTAAGAAGGGCCTGCGAAATTGCGAAAAACTCTCGTAATTAATCGGTTTATACAGCAACGAGTATCGATTTTTTTCGATTGACATGCGTTCTACCGGGTGTTAGAAAACAACAAAGGCAAGCCCTCGGGTGGTGAGTCTCACTTCGGTTTCTTAGACTACGATCCGCGAGCGAGGCCGCAATTCTGCCTGGCAGGGCAGAGGATGCTGCGCCACAGACGGGCTTGTTTGTAACACCCACCCCACCCCGGGAGGCGAAAGCTACGTGTTTTCGCCTCCTTTTTTTGTGCCTGCTGCCCTGTCCGGAGTTTCCCCACCTAGTGTGAGACACTCGTCTCCTTATGAGCAACGAACCGACGCCCTTGTTGGACCTGCGAAACGTCACCGTCATGCGCGGGAACAACTTGGCCCTGGACCGGCTGACCCTGCAAATTGCGAGCGGGGAACACGTCTGCATCCTGGGTCCGAATGGAAGCGGAAAATCCACGCTGATCAAGACGATTACGCGGGAATGCTATCCCGTGCAACGGGACGATAGCGCGATGTCCATCCTGGGGCGCAGCATGTGGAACATTTTTGAATTGCGGCCGCTGCTGGGGATTGTTTCGCCGGACCAGTTGGCGGCTTGCACGACAGGCGCGACCGGTAGGGATGTGGTTCTCTCCGGATTTTTCAGCAGCACGCGGATCTTTCCGAATCACCATCCGGCAGCGGAGCATCGCGAGCGGGCGGAAGCTGCGCTGCGGCGATTGCGCATTGCCCATCTTGCGAAGCGACCGGTAGTGGAAATGTCCTCGGGCGAGGCGAAACGCACGCTGATCGCGCGGGCCTTGGTGCATGAACCGAAGGCACTGTTGTTGGATGAGCCGGGAAACACGCTGGACATCGGCGGGCAGTTGGAGCTACGCGCAACTTTGCGCGAACTGGCGAATGCCGGGTTGGCCATCGTCCTTGTTACACATCACGTGCCGGAGATCATTCCGGAAATTGAGCGCGTGGTGCTGTTGCAGAGGGGGCGCGTGCTGGCCGACGGACCAAAAGGAAAACTGCTGACGAGCGAGCAGCTATCGGTCCTCTTCGGCGCACGGGTACGCGTGTTCCGCAAACACGGGTACTTTCACGTGCACGCCTGAATGGGTGCGCTTCCTTACTTCACGAATCCGTCGGCAATGCCTGCGGCGACCGGCAACCGGAACATTTCGTGCTGGTAGGCCTTGACCATCAGAAGAATCCAGAGAACGAGGGTTACCAGTCCGACCAGTAGACTAATCAGGCCGACAAAGCCCCAGCTGATAAAGCCGCCGCCAACCACTCCATGCAGGAAGAGCAAGGCGATGCGAATTACCGTCAGGCCGCCAAAGACGACGATAGATTGCGCGGCATGGAATTTCACGAAGGGTCGCTTGTCGATCAACAGGAAGATAATGCCGGTAAGCCAGCCCAGCACGTAGCAGAGAAGTCCGGCCACATTTTCAGCGAGGCCCTCCGTCGGATTCGCTGCCGGGGCAGCGGACGGAGCGACCGCGGACGATTGGTTAGCACCACACTTGGGGCAAAAAGTGGCAGTTCCGATTTCCTGACCACACGCTTTGCAGAAGGCCATGAGAGGGTCCCTCCAGAGGACCAATTTGGGTGGAGCGTAACAAAGCGGCGCTAAGGGCGCAAGGCTATTGAAGCGATTACCGAACGCCGCAGGCAAGCGCCTCCTGCTAATCAAAGACAACGCTACAGGAGCGTTGTAATCGTGGACTGAAGCAACGATGCGCCTCGTCAATGACAGAACTCAGGGATTGGGTGTGGTGGCGAAGGCCAAAGTGATGAGCGTTTTTTGCTCGAGGTCGTGGGCCTTGGCGGAGCCGGTGGCGGGGCTGGCGCTGGCGGAGCGTTTGACGGAGCGCACGCGGAGGTTCTTGGCCTGGGCAATGCGTTCCAAACGCGGGAGCACGTAGAACAGCGCGCCCATGTTGGCGGGCTCTTCCTGGACCCAAACGATTTCGCGGGCGTTGGGATGCGCGTCGATGGCGGCGGCGATTTCGGTTTTGGGCAGAGGATAAAGCTGATCCAGGAAAAAGACGGCGGTGGCGGCGTCTTTGCGGCGACGGCGCTCGGCGCGGAGTTCGTGGCCGACCTTGCCGCTGGCGATGAGGATGCTTTGCGCGTCGGTGACTTCGCGATCGGGAACCAGCGTCAGGAACCGCGGGCGGGAAAATTCCTCAAGAGTAGAGGAAGCATCGGGATGGCGGAGCATGCTTTTCGGAGTAAAGACGACGAGCGGCTTGCGCCACAGGCGGCGGGCCTGGCGGCGCAGGAGATGAAAATACTGCGCGGCGGTGGAAGGCTGGCAGATGTTCATATTGCCTTCGGCAGCCAACTGCATGAAACGCTCGATGCGCGCGCTGGAATGCTCAGGGCCCTGGCCCTCGTAACCGTGGGGAAGGAGAAGCACAAGGCCGGTGGGCAAACCCCACTTGTCCTCGCTGGCGCTGATGAACTGGTCGATGATGACCTGCGCGCCGTTCACGAAATCGCCGAATTGCGCTTCCCACAGGACGAGGCCTTCGGGATAGTCGCGGGAGAAGCCGTATTCAAAGCCGAGGCAGGCCGCTTCGGAGAGCGAGGAATTGTGAATTTCGCAGAAGGCTTGCGCGGGCGAAAGGTGCGCGAGCGGGTAGATACTCCTGCTCGGTTTGCGTGTCGATCAAAACGGCGTGGCGCTGGCTGAAGGTGCCGCGCTGCGTGTCCTGACCCGTGAGGCGGACAGGACTGCCCTCGAGGACCAGGGAGCCAAAGGCGAGCAACTCGGCAAAGCCGAAGTCGATGGGACGCTTGCCGTGGCCCATTTCCGCGCGCTGCTCAAGGAGCTTCACGATCTTGGGATGGACGTGAAAGTCCGGTGGCACCCGCACAAGTCCATCGGTAATTTCCGCGAGGCGCTCGGCGGAGAGGCCGGTATCCACTTCAAAGGCGGGATTGTATTTGCCGTAGTTGTAGGGCGACCAGTAATCGGGCAGCTTGCGAAGGTGGGGAATCTTGGTGAGCTTGCCGGCCTTGCGCTGCTCTTCCGCGAATTCCTTCTTGACGGCCTCGGCGATGGGCTCGGCGTTGATGCCGATGCGTTGCGCGTAAATTTTCCAGAGCGGCGGGTGGTTTTTGATGCGCGCGTAGAGGAGCGGCTGGGTGATGGTGGGATCGTCCACTTCGCTGTGGCCGTGGCGGCGGTAGCCGATGAGGTCGATGACGACGTCGGAATTGAATTCGGCGCGGTATTCGGCGGCGAGGCGGCCGATGCGCACGACCGCATCGGGATCTTCGGCGTTGACGTGGAAGATGGGCACGCTCTGGCGGCGGGCGATGCTGGAAGCGTAGCGCGAGGAGTGCTCCTGCACGGGGCGAGTGGTGAAACCGATCAAGTTGTTGACGATGATGTGGATGCTGCCGCCCACGGAATAAGCCGCGAGGTCCGCAAGATTCAGCGTTTCCGCCCAAATGCCCTGGCCGGCGAAGGCGGCGTCGCCGTGCATCACGATGGCCCAGACTTTATTCAGCGTTTCCCGGGAGCGATCGATTTCTGGGCCGATGCACGCCGTGGCGCGTCAATTTGGCGCGCGCGCGGCCCATGGCGACGGGATCGACGGCTTCCAGGTGGCTCGGGTTCGAGACCAGGTGGATGTTGAGCGATTTTCCGGAAGAGGTCGTGTAGACGCCGGTGGCGCCAACGTGATATTTGACGTCGCCGGCGCCAAGCACGCTGCGCGGATCAACGTCCTCGAAGCCCGCGACAACTTGGTGCATGGGCTTGCAGGCGATGTGGGTCATCACGTTGAGCCGGCCGCGGTGGCTCATGGCCATGATGGAATCGGCGCCGCAGGCATCGCCCGCGACATTGAGAATGGAATCGAGAAGCGGAATGAGCGAGGTGTTGCCTTCGAGCGAAAAGCGCTTGCTGCCGAGATAGCGACTCTGGAGCATTTGTTCAAAGAGGTCGGCGCGAACCAGGCGATCCAGGATAGCGGCCTGGTTGACCTCGAACTCGGGGCATTCCATGCGCTCGGCGATCCAGCGGCGGCGCTCTGGTTCCGGGATGTGGAGGAACTCCACGCCGATGTTTCCGCAATAATAGCGGCGCGCTTCTTCCGCGTATTCGCCGGTGAGGCCATCGAGATCCGGGCACTTCAGCGGGGTGAAGAAACCGAGAGGATCGAGAGTGGCTTCATAGAAGCCCCAGCGGCGGAAAAGATAGAAGATGCGCTCGCGTACGGAATGGCCAATGCCATTGAGCGCAGGGGATTTCTTCGTGGGTTTGTTTGGTTTTGTGGGAGCGAAGGTCACAGGGTTGGCCACGGTCTGCTTTTCGAGCTTCTATTTTGCCATAAGAACGCGGAACGTTCAGAAAGAGCATCACCAAGCTGACCACGCTAGTGAGGGAATGCCTCTTAATTGACGAGTGATTCCAACTTGTCCAGCCAGGCGGCAAAGTGAGGGCACTCTGCGCGGATTCGGGCCAACCCGATCTCCAAGACAGCAAGGGTACCTAGGAGCGGCTTTTCGTAGCCGGGAACGATTTCCTCAACCCGTTTGGACGGAGCAGTGACGGGAGAATCATTTATGTCTTCTGGCGTGGCGAACCCATCCCGGACCTGCCTAAACCTCGGCTCCAAACTCGATTGGCCTATGCCTCGCCCGAATGCTGCACAATCACTGAACAACAAACCCTCGAACTCATGCATCATGACGAAGGGCACAAAACGCTTCGGGTCAAACCTCGCACCCATTGCCTCTATTACGTCCTTGAGTAATGCCTTTTCGACACTCGACGCCTTTTTGGGGGTCGACTGACCAGTAGCGGCCGCGCGCCCCGGCCATGCGCCGTCACCTTGCTTAGGTAGGCCGTAGAAATCCACCATGGTTGTTGCGATGCATCCCGGATCTTGGTGGAGATGTTTGATTATGTCCTTCCTCACCGAGGGCCAGCTTCGGATACCGCCTCGTCTGCGCCGCAGACGGTTATTACCGACAATCCTAGCGCTGACCGACTCAAAACCTTGGTTCACCAAATGATCGCGGAGAACCTCATTTACAAAATCCTCCTCGGTTTGTCCTTCGACGTGAATCAGTAGACGGGTCATTGTCACTCGGGAACTGGTCGCCCGCTGAATTCATTCTTTTCCCAAAGCTGGCCAAGGCTATAGTCGTCACGCCAGTCAGACAACTGTTCAGGCTCTAGACGAGATATCTCTGTTGCACTACCCACACGGTTCGCGACCAGGACATCGTCTGGATCGAAGTGATCCAAAAGGAGAGACGATTGGGTCGATACGATCACTTGGGTGTCCTTTGACGCCTGGCGAATCAGGGATGCGAGCATTGTGATAGCGTAGGGATGCAGACCCAACTCGGGCTCGTCGACAAGGACGACTGACGGCAAATGATCCTTGCCCTGTAGAAAAAGGGTTGTTAACGCAATGAATCGAAGCGTGCCGTCAGAAAGGGATGAGCCATCGAAATACTGATCCGAGTTCTTATGTTTCCATTCTAGCTTGATATCGTCGGGCTTTAGCCTCAGGGGTTGTAACCTAAAGTCATCAAAAAATGGGGCCACACGCTGGACGGTTCTCCGAATCAGGCTGTAGGAGACTTCCTCTTTCTCGCGCAGGTAGTAGAGAAAAGAGGCAAGATTCGAACCGTCAGGCCGTAGGAAATCATTATCGTCTACTTTCGCAGTCTTACGCATCGGTGAAGATGAACTAGTATCGTGTAAATGATAGAGGCGCCATCCACCAAGGCGCGCTCGCACCCGCCAGCCAATTTTCGCCACCTTTGGATCACTGATGCCGGCTTCTCGACCCTGTTCTCGAGCTGATAAGTAGTCATCGTAAGGCTTGGGATGATCTGCTTTGTTCCAGAAAGGAGGAATCGTTTCTGAAGAGGGGTAGAGCCCATCGTCCTCTGTGGGAGAAAGCTTCAATTCGTACTGGTTCACCTCGTTGTTGAACGATATGTGGATCAGAGTTCTTTCGTCGTTTTGGAGCCGAAGTGCAGAATCTTCTCGGCACCTCCCCCTTTGGTCACATAATCTCTCAACCGTCCTTCTCGAATGGCGTTCAGGAATGCAAAGACCCCAATAAAATTCGACTTGCCTGAGCCATTGGGGCCTATCAGGACGTTAACGGGCTTCAACGGCAGCTTATCCAATGAAGCGATGCTCTTGAAGCCCCGGATCGTTATGTAGTCAAGTGCTACTGATGACATTTGATCGGTGACGGCCCTAGCTACGCCGCCTATGGCTATCATAGCAGATGCTCAGTGCCGTTCCGCACGAGCCACTGGCTATTTTCCGCATGACGCGGAGCCTTTGAAAGCGGCGCGAACACTTCATCGATATCACGGCGATTGGGCACGGGCCTTCGAGGATCAGCGTGAACAATGCTACGCCCCTACTGGGAGCGGATGAGGGATTGAAGGTGGGAGGCGATTTCGGCGGGGGGGGTGTCGGGCGGGAAGGTGACGGGGGCGCCGATGTGGACGGTTAGTTCGCCGGCGCGGGCGAGGCGGCGATGCTGCTGCTTCATTTGCCAGACGCCATCGAGGCGCATGGGGACGATGGGGATGCGGAGATTCTGGGCGAGGAGGCCGATGCCGGGTTGGAAGGGGACCATGTCCGGGGTGTCGCGGTCGTTGACGATGCCTTCGGGAAAGACGAGAAGGCTGTAGCCACGGTCTGCCGATTCGCCGGCGAAGCGGAAACTCTCGCGAAAGCCGGAAAGCTGCGGAAGCGGGAAAACGTTGAAGAGCGAGACGACCAGGAAATAGTTGAGCTGCCAGAGCCAGCGCTTGGCAAAGAACCATTCGCGCGGCGGATGGCGGAACTCGCGCAACATTTCGCCGCCCATGGCGGTGGCGAGGCGATGGCGGAAGCGCGCGGGAAGCGAATAGAGGATGAGGCCAATATCGGCGCGGCGCGTGGTGTGATTGGCGACGAACAGCACAGGACCTTTCAGATTGGCGAGGTTTTGGCGGCCACGGATGCGCGGGTGGCCAAGCAGAAGTGTGGCGGGCCAGGTGAGCGCGTAATAGATGAGAAGCCGGAGCAGGCGCACGGGGGCGCGTTGCGTCCAGCGCGGATAGACATACTCCGAGCGGCGGGCGGAGGGTTGAGCGAGAAGGTTCTGAATATCGGCGAAGGATTGCTGCGTTGGCGAATTGCGTTTCGTTGAGTTCGACGTTGTAGCGGTGCTCGATGGAGGAGAGGAGTTCGACGCGGTCGAGGGAGGAAAGGTCTTTGAGCGAGGCGGGCAAGGAGGTGGAGGAAGTAGAGGAAGTGAAGGAGGTGGAGGATTCGGAGGAGGAAGAAAGCAGGTCCCTCGCTGCGCTCGGGATGACAGTGTTTGTACGGGCACCGAGGAGTTCGGCGGCGCGGGCTGCGAGGAGCGAGAGGCGAGGCTTGCCGGTGGGCGTGCGGGGGAAGTCCAGATCGGGCCAGACGAGCCAGCGGCGGATGCGCTGGTAATCGGCGAGGGTGGAGTTGGCGGCATCGATGGCGGCGCGCACCTCGGATTCGCCAGATGCACCGTCAGGAGTGACGGTGCCACAGAGCAGGATGGCGCAAGGCTCGGCGTTGGCGCCGATTTGTAGGGGGATGACGACCGCATCGCGAATGGCGGGCTGGCGGCGGAGAGCGGCTTCGAGGTCCTCGGGATAGACGTTCAGGCCGGCGGGAGTGACGATGACGTTTTTCTTGCGGCCACGAAAGTAAAGATTGCCGCCGGCGTCGAGTTCCCCCAGATCGCCGGTGCGCAGCCAGCCACCGTTTTCCTCGGTACCGTCCCGCAGCGCGCCCTTTTCCCAATAGCCCGAAGAAACATTCTCCCCGCGGACGAGGATCTCGCCATCTTCGGCGAGACGGAATTCGCGCCCCGGCAGGATTTTGCCGACGGACCCCTGGGCAGCGCGGAAGGGATGATTGAGGCTGATCAATGAGGCGGTCTCGGTCATGCCGTACCCCTGCACCACCGCGTAGCCGATGCGCTTGAAGAATTCCTCGGTCTCCGAAGAAAGTGCCGCGCCGCCGGAGATGAACGCCCAGAAGTTCCAACCGAGTAGGCGGTGGAGCCGACGAAAGCGCCAGGCACGGCGGAGAAAGGATTCCTGCGCGGCAGCGGCGCAGGCAGAAGGAAACCATTCGTGCCATCCGTGCGTGTCGATCTCCCGCTCGATCGCCGTGCGTAAAGCGTCGAGCATACGTGGAACAACAATGAGGGCGGTGGACCGCTCGCGTTTGAGGGTGCGCAAAATCTCCGAAGGCTGCTGCGAATTTTCGAAGACAACCGTTGCGCCGATGAGCGGGGGCGCGAAGAGTGTCATGAACTGACCGAAAACGTGGCTCAGCGGAACGACCGAAACGAAGCGCAGCGGATGAAACCAGCGCTCGTATTTACGATACTCGGCGATGCCCTTTTCCAGCGGTTCGAGATTCGCGAGGAAGTTGCCGTGCGTCAGGACGACGCCACGCGGCTCGCTGGTGGTGCCTGAAGTGAAGAGGATTTGCGCGACGTGGCTGCGCGTGATGGGCTGATCGGAGAGTACGGAAATTGCGGTGTGCAGGCCGGTTTTTGCGTTCCCATGACCGGCCAATTCATTCAACTCTTCGGGGGTGCCGGGAAAATCCTCCAGGAAGAGGGTGGGGACGGCGGAGATGAGCGGAGGTTTTGAGCGGGAGGCAAAAACGAGTTTGATTCCGGCATCGGCGGCGACGCGGGAGACAAAATCAAGTGTCGAGTAATCATCGAGGGGGACAGCCACCGCGCCGCGCAGAAGGCAGCCCCAGAAGGCGGCGACCCATTCGGCGGAATTGGCGCCCCAAAGAAGGACGCGGTCGCCGGTACGAACGCCATGTTCTTTCAACTGGAGAGCGCGGAGGACGGCCTCCCCGGCGAGCCTTTGGTAAGTCCAAGTTTCGCGTCGATAGCCACGCCGCTGAACAATGGCGACGCCGCCAGAGAAGCGAGCGAATTCATCGAAGAGAGAGAGAAGGTTGGAGCGGGGCATAGTTCAGACGCACTCCATGGAGTGTGAGTTCATCATACGCCGGATGGGAAGCTCAAACGGGCTACGGGAAAACATCGGAAACGGTCTCTTCAGGGGCTGAAGCCCAGTCTTCCTGGCGGCATTACACCGGGCTCATGCCTCGGCCTCCTGAAGAGAAAGACTCCTCCGCGGCCTACAGAGTCTGTGCCATCCGGGGGGAGAGGGAGCACGCCTGGTGCCACCTAAGCACCTTTTGCTGCATCGAAATAGGGGAATCGGGAGGAAGCCCGTAGAATCTAGAGGTGTCCGGGAAGGGGGCTTCTCGGGTAAAATAGAAAGATTCAAGGGCTGGGGGATGTACGCAAGCCTGGCGAAATTCGCCTTAGAGGCCAAGCCTTATCAATCGGCAGGATATGTGGCACGACTTAAATCGTGCAATGAGACTACTGGGGAGCGAATGTCTGTACCTATATCCCAAGCATGGACGGTGGCAAGTTACGTCCTGACGCAGAAACTCAAAGGTCGCAAACAGTATCCGCTGGTGCTGATGCTGGAGCCGCTGTACCGCTGCAATCTGGCTTGTGCGGGCTGCGGCAAGATTCAGTATCCCGCGCACGTGCTGAAGCGCGAGCTTTCACCGGAGGAGTGTTTTAGTGCGGTGGACGAGTGCGGCGCGCCGATGGTGTCCATCCCCGGCGGTGAGCCGCTGATGCATTCGCAGATCGAAAAGATCGTGGAAGGACTGGTAGCGCGCAAGAAGTACATCTATCTCTGCACGAATGCCTTGCTGCTGAAGGAAAAACTGCACCTGTTCAAGCCCAGCAAATACCTGACGTTTTCGGTGCACTTGGACGGGCAAAAAGAACACCATGATTTTTCGGTGTGCCGCGAAGGCGGGTATGAGCTGGCCGTCGAAGGCATTAAGGCGGCCCTGGCGCGCGGATTCCGCGTGACCACGAATACAACGCTTTTTGACGGTGCGGATCCTAACAGCGTACGCGCGTTCTTCGACGAGATGATGGATCTCGGCGTGGAAGGTATGATGCTTTCGCCCGGTTATAACTACGATAAAGCGCCGGATCAGAAGCACTTCCTGGGACGTGCCAGGACGCGGCGTTTGTTCCGCGCCATGCTCTCGAACCGCAAGCCGGCGTGGCGTTTTAATCAGTCCATGCTGTTCCTGGAATTCCTGATGGGCAAGCGCGATTTTCGCTGCACGCCATGGGGTATGCCCACGTACTCGATCTTTGGATGGCAGAAGCCGTGCTATTTGCTGCAGGACGGCTACGCAGACACCTTTGGCGAATTGATGGCAACCACCGAGTGGGGGAATTACGGGACAGAGTCAGGCAATCCGCAGTGCGCCAACTGCATGGTCCACAGCGGGTACGAAGCGTCCGGCGTTGATTATTCGTTTAGCTCGCTCAAGGGCCTGCTGGCGACGGCAAAGGCCACTCTGTTTACAAAAAACACGGATGAGGAAGCGCTACTCCTGTTGAGCGAGCAGGTGAAGCCGGTGCACGCCTATAATCCCCTGGTACAAATCGAAGGGAATCCGGAGAAACTCGAGGAGACGCGGGCATGACGGGTCCGCGGCACGCCGAGCGCCCCACACATACGGCGAATCCCGACGAACTGGAAGTGGCGCCGGGATTTCAGCACGAAGGCCTGCAAGGCTGGGTGCCGGAGCTTGCGAATGAAGATGAATTGCGCGAAGCCCTGGAAAAAGCCTTTGATTATCGCGGGGATGTGACCATTACGCGCAAGGACGGCACGAAACTCGAGGGCTATATCTTTGATCGAGCAACTGGGAAGAACCTGGAAACCTCGTTCGTGCGCTTGCTGCCCAAGGATTCCGACCAGCGGGTGAAAATCAGCTATGCGGAAATTGCCACACTGGCCTTTTCAGGACGGGACACCGCGGCAGGGAAAAGCTGGGAGGCCTGGGTAAAGAAGTATTGGGAAAAGAAGGCTTCCGGCGGGGCAAACCTGAGCTTGCAGCCGGAATCATTGGAAGAGTAAGGGAATGGCGCGGAAGCCGGAAATAATTCGATAAATTTCTGATTTTAAATCACTTACAATTGTTGGAAGGCGAAAAGAGGGCTGCATCGTACTGTGGACAATAAGCCCTTTCTTGTGATAGTGTTAGATATAGCGTTTGTTGCTCTTGAATTACCTTTTGACTCGTTCAGGGGGCTGCGAGAACAAACTTGCAGCCCTTTTTTTCGGGCTGGAGGCAGTCACGGAGCTTGGGAAACCATCCGCCGGGACCAAGAGAGGCAAAGCAATTTCAATATCGAGGTTTGCAGTGAAGGAACAAGGAACAGTGAAGTGGTTCAATGCTTCGAAGGGCTACGGGTTCATCCAGCGCCAAACCGGTGAAGATGTATTCGTGCACTTCTCCGCGATTCAGATGGACGGTTACAAGTCCCTGAACGAGGGTCAGGCGGTGGAGTTTGAAGTGAAGAAGGGCCCGAAGGGCCTTCAGGCTGAGAACGTCACAAGCCTCTAGCCTGTAGATTGGGGAGGTCCCCGAGGGGTCGGGGACCTCGCCCAATAGCAAGTGGCAAAGGCCGGAATTCAGGAAGCTGAGGCCAAGGAGGAAGTTGTGCAAGTGATGCAGGAAGGACAAACTATCAAGCACGGGGTTTACGGGCTGGGGATCGTCACAGCCTCGGATCCGGAACGCACGGCCATTGATTTTGATGACCATGGGCCGAAACTCTTCGTGACCAGCATCTTTTCGGCTGAAATCATCGGCGAAGCGCCCGCCACGCCGCCCAAGACGAAGCGCCGGCGTAAAGCCTCCACGGCAGCGAAAGCCAGCAAGAAAGTCGCGGCCGCCGCGAAGTAAAGCAGGAAAGTCCCCCCTGAAGTAACCCCGAAAGATGCGCCAGAGATGGCGCAGGGGTGTGTCCGGACAATTCCCCAGCATGGTCAACGGGACCGTGGAATTCATTTCCATTTTATTTTGCAGTGAAGCCGCCAAAACCAGGCGAAGGAACAACTGGACTGAACACGGGGGGAGAATTTCAACGGATGGCGGATTCGGCCTGATCGAAGGCGTGGTAGGACGAACGCACGAGGGGGCCGGATTCGACGTGCTTGAAGCCCATCTCTTCGCCGAGACGCTTGAACTCGGCGAATTCGGCGGGATGGACAAAGCGAATCACAGGGAGATGCTCGCGCGTAGGCTGGAGGTATTGACCCAGGGTGAAAATGTCCGTGCCCTGGGCGGCGAGATCCCGCATCGTCTCCAGGACTTCTTCCTTCTGCTCACCCAATCCCAGCATCATGCCGGTCTTCGTAGGCACGTCGGGATAAGTTTCTTTGGCGCGGCGCAGTAACTCCAAAGAGCGCTCATAGAGAGCTCCCTTGCGGACCTGGCGATACAGACGCGGCACAGTCTCCGTGTTGTGGTTGAGGATGTCCGGCTTCACGGCGAGGACCGTATCGAGGGCGTTCCAGTCGCCGCGGAAATCGGGGATGAGGACTTCGACCTTGCAGCCAGGGACGCGGTTGCGAATTTCCTGAATGGTGCGGGCGAAGATGCGTGCACCGCCGTCGGGCTGATCGTCGCGATTGACACTTGTGACAACGGCATAACGCAGGCCCATGCGCGCAACAGCTTCGGCGACACGCAACGGCTCATCCTCATCGGGCGGGCTGGCGGGCTTGCCCGAAGGCACAGCACAGAAGCCACAGGCGCGCGTACAAATGTCGCCGAGGATCATGAAAGTGGCGGTGCCATGTTCCCAGCATTCGCCCATGTTGGGGCAGCGCGCCGATTCGCAAACGGTGTGAAGATCAAGCGTGCGCATGACGCGCTTAAGGTTGTGGTAGCCATCGCCGCCAAAGAACTTCACGCGCAGCCAGTCTGGCCGCGGGTGGGCGTGCGGGGCCGTCGCTGAAGGCGCGTGGCCGTTGGCGATGATGTTAAAGGGCGAGGCCATGGTTCCCAGCGATTCTAGACAAACCTATTTTACGCAGGAAAGCGAAGTTCGACAAACGAGGCCAGGAATGGCCGGGGTTACACCGGCTGGCGGGAGGAGCGGACGAAATCGCGGAGTACGGTGACGTTGGGGCCATAGGCGCCGATGCGGCCAGCGTCCACCGGCAAGCCGAGGTGCTCGGCCAGTTCGAGATCGACACCGGCATCATCGAGTTCCGAGAGGCTGAAACCCGCCGCGGGGAGCACGCGGTTGAGACCCGTCGGATAAACAGGGCGCGGCGGCCTATGGCGTTGCCAAGGCCGGCAGGCGAGTTCGTAGAACTGCTTCCAATCGCGTTTGTGCCAGGTATTCATCTGACCCTTAGACCCAGTGCCCTTCATTGGATGCGAACAACGGCGGGAAGGTTCGCTCCTCCTCTGAACGGCCACAGAAACAATCCTTGCACGAAAAACAAAGTGCAAGTCGTTCTTCTGATATACCCCAGGCGATCAGGAGCGAAAGAAAATCTTCGCCTGGTGTATCAAACACGCCACCCCGCGTGAAGTTTCGGCCCCTGGATTTGAGCGGTGAGCGCTCCACCGAAACGCAGAAACCTTGGCGGGAAGGGCCTCTAACAGAGAGGCCGCCGATTCAAACGCGGCGATAGTACATGGTAAAAACGGAGATGGCTAGAAAAAAGTAGCGCGGCTGTGAATAAAGAAAGCGGAACCAAATAGTCCGCAGGTCAGAGGCCGACGGGAGTAGGAAGAAGACGCAGCAACAGGAAAGGACGCTTCGGACGCGAGCCCGCGCCCGAAGCCCTCAACGAAGATTAGAAGAGAAGGAAAAGCTACCAGCGGTTGCCGCGGTCGCCGCGATCCCCACGGTCGCCACCCCGGCCACCACCCCGGCCGCCGCGATCGCCACCCCGGCCGCCACCGCCACCACCCCCACCGCCATACCCGCCACGCCCACCACCGCCACCAGAGCGCTCCGTCTGCGGACGCGCTTCGTTGACGACAAGGTTCCGGCCCCCGAAGTTCTGACCGTTCAGGCTCGTCACGGCGCGGTCGGCGTCTTCATCGTTGGCGATTTCGATGAAGGCAAAACCTCGCGACTGTCCCGTGAAGCGATCCCGAATCAGGCTGATCGCGGAGGGATTCACACCTACTTGACCAAACCATTCCTGCAACTGCTCTTCCGAAGCGTTGAACGGAAGATTTCCCACGTAAAGCTTCTTCACCAGCGGACTCCTTCTGTCCGGAACCTAACCACGATTGCGGAGCGCACCGAAGAATCAAAACCGCCGACGTGGCAGACCGGAGGGCATGCCGCAGGGGGCGGGAGGGACACTTCAGTGGTCCCGTGCATGGTCTCGAAAAACGACTTTTTTTGCAACAATAAATCGTTGGGGAAAAGGTACCGGAGGGTACTGGGTCTGGACTTGGCACCAAACCAAAATGGCACGCGGCTGCCGGGGTGCCGTGGCTGGCACAGTGAGGTCGGCGTTACCGGCGCGCTGCCGTTTCTAAGTGCGATAGGAAGCGTTGATGCGCACATATTCCGCGGTGAAATCGCAGGTCCAGAAGCGCGTGCACTCGCGTCCTGCATGGAGATCGACGACCACCTGAACCTGTTTTTCCAGCAGGCGGTTGCTGGCGGCGCGTTCGTTGAAGGCAAGCGGCTGACCGTGGCGCAGCATGGGTATTCCCGCCAGGTGGATGTCCACGCGATGGGGATCGAACTTGACGCCGGAGCGCCCCGCCGCAGCGAAGATGCGGCCCCAGTTCGGATCGCCACCGGCAAAGGCGGTCTTGACCAGCGGCGAGGTTGCGATGGTCTGGGCGATGCGGCGCGCGTCAGCTTCCGTCTTGGCGTGACGCACTTCGATCTCGATGACGCGCTGCGCTCCTTCGCCGTCGGCGACGATCTGCAAGGCCAGCGAGTGGCAAACCTCTTCGAGAGCTTTGGCGAAGGCTCGATGCGCCGAGGTCCCCGCTTTGATGGCAGGTGCGCCTGCCTGGCCATTGGCGAGGACCAGCAGGGTGTCGTTGGTCGAGGTATCGCCATCGATACTGATGGAATTGAACGTTCGCCCAGCAACGTCCCGCAGGGTCTTCTGAAGGAGTGAGGGAGAAATGGCGGCATCGCTGGCGACAAACGCGAGGGTGGTGGCGAGATTGGGATGAATCATCCCGGCACCCTTGGCGCAGCCAACGAGATGAATGCGCTTGCCCGCCATCTTGAAGAACGTGGAAGACGTCTTGGGGCGCGTGTCCGTGGTGCAGATAGCGAGTGAGAACTCGGCAAAAGAGCGCGCCGATGGACGGCGATTCCGGGCGATGCCACCGAGCGCGCGGAGAATTTTCTCCAGCGGCAGCGGCACGCCGATGACGCCGGTGGAACAAACCAGAACTTCGTGGGGGCGGCAGTTGAGGCGGCGCGCCGTTTCTTCCACGGTTTTCAGCGAGGCGGCACGGCCCGCGGGACCCGTGGCGCAATTGGCGTTGCCGGCATTGACGATGACGGCCCGCATGCGGCCTCCGGACGCGCGCAAATTCTCCTTGGAAACCACAACCGGCGGAGCAACAACGAGGTTCTGCGTGAAGACGGCGGCGGCCGAAGCCGGAACGTCACTGGAGAGCAGCGCCAGATCCAGCGCGCCCGTCTTCTTCAGGCCACAAGCGGTGGCCGAGAAACGGAATCCGCGAGGCAGAGCGGCTTCGGAGAGAGCGAGCTTCATGGGAGAAGAATCCGCGGAGCGGGCAGGACGCTCACGGAAGCGGCCTCCGATCCTCCGCGCGGTGCGATGCGGCTTCGAAAATGCTGAATGCAGAGCTGAGGCTCATGGCTCGTTCTCCAGTGATTTGAGTTTTTGTTCGAGCTGCGAAATCGCGGCGCGAACAGAATTTTCGGCCGTCCCTCCGGGAACGTTTTTGGACTGAAGGGCTGCGGCCAGTTGCAACGCGTCGGCGACATCAGCGTCAAACGCCGGCGAAATCCGACGGAATTCCTCGAGCGACAGCTGCGTCCAGGGTTTTGCCTGGCGCTCCGCTTCCCGCAGGAGCTTTCCGACCAGATCGTGGGCCTGACGGAAGGGAATACCCTTTTTGACGAGGTAGTCGGCGGCTTCGGTAGCAAGAAGCGCAGGATTCGCTGCTGCCGCGGCCAGCTTGCTTTCGTCGAAGCGCATGGCAGAAACAGCCCCAGCGGCGACATGGACCATCGAGGCAAGCTGGTCGTGAGCGGCAAAGAGGGCTTCTTTGTCCTCTTGGAGGTCACGTTGGTAGCTGGAAGGCAGGCCTTTCAGCGTTGCGAAGAGGCTGAAAAGAGCGCCGGTGATGCGCCCGGTCTTGCCGCGCAGCAGTTCCCAAGCATCGGGATTCTTCTTTTGCGGCATCAGGCTGCTGCCAGTGGAATACTCGTCCGGGAGAATGGCATAGGAAAATTCCTGGGAGGCGAAGAGCACGAAATCTTCGGCGAGGCGCGAGAGGTGCGTGGCAATACCGGCGAGGGCGAACAAATAATCAAGAGCGAAATCGCGATCGCTGACGGCATCGAGGCTGTTGGCGGTGATACGCGAGAAGCCAAGTTCGCGGGCGATGGCGTGACGATCGATGGCAAAAGAACATCCCGCCAGGGCGCCGGAGCCCATGGGACAGGCATCGGCGGAGGCGGTAGCACTCTGTAAGCGCATGAGGTCGCGCGCAAAGGCCTCCGCGTGGGCCATCAGGACATGGGACAAAAGAATGGGCTGGGCATGCTGCATGTGGGTCATGCCAGCCATGGGGGTTTTCAGGTTAGTTTTTGCCTGGGCGACGAACGCCTTAATGAGCGCGATCAGAGCGGCACGAGTCTCTGCCGCTGCATCGATCACGAAAAGGCGAAAATCCGTGGCGACCAGCTCGTTGCGGCTGCGGCCGGCGTGGAGCTTCCAACCGAGGGGGCCGAGTTCCTCGACGAGGGCCTTTTCAACAAAATGATGAACATCTTCGGATTCCGCTCCGAATTTGTCAATCCAATCGGGGTCGCTCTTGGCACGCTCCGCAATTTTGTCGAGTGCGCCAAGGGTCTGGCGCACTTCCGTTTCTGTGAAAATCCCCACACCCTGCAAAGCCCTGGCCCATGCGCGATCGACGGCCAGTTCGTAGGGGAGAAGACGGCGGTCGAACGCAAAAGAGCGCTGAAACGCGTCGAACTCTTCGTTCGGCGGGCGATCGAAGCGGCCGCCCCATAGGCGATCGTCTTTGCGTTCGGTCATGGCGATATCAGATCGTGCATTGGCTACAACACCCAGATAGATGACCCCAAAATCGTGAACCATTGCTGAGCGCAGACAACGCGCGCTCTAACCTACTATCAAATAACACAGTGGGACAGAGCGCGGCCGTCAGAAACTCTCCCGAGACGGAGCCGCGCCCCGGCAAAAATTCTCAAGAATGCTGGCCTTCGGCCTTGGCAATGGGTCGCACCGTGACCGGCAAAGCGAAAAGATTGATAAAGCCCTCGGCGTCCTTGGGATTGTAGTGACCCATGGAAAAACTGGCCAGGTCGGCGCGATAGAGAGAGAAGGGCGAGAGACGCTTGGTGACATTGAGCGTGCCCTTCCAGAGTTTAAGGCCGACAGAGCCGGTGACGCGCTGCTGCGCCACGTTGAAGAAGCCATCCAGAGATTCGCGCAGCGGCGAAAACCACAAGCCGTAATAGACGAGCTCGGCATAGCGAACCGAGAGGGCCTGTTGGAAGTGCGAGGTTTCCCGGTCGAGAGTAAGCCGCTCCAGCTCGCGGTGCGCGGTGACAAGCAAGGTGCCGCCCGGGGTTTCGTAGGCGCCGCGCGATTTCATTCCCACCAGGCGATTTTCGACCAGGTCGGTGCGGCCGACGCCATGTGTTGCGGCAATGTCATTCAATGCATTGAGAAGCGCGACGGGCCCGAGCTTCTTGCCGTTCACGGAAACAGGCGTGCCCGCTTCGAAGCCAATCTCCACCTCCTCCGGTTTGTCTGGAGCCTTATCTGGCGAGACAATCCACTGCCACATCGCTTCACGGGGCTCGTTAGCGAGATCTTCGAGGTCTCCGCCTTCGTGACTCAGGTGCCAAATATTGCGGTCGCGGCTGTAGATGTTGGCGCGGCTCTGTTCCACCTGGACTTTGTGCTTTTGCGCGTAAGCAATCGCGTCCTCACGCGAGTCGATGGCCCACTCACGCCAGGGGGCGATGATGGGGAGGTGGGGCGCGATGGCTTTGTAGGTCAGCTCAAAGCGGACCTGATCATTCCCTTTGCCGGTGCAGCCATGGGAGAGGCCATCGGCGCCAAGTTGCAGGGCAAGCTCGGCCTGACGCTTGGCCAGGACGGGACGAGCCATAGAAGTGCCAAGCAGGTAGGTATGCTCGTAGACAGCGCCGGCACGGAGCGTGGGCCAGATGTAATCGCGAACGAATTCTTCGCGCAGATCCTCGACATAGGCACTGGATGCCCCGGTGGTAAGCGCCTTTTTGCGCGCGGCCTCGAGATCTTCCTGCTGGCCAACGTCTCCGATCATCGCAATCACTTCACAGCCATAATTCTCGCGCAGCCACGGAATAATGATGGAGGTATCCAAGCCGCCGGAATAGGCAAGCACGACTTTCTTTGGTTTATGGACTTGCGGGGTCACTCAGTTTTCTCCTAACGATGCCAAAAAGGTTCAGGAATACAGCGCGTGCAGGATGGCCTTTTGCACGTACATGCGGTTTTCGGACTGTTTCAGCACAATGGACACCGGGCCGTCGAGAACTTCGTCGGTCACCTCCGCGCCGCGGTGTGCCGGCAGGCAATGCATAAAGAAGGCGCCGGGTGCGGCTTGCTCCATGAGCTTGCGATTGACCTGGTAGGCCTTGAAGACATTGCGGCGTACCTTTTCTTCGGCCTCGAAGCCCATGCTGGTCCAGGAATCGGTGTAGATGGCTTGCGCGCCGGCAACGGCTTCCGTTGGGTCGGTGAACAACTCGATGCGCGCGCGGGTTTCCTTGGCGACGCGTTTGGCGTCTGCGAGGACGTCCGGCGCGGGAGCGTAATTTGCCGGCGTGGCGATGCGAAGGTTCACGCCCAGGCGCGCAGCGAGGATTAGAAGCGAGTGGCAGACATTGTTCCCATCGCCGACATAGGCGAGCTTGAGGCCCTTGAGCGAACCGAGTTTTTCTTCGAGTGTGAAATAGTCGGCCAGCGCCTGGCAGGGGTGGAACTTATCGGAGAGCGCGTTGACCACCGGGATGTTGATGCTGGCCGCCATCTCTCCCAGGACGCGCTGCTCGTAAACGCGGGCGACGATACCCTGCACCCAACACTCGAGATTACGGGCCACATCGGGAATGGATTCGCGCTCGCCCAAACGCGCCTGGGTGTGATCGAGGAAAACGACGTCACCACCCATGCTCTGGATGCCCACCTCAAACGTTACGCGCGTGCGCAGCGAGGGTTTTTCAAAGATGAGAGCAATGTGCTTGCCGCGCAGCACGGAGGCGAAGCGCGACGGGCGCGCCTTGATGTCCGCGGTGCGCTGCAGAAGCTCGCGCGAGTCCGCGGGCGACCATTCGGCGCCCGTGAGCAGGTCCTTGGCGATGGATACGGGAATCGTGAGCGATGCGGTCATGCGTTATTCTCCACAGGTATAAGAGTGTCAGACAGATGCTCCGGCCGAGTGCTCCGCGGACGAGAAGCCGCGCAAAACACGGGTACCGGGAACAGCGGAAAAGGTCGCGCGGCCGGAAACGGGTGAAAACAATGCGGGGGCCAGCGCGGCCGCGGCGGAGTGGCCGCCGACAATGTGAACCTCGCGAACGCCACCCTCGAGGGCGCGCTTGGCGGCTTCCAGCTTCAAAATCATGCCGCCGGAAACGACGCGCGAGTGCACGAGATGGTCAATCTGTTCGCAGGAAATAGCGGAGAGGACTTTGTCACCATCGAGCACGCCGGCGACATCGGTGAGGTAGACGAGGTGGTCCGCTTCGATGAACTCGGCGCAGGCCGCGGCCATGTGATCGGCGTTGATGTTATAAAGTTCGCCGTCGGCCCCGAGGCCGAGGCAAGGGGCGACGGGGATGAGTTTCTCCCGCCAGAGCGATTCGAGAAAACACACATTGACGCTGGTCAGATAGCCCACATAACCGAGGCTGCCTTCGATGTCGTTATGCACGAGGGGTGCGGCGGAGAAACAGGCTGCGTCCGCCGCGGAGATGCCGACAGCGGGCTGGCCTTCCACGGAAATCGCGGCGGCAAGTCGTTTATTAAGCAGACCCGCAAAAACCATTACCGCGACATCGCGGGTGTCGCCATCGGTGACGCGCAATCCAGAGACGAATTTGCTTTCGATCCCAAGACGCTTCAGGGTGGCGGTGAAGAGGCGGCCGCCGCCGTGGACCACCAGGATTTCGTGGCCATGCCGCGCGAGAGTGGCGACGTGGCGAGAGAGTTGCTGCACGGTGGCGGCATCTTCGAGCAGAGCGCCCGCAAATTTGATGACAATTCTCATAAAAGTCCGGTCTGCTCCTCAAGTCCAAGCGTGAGATTCATGTTTTGCACGGCCTGCCCAGCTGCGCCCTTCCCCAGGTTGTCCAGGCACGAAATGATGATCAGGCGCTTCCCATCCGTGTCCAGAGCGAAACCGATGTCGCAGAAGTTTGTTTTTGTGACGTGTTGCAACTCGGGCAGGGAGCCTGCCGGGGAAATGCGCACCATGGGGCGGCCCGCATAAAACCTTCTATACAGGTCTTCGATGGCTTGCGGGGTATGCGGCACGGCCAGCGTCACGTAGATCGTGGACAGGATGCCGCGGGCAACGGGAAGCAGGTGCGTTGAAAAGACCACCTGTGATGCCGGCAGGCCGGTATGCTCGACAATTTCCGGCGTGTGGCGATGTGAGAAAAGATTGTAGGCGCGGAAATTCTCGCCCACTTCGACGAAATGGAGATCGCGCCGCGGTTCCTTGCCTGCGCCGCTAGCGCCGGATTTGCAATCGCAGATGACGTTTTGCGTTGGCGAGACGAGGCCGGCCTGCGTCAGCGGGCGCAGCGCCAGAATCACGCTGGTTGCATAGCAGCCGGGATTGGCGACGAGTTTCGCTCCCGGAATGCTGTCCCCGTAGAGCTCTGGCAGACCGTAGACGGCGTCGCCCAGATGCGCTTGGTGCGGTACGGGCAGCTTGTACCAGGAGGAGAACGTCTCCGCGGAGGAGAAGCGGAATGCCCCGCTCAGATCGATCACACGCAAACCCGCATCGAGCAACTTTGGCCCAATCTCCGCCGAGACTTCGTGGGGCGTGGCAAGAAAAGCCGTACCCGCGGAATTTGCCGTGATCGCTTCGAGGGAAAGAGGCTTCAAAGGCGCCTCGCCCCAGCTACGCAACTGGGGAAAAAGCTCGGAGAGGCACTGCGCGCCCTTGGTGTCGCGAACATAAAAGGTGGGCCGGGAAACCACGGGATGGCGCAGAAGGAGGGTGGCCAGCTCGTAACCCGTATAGCCGGTGACACCAATGACAGCGATGTGCCGGGGATCCCTCATTTCACCTGCGCTTCGATTTTCTTCTGGAGAGATTCCCGGGCCTTGCCGCTAGGGGTAATGATAAGAACGGTGTCGTCGCCGGCAATGGTACCGGCAATTTCGGGGAATTTGGCGCCGTCGACGGCGGCGGCCAAAGGCTGCGCGCCGCCAGGAGGCGTTTTCAGGACCAGGAGATTCTGCGCGGGCCGGATATCCAGCAGGAATTCGCGGAGTGCGCGGGTAAGCGGGGGAACGGTGGCGGCTTCCTCCTGAAGGCCGGAGCCGGATTTGTAGCCCTCGTTGGTCTTGACGAGCTTCAATTCCTGCAAATCGCGGGAAAGCGTGGCCTGGGTGACGCGGAGTTTCTGCTTGGCCAGGCGGTGGCGCAGTTCTTCCTGATTGGCGATGTGTTCGCCGGAAACCAGGCGGAGAATCTGTCCGTGGCGAAATGTTTTTGTCGCGCTCATTGCGAATGTCCTATGCAACGCACTGTATATTTATACAGTTCTTGTGCCGGGGTGTCAACTCAATGGCCGCCGGATTTTGTGCTCTCCCGCGCACCTCGCAGCACCTTCCCGTCAGCGGCAATTGGACTATGATGGGGTTCTGCACGAAGTTGTTCTCCCGCAAGCCGCGTTGCACCGGCTGCGCGGGGCCCTGCCGGAATAGGAGCCAGCCATGACGAATGAACGCAAACCGAAAAAACCGCGCGAACAATACCGCCTGCGCACGCGGCTGATCCACGGTAGCTTTGCCACCGGCCGCTGGGATTACGATCATCATGTGGTGCCGCCGCAATCGAGTTCCGCCACCTACCGGTTGTCTTCGGTGCACCGCGGCGCGCAGGGATTCATCGAATTTGCCACGCCGGAATCGCGCCGGGCGCCTATCTACATCTATGACCGGTTAGACGAGCCGAGCCGCGGGATGTTGGAGGAGAATCTGGCGGCGGCGGAAGGCGGCGAGGTGGCCGTCACCTTTGCGACGGGCATGGCGGCGGTGAGCGGGGCTCTGGGAATCCTCACGGCCAGCGGCGACCAGATCGTGGCACATCAAGTTCTCTATGGTTGTACGCACAGCCTGATGACCAGCTGGCTGCCGCGGTACAAGATCCGCACCGATTTCTGCGATTTGTGCGACCCGGAAACGCTTGTGAGCGTGGTTACAAAACAGTGCCGTGTGGTCTATTTCGAGACGCCCGTCAATCCGACGATGGAACTGATTGATCTGCAGGCGGTGCGGCGCGTGGTGGACCGTCTGAACACAGGAAGGCCGGACAAAGAAAGAATCCGGATCGTGGTTGATAACACGTTCTCTACGCCCTATTGTCAGAGGCCGCTGGAGCATGGCGTCGACCTGGTGGTGCACAGCCTGACCAAGGATATCGGCGGGTTTGGCACGCAGATGGGCGGGGCGGTGATCGGCGCGAACGAATACTTCAATCTGCTGATGCTCTACCGCAAGGATTTTGGGGGCGTCCTTTCGCCCACGAATGCCTGGCCCATCCTGGTGTATGGTTTGCCGACGCTGGCGACACGCATGGTGAACCAGCAGAAGAGCGCCATGCAGGTAGCAGAGTTCTTGCAGCGCCAAACGCAGGTGGCACGGGTGCTGTATCCGGGGCTGCCCAACTTTCCGCAACGCGAGCTGGCGCGACGCCAGATGACCACGCCGGACGGCGCATTCGCGCCGGGCTGCATGTTGTACTTCGAGCTGAAGGGAGGCGAAGGCGCCGGTCATAGCGCGGCGGAGGCCGCCGAGCGATTTGTCGACTACGTTGCGGAGAAGGCCTACACCGTGACTCTGGCGGTCAGCCTGGGGCAGATCAAGACGCTCATCGAGAATCCGTTCTCCATGACGCACGCTGCGATCCCGGACGAAGAGAAAATCCGCTGCGGGCTGCGGCCTGGTGGCATTCGCCTTTCTCTGGGTTTGGAGGACTGGCACGACATCATCGCCGACCTGGGGGACGCCCTGGAAGTAGTCTGACCGGAAGGACAGGTAGGGACGGAAAGGGACGGCTGCACGATTCGCCGCATCGCGCAGATGACTGCTGGATTTTTTGCTCCGGGAGTGTTACGAATCGGTCATCGCCTTTTTGCGCCGATGAATGAAGTGTGCCATATCGGGGGATGCAAGCATGACGTGCCGGCCGCCCTGGCCGATGAGAAGCTGTGCATACTGCATTTCACGCTGTCGCTGGAAGCGAGTTGCGCGGAGAAGCGGCGCGAGACGGCGCTTGGGAACACGCCGCACGAACGGCAGCGCGAAATCATGAAGTTCATCACAGAAAACGGGGAACGCCTGGCCAGGGTCGCGACCAGCGGCCTGCATTTGACGGATGACTTGAAGGCGCGCGTGCTGAGCACCTTCCTCACGCTGATGAATCTGCGCGAGAATCTGGATCGCGCGGCCATGCGTTCACCGACCGGCCGCGGTGGATTTTCGCGCTAGCCCCTCTCCCAGGTACTTGCGGAACCAAGCGCGATTCATTGGGGGATCAGCCTTATTTTTCAGGATGCCGCGGTCGTTGCCGAGAACCGCCATTGCGTCCGACGCCGGAGCCCCAAAGGCGCTCCTCCCCTTCGGCGCCAAAACCTTCCGCGAACATCTTGCGGGAGCAGTTCTCATGGAGCCGGTGGCTCGCGTAAGATAGTATTCCAGCCTTGGAAATTCCTCTCATGATTGCAGCGATGGCATCCGTGAGGGCAACGCCTCTGTGCTAGGCTTCGTCTGAGTGAAGAAATACATGAAAGTACGCGGTGTCAACAGGTTGCGAGGTCTAGCGCTCCTGGTCCTGCTTCTGGGAGCAGGGTCCGCGCGCGCCCAGGCGCCGGAAGAGACTCGCGGCGACAATGCGCCCACCCCAAGCGTGGTTTCCGTGCGGGTTGTGCGCGAGGATGGCAGCGTCCTGACGGCAAACCCTGGCGGCCTTGCCGTGGAAATCGGGAAGCCCCTGCAGCGCGACCAAGTGGCTGCGAGCATCCGGAAACTCTACCAAAGCGGCGATTACGCAGATGCGCGAGCAGTCGTCACCCACGAGGCGGGGGGAGTACGGCTAGATTTCGTTGTGCGGGAAAACCTGTTTATCAATCAATTGGTCATCGAAGGGCTGAAAGCGCCACCCTCGGACGCCTCGGCGGCCGCGGCGATGCAGTTGTCGTTGGGGCAGACGTACCGCGCAATAGAGCTTGATGATGCGGTCAGGCGGTTGACGGACGCGTTGCGGGAGGAAGGACTGTATCAGGCAAAAGTGACGGCGGAGCGCCAGCCTCACGCAGAAACGCATCAAATGGATGTGATCGTGCACGTGGACTCCGGGCCGCGCGTGCGCCTGCGGAAGGTTGGACTGTTCAACAACACGCACTATCCTGACGCCCAGCTACTGAAGCTTTTCAAGCTGAAGCCCGGAAGCGAACTGACCATCGCCCGAGGACAGCAAGGCATCGAGCGAATCCGCAAATACCTGGAAAAGCGGGGACACTTGAGCGCGCGCGTTTCGCTAAGGCGGGGCGAATATAGCGCGCAGGATAACACGCTGCCCTTAACGCTGGAAGTGACGGAAGGGCCGCGTGTTCTGGTGGAAGTGGCAGGCGCGAAGTTTTCCAAACGCGCATTGAAGAAACTCATTCCCGTCTATCAGGAAGGCTCCGTGGATACCGACCTGCTGGAGGAAGGAAAGCGGAATTTGCGGGAACGGCTGGAGCGCGAGGGGTATTTCGACGCGACGGTAGATTATGCAACGGCGGAGCGCGCGGTCGACGGGAAGAGATCGGACTGGAAGGGATCCGAGCAGGTGATCACCTACAAGGTGAATCGGGGCGACCGGCACAAGTTGCTGCGCATCGAGTTCGAAGGGAACCGTTATTTCAGCACGTCCCTGCTGCGCAGCCGGCTAAACATCGCGCCCAGTTCGTTCGAGATACGAGCGCGCTTCAGCCGCCGGCTGCTGGATTCGGATGTGTTGTCGATGAAGAACCTATACGTGGCCAACGGATTTCTGGCCGCCAACGTGGAAGGAAAGATACTGGATAACGTTGAGGGGAAGAGGGGCGACCTGGTGATCCGGTTTGTCATTCAAGAAGGCAAGCAGACGCTGGTCTCGAGCCTGTCCGTCGAGGGAATGAAAGCCATATCGGAAGAGGAGATTCGCAGTGTTATCGGCTCGCTGCCAGGCCAGCCTTATTCCGACATCAACGTGGCCACAGACCGCGACAATATTCTGACCAAATACTTCAACCGGGGCTTCCCCAACGCCCAATTCTCCTGGACCGCGGAGCCTGACAATTCGCCGCGCGCTGAAGGAAAAGCCGCAAAAGGAAATTCCGCCAAAGGAGAATCGGAAGCGGCACAAGCCGCCGGGCAGAAGTACCACATTGAGCGCGCGGAGCCCATGCGCTTGGTCTACAAGATCGAGGAAGGCTCGCAAATTCACGTGCGCCGCGTGCTCCTGGCGGGATACAGGCGCACGCGTCCGCGAGTGATTCGCCGCGAGGTAAGCGTGAAGCCGGGTCAGCCGTTGCGCGAGGGAGATGTGGTGGAGTCGCAGCAGAAACTCTACAACCTGGGAATTTTCAACCGCGTGGTCGTCGAGCCGCAGAACGCCGGGGGTAGCGACCCGGAAAAAGATGTCGTCGTCCTCGTGGAAGAAGCCAAACGTTACACCATCGCGTATGGCGGGGGCTTCGAAGTGCAGCGGCTGGCCAGCACAACCAATCCGACTGGCGGACAATTGGAGGCTGCACCGCGCGGGATTCTCGAGATTTCCAAGCAAAATTTGACGGGCCGTGCCGATTCTCTCTCCTTAAAATTGCGCGGCAGCACGATTCAGGGGCGGGCGCTCCTCGCCTATTCCGTGCCCAATACCTTCAACAATCCCAAATTCAGCTTGCAGGCCACGGCATACGCGGAGAAATCGCAGGACATCAACACCTTCTCGCAGACGCGCTATGAAGGGAACCTGCAGCTCACGGAGCAAATCTCCTCGCGGGCCTCGATACTGTATCGCTACGCTTTCCGCCAAGTGAAAGTGAGCAATCTGAACATCCCGTCCGACGAGATCCCCTTGTTTAACCAGCCCACGCTGGTATCGCAATTCGGCGTAACCTGGTTCCGCGACACGCGGGATAATCCGGCGGATGCGACGAAAGGAAGCTTCAACAGCGCGGACGTAAGTATTGCGGACACCAGGATCGGATCCAGCGCCAGCTTTGCCCGGTTCTTCATTCAGAATTCGACTTATACGCCAATCAAGCGAGGTTGGAGCTTTGCGCGGTCGACGCGTATCGGCTTCCTGCAACCATATCGCGATACCGTTTCCTTGACATTTCCTGCGCCGACCACGCCGCCGCTCCCGACGGTCATCCCCTTGCCGGAGCGCTTCTTTGCGGGCGGCGGAACCTCGTTGCGAGGCACTGCGTTGAACCAGGCGGGGCCCCGCGATGCGGACACGGGCTTTCCGGTTGGGGGCCAGGCGGTCATGATCTTCAATCAGGAATTGCGGTTTCCGCTCAAAGTGCCCCACGTAGGCGCGGGCCTCGGTGGCACGCTCTTCTACGACGGAGGCAACACATTCAGCCGGCTGACGCGCATGACATTCCGCTGGTCGCCGCCCGATCCAGTCTTCAAGACGGCGTATCCGGGATTCCCCCCGGGGCGTCTCAATCCGACGCACTGCGTGGAAAACTGCAGCAATGAGTTGAACTACTTTTCGCACACCATCGGTCTGGGGTTGCGTTATGCAACACCGGTGGGACCAATCCGCGTAGACATAGGCTATGAACTGAACCGCCCGCAATTCGTCATCCCTTGCAAGAATGGGGCGGCACTCTGTCAGGAAGGAACACGCTTGCCGAGGATCCAGTTCTTCTTCAATTTGGGGTCGAGCTTCTGATGCGGCGCTGTGTCTTAAATCTGAGCTTGGTTCTGGTGGGTTTGATCGCCAGCAAGGCCGTGCTGTCGCAGGAGGTCATTGACCGCGTCGCGGCGCGCGTGGAGAGCGACATCATTCTCCTCAGCGATGTTCGCGGGCTGGGGCGCTACCAAGTGTTCATCGATGGCAAGTCAGAAAGCGACGCGCAGATTTTGGATCGGCTGATCGATCAGTGGATCGTGCGCAATGAGGCCAACGCTGCCCGCTACCCGCAACCATCCGATGAAGAAGTGCAGCGCAGCCTGGCGCGCCTCAAGCGATCGTTTTCGTCGCCTGCCGAGTTTGAAGATCGCAGGCGGCAAAGCGGGCTCAGCAGCGAAGAATTGCTGGCGATGGTGAAGTCGCAGCTCTACCTGAGCAATTACCTGGACACAAGGTTTCGACCCTCGATCCAGGCCGATGAAAAAGACGTGGAAGAGTTTTACAGAGCGCGGGTGGTTCCGAGGGCGGAAGAGCGAGGCCAGGCGCCGCCGACTCTTGAAGCCGCGCGTGATTTCATTCAGGAAGCGCTGGTGCAGAGCGCGATCAATGAGCAAGCCGATCGTTGGCTGAAAGAAAGCAGGTCGCGGATTCGCGTGGAGAATGTGTTGAGCGAGAGCAAACCATGACCAAAGAATCCCGCTGGCGGAAAATTCTTTGGATGGAGCACGTCCTTTGGGTGCTGGGGACGTGGAGCCTGCTGGGAATCGCGCTGGTGATCATCGCGGTGGGCAGCGGTTTGGCCAACCCGCTGCTGCGCCGTGTCCTGATACACCGGATGGAGACGCTCACCGGAGCGCGCGTCGAAATCCGCACGGTCTCGGTGGGTTGGTTTTCGCTGAGTGCTACGGTGAATGGGTTGGTGGTGCACGGCAAAGAGCCGGCGGGCACGGAGCCGTTGTTTGGCGTGGAGCAGGCCCGCGTGGGACTGCGTATTGATTCGTTCTGGGGGCGGCGGGTTGGGCTAAATGAACTAGTGCTGCAATCACCGCGGCTGCACCTGCGCGTGGAAAAAGACGGGAGCAGCAATCTGCCGACTCTGAAACGCACAAGTCCGGCGCGGGGGACACCGCAGGAAGTGCTTCTGGAACTGCGCGTGCAGCGCGTGGAAATCAAGGATGGCTGGCTGCTCTACAACGACGTAAAGAAATTGGTGGCCGTGGAAGGCGGCGACCTGCAGTTCCAGTTGACACGCGGCGGTCAGCCGCAGCGCGCCTTCTATATCGGTACGCTGCAATGGGAGTCCGTGGAATTGGCCCGGCGTCGCGACGTGCCGGTGCCGGCGAATCTTTCCGCGAAATTCTCGCTGGGTCCGCAGGGGTTTGCGCTGGAACAGGGCGTGCTGGACCTCGGCCGCTCTCATGTGGACCTGCAAGCCCAGGCAAAAGATCTGAGCGCCGCAGACTGGACCTATCGCTACCGCGGGTGGCTGGACCTGCTCGACCTGCGTGAAACTTTCCGCACGCCGGAAATTCCCCTGGGGCGCGTCGATCTGCGAGGAGAAGGTAGGCTTACGGGCGGAAAGCTAGAAGGCAAAGGCAGCTACGCCGCGGACAATATCAAGCTGGGTTTCGAGGATTTCCATGCTGCGAATTTGACCAGCCGGTCGAGCTACGTTCTGGATTCGCAAGGAGTGGTTCTGCCGGACTTCGCGGCCTACGCAGTGGGGGGAAGCGTGAAAGGGCGCGTCACCATGCGTTTCGATGGGCTGAAGTTCCGCGCGGAGACGAGGCTGCAGGATATTCGGCTCTCTCTTGTTGCGCCGGCGATTGATCACCCGGGATTTCCCGTCGACAAATTGCACTGGGATGCGGTGATTTCGGCGGACACCGTGGAAACCTGGCACGACAATTTTCGCGACTTCGACATCAGCGCGCGGATGCGTTGGGACGAACCGGAAGAGCTTGCCGCGGGGCACGTTCCCGTCGCGGGCGATTGGAAACTGCGCTATCGCTACGAGCCGGACATTCTCGACCTGGAGCAATCGGAATTTGAAACGCCGACTTCCCGGGGCGCAATTTCCGGCGTGCTGCACCCCAAGAATTCGGCGCTTGATCTGCGGCTCGATGTGGGTTCGCTGGAGCCCTGGAACGATTTCATCCATGCGATTGCGGGGGACAAACCCGGCACACCGGAAGCAGCAGTGCGGATTGGCGGATCGTTGCAATGGATCGGGAAAATCACCGGTCCCGCCACGGGGCCGGAGTTTCAGGGCCACTTCCGCGGGGAGCACATGCGTTATCAGGATGTTGCGCTGGATTCGCTGGACGGCGATTTGACCTATTCGCCGAATCAACTGGTGATCCACAAAGGGCGCGCCCGCCGCGGAGTCATGGAAGCGGAAATCGACGGGCGCATGCAGTTGAGCGATTGGGAATTTCTGCCGGACAACGAGTGGGCCAGCGACATCAACCTGGAAAAGATTCCGCTGGAAGGATTGGAGCAATTGGCGGGCTGGAATTATCCATTAAAAGGATTGGTGACGGGACAATTCCACGGGCACGGCACGCGCGCGGAGCCCGCTCTGACGGGGTTGCTCGATGTGGCCGATGGAGATGCCTATGGAGTTACGTTTAATCGTCTGCGCGGGCAGCTGAGCGTCATGCCGGACGAAGTCCGCCTGGCCAACGCGGAATTGCGGTTCTTCGAACCGGGCACCGAAAAGACCGGGGGAGCGGGAATCGTGACGGGCACGGTAGCCTACCGATTTGCCGACCGTTCTTTGACGACCGATCTGGTGGGGGCCTCGCTGCCGCTCGCGAATTTCGGAAAGATACAATCGGCCAGTCTTCCTCTGGCAGGGCAAATCACTTTTCGTCTGAAATCGAGCGGCCCTATAGCGCAACCCCTCGCGGAAGGGTCTTTTCGCGTGGTGAATCTGCAGATCGGCACGGAAGTTATCGGCAGTTTGGAAGGGGAGCTGCATTCCGATGGAAAAGAAGCGAGTTTGAAACTCGGATCGGCCATGAACGAAGGAGCGATTACGGGCGGGATCAAGCTCGGCTTGGCCGACCCGCTGCCTCTGGATGGGAAGATCACGATCCAAAACATAAACCTCGACCCCTACCTCCTCTCTGCGCTGCACCTGAAAAAATTCAACGGCCACGGCACCGCGGACGGCGACATTACGGTTCGCGGGGAACTTCAGCATCCGGAGAGCCTGGTGGTGGATAGCAATTTCACCCGGCTGTTGCTGACCTATGGCGGCGTGCAACTGGAGAATTCCGGCCCGATTCACCTGACTTCGACTCGGGACAGCCTGAAGATTGTGAGCGCTTCGCTGAAAGGTACGGATACGAACGCCGAATTGAGCGGCTCAATTCAGTTCAGTGGCCGGCGGGCGCTGGCGATGAGAATGAACGGGTCGGTTGACCTGCGGCTACTGAGCGCCTCCATTCCGGACGTCGATGTGGCCGGCCATGCCGACATCAACGCGTCGATTGAGGGTACGATGGACCGGCCGAGGATCATTGGGCGCGTGAAGCTCAATAATGCCTCGGCGCGCTCCGCAGACTTGCCGACGGGGCTGAGCAACGTGAAAGGCGACCTGGTCTTCGATGCAAACCGGCTGTTTTTCGAAAATGTCACCGGCGAAGCAGGTGGAGGCATCCTGGCCTTTTCCGGCAGCGTGAATTATTCGGAGAAGCCACTGCGGTACGACGTGACCGCAAGAACTGACCGCATTCGGATTCGCTACCCGGAAGGGATGAGCTGGCTGGCGGGGGGATCGCTGCGGCTCTCGGGCACGTTGGACGGGGGGCTACTCTCCGGGAAAGTAGTTGTTCAGCGGGTGAACTTGAGTGAGGGGTTAGAATCGGCGGGCATCCTGGTATCCAGCACGCCGGGAAGCAGCTCCAACAGTTCGAGTTTCTTGCGCAATTTACAATTCGATGTGGAGGCAAGTTCCACACCCGATGCACGGATGGAATGGCCGGGGGCACAACTGGAAGCGGACGCAAACCTGCGCGTTCGGGGCACTGCCGAGCATCCGATTTTGCTCGGGCACATCCACGTGCTCTCCGGAGATTTGCATTTCCGTGACAGCCACTATCACGTAGCGCGAGGGGATCTGAATTTTGCCAACCCGTTCCAGCTGAATCCGGTGATCAATGTCGAAGCGACGACGACGATTCAGCAATATGAAATCACCCTTAATTTCACCGGGGAGGCGAGCAAGCTGAGGTTATCTTACCGGTCCGATCCGCCGCTGCCCGCGAACGATATCATCACCTTGCTGGCGTTGGGCCAGACCGGCGCGGAATCAACGCTGCGCACGGGAGGCACGACGCAGAGCAGCACTTCCGGCGCGTCGGCATTACTGTCGGAGGCGATTTCGAGCCAATTGGGGGGGCGCGTGGAGCGGCTGTTCGGCATTACGCGATTCCGCGTAGATCCCGGCCTCACCAGCGTGGGGGCCAGCAGTTCCGGCCAGAACGCGGCGGCACGCGTGACCGTCGAGCAGCAGGTAACGCGGAACCTGACGGTACTTTATGAATCGAACGTGACGTCCACGCAGCAGCAGGTGATCCAGATCGAGTACAACATCAACAGGAATATTTCCGTGGTGGGCCTACGGGATCAGAACGGCACCTTCGGTGTGGATATCAAGTTCAAGAAACGCCTGCAGTAAGAATGACGCGCGATCCAAACCATCGAGCTGTCATGGCAGTGTAATTGGAACTCAGGGTTGAGACTGCTGTGCGGCCTGCTGAGGCGCTTCCTGCTGGGGGCGGTGCTGCGGCTGCCAGCGGCGCTGCGGAGGATTGTACAGCCGGGCATTCTGTCCGGTGACGGGATCCTGCTCTTTGGCCGCCTGCAGAGCCTCTTTGACGGCCTTGAAAGCTGCGGCACGCGTTGCTTCCTGGACTTCACGGGAGATTTTCGGGCCTTCGGCCGCTGCCTTTTGTCCGAGGGGCGAACCGTAGAACTGAAGCAGACCCTTGATCTCATCGTCGGTGTAATGCTTGTCGTAGGCCGCGACCATCTGCTCGGTCACTTGGTCCACATCGAAATTCTTCTCATACCCTGATATCACACTATTGATGAACGCCTGGCCCTTCCCATTGTTTGGCACGGAGGCGAGAAGTTTTTCGCGGTATTGATCCGCCATCAGATTGACGGATTCCTGGAACTGATCCCGGGCGCCGATGAGTTCCAGCAGCGCGCGGATGTCCGCGTCCTTTGCAGGATCGATGGAAGCGGTCGGTGAAGGTTAGGCTTGTTAGCGGCGGATTGCGAGGCCGCTTGGACCGCCGTGGAGGAGCCGCTATGAATGGCCACGAGAAACGTTCCCACATAAATCAGAATTAATGCAATCACCGCTTTCATCTCATCCTCCACACTCTATGGTCCTGCCCTAGGATTGATTGTAGGGAAGAGCGAAAACGGGCGCGCCTGCGCTGGGGTGCAGGTTTGCTTCGCGGATACTGGCCGGAGGTGCAGGGGTGAATGGCCTCCATTTTTAGAGAGCGTTCCGGGCCGGACTGCGCCTGAACACTCCTCTTACCGCAGAAGCGCCAGTAGATTATGCTTGGGCTAAAGCAGATCCTGGATTCCCTGCGAGCCGGAAATGAGAGACGCACGGGAGAGAAGTTGGCGGGGATGCATTCCATGAGCACAGCCAAAACCTTGACCGAAGAGGGCTACGCGGAGCTGCGCCAGGCCATGGTGGAAACGCAAATCCGACAGCGCGGCATCGCGGATGAACGTGTGCTGCGGGCCATGAGCTGCGTGCCGCGGCATGAATTCGTCGAATCCCACTGGAAGAATGTGGCGTATACCGATGAGCCGTTGCCGATCGGCGGAGGGCAGACCATCTCGCAGCCCTATATTGTTGCCGTCATGTGCGCCGCGGTTCATCTGGAAGGCATGGAAAAAGTGTTGGAAATCGGAACGGGTTGCGGGTATCAGGCGGCGGTGCTTTCCTGCCTGGCCCGGGAGGTACACACGGTCGAATGCCGGGCGGAGCTTGCAAGCGAAGCGCGTGAGCGGCTGCAAAGCTTGGGATACGGAAATATTCATGTTCACTGCGGCGACGGTTCGCTGGGCCTGGATGCCTTTGCGCCCTATGATGGCATCGTCGTGGCCGCGGCGGCACCCCACGTGCCGGAACCTTTGACGCAGCAACTGGCGGAAGGCGGTCGGATGATCGTGCCCGTCGGCGGGGAGGAGCATCAGGTGCTTCTGCTGCTGACCAACACGGCGGAAAACTCAGTTCAGAACGAAGAGAACCCTGCCGATTTGTGCCCCTGGTGGGCCGCCACGGGTGGAAGGACGTGTGGATTTGATGAGCGATTCCGTCCCCGAGTTGTCGATTATCATACCGTCGTTCAACGAAGAGTTGCGCTTGCCCGCAACGCTGGAAAAGATCGCGCGTTACATCGCGGCTGAGAAAAAGAATACCGAGGTTATCGTGGTGGACGACGGGTCCACGGATCGCACCGCGCGAGGTGGCCGAGTCCTTCCAAGGGGAAATTGCGCATTTGCGGGTGCTGGCGAACGGCACGAACCGGGGCAAGGGCTATAGCGTGCGTCACGGCTCGCTGGAGGCACGCGGCGAGATCGTTCTGTTTACCGATGCGGACCTCTCCTCGCCGATCGAAGAGGCGGATAAACTTCTCGCGGCCTTGAAGGACCATGACGTGGCCATCGGCTCGCGCGCCATGGATCGCCGCTTGATCGAAGTGCGCGAATCGGTTTTTCGGGAATTTGCGGGCATTGTCTTCAACAAAATTGTCCGAATCGTACTGCGGTTGCCATTTGTGGACACCCAGTGCGGATTCAAAGCCTTCCGGCGAGAGCGATGCCGGGTGATCTTCGAGCAACAGACCATCGAGCGATTTGGCTTCGATCCGGAGCTGCTGTACCTGGCGCGGCACCACGGCTTGTCCACGGTGGAGGTGCCGGTGCGCTGGGCGCATTCCCCGGCCACCAAGGTGAGCATGATGAGGGACAGCGTGCAGATGTTCCTGGACGTGGTGATCATCCGGTGGAACGCGTTGCGCGGCAAATACCGCAAGAAGCGGTGATGTGCTACTTTGCACAATAAAGTACTTGACAGCGCTTCCCCCTAGCGCTATTCTTTGACCGTGCCGCCCGACCAGCCCCATCCGCACTCCTCCCCGAGCGCCGATCCCCATTGACGCTCGCGCCGCGGATCATCTCCGCTATATCCGCGAAACCATGGAACGGGCTGCTGAATTTACCGCCGTACCCGGTTGGGGCGGCGTGGCCATGGGCATCACCGCGTTGGCGGCGGCACTGTGGGCCTCGCGCCAGGGCACACCACGGGGTTTGGTTGCGGTGTGGTTGGCAGAGGCTTTTGTAGCGGTGGCGATCGCGGCACCGTCGGCAGCGACCAAAGCGCGGCGCGCCAATTCCTCGTTGTTTAGCGGGCCGGGGCGCAAGTTTGTGCTGAGCTTCGCGCCGCCGATTGTCGTGGGCGGGTTATTGACGGCGGCACTCTTCCAAATGGGCAATTTCTCTACACTGCCGGGGGTGTGGCTGTTGCTGTACGGAACGGCGATTGTTACGGGCGGGGCGTTTTCGGTGCGTGCCGTGCCGATCATGGGGCTTTGCTTGATGGGACTTGGCGGGGCGGCATTGTTCGCCCCCGCGCATTGGGGAAATCTATTCATGGCTGCGGGCTTCGGATTGGTGCAGATCGGCTTCGGTTTGTGGATCGCTCTGCGGCACGGCGGCTGAACGGATATTGGAGAACGGGAGAGTCATGGCCAGATCGGCGACAGTCCGGCAGTTGCGGCTGCAAAAAGAGGAAGCTCCGTCCGCGATCCCGAGCCAGAAGCGCGAGGCTGTGCCGGCGAATCTGGATCGGCTGATTCACGAGCGCATGCGGCTGGGCATTGTCAGCGCGTTAGCCGTGAATCGTTCGCTGACTTTCAACGAATTGAAAGCCCTGCTGAAGACGACGGATGGAAACCTGAGCGTGCACGCGAGGAAGCTGGAGGAGGCGGACTACATCGTGTGCACGAAATCGTTTGATGGGCGGCTGCCCAAAACGGAATACCGGCTGGCCGCGGCCGGGCGCCGGGCGCTGGAGCGCTACCTGAATCATATGGAAGCGCTGATCCGGGCGACGCGCGAGGGGTAAAAAATTTGTCGTTCTACTTTGTATTACAAAGTACATTATGAACGTTGGCGGCGGAGAAAGCAGCATGCTCATGGAAAACACGATTGTGGATCGCGCACACCTGGTGGCGGCCGACACGGCCGTCAAGGTACATGTCGCGATCATTTGTGATGGCAACGGCCGCTGGGCCACGGCGCGAGGCCTGCCGCGCTCGGAGGGTCACCGCGAAGGGGCCGAAGCGGCACGGCGCATCATCCGGTGCGCGCCGCACCTCGGCATCCACACACTGACGTTGTTCGCGCTTTCCTCCGCGAACTGGCAGCGTCCGCCCGTGGAAGTGGACGCCATTCTGGGGATACTGCAGGAATACCTCCAGGCGGAGACTTCCCACTGCCTCGAAGAAGGCGTTCGCCTGAGCATCATCGGGCGGCGCGATCGCTTGCCCGCGGGCTTGCGAGCGGCGATTGCCGATGCCGAAGCGCTGACCGCGAGGGGCAAGGCGCTGCACCTGCGATTGGCGATCGACTATTCGGCGCGACAAACGATCTACCAGGCGGCCAGCAAGTTTTACAAAGTAACCAACCTTTCCAGCGAGGCATTCGGCGACCTACTTGCCGAAGTGCAACGTGGCGGCTCGACGGAAGTGGACCTGCTGATTCGCACGGGCGGAGAACAGCGGCTTTCGGATTTTCTGCTCTGGGAGTGCGCCTTCGCGGAATTCGTTTTTTTGCCGAAACGCTGGCCGGACTTTACGCCGGTGGACCTGCGGAATGCCGTTCTGGAATTTGAGCGGCGAGAACGGACGCGCGGTGGCTTGCCCCGGGAGTGCGCGATCTAGCCTCCCCAACCGGTTCTACGACGTACAATGTCCTCGTAATCAATTGATTACAGGCACTTTATCAAATAGCAGGGTGCCGAAAACCGCGGCTCCGACGAATCCCCCTTCTGCGTCGTCTATAAAGCAGGAGAAAGTAATGGGATCCGTGGGCGCTACGCTGCCGTGGGAGCTTAGAATCTCAACAGTGGCGCGCGAAGGGAAATCTCGAGTGGAACCTTCCGAACGGGGATCGCAAGTCAATCCTGCAGTGGTAATCCGGAGGATGCGGCGCTGGCTGCGGCATGCCAGGCAGGCGATTTGCACGCTTACGAGCGTCTTTACCGGTTGCAGGGTGCGCGGATGAAGAATCTCGCGCGAAATCTGCTGGGCACAAACAGCGACGCCGAGGACGCCGTGCAAGAAACGTTCCTGAAAGTGCAGCGGAGCATCGCCAGCTTCCGCGGACAATCGTCGTTTGTCACCTGGACGTTTCGCATTCTGGTGAACACCTGCCATGACCTGAGGCGCAGCCGGATGCGCCGGAAGGAAATCGTGCCAGAAGAAAGAGAAGAAGGAGCCATGCCGGCGGAACCGCGCGCGCCAGGAGGGCACCCTTCGCTGAAGCTGGCCCTGGAACGCGCCATCGCGCAACTTACGCGGCACCAGCGCGACGTTTTCCTTCTGTATGAAGTGGAAGGGTTTCGCCACGCGGAGATTGCGGAAATGCTGGAGATCTCGGAAACGGCTTCGAAGAACACGTTGTTTCAGGCAAAGAAGAACTTGCGGCAAGTGTTGGAGGCTCCCCGGAGCAGTCAGGCGGGAGGAGCGTAATGCAGATCACCTGTAAGGATCGCGAACGGATTTTTCTGGATGGCAGTGCCGGAAGAGTGGGCTCGGGCTTGGAGCTTCACGCCGCTTCGTGCGCCGAGTGTGCGGAAGAGGTGCGCGCATGGAAAGCCCTAAGCGCGGCGGCAGAAGAATTGCGGGACTACCAGGAAAGCCCAGCGCTGTGGCCCCGGATTGAAACGGCTCTTGCGCAGCAAGCGGAACAATCGGTGATTCGCAAGTCCTGGCTGCGGCGGCTCTTGTTCTGGCGGAGTGTCCCGATGAGTGTGGCAGACGGCGATGGCCGGAGCCCTGGCGTTGCTGATGGCTGTCACGGCTGGATATGTGCTATCTGCAGTACCAGTCCTGTAGTGGATGACCCGAACAGCCCGTTGCTGAAGGATCGCACGCTGGCGGAAGTCGAACGTTCGGAGCGCGACTACATGAAGGCCATCGACAAGCTGGCTGCCGAGGCGAAGCCTCAACTGGATACGCCAGCTTCGCCGCTGATGGCCAGCTACAACGAAAAACTGATCATGTTGGACAGCGCCATAGACGATTTGCGTATGCAAGCAGGGCAGAATCCCTCGAATGCCCATTTGCGATACCAACTCCTGGCGATGTATCAGGAGAAAAAGGTGACGTTGCAGGATGTATTGGAGACGAAACGATGAAGCCCGCCCTCATTTCAGTTCTTGTAAAAGAGCATTGCCGTATTGGCGCTGGCCTTGGCCCTGCTGGCAATCCCTGCGTTGGCGGCGAATGCCGCCCAGGACACGGCCACGCGGAGTTTTGAGAAGACGCTGACGCTTGGCGCCAACCAGACACTGGCGATGGAACACAAGTTCGGCGAAGTCCACATCCACGGCGAAAACAGCCGTGAAGTGAAAATTTCGGCGACCATCCGAGTCCAGGCAACAACGCAGGCCGAAGCCGAACATAACGCGGATCAAATCAAGATCGAAGTCTCGCAAGACGCGGAAGGCATCAAGGTGCGCACGGTCTATCCGGATCAGCATGCCTGGTACATCCGGGTGGGTAAGGGCCCTTCTTACTCCGTGGACTACGACATCGCGGTTCCGAGCGACGCAAAGCTCTGGCTTCGCAATAATTTCGGCAACGTCGAGGTCCGCAACGTTCGCGGCTGGGCCGATATCGAAAACGGCCATGGCAAGCTGGAACTTCGCGATAGCGGCGCGGCAAAACTCACCAACTCCTTCGGCCAGGTGGACGTGAACGGCGCGGACGGCAACCTGACCGTCGTCAATAACAATGGAGCGGTGACCGTCTCAACGAGTGAAGGGCACAGTGGACGTGAAAGACCGCTTTGCAGCCATAACCGTAAGCAACGTTCAAGGTGCGGTCAGCGTCTCTGGCGGGAACGGCGCTGTGGAAATCAGCGATGCGGGAGCTTCAACGGTGAGCAATTCCTTTGGCAGCGTGAATGCGCCGCAACATCCATGGCGATCTGACCGTGAACAACAACAATGGCGCCATCGATGCGGATACGGTGAGCGGCTCCGCAACGCTGAACGGAAGTTTCGGGACGATTACATTTGCCAACGTGACCGGGCACGTGAAATGCACCGCGTCCAACGGAAAAGTGAAGGGCGGGCCGGCCGGAGAAGACGTCTACGTGAAGACGACGTTCGGCGAGGTGTCGCTGGAGCAGGTGGGCGGCTCGATCGAAGTGGAGGATTCCAACGGAGAGATCAACGTGAAGGAAGTGAAGGGTCACGCGAAACTGAATACCTCGTTCGGCGCCATCGAGGCTACCGGCATCCGCAAGGGTGTCCGAGCCATCACCGGAAACGGGCGGATCTCGCTGAGCGATATTGGCGGCGATACCTTTGCAAAGAACAGTTTTGGCGGGGTGATCGTTCAACGCGTCAGTGGAGCACTCACGGTGGAGAATTCCAACGGCCCGGTAACGGCAAACTCCGTGAGCGGAGACACCGCCGCAAAAACAAGCTTTGGTCCCGTGACGCTGGACGATATCGGAGGGGCCATTACCGTGGACAGCCAGAATGGCGCCGTCGTGCTTTCCGCCGCGCGCCAGTCTTCAACGTGCAAGAACATTACCGTCAAGACTTCCTTCTCGCCGATCCAGGTGCGGCTGCCGGAAAGTGCCGGCTATAACTTGAACGCGCGCACCTCGTTCGGCCGGATCAACAGCGAACTCCCCATCACGACGAGCGGCCCGCTTGGCGGCGATTCCATAAACGGGAAGATTGGCAATGGTGGTTGCACCCTCTCGCTCACCAATGCCAACGGAAACATTGACATTCTGAAGCTGTCCAAATAAAAGGCTGCTCGACTGACTGAGACCCCGCGAGACTCAGCGCGGTCTGCGGCGTTCGCGATCCATCGCGAAAGCCTTGTGGAGGACGCGCGTGGCCGTTTCCGTGAGCTGGTACAAATGCAGTTCGTCTTCCCCGGCGTAGATGAGATCGGTAACATCGCTCGCCGCGCGGGCTTCCCCGGCGACACGCTCACAAAGGTAGTCGAGGATCACATAGTGGAAACGCGGGCGATCCGGTGAGCCTCCCCCTCCATCCTCTTGATCCGTGTAGATGCGATCAAAGGCCTCGATCATATCCAGCACGCGGACCTGCAAACTGGTCTCTTCTAGTAACTCGCGCGCGACGCCTTCCTGTAACGACTCACCAAGTTCAAGGGTCCCTCCGGGAATGGACCAGTGTCCGCGGAGCGGCTCGCTGCCGCGTCGGATCAGGAGTACGCGACCGTTCTCGATGACAATGCCACCGACGCCGACGACGGGCCGATCTGGATATTCGCGTGCCATGGCAGGCTTTTCTATCGTCCGGACTGTTGAGTTACACTGAAACGCGGCGGAAGAGTCTTAGGATTGACATCCTCCGCTGGGGTATATAATACGCCGAAGGGTGGAGGCCGCGCTCGCGGCTTCGCCGGAAGAAGATCAACAGGGAGGATGGAGACGTGCTCCGCTGTCCAGGATGTAGCGCAGAAATTGATGTGGACGAAGACGAAGTGGAAGAGGGAGAAATCCTGAGCTGCCCGGAGTGCGAGTGCGAGCTGGAAGTGTCGCAGACCCACCCGGTCGTGCTGACCCCCATCTCCGACGATCTTGACGAAGAAGACGAGGAAGAAGAAGACATCGAGGAGGACGACGACGAGGCGGGCGAAAATGGAGACCGCCCGGATGACGACGAGGACGACGAAGAGGATGATGATGAGGATGAGTAGCAGTTGGTTCGGGAGCGGTAGGCCATCCTGGGCCCTCTGAGCATCGTCTAATAAAAAGTGACTCCATCGGGGCAAAGTGTCTCCCATGCGAAAACCAACTTCCATCTGCTTAGGACTCCTCCTGTGCTTGGCGTACCCTGCTGTGGGTCAACAGCCCACAGATACCGCACCGGCCGTGTCACCGCCGCAACCCCCCGCGACCCCGCCGGTAGCTTCAAGCGCAAGTTCATCTTCAAAGGGAAAGAAGAAGCCGCTTCCCGTTTACTTGATCACGGGCACGGTCTTTAATGAAAAGGTGCTTTCGTTTCCGGATGTGAAGGTTCGCATTCGGCAGACCAGCGAGAAAAAAGTCCGCTGGGAGACGTACACGAATTCGCGCGGGGAATTCGCCGTGCGCGTACCGGAAGGTAACGAATACGAAGTGCGGGTGCAGGCAAAAAACTTCAAGGTACAGTCGCAGACAGTGAAGGCAGATGCCGGCGCTGTTCAGCAGCGGCTATCGTTCCGGCTGGAACCCGCAGCGCCGGGAAAGACAGGAGACAGGAAATGAAGGCACACCGCAAGTTTGCCTACATCTGGGTAGTTCTGTTCGTATTCGCATGGGTCGCCAGCGGGCAGGACTCCAAGAAAGAATCGCCATTGCGGACGGTGCGCGGGATCGTCACCGACAAATCGGAAACGCCCCTTCCCAACAGCGTCGTGTTCCTGAAAAATTTGCGGACCAACGCCGTACGCAGCAGCTTTGCGGATTCCGACGGCAACTACCGGTTCAGCGGGTTGGATCCCAACGTGGATTACGAGGTGCACGCGGAACTGGAAGGGGAGAAATCCCAGGTCAAGACGGTGTCGTCGTTTGACAGTCGCAAGGAAATGACCCTCAATCTAAAGATTGACCGGAAGAAAAGCTAGGGACTCCCTACTTCCTCGCGGGGGCCATGGGCCCGTGACAATTGGGGAATGCAGGGCATATCGAGCTAGCGATCTGAATGAGGAATGCGGGGTCGGAGTATACGGACGGCATTCGGTACGACGGTGATCTCCACAGGCGTGTTTCCCAAGATCTCGCCGTCTCCGTGAAATGAACACGGCCTGTCGGCCTCTATACGCACACGGTCCACGCGCAATCGCTGGACGCGCGCGGTTCGCAGTTCGCCGCGACGAGCCAGGGACGGAAGTAGCGCCAGGACTTCCAGAAAACTCAGATCCTCCAGCAATACCAGGTCAAGTTTTCCATCATCCGTTTGCGCATCAGGGGCGAGACGCAGGCCCGCGCCATAACTGGGTGTGTTGAGCACGCCCAGAAGAAGCGCGTCGGCGTTGATCTCCACTTGCCGATCGGTTCCGATGAGCGCGCGCAGACGAATGGAGTGGAAGCCCATCAGGGCATGTAACGCAGAAAGAAGATAGCGCGGGCGGCCGCGCAAATTGCGATAAACACCGCCGGCGTAACGGGCGGCTTCGGCATCCAAGCCCACTCCGCCCCCGCCGGTGTAGAGCCTCTCCTTGCCGTCGGCTGTGCGAGCCAGAGCGGCATCAAGAAAAGAGGGCTGGCCATCCAGAAGAAGGTCGGCAGCAATAAGGGGGTCCTGGGGCAGGCCGATGGCGGCGGCCAGGTCATTTCCACCGCCCGCCGGAATCACGCCCAAAACGACATCAGGAGCCCCTGCCAGCGCGTTTAGAAGCGCCTGGAAAGTTCCATCCCCGCCGAGCACAAAGATCCGTTTGTGTCCCGCCGCAGCCCCTCTGCGCGCTTCTGCAGCGAGATTCTCGGGGCTTTGCGTGGAACGAAACTCGACCCGCCAGCCGCGGCGGCGGGCAAAGTCTTTGAGCAAGGGGAGAACCTCCTGAGCCAACCCTCCGCCCGCGGCGGGGTTCACAAGCACCAGGTCTGGAAAGCCATGCGGGGGCGCGGCGAGGTTAGGCACAGGTTGATTCTGCTGGCAGAGGCTCGATTCGATTGTCAATCATTCCCGGGAATCCGCACGAACTGGTGCCGGCGGGGGGAATCGAACCCACGGCCTAGGGATTATGAGACCCTCGCTCTACCACTGAGCTACGCCGGCGTGAAGCAATTGTTCATGCTACGAAGTAATCGCGGGGAGTGTCAAGCGTGTGCGCGTATTGCGAAAAAGCGATAGAACCGAATAGATCATCTGTGAAGGCGAACGACATTGTGCCCAGGCTGATGGTACTAGCGTACCAGTGCTTCTGGGACTTCCGTACCGTTGCGAGTTGACGGAGTGTGCCAGTAAGGTACGCGAAGCGGGAAGGGTTTCTTCTGACGCCAGACGAATAAATGGCGAAAGGACTAGGCTGCTTGCCCGTAACGCTTATTTAACATAGGCGTAGAGTGCCCTGCTTGACACTATCCTATTAACGGATAGAGTGTCTCTGTGTGTTCAAGTTCCACGGAGGCACTATGTCACGCAAATTGGGAGCACTGGTTCTCGCCTTGGGCATTTTGGTGGGAGCCATGGGCATCAAAACCGTCCTCTCCAGCAACTCGAGGGGGACGGTGCTGATGGCGAACGGACCGGCACCGCTGCCGATTCCACACTAACTCTACACAGTCTGCTAGGCAGTTCGAAGCAGGTAGAGGGGAATGGGCCGGGCCGATAGGATTCTATGCCAGGCCCAAGTGACCTGATTATTTGGTTTTTAGGAACAGCCTTTGAGCTGCTCTTCGTGGTGTGTTCGCTCGCCCGCAACTCCTTCCTTCGCTACTTCTTCCTGAATCTTTATTTGCTGCTCTCCACGACGGTAAGCATTGGACGATTCTTTATCCTCTGGAGCTACGGTCAGCGCTCCGACCAGTACATGTATTTTTACTATTACAGCGATGCCCTGCTCACTTTGGCACTTTTTGTGGCACTGATCAGCCTTTACTCCCATGTATTCGACGAACTTCGCGCGGGTGACTATGTGAAGTGGGGTGCCGCATTCCTGCTGCTGGGAACGGCGGGATTTTCCTACGCAGTGGTGGCGCAATCGGCTGCGCGCCTGTCGACCGGTTTCGTCTACGAACTCTCGCAGAACCTCTATTTTGTCGGTTTGGTATTGACTTACGTCCTGTGGGGCGCGGTGCTGAAGCTGCACGAGACCCGCACGCGGCTGGTGCAGATCATTCTGTCTCTGGGTCTCTACTTCAGCGGTTATGCGGCGAGCTATGCATTGATGAACTTCTCGGGAAGATTCAGCATAATCCGATATTTCTGTCCGCTGCTCGGATGCTTCCTGCCGTTGTCCTGGTCGCTGACGATTCTGCGGTATAGCGAAGAATCGCGGCTGGCGCCCGCGCGCCTGGTGGCGGTGCCGCGATGATGGCCGCGCTGATCTTCGTGGTCTCATTGGCCACACTTGGGATGTTCTTTGTCTCCTACTGCCGGTCGCTGATGGCTTCCTCTTCGCGGCATTCGTTGTCGGCGGAAGTGAGGGATGTGACCGGAATTCGCGCGCTGGCGACTGCGGGAGATTATAGACGAGTTATGCAATTGCTGCAATTGTGCCCGGATCGTCTGGAGGACCGTAACGAACTCCAGGCGGTGAACATGTATCATTCGTTTCTGACCGCGGCTCGGCAAATGTTCGCCTGGATTGTGCCCTCGCTGCGATCCTGGGCCGAACATGAGCAGGCGGGCTGCGCGTACTTTGCGGCCGTGGCGTTGGACCGGCGGATCGCGCACAACCGCCAGATGCTCGCGCAACAGGACGATCTTTAGTTCCCACCAGCGCTACTGCTTCTTTGGCTACCTCCCTGCACTCCTTGCTGTTTGACTTCCGTCGAGCGTGGTAGTCTGGAAGAGCTCCTCCTCACCGGAGTGAGAGCGTCCGCAGCGCAAAACGCACCGGTGAATAAAATCTGCTTGCAATGTGGCGCAGTGCTCTCCAAGGGCGTGCGCACGTGTATTTTTTGTGATTCTCCGGAGTCCTATCCCGCAGGGGAAGGCTCCCAATCCACACAAGGAAATCTGGCTCTCAACGCGAAGGCCGACGGGGAATGGCGTGGTGAATTGAACCAGCGCCTCCAGGCCTACCGCGCGCGGCGGCGAAAAGCCGGTGTTGGCGAGGGGCAAACTGAACTGCCCTTCGAGAGTCATGCCTCAGCCGGGCCTGAAAACGTCGCGGTCGAGGAATTTCCTCCGTCTGATGAAACGTTCCCGGAACGCGACGACTTTGCGTTTACCGTGGCGATCGGACGACCTCCACGGAAGCGGGAACCCGTGGAAACGCGGCTCTTGATTGACGTGAGCCTGCCCCCAGAACAAGAAGAAGCACTCCCAGAACTGCCGGCCGAGAGCGGGACACGGGTCTACTCCGGGATGTTTCCTGTGGCCTCGATCGAGGAGCGACGCGCAGCAGCCGTGGTGGACGCAGCGTGTTTGGCGTTCGCGTATGGCGGATTCCTCGCGTTGTTTGGCTCGCTGGGAGGTCACTTTACGTTCAGCAAGTTAAGCGCCGCGGTGTGCTTCTTTACGTTCGCGTTCGTTTATGTCCAGTATTTCGGCCTGTTCACCATTTTCGGAGGAACCACGCCGGGAATGATGGTACGAGGTCTTCAAGTGGCCAGCTTTTCGGGAGAGAACCCGACGGCGAAGCAATACTTGCAGCGGGCATTGGGCTACATGCTATCGGCTGGCACTCTATTCCTGGGATTTATTTGGGCGATCTGGGACGAAGACGCTCTTACCTGGCATGACCGGCTCTCCCGGACGTACCTCACCTTGCCCGAGACTCTTCCTGACTCGGATGCCACGGACGCCGCAGCCGCTCGATAAGGCCGGGTCCACAATTGCGGCAATGGCAAGTCAAGCCAGCGGCTTCGCCCGCACCATGCAGCTCAGTCGGTCTCGGCCTTTTTCTTGGCGACTTTTTCGTCGGAGAAGATCTTGCCGTCGCGGATGAAAATGACGCGGTGGGCGTGCTGCGCGATATCCATTTCGTGAGTTACCAATATGATGGTATTGCCCTGGCGGTGCAGATTTTCAAACAAGGCCATGATCTCTTCGCCCGTTTTGGAGTCGAGATTACCCGTGGGCTCATCGGCGAGCACGATGGAGGGATTGTTGACCAGGGCTCGCGCAATCGCCACGCGCTGGCGCTGCCCTCCGGAAAGCTCGTTGGGCTTGTGATGCATGCGCGGGATCAGATCAACGCGTTCCAAGGCCTGCTTGGCGCGTTCTACGCGCTCTTCGGCGGGAGTGCCGTTATAGATGAGAGGCAACTCGACATTGTGCAGAGCCGTCGCGCGCGGTAGCAGGTTGAAAGTCTGGAACACGAAACCTATTTCCTTATTCCGGATATAGGCAAGCTCATCATCGTCCAGATCGCTGACGAGGCGGCCAGCCAGCCAATAGCGGCCGGCACTCGGCGAATCCAGGCAGCCGATCAAGTTCATCAGCGTGGATTTTCCCGACCCGGACGGCCCCATGATGGCCACGTAATCCCCCTTGTGGATATCGACGTCCACTCCGCTCAAGGCGTGCACCTGCTCCGCGCCCATCTCGTAGACTTTCGTCAATTCCTCCGTCCGGATCACAATGCCACTATCCACCAGGTCCTGGCGGAAGGAATCCGAAACTGAAGTCTCTACGGGCATTTTGTTCTCCCTGTTGACGCTGGTTATTGCTGCTCTTCCGCCTTCTTGGGGGCGGAATTGTCCACCTTGACGCTGGCTTCCGGCTTCAACGTGCGAAGAGCCTTGTAACTTCCCACTACGATGTCTTCGCCTTCCTGCAATCCTTTGGTGATTTCGATGTCGGTCACTCCGGAAATGCCCGTCTCGACAGGGCGGAACACCGCTTTCTTTCCACTCACCACAAATATGCCCTGCACTTCATCCTTCTTCGGGTCACCCGGGGCAGAAGCAGGAGGCGCGGCCAAGGTGACGTTGCCGGACTTCTTGTCTTTTTTTGCGGCCTCATCCAGATCCTTGCGCGACCTCACGGCCAGCGCCTGGATCGGGATGGCAATCACGTTCTTTTTTTCGGCGGTCTTGATTTTCGATGTAGTGGAAAGCCCTGGCCGCAAGTTCTCGGGAGGACTTTCCAGCGTGACCACGACCTTGAAATCTTTGGCTTCCTGGTTGCTCGTCGTGGTTTGCGTCGTGGCCAGGCCGGAACTCCGCAGGACCGCCTGCGAACCGATTTCGGTGACCTTTCCCTTGAAAATTTTCCCCGGGACAGCGTCAATGGTTACGTCGGCGTCCTGCCCGATCTTGACGTTGACGATGTCCGTTTCGTCAACTTTCACTTCAGACGTCACCACGGACATATCCGAGAGTGTCATCAGAAAACTGCCGGTGGCGTTTTGAATGCCCGGCACAACATATTCGCCGAGGCGCACCGGCAAATAGCTCACGATTCCATTGATCGGCGAAAAGTAGGTGGTTTTCTGCAGGATATCCTTGGTCCGGACCAACACCGCCCGGCTCTGATCGAGTTGCGCGCGTACCTGGTCCAACTGTGCCTTCAGGGCTTGCACACGAGCCTTAGCAGAATCCACGGCGGCCACCGCTGCGTCGTAAGCGGTCTTCCGCTGGTCGAAATCCTGCTTAGGGATCAAGCCGTCCTTGAAAAGACCTCGTCCGCGTTCGAAGTCCAGGTTGGCCTTTTCCAGATTGGCTTGCTGCTGTATCAAATCTGCCTGTGCGGCCCGGAAGCTCGCGTCTGCTGCTTGCACGCCGGATTGCGTGGAATTAATTGATGCGGCCTGGGCTTGCACGTCGGCATTGGCCTGCACGTTTTCCTGCATCAACAGGCGGTCGCCCTTTTTGATGTGGTCGCCTTCTTTCACGATGATGTCGATGATGCGCCCGAATCCCTGTGCGGTGATGTTTGTGTAGGTTGTCGGCTTGATTTCCCCCGAAGCCGTCACGACAGATACGAGCGCCTCCTGCTTGGCCACCTTGGCGGTCTGTACGGTCACCACACCTTTGTTAGCCTGGTTGATGCTGAACCACACGATCCCGCCCAGGGCTGCTGCTGCTGCGAGACCTATGCCGACCTTGTGCCACGTCTTCATGCCATTCCTTTCGCTGATCCCCCATGGACCACCCGGGGGGAAAACACTCGTAACAATCAGTGTTGGGTTTGCGCCTACATTGAATACGGCTTAACGGGGGCAAATGTTTCGCCGGAGGGTCAAAACCGTCCCAGGCCGGCGAGGTTGCCGTAGGCCAACGGACTCAGTGCAGGTTCCAATTGGATTAGTTGCTGCCCGAATCCTCCTTATTGTAGGTCCAAATCACAGGAAAGAAAAGATTTGGGACGGTTGGATAGGGCTGTCCAAGCGCCCGGAAACTCCGCACTGTTTAGACGCAAGACCCGGTGTTTTGGTCATTCCCGCCTTCAAAAATGGCCCGCGGAGCAATAAATGCTCAGGGTTCATTTCGCGAACGCGAACGGGCTCGCGGCGCAATTTCTGGCTGTTGCTGACGCGTGGTCTGCGCTACAATTTGCGAGGTAATTCGCCGCGGAGAGGTGGCCGAGAGGCTGAAGGCGGCGGTTTGCTAAACCGTTGTACGGGCTAAAACCTGTACCGGGGGTTCGAATCCCCCCCTCTCCGCCAGATTTCTCGATCCTCCATATTTCCATTTACTTCCGTCGAGCAAAGCTGACGGGCTACTGTCGGGGGTCTAGATTTTCGTTTCGGTGTGTTCGTGGCCTGGAATTTTCGCCTGAGGAGAACTGAAATTTTTCCTTCCGAAACAATGCTTGCACCGGGGTAATCATTCTGGAAGGTGACTCACCCTGTGTGTCAGAAAATAGGTTCCCCTCCGCGCCCCGTGAAACTGATTTCTCTAATCGCAGCTTAGTGATAACTTTCCTTTCTGAGCAGGTCACTGCGATTCCTCCTTAAGCAGAGACGAAGGCCTCGCCGAGAGAAGATTCTGCTCTCACGGATCGTCATCATGAACAAACAAAACCGTCGAGCCTTTCTTCAAACCTCCGCAGCGGCTCTTGCAGGCGGCCTTGGCCCTGGGCGCGCCGTTCTCCTGGATGGCGCCATTCCCGGTGCTCATTCGTCCGGCCTCAGACACAGGCTCGCATTACAGACCGTAGCTTCCAACGACGGCAAGAAGCCGTTGCGCCTCGGCTTAATCATCGGTATTGGCAAGGATCCTGATGCTGCTATGGCAAAGCTCCACGATCTTGGTTTCCCCACATGCCAAGTGTTTGTGGACGATTTCGAGCCGGAGCAAGTCGGGCGGCTGCGGCTGGCCCTCAAGAAATATGGCATCGAGGCGACTTCTGTCGTTGTCGGCGGGCCCGGGAAAGAAGCATGGGACTTCTACCAGGGGCCTCTGACCATCGGCTTGGTTCCGCCAGAGACACGCGCGGCACGCATTCTGCACATCAAGAAGGCTTCGGACTTCGCCAAGCAGTGCGGCATCCCCGCCGTGCAGACGCATTGCGGATTTATCCCGGAGAATCCCAACGACCAGTTGTATAAGGAGACTGTGACGGCGATTCGCGAGGTGGCCACTTACTGCAAACGCAATGGCCAGAATCTCCGTTACGAGACGGGGCAGGAAACTCCCATCACCCTGCTGCGCGCTATCCAGGACGTTGGGGTGGATGACCAGGGTGTAAATTTCGATGTCGCCAATCTCATCCTCTATGGCAAGGCTAATCCCGTCGACGCCCTCGAGCTCCTCGGCCCCTATATCCAGGGAATTCACGCCAAGGACGGTCTCTGGCCGACAAACCCGAGGGAACTCGGCGAGGAAGTTCCCATCGGCAAGGGTAAGGTAGATTTTCCCCGCATCATCGCTCGTTTGAAGGAGCTGGACTATCGCGGCGCGGTCACCATCGAACGAGAGATTTCCGGTCCGCAGCAGATGGCAGATGTCCGCGCCGCGAAGGATTATCTGGAAAAGCTGATCGGCTAGTCATGGCGGCATCCCCGTTCTGCTGCAAAGCAAACGGGATGTCCGAATGCGTATCGAACGGCTGCTTCCAGCATCAGGAGGCGACATGTCAAGCGATTCCAAGCGTCAATTGAACCCCTCCGGCAAGATTGGCCGCCGGAAATTTCTGGGGGCAGCGGCGGCCAGCGCGGGCGTCATGTTCATCAAGCCCTCCCTGATACGCGGCACGGCCGCCAACTCCGCCGTCCGTGTGGGCCTGCTTGGTTGCGGCGGCCGAGGCACCGAAGACGCGACGAATCTTATCGACACGGGCGGTGCTCGTGTTGTGGCCTTGGCTGACTTATTTCAAGACCAGCTCGACGTGGCTCGGGCGCACTTCGATCAGATCCAGCAAGCCAAGGGCTATCCCGCCTTGGACTCGTCGCAACTCTTCGCTGGCCCCAATGCCTACCAGCAAATCGCATCCTCAAAGGAACTGGACGCAGTCGTAATCGCCACGCCGCCCTATTATCATCCCCGGCATTTGGAAGCTGTCGTTGCCGCCGGCAAGCACGTTTATCTCGAGAAGCCAGTGGCGGTCGACGTACCCGGCGCGTTGCAGGTGATCGAAGTCGGCAAACGCGCCGAAGGAAAGTTAAGCCTTGATGTAGGGTTCCAGATCCGCGATTGCCCGCCCTTTGTGGAACTGGTCCGGCGTATTCATAGTGGAGCGCTCGGCAACATCGTCTGTGGCGAAGCGCATTACCTCGCAGGCTACCTCGACCGGCCGGGTTGGCCTAACGCTTCACCCGCCGAGCGTCGCCTTCGCAACTGGGTCTATGACCGCACGCTTTCCGGGGACATCATCGTGGAACAAAACATTCACGTGATCGATATATGCAATTGGATACTCAAGGCCCATCCCTTGAGAGCTTCCGCGACGGGCGGGCGCCTGGGCCGCCCAGCTGACGGGGACGTCTACGGAAACTACAATGTCCTCTTCCAGTATCCCGATGGGGTCGACGTTACTTTCAGTTCCACGCAGTTTGCAAAGGGCTGGTGGGACGTCACCGAACGTTTTTTTGGCACCAAGGGTACCTCCCAATCTCCCTACACCGGGCCGCTTGGCATCTGGGGTGACGATCCTTGGCAGTCTCCGGGTTCCGTCGCTAAGGAATCGGCCGATTCCAAGGGTTTTTCAGCTACGGGAAATTTCAGCTCCAACCTCGAACTCGCCGATTCGGAAAAGAAAAAGGCTTTCGTTGAAAGCGTCACGAGCGGGAATTTCCATAATCAGGCCGCCAAGGGCGCCGAATCTGCTCTCTCCTGCATGATGGCGCGCTCGGCTGCCTACACTGGACGCGAAGTCGCCTGGGATGAACTGATGAAGTCCACCGAGGTGTGGGATCCGAAGATTGACCTGAACAGACTGGGCTGAGGTTGCGACGCCGGGTCCATTTTTCTTCCAGGCTAGATTCAGTAGCGGTTTCGGTGGTTTGAGAAATCGCGGGCGAAAGGGCGCCGGCCACTAGGCTTCCATCGAGGTGTACACATGAGCCATATATCACGTCGTAAGTTTCTGGAATCATCAGTCACAGCGGCTTGTGCGGCCGGCCTTAGCGGCGGGTTCGCTGGGTCTCTTGTATCTGCCCCCGCCGGCTCAGCCTCCTCCTCCGCCAAACTCACGCCATTTCCCGCGGCACTCTCTATCAAAAAGGGCCTGGTCCTGGACATGCTGCCTGCCAGCCTCAGCTACTCCGGCCGCTTCAAGATGGCGCGGGACGTTGGCTTTGATGTGGTGCAAGCACCTACCACGCCCGACGAGCACACAGCCGAGGAGATCAAGAACGCCGCTGCCGCAGCGAATATCCGCATCGATTCCGTGATGAACATGGATCACTGGAAATATCCGCTGTCGTCGGACGACCCGCAGGTGGTGGAACAAAGCCTGGCGGGAATGCGCACCTCGCTCCACAATGCCAAGCTCTGGGGTTCAGACACGGTGCTGCTCGTTCCGGCCGTGGTGAATTCGCATACGTCCTACCGCGACGCGTGGACGCGTTCTCAGAACGAAATCCGCAAGCTGATTCCCCTCGCTTCGGAAATGAAAATCATAATTGCCCTCGAGGAAGTGTGGAACAAGTTCCTGCTGAGTCCCCTCGAAATGGCCAAATATATCGCCGAGTTCCAGAGCCCTTGGATCAAGGCTTGGTTCGACGTCGGCAACGTACTGCTTTACGGTTATCCGCAAGACTGGATTCGCACGCTCGGCAAGGACATCGTCGCTGTCCACCTGAAAGACTTCAAGCGCAAAGAAGATGGCTACGCCTGGGTAAACTTGGGTGACGGCGACGTGGACTGGCCCGCTGTGCGCCAAGCTTTTGCCGAAATAAACTACTCAGGTAGCGCCATCGCGGAGCTCGCGGGCGGCGACGAAGCCTACCTGCTTGACGTCAGTCGCCGCATCGACCGGCTGCTCCTCGGCCGCCCGTAGCTGTTTCTACTTCCCAGCCGATTCTTTTACGTTGAGCACCCGATCGCCCGCCACATCCTGCAGCGTTTGAACCGTTCCTGAAGGCCAGCGGATTTCCACGAGTCTGGCCCTCGCGTCATTGCCAAGGCCAAAGTGCACCGGGCCGTAACTGGAAGAAGCATAGCCGACGCTGGTCGTCATGTGGTTGTATTGCGCGCCTGCCGAGGTCTCAACCTTCACCACGGCTCCAATTCCGTCACGATTGCTCTTGGTGCCCTCCAGCGCCACATCCAGCCAGTGCCCCGCGCCCTCCGTTCGGTTCATCCAAATCTCCGCGTCTTTGCCGAGCGCCGTGACGACAACGTCCACGCGGCCGTCTCCGTCGAAATCTCCAAACGCCACACCGCGATGCCGGGCTGGGGGAGCCGCGTCCAAACCAGCTTCGGCGGTCAGCGCCTGCCATTGCCCGCTGGCACCCAAATTGCGAAATACCGTGTTGGGTTGCTCGATATCCATGCCGGGCTTGGTAATGGACTCTACATGCCCCCTTGCGATGAACAGATCTTTCCAACCATCGTTATCGAAGTCATAAAACCCGGGGCCATAGCCCGCCATGGTGCGGCTGAGCTGCCGCATTCCACTGGCATAGGTAACTTCCTCGAATCCCTTGCCGGCCTTGTTCCGATAGATGGGAAAGGTCTGGTTATTCAAGGCGGCGAGCACAATGTCCGGGTAGCCGTCATTGTTGTAATCGCGAAAATCAACGCCCATGCCGGAAATGAACTCCCCGTCCTCGACCAATGCGACGCCCTGCGAAAAAGCGACTTCTTCGAATTTTTTTCCGGTATTGTGGAGCAGAAAGTTGTAGGAGGTATCGTTGGTGATGAACAAATCAGGCCGTCCGTCGAGATCGTAATCGGCGACCCCCACTCCCATGCCCTTGCCCACCAAATCCCGAAGGCCCCACTTTGCGGAGACATCTTCAAAGGTCCCATCGCCGCGGTTCAGGAACAACTGGTTGGGCTGGCCCTCATAAAATTTTGGACTGCAATAATCGTAACCGGTCGAAGGGCCGCACAGGTGCTCCGTTTTGATGTCCCACTGCAGGTAATTCACCACGAACAAATCCAGCAAGCCGTCGTTATTCACATCCACCCAGGCGGCGGCATTGGCCCAGAGGGGGCCGTACTTTGGATCGTTGCAGCGATCCAGTCCAGCTTTCGCGGTCACATTCGTGAACGTGCCGTCACCATTGTTGTGGTAGAGCGAATGGCCCCGCACCCCGGCGACGAAAATGTCCGGGAATCCATCGTTATCGTAATCGCCGATGGCCACGCCCATATCATAGCCGGCGCCGGCCAGGCCGGCTTCCCCGGTGACATCCGTGAAGACACCATTTCCATCATTCCGAAACAGGCGGTTGGAAAATTTTTCGCTATCTTTTTTCAGCGTTTCGATATTGGCGCCATTGGTAAAAAAAATATCAGGGCGCCCGTCTTTGTTGTAGTCAAACGCGGCGACGCCGCCAGCCATGGTTGCCGGCGCGTGGGGAAACTTTGGAGTTTCGTCGGTTTCCACGCGGAAGGGCAGGCTTTTCAGGGCAAATTTGATCTGCGCTGCCGCAGCCTTCGCGGCACACATGCTGCGAGCGGGCCAGAAACAATACGATGCCAGCGAGCCGCCAAGAAGAGAAAGCAACCTCCGGCGGCTCATTGCCCCAAGAGGCGAGTCACGACGCCCTGCGCAGTCCAGCACGGAACCTGCCTCCTTATAACTGCCACGGCCGCGGCGCAAATCGAAGCATCATCTTCTCACAGTTGGAAGATAGCGTCCTTGGGCCCGCGCAGCTCTCCCCTGGAATCCCACAGGGTTCATTCGCTACGTGGTCGCGCCGGAGTTAAACCGGAGGTCCAGTCAACCGGCTCGCAATCGCTCCTGGGAGCAAGAATGGGTGGTTTGTTTGGCCAGTCGGGGTGCCCTTTGCCGGGTTTAAAGCGGACCGGGCCGGTCTCAGCAAAACGATATTGTATGGCACTTTCGTGCGTTATCAGCAAAAATTCGCTTGACATGGATTCAACAACGTAATAAATAAGGATCAACCGTTACCTTTAACGGTGAGTTCCTAGGGTGATGTCTAGAAAGACTTGCCAAATGGCAAGAGGGGTGAAAAATGAATCGAAGTAGAAACACGTCTATTTGTGGTCGTCTTTTTTCTTTTAAATCATTAAATCTAAAGTACTTGGCGATTCTGATCCTGGCCATGGTTTGCCTGCCGTTCTTGGCCTATGGGCAGAACGCTACAATCCTCGGGACCGTTACCGACCCGTCTGGGGCGGTGGTTCCCAACGTCACAATATCGATTACCCACGTGGAAACGGGCCGTGTCATTTCCTTGGCTTCGAATGATGCGGGGCAATTCGTGGTCCCCGATATTCCCATCGGCCACTACAACGTGAAAGCCTCGGTTACCGGATTCAAGGTAACAGAGCGCCTGGGAGTGCTGCTCAACCAAGGCGATCGTATTCGCGTTGACTTCCAATTGGCGCTTGGCACCACGGCGCAGTCTGTTTCCGTGGAAGCCAACCCCATCGCCGTCCAGACTGACACCGGTCAGGTGGATTCGCTCGTCAATGGAACGCAGATTGCCGAGTTGGCCTCCAACGGCCGTACGATTTATAGCTATGTTTCACTGACGCCTGGCGCTTCGCAGCTGAACCCGGATTCGCAGTTGCCGGTGCCGACCGGCGGTGCCGCGGGCAATATCAGCTTTAACGGAAACCGTAACGCTCACAACCTCTACCTCTTGGATGGAGGCGAGAACTCAGACCGCGGCGGTGCCGGCACTTCCAGCATTTTGCCTTCCCTCGACGCCATTGCGGAAACCCAAACGATGACCTCCAACTACAGCGCGGACTACGGCCTTTCCTCCGGCGGTACGATCAGCTCGGTTGTGAAGTCCGGTTCCAAGACCCTCCATGCCTCGGCATGGGAGTTCTTCCGCAACGACGCTTTGGATGCACGCAATTACTTCAACCCTCCTCCCAATTCGATCGGGGAATTGCGCTACAACATTTATGGGTTCAACATCGGTGGCCCGGTCAGCTTTGGCAAAGTCTACAACCCCAACAAGTCCAAGACTTTCTTCTTCTACAACATGGAATGGAGAAAGTTCGTTTACGGCAACGGAGTCATTAACCGGGTCGTGCCTCCGACGGGCGCGTATGGCGGCGACTTCACGGGTAATGTGCCGGCAGACAGCAAGCTCGCAGATAAGACTACGGTTGTCCCGAACTCGGGCTTGCATGTCCCGTGTCAAAACCAGCTCTCGACTACACAGATCGCGGCCTTTACCGCCGCAGGTATCACCAATTACAGCCAGCCAGGTGCGGACGGCGACTGCGCGGTCCACCCCAAGGAAACCTTGGCGCAGCAGCCGACGTTCGTGCCATTCCCCGGTGACTCGCTTGGTACGGTCACTGGCGGGATCGCTGCCTTGGTTAATACGAACGCCCATGCGTTGCTGACTGCCGGCGGGGCATATGGCGGCATCTTCCCCGCGCCGACCAGCGGCAATTCGTTCGTTAAACCGGTTGCCGTGCCGACGAATGTGCGCGAAGAAATCGTCCGTATCGACCATAACTTCTCGGACAAGTTCACGATCTATGGCCATTTCGTGGCCGAGCAGATCTCCAACAACCAAGCCACCACGATGTGGAGCGGCGATAACGTTCCTACCATTGGAAACACCTTCGGCAATCCTTCTTACGCCGGAGTGATTCACACCGCCTATACCATCAGCCCGTCGCTGGTGAACGAAGCGGCCTTCAACTACAACGGCAACCGCATTGACATCCTCCCGCTCGGCTTGTTTAAGCATCCCCGTTCACCTCCGACTGGTTATTTCGTCAACGCGGTTAACGTCCGACAACCGAATTCCGTCAATTAACCTGGGCGGCAGCACAGGCGCCAACTACACCGCGAACTGGATGCCGTGGGTCAACAAGGCCGACGATTACCAGATTCGCGATGACGTTTCCTGGACCAAGGGCCGTCACCAACTGAAGATGGGCGGCAGTTGGGCCATCTATAAGAAGATTCAGGACTGGTTCAAGAACACCGAAGGCAACTACACGTTCAACGGCCAATATACAGGCAATGATTTTGCCGATTTCCTTCTCGGCTACGCCCAGAACTACTCTCAGGATGCCCTCAAGGCTCGCCGGGCACTGGGACAACGAGTCCTGGGCACTCTACATCCAGGACAACTATCGCGTCAATAATCGCCTCACCTTGAACCTCGGTCTGCGGTGGGATGGCATTCCGCACACCTACGAGGAAACCAACCAGATGGCCAACTTCTATCCGAACCTCTACAGTGCGGCGAATGCGGCCACCTTCGCGGCGAGCGATACGACGGACAACACTATCGACTCCAGCTAGCAAGGGTCTCTTCACCAACACCGCCTTGGGCGCAACTTTCTACACCAACGGCATCAGCATTTGCGGGGAGAATGGCATTTCCAAGGGCTGCGTGAAAGATTCCTGGCTAAACATCCAGCCGCGCCTTGGCTTTGCCTACGATCTGTTCGGCAACGGCAAGACCGTAATCCGCGGCGGATACGGCGTCATGAACGAACGTATCCAGGGCAACGACGTGTACAACAACGCGGGAACCGTTCCGCTTGCTGCCAGCGTCAACTTCAACAACGTGTTGTTCAACAATCCCGCCGTGAACATCGGGACTGGGGCCACCGCCAGCGGTGCCATCCCGGTCAACAACATCACGGGTTTGGACGAGAGCAACTACAAGTCGCCCAGAAGCACGCAGTTCAGCTTGGGCGTTCAACAGTCCCTTGGCAAGTCGGTGCTGTCGGTTTCCTACGTCGGAACCCAGAACCGGCACCAGAACTACTACCAGGAGATCGATCTCCCAAGCGAGAGCCTGCTACCCGCATACGTAAGTGGCTCGACTACCGCCGCTCCCTATAACTCGGTCGTTCCATACCTTGGATACCACGGCATCCGCTTGGCGCGGAACGAGTCGAACGGAGACTACAACGGCATTCAGATGTCTCTGCGTGGTGCGTTTCTGAAGAACGACCTCACCTACCAACTCGGGTACACCTATTCGCATACCAACGATGCGGGGACCCAAGGCAGCAGCGCCGGCGACCTCGGCACTATTACCAATCCTTACGCGGGTTGGCAGTATGATTATGGCCCGTCGACCTACGACCACCGCCAAATCTTCTTTGCCAACTTCGTCTACAACCTGCCGTTCTTCAACCACAGCGACAGCAAGCTCACCAAGATGATGCTTGGTGGATGGGAAATCTCCGGGATCGTCACCGCTCAGTCCGGAGCTCCGCTGAATATTGGCCTAAACGGCAACAGCGCGTCCAGCATTATTCCGAACTCCTCGAACCGGCCAGACACGAGTGGCGGGGGTCAGGATCCGCACACTGTCAACGAGTGGTTCGACACCTCGATCTACTCCAACCCGGTCTGCGCGACAGGACCGGATTGCTGGGGCAACACCCCGCGCAATTCCGTCCGGGGTCCCGGACGCGACAACTGGAACGCCTCTCTCTTCAAGAACTTCAGGTTCAGCGAATCGAGGGGGAGCTACCTCCAGTTCCGCGCCGAGTTCTTCAACCTGTGGAACCACACCCAATTCATAGGTGATGGCGTCAACGGCGGCATCAGCGTGAACCTCGGCGCCAGCGACTTCGGGAAGATCACCAACGCTGCCGATCCTCGGACCATCCAGCTAGCCTTGAAGCTGTACTTCTAAGCTTCGTCTAGCTTTCACTTCCAACCACGCGGCGTGGCAGGACAACCTGCCCGCCGCGTTTTCTTTTCGCCTGAAATCTGAAGTTGGCCAACTCTACGTGAGCGCATCGCAACTTGTCATTCCGACCGGAGGGGCGGCGGATTTGGCCGTCCGGGAGCGGAGGAATCACTCTTCCACTTCGGATTTCGGGTTTAGTCCGAGAGCGAATCGCCCGCAAGGGGATACACTGGAGACTGTCAGAGACGGCTCGTCCGCGCTGATTCGAGACTCCGTCATCTGTCGCTGGTAAACTCGTATCAGGTACACACGATCATGTGCAAGATAGGTTGGCTCCTCGCCGCGCTCCTCTCGGCTTCGCCGCTCAGCGCCCAAACTCCCACTCCATCCGATGCACAGGCCTTGGAACGGCAAGGCAAGCTTCCTGAGGCAGCCGAAGCCTGGAAGTCGGTAGCGGCGCACAACCCGCATGACGCCGCGGCATTCGCCAGTTGGGGGGTGGTGCTTTCCAGGCTGGGAAACTATCCCGATGCAGCCTCGGCCTACAGAAAAGCGCTGGCCCTGGATCCGAAACTGCCAGGCATCCAACTCAATCTGGGTCTGGCGGAGTTCAAACAGGGGCATTTCCCGGAAGCGATCACTCCGCTTCGTGCGGCACTGGCTGCCGATCCCCATAGCATGCAAGCGCGCACGCTCTTAGGCCTCAGCTACTACGGCGCAAAGCGGTATGCAGACGCTGCCAAGCATCTGAAGGTGGCGGCGCAAGCCGATCCCGGAAACTTGGAATTGCATCAAGTGCTGGCGCAAAGCTGCTTGTGGGCGAAAGACAATGAATGTGCCCTGAAAGAATTCCAGCAAATCCTGCAGCAAAATCCGGATTCGGCGGCGGCGCACATGCTGATGGGTGAAGCCCTCGACGGGCTGGAAAGGCCCGCAGACGCGATTGCGGAGTTCCAGGCCGCGGTGAAGGCCGCTCCGCGAGAGCCGGGCGTCCATTTCGGCCTGGGCTATCTTTACTGGAAGTCGATCAATATGACCAGGCCAAGGCCGAATTTGAGTCGGAACTGGGGATTGATCCTGAAAATGCCCAGGCGCTGGCTTATCTGGGCGATATCGAATTAAAGCTGAATGATCCTGAGAAAGCGCTTGTGTTGCTCCAGAAGGCTGTACAACAGAGAGCCGACATTCGCATCGCCTTCGCGGATATGGGCGCAATCTACGTGCAGCAGAAGAAATATGAAGAAGCTCTCGCGGCCTACCAGCGGGCCGTGAAACTGGACCCCGAGCAACCCGATATGCATTTCCGCCTCGGGAACCTGTATCGCCTGATGGGGAACACGGCCGCATCTGAGGAAGAGTTCGCCAAATCCCGCGCCCTCCACAAAAAGGAAGACGACGCTCTGCTGAAGAAACTCTCTAGCGCACCTCCCGCAATTCATCCTTAGCCCTGAGGATGGGGAAGGTCTTCGCTGAATATGCTCGGGAGTAAAGGGCGTTTCCCCTTGACTGCTCCTACTCGGAGGGCTAGGCTTCTGGCTGCTTCTTACGGTTCTTATGCCTTGCCCAAACCAACGCGTGCTTCTGCTGGTCAAGGCAATCCTGCTGCCTGCCTTCCTATGTAACCTCTTGTGCCCGCTCTCCGCTTGGTGCCAATCTAACGGCGGAGACCAGCTGGAGGTTCGCGGTTTCCGCGCGGAAATCGATGTGACCGTTCTGGATGCTTCCGGGCACCTCATCTCTTTACCCGCGAGTGTGAAACTTCTCCACGGGGGAGCCCCATTCGACGAGGGGATGACATCCAAAGGGCGCGTCTTCTTCATGACGCACAAGCTGGGAGAGTTCACCGTCTCTGTGGACGCCGCCGGGTACAAATCCGCGCAAAAAGATGTATCGGTGTACGACGATGTAAAGATCGACGTGGAGGTCAGGCTGCAGCCGGAGACATCCTTGACTCCTGCTTCCGGGGCTGCCGGTAATCCCATTCTCGCTCCGAAGGCCAAACAGGCCCTCGACACGGGAATTCAAGCTCTCAAGGACGATAAGCTGGCCGAGGCGGAGAAAGCCCTGAACCAGGCAATAAAACTCGCTCCCAATAATCCGGACGTGCTTTATATGCTGGGTGTGTTGGATCTGAAAAAGCGCGAGTGGGCGAAGGCGCAAAGTGTTCTGGAAAAAGCCACACAGATGGATCCCCACAGCGCGCGCGCTTCGGCCGCGTTGGGAATGGCGCTGTGCAACCAGAACAAATACGCGGACGCTATTCCGCCTCTCGAGAAGGCCATGCAACTAAACCCCGCCAGCGATTGGGAGACGCATTGGTCGCTGGCGGAATCGTACTATCACAGCGAACGGTTTGACGAAGCCCTGAAACTCTCGCAGCAGGCGCAGGCGGAGTCCAATGGGCAGGCGTCCCAGGTTAACTTGCTTGTTGCAAGATCCCTCGTGGCTGTGGGGCGGTACGAGGACTCAGCAAAGGTTCTGCGAGAACTGCTGAAGAACCTCAATGATGGCCCGGAAGCCGCAACCGCACGGCGCTTTTTGGAGCGCTTGACGGCCGACGGCAAGATTCACCCGCATTAGTGTCTTCCTCGCGTTTGTACACATTGCAGATGCTTTGCCTCTCACCGCATACTCCCAGGAGTTAGCCCGCCGCCGGCCGCGCGTGGCAAAGCTGGCAAGAGTATCTTCCCAAATTTGCGCGGGCGCTCTATCAGTAATAGAGTCTAGACTGCAGGGGATCGTCTTCGCTCCAGCAAGAGTATAGGGATCGGAAAGGATACCGGATATGCGTAGAGCGCTGATTCTGGTTGTGCTTTTACTCGTTTGCGTCACCGCCTTCGCCCAGGCGCCCGCCACAACAAATGCGGATGCGGCGAAGCGGGCGGACACCTACCTCGGCAAAATGTCGCTCGAGGAGAAGATCGATTACATCGGTGGAACGGGCTTCGCTGTTCGCGCCGTTCCTGCTCTCGGCCTGCCGTCTCTTGAGATGTCCGATGGCCCCATTGGTGTGCGCAGCAATGCAAAATTCCCTTCGACCACTTATGCCATCGGCGTCGGCCTCGCGGCGTCCTGGGATGCCGCACTGGCCGAAAAGATCGGAGCAGCCATCGGCAGGGATGCGCGGGCCCGCGGCGTTCATTTCATGCTGGGCCCCGGAGTGAACATCTACCGCTCTCCGCTGAATGGCCGCAACTTCGAATATTTCGGCGAAGATCCATTTCTCACGGCGTCCATCGCGGTCGGCTACATCAAGGGCATGCAGTCGCAGGGCGTTTCAGCGACCATCAAGCACTTTCTGGGGAACAACTCCGAATATCTGCGGCACGATTCCGATTCCTTGATCGATGAACGAACGCTGCGCGAGATCTATCTCCCCTCCTTCGAAGCGGCGGTGAAGCAGGCGCATGTTGGCGCCATCATGGATTCCTACAACCTCATCAACGGCCAGCACGCCACGCAGAATGGTTACTTCAACACGCAAATCGCCCGCAAGGAATGGGGCTTCGATGGCGTCATGATGTCGGACTGGATGGCCACCTACGATGGCGTGGCCGCGGCCAACAACGGCCTCGACCTTGAAATGCCTACCGGTGCGTTCATGAATCGCCAGAGTCTCTTGCCGGCGGTTGCCGATGGCCGCGTCACCCAGGCGACCATCGACGAGAAAGTTCGCCGCATCCTGCAGACCGCCATTCGCTTCGGCTGGCTCGATCGTCCGCAGACCGATCTCTCAATTTCCACCTACAACCTGCCGAACCAGCAATTGGCACTCCAGGCGGCGCGCGAGGGCATGGTCCTCTTGAAGAATGAGAGCAGTCTGCTCCCGCTCGACAAGCAACAAATCAAGACCGTGCTTGTGGTCGGGCCCGATGGCTATCCTGGCGAGCCAGTCGGAGCAGGCAGCGCTCGCGTGGTCCCCTTTGCTTCCGTCAGCGCTCTGCAAGGCATCGCCAGCTACCTTGGCGCATCCGCCAATGTTTTCTACGAAGCGGGGCTGCTCAGCATGGAGAGGGCGGCTGCTGCCACGGAGTTTGTGACTGAGGCGCAAAATGGCCAGCGCGGCCTGAAACTCGAAGCTTTCCAGAATGCCGACCTGTCGGGCGCGCCCGCGTCCGCGCACTTCGTCCCCCACCTCAACGATCCCGGCACAACCTTTGGGGATCTCGCGATTGACATGCAATCACTGGCCACACTCTTCAATTCCCAGCCGAAGCCTTCCTCGAAACGCTGGACCGGCTATTTCGTTGCCCTGCAGACCGGCCCCTACGAAGTCGCTGCGCAGGGCTCGGGAGAAGGCGGGGGCTATCGCCTCTATATTGATGACAAGCTGGTTTTCGACGATTGGAAGCTTGCCAACGCCTTTCAAGAGGGTGTTGTTCTTGAGCTTTCCGCGGGACCTCACAAAATTCTGGGCGAAGAATGGGTCAACTCGATCGTAGGCGGACGCTTGCGCGTTGCGATCGTCGATCAGCATAAGATCGTTTCGGATGCGGCGAAGCAGTTGGCGGCAAAAGCGGACGTGGTGATTATCGCCGCCGGCTACAACAACGATAGCGAAGGGGAAGGCGCGGATCGTCCCTTCTCGCTGCCCCTTGGCCAGGATGAACTCATTCGGGAAATTGCTGCGGTGAACAAGAACACCATCGTTGCGCTCACATCGGGAGGCAATGTCGATGTCTCTCCTTGGCTCGATCATGTCTCCGGGCTCCTCGAAATGTGGTATCCCGGCGACCAAGGCGGCACGGCCCTCGCGGAGATTCTGTTCGGCGCCGTGAATCCTTCCGGGCATCTTCCGGCTACGTTTGAAAAGCGCTGGCAAGACAATCCGGCCTTCGCGAACTACTATCCGGAAGCAGGCAGCGTTCGCGTGTCCTACAAGGAAGGAATCTTCGTCGGTTATCGCGGCTACGAGCATAACAATGTGAAGCCGCAATTCCCGTTCGGCTTCGGCCTCTCTTACACCACATTCAAATTCGGCAATCTCTCCATCGTTCCGGCGGCTTCCACGGCGTTGGCGCCCAGCGGCCGTCCAGCGCTCTATACCGCTTCCTTCGACGTCACCAACACGGGTTCCCGCGCCGGCGCCGAGGTTGCGCAACTCTACGTTGCGGAAGCCGCTCCGAAAGTGCCGCGTCCCGCTCAGGAGCTGAAAGGTTTCGCGCGCGTGGAGCTTGCCGCTGGTGAAACGAAGCACGTCAGCATCTCGCTCGACGCCCGCGCCTTCGCGTTCTACGATCTCGCCGCCAAGCACTGGCAGGCCGATAGCGGCGCTTACACCATCAAGGTGGGCGATTCCTCCGTGGACACGCCTCTCAGCGCCGGCGTGACCCTGCCGAGCCTCATCAGCATCGCGAACGACAAGTAGCCCGCGTGTGCCACGGGAATGTTGCACGTGCGACATTCCCGGCTCGCGCCACGATGGGAATGTCGGCGCGCCGACATATTTTATAAACGTTACCATTACGTTACCTACCCCCACCCCCCTGTTTTTCCGTATCCTGGGCTTCGCTCGGGGCAAACGTGCAGGAATGATTGGAGTTAGTGGCGTGTACCGAGTGGCGAGTACCGAGAATACGGAGAAATCCTGCGACTCGCGCTGCTTGCTCAGGATGGGCATCCTTCGCCGGATGCCCAGTTGAAAGTTCAAGGTCCTGAACAGAGTCCTTCAGCCGGTTGAAATCACCGGAACTTGAATGACAGAGAAGCTCTGCTGCGAAGATCATTTTTCTGGAGGGATCTGCTTTTGCCTCGCCTGCCGATCGCTGGTAGCTGATCGCTGAAAACTTTCGCATCAGATCCCCCCCACCCCCCTGTTTTTGCGTATGTACGGGAATGATTGGACTTACGGGCGTATCTCGTGGATGTACGGGAATAATTGGACTTAGCAGGCAAAAGAGCGAAGAAGAGGCGAAAAATGATGGTGTGGAGCACGCTTTTTGTGTCCCGGATGGGGCTGCGGGACGGTCCGCTCTTGGGTCTCTCTTTCTAGCCACTAGCCACTCACCACTAGCCACTGATCTTTCCCCTCAGCATAACAGGCGAAGCATAGCACATTATTTACCGTGTGTCCACTATTATTAGTGGGTACTAGTGCCGTTCCAACTTGTTCCAGCAAATCCCTTCGAGAATAGTTTCTCCGTGTTCGCGTCAGATGCTTGAACCACCATTTGGCCTAAACAGTTGGAACGGTACTAGTTTCGAAACTGGTACTCGCTCGGAAGGGGAGCCCCAGGACCCAGGCACACATCACGAGGCTGGGGCGCGCAACTTATGTAATCGTTTGAGCCCGGCCAGCCGCCCGACGCGTCACGAAGTCCTAAACAGTTCAACGTTTCCGCACTTATCGCAGACGAAGTAGCGCACATAAAGCGCCCCCTCGTGCACCCACGATCCGGGGGATCCGGCGCTGACTCATACGTGCAGTCCTAACGCCTTCTCAGACGTTCCTCCCGATGCCTGATAGAACCCCACTCCACATATGCGGCAAGGCCGTGGCACGCCTTCTCTAAGCATCTGGCCGCCACGCCTCAACACGCTTAAGTGAGCATCAACTACACCCAGCAACTCGCTCGCTCGCGGCAGACACTTGCCGGGATTCTCGTGAAGACATTTGTCGAGAATTGCATTTATCATGTGCATTTGCGGGTCATTCTGGAACTTAACTGTCAGATCGAAGTCCGGCCTTTTGTACCACTCTCGGATTAGCTTGAGACGACCGGCAACCATGCACCAGAGTAGTTTTCCAAGCTCGTAGACGTCAAAATTGCCCTCGACTGTCTCGAAATGAGGTCTTCCGTTTCTGCCCACGGAGGCATGTAGTCCCGTGGTCCCACGCTCTCATTAGTGAACGTCAAGCGCTCTGGCAGATTTGGAAGGAACGCAATCCCAAAATCTCCAAGGACCAAACTCCCGTCGTCACGGATGAAGACGTTCGCTGGCTTTATGTCACGATGAAAGATACTGTCGGTGTGGAGACCCGCAACGGTTTCGACGAGTGAACGGAACGCAGTTAGTGAAAGTAGAGGTCTCCCCGCGTACCTCAGGAGGTTGTCTTCTAATGTCCCCCCGGGCAGGTACTCGGTGACAATCCATCGCTCGGATTCATTGCAGTCCAATAGTTTTGGCAGCCCCTGCCTGCTTTGGCCCAGGACAGCGATCTCAATCTTCAGGCGTTCAACGGCTTGTTGTTCAGCGGTTGGCCCTGCCGCTCTGGGGTTGTAAACCTTTAAGGCCCCAAGCTCGGAGGTGAGCTCTACACGCCCATATCCCAGGGTGGCCTCAGTGAATTGCATCGCCCGGATATCATTGAAGCTTTGAGCTGACAACTCCATAATCTTGTCCAGATGTTTCTTACGTTCCGCGACTCGTATGGAATTGCGAACCAGGAACACCTCACTTTGACCGCCTCTCCCGAGGGGTTTGATCTCTTGCCACTCGCTAGCGCCCTTCCATAAGCGCATCACCTTTCACCGCCAGATCCGGGCCGGACACCCTCGGCACCTTGGGGGTCACCCCATCCCTGCCTTTTATCACTCTCAGGGTACTTTCTAAAGTGATATCCTCCGACTATGAGTCTCGGATGACCTGATCAACCAACACCAACTGTCCGGGTAACCGTTCAGACAGAGACTAAGATCGCCATGGGAGCGCATGCGGTAACCTGCGCATCGCTATCACTGTGAAGAAGAGAGACTAGACGCAAGAAGAAACCGCGAAAGCGTCATCGGGGTCGCGTTTTCATAATAGGCGCGGGGGTGTCGGCGTCTTGCGGTATTGCCGTCTCCTCCCAGATTCTTCGGGAGTCGATGCTCCGACTGGAAGGCGCAGATGCTTCCCAGGTCAAAATCGTGCACAAGCTGTTGCGCTACTTATACCCGAACTTCGACAGCCGCTTGCGGAACTACCCGAATATTGAGGATTTCTTAAACCTTCTGGAGATGGCAAGAAAATTTAATAGCGAGGAATTCATTGCGAGCGATCTTTGGGCCGCGCCGAGGCTGGATGAAGTAAAGAATACTACGCTCAGAGCTGTGACCGACTATATATGGCAACTGATGGCGGATGTGAAAAGACAACAGCTTATACGAGACTTTGTTCGCGAGAATCTGCGCGAAGGTGACACGGTTGTGACGTTTAATTGGGACCTCACTTTTGAACGCGCGCTGGAGGAAGTTCCGCATAATCCTGGGGTTTTCTACAAGTATTGAGCAGAAGAGAGAGAAAATACTTGGCGCTGTCAAGCCCCGACGGATCGATTGATTGGTTTGCAAGAAAAGCGGTACATAGCCTTGTTTCCAAATCAGACGTCGGAATTCTGGAGATCATATATACCGCTATTACCCGCGTTTCAATCGGGCGGAGAATCCAGGCTTGCCGATATCCCTCCGGTCATCATTCCGCCTGTTGGCGGAGAAGGAATCCGAGGTTCCCTTTCTTGAAAAGAACTTGGCGATATTCTTCAGGGCGGTGACAGACGCAACTGAGCTTCACATCATCGGGTATTCGTTGCCAAAGGAAGACCAATCGCTCGTCCTGTTTTTAGGCGCTGATATAAGAAACAATATTGTGCAAGCGTCTAAGCGAAGCGAGCGACCAGTCAGATTGCGCGTCTGTAAATCCTGATCCTACCGTGGAAGGAACATTCTCACGCTGGGTTGGGCCTACTACAGGGATTCGAGTTTCGTCAGGCTTTTTTTGAGGACTACGTCCCGTCCCTTGAAGACTAAATTTCTCAGTCATGTCGGCGGGCACGACCTCCTCCAACAAGCGGCGGACTCAGACATCGCGTATCGTGCCGTCCATCGGGGAAAGGCACTGGACAGAGTCCCCAAGAGGGGAGAGTCGTCCAAGCCGGTTCGGAAACCACCGGCAAGAGGCAGATAGTTTGGGGAACACCAGGCGCCGCAGCGTTCTCACGCGCTGGGCTAACTTCTTACGCACCTACGGTGCTGAGGAGCGGGCGGCTTGTGGCCAACGGATTTTCGGTTGGTTTTGTGCTTGAAAAGCGCCAGAGCGCGCATAGTTAGCCCAGCCCGTAAGGGCTGGGAACCGTGGAGCAGTTATGCGAGCGCCGTAGGTGCGGCACCTAGCATCCATGTCATGAAAATTTCAGGCTAGCAATCTGCACCCCTCAGGGGTTGAAACACCTGGAATTCGTGGGCCTTTTCGGCACGGCTGAAGCCGTGCCCTCCCGGAAGCCAGATGTGAGATGCCTTCTAGCCAAAGACGAATTTCGGGTCAAAAGTCACGCCATGTTTTTTTAGTAAGGCGACGAACTCCTCTTCAAATCCCCGCCTTTTGTGATGCTTTTGCTGATTCGGATGTATTGGACGACGGCGGGAACATTGGAACTGCTGACGCTGAACGCGCCATAGCCCTGCTGCCATGCGAATCCATGGCCCTCCTGGTTTGCCAACGTGAAGAATTCGATTTGACGGCGAGAATCGCCTTGGCCACGGGCAGACTGGGAAACTATGAGGAGATGGATGTGGTCCTCAGTGCCGCCTAAAGCATGAACGAGGATTCGAGCTTTTGACAAACACCCGCCACGTACGCCCAGAGGCGCGTCTGAAATTCCGGCGAGATGGTCTTTTGCCGATCCTTGGTGCTGAAAACAACATGGAGCACATTTTGGGAGTATGTGTGGGACATGTGCCGCACCTCCGGCGCTCGTCATCCTCATACATCATGCACCCAGCGCTCTACGCACTGGGCGGCACTTTTCTGCCGCGCCTCCGGCGCTTCCTAAAGGCTGCGGTCGGAATCCAGACAGCGGGCCTTCCTGCGCTCCTACACCTTCTCGAGCAGGGCGACAAAATGGAGGCCGCGGCCCGCGACCAGCAGTGAAAACGGGAAGGGGTACAGCGGCACTGCGGTGGTCCACTGGGCGATGGAGAGGCCGCACTTCGCGAAGGTGGCTTCCCATTCCTTGCGGCTCAGATAGTTGTAGGGCAAACACACGCCATGAGGACGGTTGCCCACCCAGTCCATGAACTGCAGCGTCTTGAAGTCAAACCAGTTTTCGCTGAGATGGTCTTTGATCAGCACGAACCGGCGCGTCACGCGGCGGGCTTCTCGGAGCAGGATGGTGAGATCGTCGGTGTGGTGCAGCACATCAACAAACAGGCAAACGTCGAACGTCCAGTCGGGAAACGGCAGCTTGGCTCCGTCGAATGGGCGGCAGCGAATCCCGCATTGCGGCCGCGGGGCAAACTCCACTCCCTCAAGGGAAATCTCGGTGCCGTGTTCGACCAGCAGATTTCCGATGGTGCCGTCGCCGCAGCCAATGTCCAGAACGGCGGAATGCGGGGGAATGCGCGCGGACAAGATTTCGGCCAGTACCCGCACGCGGCGGCTGAAGACCATGCGCGCGTGCGCGGCCTGC
>CAWADS010000083.1:0-8862 GCA_963780785.1 Candidatus Acidiferrales bacterium
CCAGATTGGGTGGGGATTGCCCCGCAATTCGCGGCGCACCTGCGCCTTCTGAGCGATATTTTTCTGCGCTTGATCAAGGTGATCGTGGCGCCGTTGATTCTGGGCACGCTCGTGACCGGGATCGCGGGTCATGGCGATCTGAAAAAGGTCGGCCGCATCGGCTTGAAAAGCCTTATCTTCTTCGAGGTTGTAACGACGATTGCGTTGTTCATTGGGATTGCGGCGATCAACCTGACGCGTGCGGGCCAGGGGCTGGCTTTGCACGCCACGGCGGCCGAACAACTACAATCGCAGGCTGCCTCGCTCAAGTGGGACGATTTCTTGCTGCACGTTTTCCCGGAAAATATCGTCAAGGCTATCGGCGATAACCAGATTCTGCAGGTGGCCGTGTTCGCGATTCTATTTGGCATTGCACTTACCCGCGTGCCGGAAAAAGTCCGGCAGCCCATCCTCAGCGTCGCGGAATCGCTCACACAAACGATGTTCCGTTTCACCAACATCGTGATGTACTACGCGCCCATTGGCGTCGGCGCCGCGATGGCCTACACCGTTGGGCACATGGGAATGAGCGTGCTCCTGCCGCTTGCGAAATTGCTGTTCACAGCCTGGGGCGCGATGCTCCTTTTCCTCCTCATCGTCTTCCTGCCGATTCTGTTTCTGGCGCGGTTACCCCTGGGACGATTTCTGAACGCGGTGGCGGAGCCAGCCACGATCGCCTTTGCCACGAGCTCTTCCGAAGCGGCGCTGCCTCGCGCCATGGAATCCATGGAAGAGTTTGGCGTGCCCCGGGAAACTGTCGCCTTTGTTATCCCCGCGGGCTACAGCTTCAATCTGTGCGGTTCGGCGCTCTATCTCGCCATGGCTTCGATTTTTGTGGCCCAGGCCGCGGGCATGCCGATGAGCTGGACGCAACAACTCTTCATGGTGTTCGCGCTTATGCTCACCAGCAAAGGTGTGGCAGGCGTGCCGCGCGCCGTTCTGGTCGTGCTCCTGGCTACGGCTGCGACGTTTCATTTGCCCACCGAACCGATATTCGTCATTCTCGGTGTCGATGCGCTGGTTGATATGGCGCGCACCGCGGTCAACGTCATCGGCAACTGCCTGGCCAGCGCCGTCATCGCCCGCTGGGAAGGCGAGCTGGACACATCCATTCCCCGCAAGCTGGAAGCGATCTAAGCGCCCGCCGGTGCCGGATCGGTTTTCGATTAAGATTTGTCGTTGATCTACGGGATCCCATCCTGGAGTAGTTACGATTCCCCCGTTGTCGGTTGTCTGTGACCTGCATGTTTCCAGAAGGAACGTGGACAGAAGCATTTTGTTGTCAGCCCAAAACTCCAGTTAGACTACCTGGTATGCCTCGCTTATTGTCTTGGACTGCTGTGGCCCGGCTCCTAATCGTAGCTCTGCTCACAATCTGTTCTTTCTTTTCTGCATGTCAGAAACCTCCTCGGAGCCGAGGGGAAGCTGTGACTCGAATGGTCAAACTTCAGGAGTCCGGGCATTACGATGATGCTGTCCGGGTCGTGCAAAACTGGATGAGCCAAGAGAGAAAGGACACCTCGTTCGACGACTTCCTCCATCTGCAAATAGCAATGGTTTATATAAGCAAGGCATATCACAAGCAATCTACCAGAGATGAATCACTCCACAACGCAGCATCACATCTCGAACAGGCGCTCACCCTCTATGACTCAAAGCAGCCGGAAGGCATAGATGACATGCTTCGTGGGATTGGCGGAGGCTATGAGATCCTAGGAGACCTTTCGTCAAAGGATAGATGTCAATTTTACCGGAAGGCAAGGACCGCTTTTGAGCGTCAACTGCCTTTAATCAAGGGTGATTCGGTTACGGCCTACGGGAGGACTATGCCCATTGAACCTTTGCGTGTTGATGTTAGGAAGCACCTCACCGCGGTCCAAGAGAAAGCCACTCAAGCAGGCTGCAGTCTTCCCTAATGCATTCCGGCTTCGCCTCTCAGCATTCGGGAATGGGAGGGCAGCCGGGGAATTCGGCGAGGGCGGTGTTCCCGATGTACTGGAGATCCTCGATGCCGATTTTGCTGGTATAGAAAGCGTCGCAGGTCATCTGGCGAAGTCGCGCGAAGAACGCAATCCCCTGGGCGAGCGCAGGATCGCTCTTGGCGTTCTTCCGGTATGCAATCAGATCGAGGATCTCCTTTTTCTGGGCAGGCGTGGACTCCAGAAAAGTGTGTTCGTAGCGGTCCAGGCACGTATTGTCCAGCCAATGGAGGCCGCCGCCGATGTGCAACTGAAATTCCTCATTTTCGCTGCACAAGAGATCAATGAACTCCGGCGCGCCTGCTTCCACGGCGCCGCCGGACTTTTCGTCCTTGGGGATGATGGCATCGCAGAGTGCGTTCAAGGTGTCGTACTGGTGCCGCAAAAAATACTTCGGCGTGTACTTTCCTGCCGACGCGGCTTTCTCCTTGTGCACCATCTGGTGCGCCAGGGCCGCCGCTTCCGCGGGGATTATCTGCAACACGGACCCGCCCGCCGCGCCTAAAGCCAGGTTCTTAAGCACATCGCGTCGCGAAATTCCTCGCATCGTTTGTCCCTCGTGTTCCACGTCCTCCGCGTTCCTACGGCTAATGCTTCCTGCACATGTGACGTCCTAGGTGGTCATTCCGAGCGGAGCGAGGTACGGTTTTCCATCGCACGTTTTTAGTGCGATGAATCTCTCTTCGGAGGAAACCCAAGAAAAGAGAGATTCCTCACTTCGCAGACTCCGTTCGGAATGACGGGGTGGTCCTTTTCCCACGGCCTGAAAAGTTGCACGCAAGTCACAGATTGCCCTTCTTCGCCTCGCTCAGCAGATACTCCGACGCGCGCCAGGAGAGGGCCATGATCGTCAAAGTCGGATTTTTGTCCGGATTGGTTACCAGCGGCGCGCCATCGGCAATGAACAGATTCTTGACGTCGTGCGCCTGGCAATAACCGTTCAACACGGAAGTCTTCGGATCAACGCCCATGCGCGCCGTGCCGACTTCGTGAATGATCCTCCCGCCGGCTTCGATGCCAAAGGGATGCTGGCCGCCCTGGTCGGTTCTGGTTTTGTATTCTCCACCCATGGCCTGAACGATGGCTTTGAAAGTCTCCTGCATGTCCTTGGCCTGGCGGATTTCGCTCTCGCCCCACTTGAAATGGAAGCGCAGTACGGGAATGCCGAACTCATCTACGACTTCAGGATCGATCTCGCAATAGCTATCCGGATTGGCAAGCATTTCGCCGCGGCCAGCGAAACCCACGCTGGCGCCGTACTGCTTGCGGCAGGTGCGCTTCAGTTCTGCGCCGTAGCCCTCGAATTCCTCGCAAACATCGTCGAACATTCCCGCGCTGGGCAGTTCCCGGCCTCCGCCGATTTCGATGTGGTAGCCGCGGGGAAAATCATTTTTGCGATCGTATTTCCACCAGGGGATATACATGTGCATGCCGCCGGTGCCGTCGTGATTGTGCGGCGGGATTTTTTCCATTTGCGGAATGTATCCCCAGCCGCTGCTCCCCACAGAATCGGTGAGGTTGCGCCCCACTTGCCCCGAGGAATTGGCAAGCCCATCGGGAATAGAGCTTCGATCTGGAATTGAGTAGCAAGCGCGCTGATTCGCAGGCACTCGCCGCCACCACAACCGCGCGCGCTGCAATGCGCTTTTCGGTGCGTGATCGCTTTATCAATGTAGGAAACGCCCGCGGCCTTGCCGTCCGCGCCCACAAGAATTTCGCGCGCCATCGCCCCGGTGATCAGCGTGAGCCGCCCGGTTTGCAGTGCCGGCGGAATCAGCACCTGGCTGGAGCTGAAATTGGAAGCCGTCGTACACCCGCGCCCGCACTGGCCGCAGTAATGACAAGCAGGACGCCCGTTGAGCGGCTTGGTGAGAATAGCGAGGCGGGACGGGATGCAGGTGATGTTGAGCTTGTTGCAAGCCTTTTTGATCAGCAGCTCGCTGCAGCGCGGCTTCGGCGGCGGCAGAAAGACTCCGTCCGGCGCGCTGGGCACATTCTCCTTTGTGCCAAAGACGCCGATGTACGATTCGACTTTGTCATAGTAAGGCGCCAGATCCTCGTACGCGATAGGCCAATCCTCCCCGAGGCCGTCGCGGCTCTTGGATTTGAAATCGACCGGGGCAAAACGCAGCGCGATGCGTCCCCAGTGGTTTGTCCGCCCGCCGACAATGCGCGAGCGGAACCACTGGAAATTGCTTCCCGGCGCGGAGGTGTACGGCTCACCCGCGATATTCCACGCTCCATTGGGCGCAAGAAACTCGCCAAAATTCTCCGCAGCTTTTCCTCCAACGCCGACGCCGCGATGCGGCAACTCATACGGCCACACGAACATCTTGTAGTCTTTCTCGGGATTCACCGGAGGCCCCGCTTCCAACAGGGCCACGCTGAGGCCGCCTTCCGTAAGAATCTTCGCGGCCATACCACCGCCTGCGCCGGAGCCGATCACGCAGATGTCATAGGATTTAGGAGCGCGCATCACCTGGGTCATCAAAGCTCCTCGTTACGAGGGATTATTTTGCAATTCAGAATGGCGCGGAACAGCATAGCCTAAAGTAATTGGGCAACGAAGCGGGGAAAGGGTGAATCGGGAAGTGCCGCTCCGCCTAAGAAACGAAAAGGGCGCCCAACGGCAGCGCCCCGTCCGTTACACCGCAGGAATGCACAAACTGGCCACGATTCACTTCAAGCCCCGAGGAGCTCGTCGCGAACGTTTTTCAGAACGTAGGCGGCGCGTTCGACGCCTACTTCCCCGCTTAGGATCGGATCCTCGTTTTCGATGCTGAGAATGCCGTCGTAGCCGACGTCCATGTACGCCTGGATGACGGACTTCCAGAGAGACGCACTGTGGCCGTACCCGACGGCGCGGAATGCATCGGAAGCCCGCGGAAGATCGCCGGTCTCGAAGACAAAGTTGAGGATGCCGTATTTCGCGACGTTTTCCGGGTAAAGAACCGTGTCCTTCATATGCGCGTGATAAATGATGCCCTGTTTGCCCAGAAAATGGATCACTTCCACCGGATCGCAGCCCTGCCAGAAAAGATGGCTCAGGTCGCAGTTGGCGCCAATCTCTTCGCCAACGGCCTCGCGGAGCCTCAGCAATGTGCGTGGATTGTAGACGACGAAGTTCGGATGCATCTCAAAGGCCAGGCGGTGTACACCGTGTTCACGCGCGAATTTGGCCGCCTCTTTCCAGTAGGGAATGACCTTTTCATTCCACTGCCACTTCAGCATGGCGTCGTATTCGGGAGGCCAACGGTACGTGATCCAGTTCGGCTGAGTATCTGCGGGCGAACCACCCGGGCAGCCGGAAAAGCCGACGATGACCTTGACGCCAATGCGCTCGGCCAGCAGGACCGTCTTCTTAAAGGTCTCCCTGTCCGCTGCAGCGTGTTTGGGATCCGGGTGCACGGGATTGCCATGGCAACTCAACGTGACGACAGGAATTCCGCGATCCGCAAATTTCTTAGCCCACGCTTTTGCTTTCGCTGGATCAGCGAGCAATTCATCCACCGGGCATTGCCAGGAATTTGGATAACCTCCGGTGCCGATTTCCATGGCTTCGAGGCCGAGGGCGCTGACTTTGTCGAGCATGGCATCGATGGAGAGGTCTTTGTAAACGTCCGCATTGAACACACCGATAGGGATCTTGCGTTTCTTTCCAGAAGAAACTTGCGGAGCGCGCGAAGATTCGGCGGACAGATGGGACGCGGCACCCATGAACGAAGATGTTGCGGGGAGGGCGGCAGCAAGCACGCCGCTGCCACTGGCGGCAAGAAACTCTCTGCGATCGAGAATTTGTTCTGATTTCGGGGGATCAAGTTGCTCGACGGACATGGAAAGACCTCCAGAAGGTTACGAGAGATGCTTACAAACGATTTCAGCGGCATTATACGCCGGGAGAAACCGGGCAGAGAAACATTTGTGCAGCGGACTCACTTCCGCGGACGGAGGGTTTCGAGTGGCGGCACGGAAACGGCCACGGTAATGGCGCGCTCGGGAGGCATCTTGGAATTCTGCAGCGCATCGACGAGCATCTCAATCGCCTGGCCCGTGTTGGGCGGTATATAGATGGTGGCCGCCAGAAGGCCGCTGCGCACCCAGGCCTGCCCCGTTTTCGGAAGCCCGTCGCATCCAAGGTACGGAATGCTTAACCATCGCTCCTGCTCGATTTCAGAGGGCAATTCCTGGAACGCCTTTCGTGCACCAATCGCCATGGCATCATCCTGGGCGGCGACCAGGTCGATGTTGGTTTTCCGCGAGGTCGTGAGTTTCAACCAGGAACGCACTGCGCGTCGCGAGCTTTCCTCGGTCCACTGCCCCTTCAACGTGATCAGGTGGATGTTCGCGGGCTTGGCCACCTGCATGCCTTGTGCGCGTTCCTTGGCCGCAGAGTTTTCCGAAGGTCCCTCGATGTAAAGGACGGAACCCCCCGTGGGGAGAAGGGCGGAGCATTGGCGCCCCTGGATTCGCCCGATTTCAACGTGGTCGGACGTAACACAGAAGACCGGCGCTTTGTTGGCCGCGCGCAGCTCCGGAATATAGCTGGCCTCGCGATTGAGAACCGCCCAGCCAATTCCCAAACTCACCGCGGCGCGCGCCACTTGTGGCAACGCGGTACCTCCAACAGGCTCGAAGATGATGGCATCCGGACGGTCTTCGGGCGCAGCCTGGATGGCTTTCAGGATTTGCGTGCTTTGGTTGATGGCATCGTTGTCCGCATAGACCACCTCGATGTCCACGCCGAACTTTCGCGCGCCCTGCTCGGCGGATTGCGCTTGCTCAATCTGGTAGTCGTTTTGGTTGGTCGTGAGGGAAACAAGGAACTTTGACTTGGGCATCTCTCCACCGAGGCTGCAGATTCTTCCTTACAATACACCCGTAGCAAAAAAAGCGTGCAGGAACGTTTCGCAAATGTCGCATAACGGGAAACTTTGAAGCTTCGTTATCCGTTAGCCATGCGGGAGCACTCAACGACCCCTGTCTGTTTGATCAGCGCTTCGCGGGATGCAGCGCCTCAAGCCCCGGGATCGAGGTGGGCGCAACGAGCACGCGCTCCGGTGGTATTTTGCCATGCTGGAATGCGCCAACCAGCAATTCAATGGCTTGCCCCGCCAGAGGAGGCGTAAAGATTGTGGCCGCCAGGAGGCCGCTGCGCAACCAGGACTGCCCCGTCTTTGGAAGGCCGTCGCACCCCGTGAAGGGGAGATTCAACCAGCGCTCACGCTCCGCCTCGTTGGAAATCTCCTGGAAAACCTTGCGCGCCCCGATGGCCATGGCGTCATTCTGCGAGCCTATCAGATCAATGTGGAACTTTTGCGAGGTGGAAAGCATGAGCCAGGAGCGCACCGCACGCTGCGCACTCTCCTCGGTCCATTGCCCTTTCAACGTGGTGAAATGAATGTTTGCCGGCTTCACTTCCATTGTTCCTAACAAGCGTTCCTTAGCAGTCAAACTGTCCGAAGGCCCCTGAATGTGCAGAACGGATCCTCCGCCGGGGAGAAGTGCCGCGAACTGACGCCCCTGAATACGCCCGGTCTCAATATGATCGGAACTCAGCACGAAAACGGGAGCCTTGCAGGTCTGGCGGAGTTCCGTGATGTAATTGGTTTCCCGATTCATGACCACCCAGCCCACGCCGACGGCCGCAGCCGCACGAGCGACTTGCGGAAATGCCGTACCGCCAACGGGCTCGAACACAATGGCATCGGGCCGCTCTTCCGGGGCAGCCTGAATGGCTTTCAGGATTTGCGTGCTTTGATTGATGGCGTCGTTGTCTGCGTAAACAATTTTCGCTTCGACGCCAAGCTTGCTGGCCATCTGTGCGGCCGAATTAGCCTGCTCAATCTGGTAATCATTGTCGTTGGTCAACAACGCCACAAGGACTCGGAGAGTTTTCATTGGTTGTCCTTAAGCGGGCACTAAAGGCAGCATACTCCCGGCCTCGCCGGGTGGCGGCGAAATATGTAGCAGGTGTTTCACCTCAGGAATCTTTCGGGCCAACCGGAGGCTGTGGAAAATGAGAGGAGATTCCCAACTTTGACGGGCTGAGGCTGCGTGGAAGTGGGAAGCGCTGGTCTGAGCAAAAGAACGCAAGCGCCCGCGGCGAGTGGGGCAAAAGCCACAATTAGCCCCATAAGCAAAACTTACCCTGATTATAAGTTCTTTCTTTACAGGCGCCTGGAAAAGGCGCTAGGCCCCCGTTCTGGTACGCCCCTTGCTGACTTGAGTGTGGAGGCGACCTCCGTGGAGTCGCTAGCATACCGCTTTGTTCCCGCTCCGCAGCTCCCCCCAGAAATCCACAGCCCCGTGCTATCCCCTAACCCTTTGTGCACCTTCCGGATAGCTCAGGGACACGAACTCACGCAATTCCCTATATTCGCTAGGCCTTGGAGAGCTGCATTTGGTCCGGAAACTCCGCGGCGCGCAGAAGTCTGCAGAGAGGCGTTATGACCTGGCAAGAGGAGTATCGCCGTAAGGTGATGCAGCCGCGCGAAGCAGTTCAGTGCATCCAGTCCGGCATGCGTGTTTATATACATCCTGGCTGCGCCGAACCGGAAACGCTGGTAGAGGCCCTCATGGGGCGGGCTCCGTACGTCAAGAACGTGGAAATCGTGCACCTCCTGACGCTGGGACGGGCGGACTATATCGCGCCGGAAATGGAAGGGCACTTCCGCCATAACGCGATGTTCATCGGGGCCAACGTGCGGCAGGCCGTGAACGAAGGCCGCGCGGATTATACGCCGGTGTTCCTAAGCCAGGTGGAAGAGATGTTCGAGAACGGGCAGATGCCGATTGACGTGGCGCTGGTGCAGGTTTCCCCGCCCGACGCGCACGGATTCTGCAG
>CAWADS010000084.1:0-46808 GCA_963780785.1 Candidatus Acidiferrales bacterium
CTGATCGCTCCTAGAGTCTCAGGCCAAGGAATGGCTCAGGGTTCCGGTCCGCCGCCCAGCGCCAAGTCGTTCAAGTGCAAAGATCGCGCGATTCCCCAACTTGAAGACGTCACAGAGAAGTCCGGCATACATTTCTTCCACACCTCGGCTCCCGAGAGCCGCTACATCATCGAATCCATGAGCGGCGGCGTGCTCCTCCTCGACTACGACCGCGATGGCTGGCTGGACATTTACTTCACCAATGCTCCGACGGTGGAGATGGCACTGAAAGGGGAAAAGTCCAAGGGCGCGCTCTATCACAACAATCACGACGGCACGTTTACCGATGTCACGGACAAAGCCGGGATCGGCACGCCGTGTTTCGCCATGGGCGGCGCGGTCGCCGATTACGATAACGATGGCTGGCCGGATATCTACGTCACCTGTTATGGAGGCAACGTCCTTTATCACAACAATGGCGACGGCACGTTCACGGACGCAACGAAGAAAGCGGGCGTGGCCGATGGCCGCTGGTCCGCCGGAGCGGCCTTTGGCGATTACGACGGCGACGGTTTTGTGGACTTGATGGTCGCCAATTATGTGGACCTGGACATTCACAACCCGCCGGTCTTCGGCAGCAGCGTCACCTGCAAATTCATGGGAATTGACGTGCAGTGCGGTCCGCGCGGGCTGAAAGGGGCCGGCGATTCGCTCTTCCACAACAACGGCGACGGCACCTTCACGGACGTGTCCAAGAAAGCCGGCGTGGATGATCCCGGTGGTTACTACGGTTTGACGGCCATCTGGGCGGATTTCAATAACACGGGGCGGCCGGATATTTATGTTGCAAACGATTCCACGGCCGGTTTTCTGTATCGCAACGATGGCAACGGGAAATTCACCGACATTGGCCTGGAATCAGGCACCGCTCTTGGCGAAGACGGCCACGAGCAAGCGGAAATGGGCCTGGCTGTGGGAGATTACCTGCACACCGGGCGGCCCGCGCTCGCAGTGACGGATTTCTCGATGGACAATACGGCGCTCTATCGCAACGATGGCAACTGGGATTTTCAAGAGGTCGCTTACGCTTCGGGGATCGGGCTGCCGTCCGTGCCGTGGGTGAAATGGGGCATTGCGTTTGTGGATCTCGATAACGACGGATGGCTGGATCTAGTGACGGTCAACGGTCACGTCTATCCACAAGCGGACAAACTGGCGTCCGGCGCGAAGTATCGCGAACCGAAGCTGGTCTATTACAACCAAGGGGAGGGCACATTCTGCGATGCCAGCGAGGAGTCCGGACCGGCGATTGTCTGGCCCGACGTATCGCGAGGGCTGGCCGTCGGTGATCTTTTCAACGACGGCAACATGGATTTGGTGGTGGAGGAGTTGACCGGGAGTCCGTTGGTGCTCCGAAATCCCGGAATTCCCGGGCGCCATTGGGTGAGTTTTGAGCTGGCGGGCACGAAGAGCAACCGCATGGCCATCGGCACGCGACTGAAGATTGTTGCCGGTGGAATGACCCAGACGGAAGAGATCCACAGCGGCGGCAGCTATATTTCGCAAAGCGATCAACGCGTGCACTTCGGTTTGGGCAAAGCGACGAAGATCGACAGCCTGGAAATTCGCTGGCCCTCCGGCAAAGTGGAAACCATCAAGGATTTGGAGGCCGACAAGTTTTACAGCGTTCTGGAAGGGGAGGGCATCGTGCCGCGCGCCAAAATTCTTCCCTCCTCCGCCAAAAAGCAGTAGCGGCCAGGTACGGGGTCAGTTTCCGGCAAGCGCGTTTACCAAGACTTGGGCGGTTCTCAGGGAAACGGGCTGGTAACTTTAAAGGGCCTATCTGCGTATTGACCTACAGGAACCTCGGAGCCTCGATTCTGGTCTTGCGTCCGCCACAGCAACGCAGGACCATCCGGCGGAAGCACTCTTGGAGAGCACCCTATGAAAGCGATTGTACGCACACAATACGGGCCACCGGAGGTGCTGCAGTTCACGGAGGTGGCAAAACCTACGCCCGCGGACAATGAGGTCTTGATAAAAGTTTATGCGGCGGCGGTAAATCCACTGGACTTGTTCCAGTTGAGAGGCGCGCCGTTGCTCCGCTCGATCCCGGGGATGCGCGCACCAAAGCAGCAGATCCTCGGAGTTGATGTAGCGGGGCGGGTTGAGGCGGTTGGCGGCAACATAACCCAATTCAAACCAGGCGACGAGGTGTTCGGCGTTGGGGGAAAAGGTTTCTCAGGTGGCGCGTTTGCCGAGTATGTTTGTACTCCCGAAGATAAACTGGCGCTGAAGCCGGCCAATATTTCGTTTGAGGACGCAGCATCCGTACCGGTGGCGGCACTCACCGCCCTTCAGGGTCTTCGTGATAAGGGACGCATCCAGCCAGGCCAGAAGGTTCTGATTGATGGCGCGTCCGGTGGTGTGGGCACGTTCGCGGTGCAGATTGCCAAAGCGTTTGGGGCGGAAGTCACTGCCGTGTGCAGCACGGGGAAAATGGACACGGCGCGAAGGATTGGCGCAGACCACTTGATTGATTACACGCAAGAAAATTTCACGAAAAGCGGGATACGTTACGATCTAATCTTGGGCGCAAATGTCCATCATTCGATTTTCGACTACATGCGCACGCTGAGTCAGAATGGAATTTATGTCGTCGCCGGGGGCGGCTTGCCTCGGATTCTCCAGGCCATGTTGCTGGGACCATTGCTGTCACGGATTGGGAGCAAGAAGACGTGCTTCTTTATCGCGAATATCAACCAGAAGGATTTGGTTTTTCTGAAAGATCTTCTCGCAGCCGGAAAAGTTGTACCCGTTATCGATAGACGTTACCCGCTGAGCGACGCGGCTGAAGCTCTCCGCTATCTGGAAGAACGGCATGCGCGAGGGAAAGTTGTATTAACGGTCGAACATGGTAACAACACTTAACGAGAGGCAATCGTCCTTACGCCGGTCCAGGCGGCCGGTATGGCGGGATCTCGAATGGTTCAGATAGCGCTTCTCCCTCTTGCGCGTTTTCCCAACCCCAAGAGCCAAACTTCTCCAGGTGCGCTCGTGCACGTTCCTCAGTCCCGAAATAGTTAAGCCTGAATCGAAACTTACCTTCGAGCTTAATATACTGCACCTTGCAGACCCCCTCCAGCGGAAGCTTCAAGAAAAAGTCTTCAGTCATCGACTTGCCTGGTTCGAGCTTGATGACGTGCGGCGGGTCGGTATCCACGCAAGGGACCACAATCTTCCAACCTTCCGGTGGCCGCAGTTGCTCAAGGTACACGGGATAGAGACGCGGTCCATCTTCGTAAATAATGCCAGTCATGAAAACGGGCCGCTCCGAGCGGTTTGTGATTCTCACTTGGAGCTGGATTTCACTGCCGCTGATTCGTTCATTGCGCACCACAATAACCTGCACGTTGTGTGACGAATCCGAACGAGCAGTCGAAGACTCGATAAATGGTACGAGGAGCAAACTCGCAAGAAAGAAATGTCCAAAGGTTCTGATGGCCGTCATGCCTCTCACACTCCGTGTTTGACACAATCCTTGACACATTTCCGATGTCCTTGTCAAAGGCGCGCAGTTGTCGCCTAATTGGAAGTCAACCCACTACCTACGCTTAGCGCCGCTTGACGGGGCGAGGCGCATTCTATATCGTCAACGCAAAAGTGGAGTGGAGATCGGCACAGAGAGACGGAGAGGCATTTTAGTTTCATCGCGCCTTGTACGGAACCAACCAGCCGAAGAAATCGAGGGCCCATCATGCCCAAGCGCTACATACTTGCTTTAGACGCCGGAACCACGAGCGTGCGCGCAATTCTTTTCGATCACAGCGGCCAAATCTCCGCCGTGGCGCAGCGGGAGATTCGCCAGATTTATCCGCAACCTGGCTGGGTGGAGCACGACCCGGAAGAGATCTGGTCTTCGCAGGTGGCGGTGGCGATGGAAGCGCTGGGCAGTGTGAGCGCGATGCCGGCTGACATCGCCGCGATCGGCATCACCAATCAGCGCGAGACGAGCATCGTTTGGGACCGCGAAACGGGCGAGCCGGTCCACAACGCCATCGTGTGGCAGGACCGCCGCACCGCGGGGATGTGCGATCAGTTGCGGCGCGATGGCGCCCTGAAAATGATTCAGAAGCGCACCGGGCTGCTGCTGGATGCTTATTTTTCCGCGACCAAGGTCACTTGGATTCTGGACAACGTTGCCGGGGCGCGCAAAAAAGCCGAACAAGGCAAACTGGCTTTTGGCACGGTGGACAGTTGGCTGGTGTGGAGGCTCACCAGCCGCTCGAGACACATCACCGACGCCAGCAATGCCTCGCGCACGCTGTTGTTGAACATTCATACGGGCGAGTGGGACCCGGAGCTGCTGAAGCTTTTCCGCATTCCCGCGAGCATGCTGCCCGAGGTCCGCTCTTCCAGCGAAGTGTATGGCCACGTGAATTCCACGCTCGGGTTGCAGGACATTCCCATCGGCGGCATCGCGGGAGATCAACAGGCCGCGCTGTTTGGACAGATGTGCATCAAGCCCGGCGGAACGAAAAGCACCTACGGGACGGGATGCTTCCTGCTGCAGAATACCGGCGCGAAGGCAGTCGACTCCAAGAATCGCCTGCTCACCACAATCGCCTGGAAAATTGGACAGAAAACGGACTACGCGCAGGAAGGAAGTGTATTCATCGGCGGGGCCGTGGTGCAGTGGTTGCGCGACGGCTTGAAGCTGGCGCGCTCGGCGCCGGAAGTGGACGCACTCGCGGCCACGGTGAAGGACAGCGGAGGGCTTTTTCTGGTTCCCGCGTTTGCCGGCCTGGGCGCGCCGCATTGGGATCCTTACGCGCGCGGCCTCCTGATCGGTATCACGCGGGATGCCACGGGCGGGCATGTGGCGAGAGCGGCGCTCGAAGGCGTGGCCTTCCAGGTAGCCGACCTGCTGGAAGCCATGCAAAGCGACACGGGCAAGAAATTAAGGGAACTGCGCGTGGACGGAGGGCTGACGCGCAGCGAATTGTTGATGCAATTTCAGGCGGACATTTTGGGTATACCAATCGTGCGTCCGGCGGTAACGGAAACAACGGCACTGGGAGCTGCGTACCTGGCGGGACTGGCGACGGGTTTTTGGAAGAATCTCCAGGATGAAGCTTCGCAGTGGAAAGCGGAAAAAACGTTCGAGCCCGCGATGCGGCGGGAGCAAGCCGGCGAACTGCGCGCACGGTGGCAGGAAGCGTTGGCGCGGGCGAAGCAGTGGGAACGGCCTGCGGAAGGCGGCGAAGAGGGGAAAAAAGAAGAGCACGAGGTCACACTAGCAGGTTGACTGTGAAGCAGAGGAGGATCATTCTCCACTCCGGGACGGCAAAAAGCCCAGTCTCTAGCTAGGCATGTATTGTCGGAGCAGTGGGGGCTCCGACCCCTGAGCTGGGGCGGCGGATATTGCGGCAGAAGGGAAATTGAAGCGGCGAAAAGTGCGGGAAGGAGAAACCGTACGAAACGCGAGGAGATGCTGAGCCAGGTTTGTGCGCTACGCGAACCTTTGGGCATGATTGTTATCGGAGGCGGCGCGACAGGTGTGGGCGTGGCCGTGGACGCCGCCGCGCGCGGCTACAGAACGCTGCTGCTGGAGCAGCATGATTTTGGCAAAGGCACGTCCAGCCGCAGCACCAAACTGGTGCATGGCGGCGTGCGCTATCTGGAACAAGGGCAAGTCTCGCTGGTGATGGAGGCGCTGAAAGAACGCGGCATTCTCCGCCAAAACGCCCCGCACTTAGTGAGCGAACTGCCATTCGTCGTGCCCAACTATTCCTGGTGGGAAGGGCCGTTCTACGGCATCGGGCTCAAGGTGTATCAGGCCATGGCGGGCAAGTATGGCTTCGGGCCTTCCGAATTGCTCTCCAAGGAAGAGACTGTCGAGCGCATTCCAAACATCAACACGGACGGGCTGCGCGGCGGGGTGATCTACTACGACGGGCAGTTCGATGATGCGCGACTGTTGATCGATCTGGCTGCGACCGCCGTGGAGCAAGGCGCGATCCTGGTCAACTACATGCCAGTGACGGGTCTCACCAAAGACGCGGACGGCCTGTTGGACGGCGTCATCGCGCGCAACATCGAGAGCGGCGAAGAATTTGCCCTGAAGGCCAAGGTCGTCGTCAACGCCACCGGCCCATTTACCGACTCCGTGCGCCACATGGCCGCGCCGAAAGTAGAAGACATGGTTTCCCCAAGCCAGGGCGCGCACATCGTTCTGGATAAATCATTTCTACCGGGAGATCATGCCATCATCGTGCCGCGCACCAGCGATGGCCGCGTGATGTTCGCCATTCCCTGGCACGGGCACACGCTGGTGGGCACCACCGACACTCCCATCGAGCACGCCGACCTCGAACCCGTGCCGATGGAGCAGGAGATCGAGTTCATGCTCAGCACCGCCTGCCTCTATCTGGCGAAGAAGCCCACCAAGGAAGACATCCTGAGCACGTTCGCGGGAATCCGGCCGTTGCTGCGTTCCGGGGACAGCAAAAACACGGCATCCTTCTCTCGCGATCACGCCATACTGATTGATGCTTCGGGCCTGGTGAACATTGCCGGTGGCAAGTGGACCACCTATCGAAACATGGCGGAGCATTGCGTGGACCAGGCCGCCACACTTGCGGGCCTGACCGAGCGCCCCAGCGTGACGAAGCAGTTGAACATCCACGGCTTTCATCAACACGCGGAGCGCTTTGGCTCGCTCGCGTTTTACGGGTCCGACGCGCCATTCATTCAAGAGATTATTCGCGGCGATGCGAGTCTGGGCGAAGCCATGCACCCGGCCTTGCCGTATTGTGCTGCGGAAGTTGTCTGGGCCGCGCGCGAGGAGATGGCGCGCTCCGTGGAAGACGTTCTGGCGCGGCGCACCCGCGCACTCTTCCTGAACGCCAGGGCGGCCATTCAGATGGCTCCCCGCGTGGCGCAAATCCTGGCGAAAGAACTGGGCCGCGATCAGCAGTGGCAGGAAAACCAGATACAACTTTTTGAGGAATTGGCGAAGGGCTATCTTGTGAAAGGATGAGTGTCTCGGGAAAACGTTGCGGCGCGCTGCACGATCTGCTGCGGACGCGTCAGCAATCGTCGCTCAAACTGACAGCGTCTAGAGCGGAATGAACTCGCCGCGGGCGATTTTCTCCGGTACACTCTGAAAAATCTCTATGACAAACGTATCGCGACGCAACATGCTGAAGACCGCTCTTACTGGAGTGACTATGGCTTCCGTTCCATCCACGTTGTGGTCCGGGCAGGGAGTTCCCGTGCCTCGCAAAGGCCGCATCAAGCAATCGGTTTCGCCGCTGGTGCTACCAGCAGATTCCGCTCGACGAACTGTGCGCCAAATCCGCGCAGATGGGCTTGAAGGCCGTGGACCTGCTCAATCCGGAAGAGTACGAGGTGCCCGGGCGCTATGGCCTGGTTTGCAGCATGGGTTACGCGGGGGGCGGCGAGATTGACGGCGCGCTGAATCGCGTGGAGAACCACGCGAAAATTGAAGAAGCTTTTCGCAAGTATATCCCCCTGGCGGCCAAGGCCGGCGTGCCGAACGTCATCACATTTTCCGGCCCGCGCAAGGGCATGTCCGACGACGAAGGCGCCAAGAATTCGATTGCGGGGCTAAACCGCGTCAAGAAAATTGCGGAAGATCATGGCGTCACGATCTGCATGGAACTTCTGAACAGCAAGGTGGATCACAAGGACTATATGTGCGATCACACGGCATGGGGAGTGCGTGTGATGGAGGCGGTGAACTCGCCGCGGGTGAAACTGCTCTACGACATTTACCACATGCAGATCATGGAGGGAGACATCGTACGCACCATCCAGCAGAACATCCAGTGGCTGGGACACTTCCACACCGGCGGCGTTCCCGGAAGGCACGAACTGGACAATACGCAGGAAGTGCAATGGGACGGCGTGATGCGCGGCATCCTGGCGACCAACTTCCAGGGCTACGTGGCGCATGAATTCGTGCCCACGCGCGACCCGCTTACTTCCCTGAGGCAAGCCGTCGATCTTTGCGATGTGTGATGAGTGCCCGGGGAGACTCGCCCGCTGAACATGGCAGGCTGGTTCAGCCACGACGGGTTTTCGCTCTACAAAAATATAAATGCCAACGGAAATGGCGGGGCGCATGAGGCAGATCCTGGTCACCGGAGCGGCCGGCAAAGTCGGCCGCCATTTGATTGAGCGCGTACTTCAGTCGGGCGAACTGCCCGGCGTGAAGATCCGCGCGTTGTGCCACAACAGGCTGCTGCCACCGCACGCGCGCCTCGAGGTTGTCCAGGGCAGCATTTCCGATCGGGGTGTCGTGCGCAAAGCGCTGGACGGCGTCACTCATGTGTTGCACTGCGCTACGTGCAAGGAAACCCCGGACGACATCATCGACGTTAGCGTGAAGGGGCTTTTCTGGCTCCTCGAAGAGTGCCGGACAAGCCCTGCTTTCGAGCAATTCATCCTGCTCGGCGGCGATTGCGCCGTTGGCCATTTTTTCTATCCGCATCCCGTTCCCGTCACCGAAGAGCAGAAGCACAGCGCCTATCCCGGCTGCTACGCGCTCTCGAAAGTTCTCGAAGAGGTGATGCTGGAACAATATTTCATCCAATACGGCCTGAACGGATGCTGTCTGCGTGCGCCCTGGATCATGGAGAAAGACGATTTCAAATATACGCTCTCCTTTGGCGAGGATGTATTTGGCGGGCCGCGCTGGCGGGACCTGGTCGGGCCCGAGCGGGCCGACGCTTATTGCAAAAGCGGCGCGGTGCCCTTGATGCTTGATCCTGATGGCCATCCCGTCAAACGCAATTTCGTGCACGTCAGCGATCTTGCGGAGGCCATCCTGAAAGCGCTCGATCATCCCAAGGCGCGTCAGCAGACCTTCAACATTTGCATGGATGAACCGGTGGATTACCAGCAGCTGGCCGATTATATGCGACAAACACGAGGACTTCCTTGCGTGGAGATTAAAACTCCCTACCATTCGACTTGGCTGGACAACACCAAAGCGAAATTTCTCCTGGGCTGGCGGCCTCGCTATGATCTCAAACGCCTGATTGAGGAAGCCTGGACTTACCAGCGGGAGGCAGGCGACCCGCGGCACGTCTGGTATCCGGGATAGCGATTCGGCCACTGCAAGATGTCTCCCCAGTCGGATGAAGAGAGAACAAATCATCCTTCCAGACCGTCAATCATTGCGGGCAGTGATTCCGGGGAATAGAATGCCGTTTGGCGTGGAAACGAACTGCGACGATGGCTGTAGAGAAGGGAATTTGGTCTCCAGAATGAATTGCCTCCGCATGGTGCATCCACCTTTCAAAATCGAGTGAATCGTTGTGCCCTGTTTCTCCTTTTGTTGGCCGCTTCCTTGGCTGGTTTGGCCGCGGCCACGGCGGTGGCGCAGACTCCTTCGCCATCGCAACTGGATGCCATCACGGTGGAGGGCACGGTTCGGAACTCTGCAGGCGAACCAGTGATGGGAGCATCCGTGGTCCTGGAGGACAAGAGCGGGGGCGCAGGCTGGAGACGAAAACGGATGCAGAGGGGAGATTTAGTTTTACCGTTCGTCATGCTGGAATGTACACGGCGACGGCGGAAAAAGCGGGTTTCGGCAAGTGCGTCACGGACCCGATGCCGTTGTTGTCAGTCGGTCAGAAGAAACAACTCGAACTGCGCTTGCAGAGTGCGACGGCGGCGCAATCTTCTCCTGGTGCAGCCACATCTTCCGGCGCGATCGAATTCAAGGACGAGCCGAATTTTACAGTAGCTGGAGTCACCGATTGGTCCGGCGCGGGAGGCCATGGCTCAGACACCAGCCTGCGGACCAGCGAAGCGCTCGCCCGGGAGACGCTGGCGCTTAAATCCAGCGGGTCAGACGAAACTTCGCACGGTGATGCAGCAGGAGACGCAAAGGGACGCGAAAGCATGGAGGCGGAAAACAGACTGCGCGCCGCCGTCACGCGGGCTCCCGACAGTTTCGAAGCGAATCACCAGCTCGGCGAATTTTATCTGCGCTCCGGCAAATATCGCGAGGCCATCACATCCCTTAAAGCCGCTTACCAAATCAATAGCGGAAATGTTGCCAACGCCTACGATCTGGCGCTGGCTTACCGGGGCAACGGCGATCTGGTTTTGTCTCGCGACCTCGCCGTCAAGACTCTCGCGAAGGCAGAGGGCCATGCGGGCCTGCATGGGCTGCTGGGCGACCTCGAAGAGCGATTGGGCGATCCCCTCGGAGCGGTCCGCGAGTTTGAACGCGCGGCCACGCTCGAACCCAGCGAGCCGAATTACTTTGAATGGGGAACCGAGCTTCTTCTGCACCGCGCCGTCAGGCCTGCGGTAATCGTCTTCAAGAAGGGCTCCATTGCCCACCCCAATTCCGCCAGACTGCTGGTGGGACTCGGCGCCGCTCTCTATGCTGATGGTTCTTACGAGGAAGCAGCCGGACAACTGTGCCGCGCGTCGGATTTGAAGCCGGAGGATGCCACGCCGTATCTCTTCCTGGGCAAAATGGAAGTGACCTCACCCACCTCGTTCCCTTGCGGCGAAGCAGAAGCTGGCGCGTTTTGTGCAGAATCAGCCCGGAAATGCGCTGGCGAACTATTACTTCGCGATGGCGGTCCTAAAACGGAATCGGGAATCGAAGAGTTCCGCGGACTCGCAACAGGCGGAAGCGCTGTTGAAGAAATCGGTGGCGATCGATCCCAAACTGGGCGAAGCCTACTTGCAACTGGGAATCTTGTACGCAGCGCAGGGCGCCAGCGAGCAGGCCATCACCGCATTCCAGAAGGCCATCGAAGTTGCGCCCGGCCTCGGCGAAGCGCACTACCGGCTAAGCCAGCTCTACAAACGCGCCGGCGAAAAAGCCAAGTCGGACCAGGAAATTCAGCTCTACAAACAGGTGGAGAAGAGCGAAGCCGAAGAAGTCGAGCGGCAGCGGCGTGAAATACAGCAATTCTTGATTATTTTGAAGGACCAGCCGGCAGTTTCCGCGCCGCACTGACAGAGTGTTCCTGGGCGGCTTTCTGAAAGCGGTTGACAGACCTGCTAAGATTCTCCCGAACTCTTTTTTCAATTCCGCCCAGCACATCGCTCCCTACGGAAAGGAATACCATGGATCGACGCAATTTTCTGAAAACGACAGGAACGGTGATTGCCGGCGCCACGCTGGCGCGCGACGCGTTCGCAGGCAGCGCGCAAAAATCCGGCGATTCCGCGGCCGGCGGACGGCTGATCCTCCCGATCAATCGCAACTGGCGCTACCACCGCAAGTTCGTCGAGGGCGCGCACGAAGCGAAATTCGACGATCGGCGTTTGAACGCGTCGTGGTTCCCCACACCAACATCAAACTGCCCTGGCACAGCTTCGACGAGAAGGACTACGAGTTTGTCTCCATCTACCGGCGGCGATTCAAGCTTCCGCCGGAGGCGCGCGGGCGGCACGTGTTTGTGGACTTTGAAGGCGTCATGACCGCTTCCACCGTGTGGATCAACGGCGTGAAGCTTGGCGAATACAAGGGCGGCTACACCCCTTTTTCGTTTGATTTGACGCCGCACATCAATTTTGCGGGCGAGAATGTGCTTGCGGTGGACGTGGATTCCAGCGAGCGTCCGGATATTCCGCCGTTCGGCTATCAGATTGACTATTTGACGTTCGGCGGGATCTACCGCGAGGTCGCGCTGCGCGTGGTTCCGGGAACGTTTATCGAGAATATATTTGCCAAGCCCAAGGACGTTTTGAGTGCGTCTCCCCGCGTGGAAGTGGACTGTTTCGTGCAGCACCTGGAAGAATTGAAGGAACCTCTGACGCTGGAAGTGGAACTGCGCGATGGAAAGCAGGTAATCGCGAAGGCCACGGGCCAGGTTGCGGCGTCGGCGGCCACAACAGAAGCAGTGGCGCACAGCGTGGTGCTGGAAAACCTGGGGACCGTCAAATTGTGGGACCTGACCAACCCCAATCTCTATTCCGTACACGTTCGTTTAGTGCATGGGACGCGAGAAGTGGACCAGGATTCGAGGCGGATTGGTTTTCGGCAGGCGGAGTTTACCGACCACGGCTTCGAGCTGAATGGCAAAGTCATCAAGCTGCGAGGTCTCGATCGTCATCAGACGTTTCCGTTTGTGGGACAAGCCATGCCCGCCAAGCCGCAGCGGCGCGACGCGGAAATTCTCCGCAAGAAGCTGAAGTGCAACATCGTGCGCACCTCGCACTACCCGCAATCCAGGCATTTCCTGGATGCTTGCGATGAAATGGGTCTGCTGGTCCTGGAAGAAATCCCCGGCTGGCAGCACATCGGGGATGAGCCCTGGAAGCTGATTGCAATCGACAACGTAAGCCGCATGATCCGGCGCGATTGGAATCATCCCAGCATCGTCCTGTGGGGCGTGCGCATCAACGAATCCTTGGACGACCACGACTTCTACGTGCGCACCAACGCGGCTGCGCACAAACTCGATCCCACCCGGCAGACCGGGGGCATACGTTATTTCCAGGAGTCCGAATTCCTGGAAGACGTGTTCACGATGAACGACTTCGGTTTCCCGTTGAGACCGCCCAATCATCCGCGTTATCTGATCACCGAGTTTGCCGGCCACACCTTTCCGACAAAGACCATCGACGACAAAGAGCGGCTGATGGAGCACACGGTCCGCCATGCGCGCGTCCACGATCAGCTCGCTTCCAACCCGCAATATGCCGGCGGGATCGGCTGGTGCGCTTTCGACTACAACACCCACAGCGATTTCGGCAGCGGCGACCGTATTTGCTACCACGGCGTGACCGACATGTTTCGCGAGCCAAAGCCCGCGGCGGGCTTTTACAAGTCGCAGTGCGATCCCGCGGAAGAGATCGTTCTCGAACCCGCTTTCCATTGGGCCATTGGCGATGAGTCGATCGGATTCACAAAGGCCATGGTTTGCTCCAACTGCGACCATCTGAAGTTTTATGTGAACAATACGTTGGTGGCCGAAGCCGATCCGGACAAGGAACAATTCAAATACCTTCGCTATGCGCCGTTCACCGCGGATTTTCGGCGTTCCGGCATAGGAGGGTGGGGAGACCTGCGGATCGAAGGGTACATTGAAGGCAAGAAGGTGATCGCGAGGACATTTTCCGGCAAAGGGATCGATCAGAAGTTTTCTCTGTTGCCCGACGACATAAAATTGAATGCAGATGGAGCCGACACGACGCGCGTTGTTCTTCGCGTGACCGACGAATTTGGCGCCATCCGGCCGTTCGCAAACGACGCCATCAAATTGAAACTGGAAGGTCCCGCGGAAATCATCGGCGACAATCCCTTTGCGCTGATTGGCGGCACTGGCGCCATTTGGATTCGCGCAAAGGAACTACCGGGAACCGTCAGGCTGACGGCCACACACCCGGTCCTGGGAACACAGCACGTGCAGTTTGAGCTTGTGAGCGTCGCGCCGGAAACAGCCTAGTCTGAGACGAATGGGCCGTGTCCGATCGAGATTGAACGAGAGCACAAAGAAAGAAGGAACTGCACCATGAAAAACATTTTGTGGAAGTCTGCTTTGCTGGTAATTCCCCTGTTCGGGCTCGCGGTGAATGCCCGGGCGCAAGCAAGTTACGACTTGCGCTCACCGGACAAAAGAATCGAAGTGAGAATCCGCACGGCGCAAGGCGTTCGTTACGACGTGGTCCTGAAGGGCGTGGCGCTTCTGCAGGACAGCTCCCTCTCCATGGACGTCGACCATAGGGTGCTAGGGCATGACGTCAAGGTCACGGGATCGAAGGAACGCCACAGCGACCAGATGCTTGAGCCGGTGGTGCGCCAGAAATTCGCGAAGATCCGCGATAACTACAACGAACTTCGCCTGGACATGGAAGGCGGGTATGCCGTGGTCTTCCGCGCGTACAACGAAGGCGTCGCTTACAGGTTCGAGACTTCGCTCCCCGCGGAACAGGTGAAAATCTACGGCGAGGAAGCAAGCTTCCGCTTCCCCTCCAATTCCGTGGTGTTCTATCCGCAGGAGGACAGCTTCTTCTCTCACAATGAGCGCAAATATCTGCCGCAACACTTGTCGGCAATCAATCCCGAGTTTCTGGCCAGTTTGCCGGCGGTTGTTGATGCAGGAGCAGGCGCAAAAGTGGCCATTGCGGAATCGGACGTTGAAGAATACCCGGGGCTTTGGCTGCACGGCACGGGCGGCAACGGACTTTCCGCCACCTTTCCGCCCTACCCGCTGAAAGAACAACTCACCGGCGATCGTGATTTCAGAGTGGTCGAAAGCGCGGATTATATTGCGGTGACGACGGGGAAACGCACGTTCCCGTGGCGCGTGCTGGGGATCACGGAACGGGATGCGGACCTCCTGACGAATCCATTGGTATGGCTATTGGAGAAACCGTCTCAGGTGCAGGACACGAGCTGGATCAAGCCGGGCAAGGTGGCCTGGGATTGGTGGAATGACAACAACGTGTACGGCGTGGACTTCAAGGCCGGAGTCAACACGCAAACGTACAAGTACTACATCGATTTCGCGGCGAAATACGGCATTCCGTACATCATCCTGGACGAAGGCTGGTACAAGCTTGGAAACGTGCTCGAGGTGGTCCCGGAAATCAACATGGAAGAATTGATGGCGTACGCCAAGCAGAAAAACGTGGGAGTGATTTTGTGGGTGGTCTGGAAGACGCTGGACGATCAGCTCATTCCTGCGCTGGATCAATACCAAAAATGGGGCATCAAGGGAATCAAAGTGGATTTCATGCAGCGAAGCGATCAACTGCTGATCAACTACTATCACAAGGTCAGCCGGGAAACGGCCAAGCGCAAAATGCTCGTGGATTTCCACGGTGACCAGAAACCCGCGGTGATGACGCGCACTTGGCCCAACCTGATCAGCACGGAAGGCGTCCGCGGGATGGAGTGGAGCAAGTGGAGCGCGGAGACGGATCCGGATCATACCGTCACACTGCCGTTCACGCGCATGTTCCTCGGACCGATGGACTTCACGCCCGGTGCGATGCTGAACGCGCAGAAGGCCAGCTTCGCGCCAGTGTTCCAGCGCCCCATGAGCCTCGGCACGCGTTGCCATCAATTGGCAATGTATGTGGTGTTCGAGAGCCCCTTGCAGATGCTCTCGGACAGCCCGTCGAATTATCTGCGCGAGCCGGAAGCGATGGAGTTCCTGGCAGCCGTGCCGACGGAATGGGATGAGTCGAAGGCCCTCGATGGACGAATCGGGCAATACGTTGCGATAGCGCGGAGAAATGGTTCGGATTGGTACGTCGGCGCGATGACCAACTGGACGGGAAGGGAACTGGAGATTGATTTCTCCTTCCTGCCCGAAGGCAATTTCCAGATGGATGCCTATCAAGACGGCGTAAACGCGGACCGCATGGCGAGCGACTACAAACTGGTCAAGACGCAAGTCACCCGCACGACCAAGCTGAAGATCAAGCTCGCTCCCGGCGGCGGCTGGGCCGCGCGAATCCACCGGTAAGCGGGCCTTCTTCCGAGCTGCAGCTTCTGATGTTATTGAAGCGCACAGGGAGCTGTCATCTTGAGGGGCCCGTCGGGCGTTTACCCCGACCCGGTCGGGGCGCCCCGAAAGATCTCACCTGGTACACCGGGCACAATTCTGATTGAGATCCTTCGGCGATCCTTATCGGAACGCCTCAGGATGGCACGCTCGGCGGCAGAATCATCGTTTGTCGATGGAGCATGCAGGCGCAAAAGCGGCGGCGAGCCGCCGCACTCCAAATGAGGGTAAATCTTAGCTTGTGGGAAAGGCGCTACTTTGCGTTTGGCTTGAACGTGTCCACAATGCCGCTGCCTTCGCGGATGGTGAGGATCTGGTTGGCCTTTACCTGCGTGAAACGCTCGACCTTTTGCGTGGTGGGCCATTTGACTTCGAGTACATCGGCCGCTTGCGCCTTGCCCAAGCCGAAGTGCAGCCGGAGGTCGGATTGCGACATCACGCTGCCGCCGCTGTGCACTTCATCCATTTGGGCATGATTGCCCGTCACAACGCGCACGCGAGCGCCGATGGCCGTGCGATTGCATTTGGTGCCAATTAATTTGACCTTGATCCAGTTTTGCGCGTTGCCGCCATCATTGCGCAGCAGCGACGGCACATCACTCATGTTCAGAATGAGCGCATCGATATCGCCGTCATTGTCGTAATCGCCGAAGGCCGTGCCGCGGCTGGAAAAACGCTCGCTGATTCCCGGCCCCAGTTCAGCGGAAACATCCTTGAAGTGGCCTCCGCCCATATTCTTGTACATCAAGCGCGGGTTCTTGAATTTCTGCCCGGTATTCTGCGTATCAATTTCCGGATAAACGTGCCCGTTGACCTGCAGGATGTCCGGCCAGCCATCGTTGTCGTAATCGAGGAAGCCGCAGCCCCACGCGACGTACTGGTTGATGATGCCAACTCCGGACTCAAACGCCGCATCGGTAAAGGTGCCGTCGCCGTTGTTGTGGTACAGATTGCAGGTGTCGTCGGCAAAGTTAGTCTTGAAGATGTCCAGCCAGCCATCGCAATCGTAGTCGCCGACGGCGATGCCCATGCCCGCTTGCTCGTGCCCATTTTCGTTGTAGGCGCAACCCGCGATCATGGCGACATCGGTAAACGTGCCGTCGTGGTTGTTTTGAAACAGGATGCTCGGCTCGGAATCCACGGCCACATAAATATCCGGCCAGCCGTCGTTATCGAAATCGTAGGAGACCGCGGTGATGGAATAACGCGGGCCGGGCTTCAGGATGCCCGCTTTCTCCGTGACGTCGGTAAACGTGCCGTCGCCGTTGTTGTGAAAAAGTTGGTTGGTGTCGCCGGGGAGGCCCCGGGGACCGCACATCACGGGAATCCCTTTCCACTGGCAGGACGCGGCATCTCCGGGAGCGGGCGTGTGCGCCGGATCAAGCTTGATATAGTTGCACACGAAAAGATCCAGATGCCCATCGCGGTCATAATCGAACCAGGTGCAGCCTGAGCTCCAGCGAACTTTCTCGTGGTAAAGGCCGGCCTTGCGCGCCACATCCGTAAAGGTGCCATCGCCATTGTTATGGAAAAGGATGTTGTGTCCCCAAAAGCCGCAGAACAAATCGTCCCAGCCGTCGTTGTCGTAATCGCCCACGCACACACCCGTCTGCCAGCCGGTCCTGCCCATTCCGGATTTTTCCGTCACGTCGGTGAAGGTACCGTCGCGATTGTTTTTGTACAGGTGCGAGGTTGGCGCGGCACCGGCGGGCCACTTGGCGTCCAACAGCGTCCCGTTGGTCAGATAAATATCCAGCCAGCCATCATTGTCGTAGTCGAAAAAGCCGATTCCGCTGCCCTTGGCTTCGATGATGAGACGCTTGTGCTCCATGCCGCCCCACACGTTGGGAATCGTGAGGCCGGCTTCGCGCGCCACATCAACAAACGTAACTTGAGAGGTGGCCGGCGCATTTGGAAGGGCCTTTGCCTCCAGAATCGCCGAGCGATTCCATTTCCAGACAGGCGTTGCCAGTGCGTCGAGCAAGGTCGCGCCGAGCGCAACGAAGGAAGAGCCAAGAAAACGCCGCCGCGGTAGATTCATAGTCATCGGATTGTCACCTTGGGAAATTTTCGCGGCACAATTCCGGCGCCCTCTTTGACCGCGATGATCTGGTTGATGGGTACATTTGTCAGCCGGTCCACTTGCCCGCTGGGCCACGTGATTTCCAGCGAATCGATTTTAGTGCGCTTGCCGAGGCCAAAATGAATTCGCGGGTCGCTGGCCGACATGTAGCCCATGCCGCCTTTTGCTTGTTCCACTTCGACAAACCCTTCTGTGGTTAGTTTCAAAGAGGCGCCGATGCCGTCGCGGTTCGAGCGCGTCCCGATGAGCAGAACTTCCAGCCAATTGTTGGCGTTTCCCCCGTCGTTGCGCAGGACTTCGGGATAATCACCACGAACATTAACGGCGATGCCCTCGGCGCCGTCGTTATTGAAATCCGCGGTAGCCAACCCGCGGCCGGCCGTGCGCCGCATGAAATCGGGGCCGAGCGATTCGGAGACTTTCTCGAACTGTCCTTTGCCCAGGTTGCGGAACATCAGCAGCGGCTCTTTGTAGGTTACTTCACTGTGATAAAGTTCCACGTTATCCACCATGGCGCCGTTGGCCTGCAAAATGTCCACCCAGCCATCGTTATCGTAGTCCACGAACTTCATTGAGACGCCGCTCATGCCCATGGCTTTGTTTCCAATGCCGGAGGAGAACGTAACGTCGTCAAAAGTGCCGTTGTGGTTGTTGTGGTAGAGGCGATTCAGCTCAAAATCCAGATGCGTGACGTACACATCCATCCAGCCGTCGCGGTCCACATCCGCGGCATCGATACCCATCCCAGCCTCGTAGCGCCCATCTTCGCTGGCGGCCATGCCGGAAACGAAGGAAACATCCTCGAAAGTTCCATCATGCTTGTTGAGAAAAAGAAAATTGGGCCAGGTGTCGTTGGCAATGGCGATATCCGTCCAGCCATCGTTGTTAAAATCCGCCAGCACCACGCCCATGCCCTTGGATTCCGGCTTGCCCACACCCGAGGCGTCGCTGACATCGGTGAAAGTCCCGTCGTGATTGTTGTGAAACAGTTTTGTTTTCTGCCCCCTGTAATTGCCGGGATGGCAATAGGAACGGTAGCCTGGCCGGTGCTCGCCGCACCACAGGTTGTTCTGGGGGCTCCATTCGATGTAGTTGGTGACGAGCAGATCCAGCCAACCGTCTTTATCGTAGTCGAACCAGCCGGCGCTCGTAGACCACATGCCTTGGTCCGCGACTCCGGCTTTGCTGGTGACGTCGGTAAACGTGCCGTCGCCGTTGTTGTGATAGAGAATGGCGCGGCCATAGCCGGTGACGTATAGATCGGGATACCCGTCGTTGTCAAAGTCGCCCACGGCCACGCCCTGGCCGTAATGGCCCTCGCCTGCCAAGCCGGCTTTTTCCGTTACGTCGGTAAAAGTGCCATCGCCATTGTTGTGATAGAGAGCGCAACGCAGAGGGTGATCCGGTTTGTAAGCGTCGGTGGGGCCAGACTGCACAAAGAAAAGATCCATCAGGCCATCCTGGTCATAGTCGATCCAGGCGACGCCAGTGCCCATGGTTTCCAGATAGTATTTCTCCTCGGTTTGCGTGGAGTCTTGCAAGAATGTGATGCCCGCGGACTTTCGGATGTCCGTAAAACGGACGGTGATGGGAACATCTTTCTGCTTTTGCGGCTGCGGCGTTTGTGCCTGCAGAGCAAGGGAAGCGCAAAGCAGGCCGCTAAGTGCAAGGAGGGCAGCGCAAATATTTCCGTAAGCCGACGAATTGATTGTCTTGGATATTTTCCGCATTCCTTGCTGGTTCGGCAGTTCGGCGCAAACTGGCAGAGTTGATTTTACCGCCGACCCACGAGCGTCACAACCGGAAGTTTGCTTCGGCTGAATCAAAGCGTGCGGTCGGCAATGGAAAGCGCGAATTGGAGCAGTTGCTGCCGAGACGCCAATGGCATCGGTTCATTCACCACCAGCGGCATCGCGGGAGCTTTGTCCAAGGTCTCTGCAATGCGATTCACGTCCAGCCCGCCGCCGGCGCTGCTGCCTTTGAAGCGGTTGAGCACTTCTTTAGCCTTATCGAGTCTGGCCCGTTTGATAATAAAAAACGCCCAGCGTGGAATAACTGCCCGGCCATTCCGGCAACAGGTCAACAGCCTGCCCCAATTGCTCCGCCGCCGTGGCCGTGTTGCCATCCAAGACAGAAAGCAGTCCCTGGCCCCAAAGGAGCTTGCCCGAACCCGGAATGCGGGAGCGAGCCGTCCTGCAAAGTTTTTTCCGCAGCGTGCAGATCGTTCAGACGAAGCTGCACCAGCGCGAGGGAAAGATAATATTGGTCGTTGTCGGGGTTGCGACGAATGGCATTCCTGAAAATCTCCGAAGCTTCGGCGGATTGTCCGAGATGCGCTTTGATATCCCCCAGCAAGGAGAGAAAGGCATCGTCCTGCTGGCCGTTTGCCGAGACTTTCTGGGCGGCTTCCAGCGCCTGCGGATACATGCCCTTGCGAAAATAGGCGTCTGCCAGATCGAACTTTATATCGTCAGAATCGGGATTCGCTTGCATGGCCGCTTGGAAATGCTGGATCGGATCTTGATACAAGCGGTAGCGCGCCAGCAGGACGCCTATCCCGGTTTGCGTTCGGAAGTCTCCGGCGCTTAGTTGGTCCAGCTGGGTGATCGCTTTGCGAGCTTCCTCCACCTTCCCAAGCTTTAGGTACCCTTCGGCGAGCAGATAAAGGTTTTCCGGCCGGTCCGGTTGTTTCTGGATCTCTTTGGCCATCTCGGTAAGATCCAGTTGCGCCTTCTCCTTGCTGGAAAGGTTGGAGCGGTTGTCAAGATAATCAAAAAGTTTCTCGTAAGGGTAGGGGCCGTTCGAAGCGTTCTTAGAAAGCGTCTGAAATACGCTCATATCCCGTTGCTGCAGCCTCTGTCTGATGGAGGCTTCGCTCGACCATGGCCAGCTTGTAGTATCCCGGTGCAGGGAGCGCGGCTCACGCGGACGTATTTTCTCAGCAGCTCGGCGGCCTCCGCGAATCTTTTGTTGGAGATGCGCAAATTCGCCAGTTCCAGCAATGCTTCGGCATGGTCGGGGCTCAAGCGCAGCACTTCCTGGAAGCGTTTTTCGGCGGCCTCGTGATTTCCCTGGCGTTCCTCGATATACCCAATATTGAACAAGCAGGAGGGATTCCGCGGATCTTTCTTTAGGCCTTCTTGAAAGTAGGTTCGCGCCTCGTCGAAACGTCCCAGTTGACGGTAGCAAAGCCCCAAAAACGCATAGGATCGCGCCGTAGGATCCAGTTCGATCAATTGCTTGAACTCCTCGATGGCTTTCTCTGCCCGGCCCGACATGAAGTAGCTTTCCCCGAGTGCCGCGCGCAGGTCCATGCGCTGCGGAGCAATTTTCAAGCCGGATTCCAGCAAGGGAATGGAGTCCTCGTAATAATTCTGAGACATACTTACTCGCGCCAGGTTATAGATGACGTCCGTATTCTCCGGCGCAAGCTTGTGTGCGCGCACCAGCAGGTCCAGCGCGTCCACAGGCTTCTGCTGCGCGGAATAAACCTGCGCCAGGAGAGAAAGCGTCTCCGGCGAATCGGGCTTGAGGTTGAGCGCGCGCTTCAGCGTGAGTTCCGCTTTCGCATATTCGGCGTTGCGCACATAGACCTGTCCGAGGTTGTAGAGGATCTCGAAGGTCTGCGGCTGCAACACGTTGGCTTGTTCCAGTTGGAGTTGCGCGGGCCGAAGTTGTTTCTCGGCCGCCAGCAATACGCCTAATGTGAAGTGCACCTGCACGTCGTCTTTGTTATGGGCAGAAAGCTCCCCGGCGATCTTCAATCCTTCCGCGGTCTTGCCGGCGTCAAGATAGGCCCGCGTCAGGCTCAACTGCGACGCTGTCGTTGGGGGATGGATGCGCAGCAAGCAGGGAATGGCTTGCGCAGGTTGCTTCTTCGCCAGAAGGACGAGGGCCAGATTGTAGTTGCCGTCGTAATCCGCCGGATTCAGGCGCACAACCTCCCGGAATTCTTTTTCGGCCAGATCCAGATTCCCCTGAGCTACGTACAGGTTTCCCATGTCGTTGCGAATTCCGGTGGATCTGGGGTTGAGTTTTAAACCTTGCTGGAACGCGGTGAGAGCCTCGCTGTAGTTTTTTTCTGCGGTGTAGATAAGCCCTAGAAGCGCGTATCCCTCAGGCCGGGAAGGATTCTGCTGGAGTTCTTCCTGAAGCTTGTTTCGCGCGTCTTCCAGCTTGCCCTGCCGAAGAAGACCTTGGGCATCCGAAAAAGGGGAAGGAGCTTTAGTAGCTGGGTGCGCGCTTTGCTTTTTGGGCGGCGTTTGTTGCCTGGCAGCTCCTTGGCCGGCAAAGAAAATCGCGCTGAGCGCTATGATGCAGGTCAGTACCGTTCGCCAGCCCCGCTTTCCAGCCGAGTGCCGGACAGAACTCCAAATGGCCATAGGAAAACCTCCGCGCGCGCTCACCCTGGATTGAAAGCGGTTGAAGATTAATTTAGCATTTCCAGAGTCTGTTGGGCCAACTTGTTCTCAGGCTGCTGGCGCAGCAATTCCCGCAAGATTTCTTTGGCCTTTTCCGGCTCCTTCAAAAGCGCGTAGAGCCGGGCCAAATTGAGATAGGCCTGGTCGAAGTTCGGAGCAACCTTGATGCAAGCTTCGAATTTCTGCTGCGCTTCAGAATATTGTTCCTGGCGTACGCGAAGAACTCCCAGGTTATTCAGCGCCTCGGCATAATCCGGGCGCAGGGCCACGGCCTTCTCCAGATAATCCGATGCGCGCGGAAGCTGGTTTTGCCGCGCGTAGAGCATGCCCACGCTGTAGTTGGCCTCGGGATCATTGGGAGCAACTTCCACGGCCTGCTCGAGGAGCTTTTGTGCTTCAGCAAACGCTCCTTTTCGGCGGAACAGGTTCCCGAGATTCAGAAGCGCGGTAGCGTACGTCGGCCTAAGCGCGAGGGATTGTTGAAAATTCTTGATGGCTTCGTCTTCCTGACCTTGCTGCGCAAACACCATCCCAAGATTGTTCCAGGCTTCGGCATAGTTGGAACGCAATCTCACCGCCTTTTCGAGATAGCGGCGCGCCTCGGGCAGCGCATTCCTTCGCAGGTAGAGTGTCCCGAGGTTGTAGTAGGCGATCGGCTCGTCTGGGTTTGACAGAATCACTTGTTTGAATTCCGCCGCCGCCGCTTCCAAATAGCCACGCTGAAACAGCGCCACTCCGTAAGTGAGATCGTTGCGCTGGAATACGTCTTGAACCAGGGTGCCCTTTAGAGGCAGGGCTTTCTCCAGAAAGCCGGCCGGAGTGTCGGGAACCGAGCGGAGGTCGTCCAGCAGCCGGGCGGGCTCCAGCGTCCCCTGATAGACCTTGACGATCATGGCGTCCTGGTTGAGCAGCAAAGACGTTGGAAGTGCGAGATCTCGCCTGCGGTCGAACAGATAGCGGTAGATGATGTTGTAGATGCCAGCCACTTCCTGAGTCGCCAGAAGAATCGGCAGTGAAATCCCTTCTTTCCTGGCGAAGGAGCGCGCTGCTGACGGGTCCTGTGGATCGTCGAGATTGAGACACAGAACGCGAAGGTTGCGCGAGGCCCAGTCAGCCTGATGGCTCTGGAGAAGCCGCAGTTGGCTAGCGCAGGACGGTGCCGCCGTGGCCCAAAAATGAAGAAGGACGGAGTTTCCCCGGAAGGAGTGGAGTTGCTTGGTGTCCCCCAGAAGATCCGGAAGTGAAAAGTCCGGAGCAAGCAGCGGCTGGATGAGCCACGTTTCGACCGAGAGCGGCAAACGCTCAACTTCTTGCGGCTCGCTGCCGTGAGCGTAAGAGGGAGGCGAGGCCGCAAACGGCATGGCGCGAAATTCCTGAGCGCCTTCCTGGATTGCGATGCGATGGTTTGCCGGCAAATTGTCAAAGACCTGCGTTTGACCACTGGGCCAGCGAATGCTGGCGCGCAGTGTGCCGCCCGCTTTTCCTAGCCCGAAGAAAAGTTCCTTGCTGTGCTGCGACAAAAAGCCGGAACCGGCCTGGAGATATTTCGTCTGGCGAAGACCACCCGCTTCCAACGTGATTGCCGCGCCGATAGCATCGCGATTGCTCTTTTTTCCTTGCAAGCGAAAGGCGATCGAGGAGCCAATGTCCTTCATCGCATTGTGCAGGATGCGAATCTGAGGCGCGGTGCGATTCTTGAGAATGATTTCCAGCCGGCCATCATGATCAAGGTCGGCTAGTACAAAGCAACGGCTGTCGTCGATAAAATCCAAACCGACTACGCCGGAGACTTCGGAGAAAGTGCCATCCTGGTTGTTCAGAAAGAATACATTTCTCTCGAAGCCATTCCAGGTTGCGTCGGAACGGATCAGCTCATTAATCGCGTTCCATCCCCGCTCATAGCTCTCCGAAGGGGTGGCGTCCTGTGGCGATTTTGAAACCACCTGGCGCCAGAAAAAGCTGGAGGCGTCGCGAGCGCCGTGGCCGGAGATGTAGCCATTGGCCATGTACAGGTCCTGGAAGCCATCATGGTCAAAGTCCCACGCGTCGGTGGACCACGACCAGCGGCCCATTTCCACGCCTGCTGGCATGGCCACATTTTGAAATTGACCGTTACCCAGGTTCCGGTACAGGGTATTGCCTGCCATGTGGCGCCGGTAAAGCGCGCGAATCTCTTCCGGCTCTTTCTCGTGGAAATGGGATTGCCCAAAAACGCGCATGCCCGCCGCTACCCACATGCCTGCGGCATAGATGTCCTGTTTACCGTCGTTGTCGAAGTCCAGCCAGCACGCGCTCATGCCGGCGCCGGCCTCTTCCACATGAGCCTCGCCAGAAACGGTAGCGAAGGTTCCATCGCCATTGTTGCGGTAGAGATTGTTGCGGCCAAAGTCATTGGCCACATACAGGTCCGGCCATCCGTCGGAGTTGTAGTCGCCCCAGGTGCAGGCGAAACTGTAGCGCTCGTTGTCGACATTCATGCCGGCCGCTGCCGTGCGGTCTTGAAAGACGCCGTTTCCTTCATTGTGGAACAGGAAGTTCGGAGGTCCATTGCGGGCGTCAAAATAGGGGACCGGATAGTGGTATTGATCCAGGCCGAGATAATAGTTGTAGAGGCAGAAATAAATGTCGAGGCGACCGTCGCGGTCATAGTCGGCCACGGCAGCATGCGTGAACGCGCCCGCCGGAGCATTCACATAGCGGAAGGCATCGCGCTTCTGCTTGAACTTTCCATTTCCTTGATTCACGAACAGCGCAGGTCCGGTGGCGCAGACTACCAAAAGGTCTTGCAGCCCTTTATTCTCAAAATCTGCAAAGAGCGCACAAGCTGTCCGGTCCAGCACCCCGACTCCAGCGGCTTCCGTGACATCCTCGAAAGTTCCATCGCCGCGATTGCGGTAGAGCCGGTTGGGAAGTCCCGGGGGCTGACAGATATAAAGATCATCCAGACCATCGTTGTCGAAGTCTCCCGCAGCCAGTCCGGTATTTCCGTAAACATCCATTCCGGTCGCTCCGTCCAGAACGGTGCGCCAGTAGTCCATTCCGTGGAGCATCTGATTCTTGTAGGAATCCGTCTGGCCGAGAGCTTGCTGAGTTACATCGAGGAAAATGGGCTGCCGTGCGCGGCTGAGAGTCTCCTGAGTGGCCGTCCAACGGAAGACTCGCCAGCCACCGGCGTCGTCGTGCGTCCATTCCGTGAGCCAATACCCGATGCGCTCCTCAAGTCCGGTGTCCCCATGCCGGCCAACAAGGTCATAGCGAATCTCGATGCGAACGTTTAGAGGAGAGTCCGCGGTCTGCTCGATCCCCGCGATTTGGAATTCCGCCGTCCGCAAGCGGCCCAGCGGGGTCAGGTAATTCCGGACCTCTTCGATGAATCGCTCGCGGCCCAACACCGCCTGATTCGAAAACGTCCTCCTGAAAACGTCGATTCCGTCCCCCGAACGCAGTTTTTCTTCCCGCGAGGAAGCCAGCGGCGCGGCTTGGAGCGAAGCATCCAGAAATTTCGCTAGGACGTTCAAGGAAGATGCACCTGACCGCAGCTCTTGCCCCCATTCTTCCAGGCGCTGGGCGATCTCGGCGGCATACTTTTCCGTCACGTACTCGTCCGTTCCCGGGTCGACATAACGAAGGACATCATCCAGGGGAGATTTCGCCGGGTAGTGCGGGCTCAATCGAACATCGCTGAAGGGGAGAGAAGGGCCTGGTTCACCGGGCATCCAAGGAGCCAAGGACCGGAAAGCTGCCGAATGAAGAGGCGCAGGAAGAAAGAGCAAAGGAGCCCAGCGCATGCCACCCAAAAAGGCGCGGCGTGAGACCTTGCGATTTTTCCGGTTGTCGCGTGCCATCCTTGGGTGCCCGAGGAACTCCAGGTCAGCGATGAGATGCTAGCATTGAAGTACAGCCAGGCCAAACTCGCCGGCTTTTTCCAGAGCCGCGAAGAATCGTTCGGCCCTTTCAGCGGCACACCGCGAGCCGTGCCAATCCAGCGGGAACGAAGGACGCGAGGCGCGCCGGAGAGTGAGCTTGGCGGGATTTGTGAATGAAACGGAGAGACAAGTGCGGTTAGGAGTTCCAGGGTCCCGAAGAATCTCCCACAACCAGTTCCGCGGAAATCTCGTATTCCCTGCCTTGCGGATTGCTGGAGCCACAAAGTTCATGCAAGGCATCGGCTGCCATTTGTCCCAGCAAATCCCGATGAACGTCCACGGTGGTGATCGAAGGGTTGCTGTACTCGGCCAGCCGTGTTTTGTCGAAACCGGTCACCGAAATATCCTGAGGAATCCGGAGGCCCGCCGAAATTAACCCCTTCATCACGCCCACTGCGGTGAGATCGTTGACGGCCATCACCGCCGTCGGCCTGGGAGACAATTTCGCGATGGCCAGTCCAGCGGCAAGTCCTCCCTCGAAGCGCAGGTCCCCGTGCAGGACCGGGCTGGGTTTCAGTCCCGCGGCCACCATGGAGCGCTCGTAGGCCTCCAGCCGCGCCTCGTTGGACTTGAGTTTTGGCCTGCCGGCGACGAAGGCGATCTCGCGGTGTCCCTGTTGATACAGGTATTTGACAATCTGCTCGATCCCGGAAGCGTAATCGATGCGCAGAGTGCTGACATATCCCCGGGCAGGAGCGAGATCGAGAAACGTGATGGCTATCTTGCGGCGAGCCAGTTCGTCGATCAAGCGCGCGCTGAACTCGGAGGTCATGATCGCGACGCCGCCGACATTGTGAGCCATCATCCGGACGGCGGCCTCTTGCGTGCGCCGGGGGTCATAGTTTGTCTCACTGAGGATGGTTTCGTAGCCGAGTTGCCGGGTGCGCGCTAGAAAACCCATGATCACCTCTGGGAAGAAGGGATTTACGATGTCGGAAACAATGATTCCCAGTGTGCGCGTGTCGCGGGAAGCGAGGCGGCGGGCATGAATGTTGGGAAGATAGCCGAGGCGCTTGACCGTGGAGAGGACGAGGTCTTGCGTCCTGCGGCCGACCTTGCCTCTCTTGTTCAGAACGTTGGAAACAGTCGCGGTCGAAACACCGACGGCCTTTGCTACATCTCGTATGGTCAAACCCATAAATGCAGACACCTGCCCTCGACGAACAGATGCAAGCCATCGCGGCCTCGCAAGATTAGATCAGCCGCGCGCTTATTATAAATGAAAAAAAATGCTTGACAACAATCAAAACAGCGTGTAAAAGTGTTCCCCAAGGTTAAGCGGTTAAGTTCCTTTGTTGGGGTGCCTGGTCCTGGGTTGTTAAGACCCTCCGGGTATTCCGCATTTTTTCGAGTAGAGGAAATCGGTGCCGTGACGTTATTTCTGCGGCGGGCTCCACGGGCTCCCGTAACGAGAGTCCGTGTTGGCAGTTTGGGATGCGCGTTTCGTCGAGGCGATTCATTGTAGTTTGCCGATTGGGGAAACTTGAGGAGGTTGGGATGAAGGCTAGCTTCAAATTCAGTTATTTCACTTTACTGGTGGCCTTTTTGGTTTTGTTGTTCGCGGCCAGTCCGCTGTTCGCTCAGGTTGACGCCGGTGCCATTCTAGGCACCGTCACCGACCAAAGCGGTGGCGCGATCAACGGCGCCAAGGTCACCCTCACCAGCGAGGGGACGGGCGCCATCGTAACATTTACGACCAGTTCGGATGGGTACCTACAAATTCTCGCCCGTCAGGATTGGTTCCTACAAGATTGACGTCACCTTCCAGGGGTTCCAGGCGGTCACGACGAAAGGTGTCGTCGTCAACATCGGAGCGGAAGTGGTACAGAATTTTTCGCTCAAGCCTGGCAGCGTCACCCAGACAGTCGAAGTCACCGCTGCTGCGCCTCTCCTGGAGTCGCAGGATGCCTCTGTCGGCCAAGTGGTGGACACCACCAGCGTCAACAATCTTCCACTGAATGGCCGGAATTTTACGTTTCTCGCGCAACTGTCCGCGGGCGTGAATACGCCGCAGGCAGACACCCGTGGTAACGCCGCGAGCGGCGCTTTTTCCGCCAATGGCAATGCGGCCCTCGCAGAACAATTACCTTCTCGACGGTATCGACAATAACTCGGACACCGTCGACTTCCTCAACGGCACGAACTACGTTGTACTCCCCCCGGTTGACGCCATTCAGGAATTCAAGGTGCAAACCTCGGACTTCAGCGCCGAGTTTGGCCGGTCGGGCGCGGCAGTTCTCAATGCCACCATCAAGTCCGGTACCAACGAGTTTCACGGTTCGGGCTGGGAATTTTTCCGCAACGACAAACTGGATGCGGCGGACTTCTTTGAAAATGCGCACCAGATCAAGAAGGGCGAACTCCGCCAGAACCAGTTTGGAGCGACCATTGGCGGGCCTGTCGTGATTCCGCACGTCTTCAATGGCAGCAACAAGCTTTTCTTCTTCGCGGACTACGAAGGATTCCGCAGGGTTCAGGGTACCGTTTCGTCTGGCACGGTCCCCACGCTCGCAGAACGAAACAGTTGGAACTCGACCGCCACGATGGTGGACTTCTCGGATCTGCTGACTCAGTCTGGCTCGTCCACTGACATATTGGGCCGATCTTTTAAGACTGGACAGATCTTCGACCCAGCAACCACCCGGCCGGTAGAGTGCGGCGTTGCTGATCCTGTCACCGGTCTTACAGTTGCTTGCACTGGCACCCAAACGACCGGAACGGCGATAGGATTTGTGCGGGACCCGTTCGTTGGGAATCTGATTCCTGCTGGCCGGTTGGACGCGAACGCCATAAAGCTCCTCAACCTCTATCCGCTTCCAACCACTTCTTCGCTGTTTTCGAATTTTGCAAGCTCACCGAAACTCTTTGAGCACAGGAACTCGTTTGACACCCGGATGGACTACAATTTGAACGAGAAGAACCAGATCTTCTTCCGGTTCAGCTACGTGGACGATCCGCAATTCATTCCCGGCATCTTCGGCGGGATCGCGGACGGCGGCGCTTTCCAGCAGGGCAATCAGACCGCGCTGGCACAACAGAGCGCATTGGGATACACGCACACATTTTCACCGACGCTAATCAATGAGGTGCGCGCCGGTTTTAACTACCTGCACACAACGCGGAGCGGGCCGGTTTCGGGCCAATTGGGTATTCCGGAACAATATGGCATTCAGGACATTCCACAGGTGGCGGAAAACGGCGGCCTCCCTGCTTTTGGCATCGGCGGCTTGGCTACCTTGGGGAGCAACGCTTTCTTGCCCTCGGATGAGGTCACTTCCACCTTCCAGCTCACCGACGATCTCACCAAGATTTACGGCAAGCACACTTTCAAAATGGGCATTGAATGGCAGCACGTGAAGTTCTCGACGCTGCAGCCGCCGTGGTCTCACGGTGAATTCGATTACAGCGGCGCTTTCACGGATATCGCCGGCGGGTCGAATTCGGGTTCCACGGGCCGCGCCGACTTCCTCTTGACTCCGATCGCTTCGACCCTCCCTGCAGCGGACAACGGTATAAACTATGTCGGTGGATCCAGCAACGTATACGCCTCCAATATTTCGTTGACCGACGACGGCAAGAGTTACTACGGCGGCTACGTCAATGACGACTGGAAAGTCACTTCCAAACTGACCGTCAATCTTGGTGTGCGCTACGACTTCTTCGGTCTCGTAGGCGAGCACCATGGGGAACAGGCAAACTTTGTACCGAGCCTCTTTGGCGTGCCGACGGAAATAATGCCGCCGGGGCCGTTGACGACGCAACTTTCTACGGGAACCGCGACTTCCTACACGAATTTGCTTGCGAAGGACGGCATCGCCCTGCTCATCACGGACCATTACGGCGCCGGACTTGGGCATTCCCAGAGGGCCAATTTTGCGCCGCGCGTGGGGTTTGCCTACCAGGCCAGTCCAAAACTCGTTGTACGCGGAGGAATCGGCCTCTTCTACAACGGTTTTGAAAATCGCGGATACTCGCCGAATATCGGCGAAAGCTATCCGTACCAGTTCCAGTTCCACTACTACCCGGCGAACGATTCCACGCCCACGACAATTCCCGGATGCGCCGCTCCGGTAATAACCTTTGAGGTCGGATTCTCCTGCACTCCTCTGATTCCGAACCAGGTCAACGCCAGTGGGTTGGCCTTGCTCGGAATTCAGTTCGATTACAAGACTCCCTACTCCTTGAGTGGCAACCTGACGGTGCAATATTCGATCACGCCCACCCTGGCTCTTCAGGTTGGGTACGTGACTTCGCAAGGACGCCATTTGGAGGTCTTTCCGGGAAGCAACGAACCCTCGACTATCGCCTACCATAACACTGCTGAGAACACGCTGGTTCCTTACCCGGATTTCGGAACGGGCGCCAGTTACGCAGCCACGGAAGGGAACAGCATCTACAACGGTTTGCAGACTAAGCTCGAGAAGCGGTTTGCCAGCGGTCTGAACTTCCTCGCAACCTACACTTACTCGCAAGTACCAGCCGACGCACATGACTTGCTCAATGGCGGTAGCGTGAATGGTTACCGTGCGCCGTACGTTCCCGGCTTCGGGATCCATGCGGATTACGCATTGGCCCCCTTTGACATCAGGAACGTCTTCCACTTCAGCGGCGGCTATGAACTACCCTTCGGCCATGGCAAGAAGTTCGCTTCCGGCGCCACAGGGTGGCAGAACCAGGCGATTGGCGGCTGGAGCGTCAATTGGTCCACGACACTGCAAGGCGGCCAGCCCATACAAATCGGTTGTCCGACGGGTACAGTTGAAGGTGGTCTGAATTGCGGCGCTCTTCATATTGCAGGCCAGTCTGTGAAGATCGGGACTGCATACAGATACGAATGGCCAACTGAGCTGGTTCGCAAACGGCCCACAAGCGCTTACCCAGCCTTGCCAGATCGGATCAACGGGACAGCCCACGCCCGGCACGCCAGCGGGATGCGTGCCGTTGACGGGTGCTGGGGCGCTGGGTGGGATAGTTCAATTGCCCGGGCCCGGATTCCACAGACTGGACATGTCCATCTTCAAGGACTTCCCGATCAAGGAACGCATGAAACTACAGTTCCGCGCGGAAATCTTTAACCTGACCAACCATCCGAACTTCAACGCCCCCAATTTCGGCGGCAACGGCGTTGTCGCGATCTCCGAACTCGGGTACCTACACCAACGCTAACTTCGGCGAAATCGGCTCCACTCGCGATGCTCCTTACGATCCGAGGCAGATCCAGTTCGCCCTTAAGTTCTACTACTAGTTAGACCCCTTAACACCCCACCGGCGAAGGCGCTTTGAAAGAAGCGCCTTCGCCGTAGTAGTTTTCAGGCCCGGCCGGTTCTCAAATCCCCGTGATACCATGCTAACGTCGTGACACGAATCTCCTGGTCTGTGGCGTGTGCGGTCCTGAATCTCGCGGCGTGGGCCTTCCTGACGCCGCCTGCGGGCGCTCAGAAGCAAGATCTGGACCGGGAGTTCAAAGCGGCCGTTGCCCAATACGAGGCCGGCAAGTACCCGGAAGCCGCCACGCAGCTTGAAAAGCTTGTCCGCGCGGTACCGGAAAGCTTCGAAGTGCAGGAGCTCCTGGGATTGGTCTACGCCGCCCAGTCGCAATACGACAGAGCCAACGCATACCTGCAAAAAGCGGTTCGCCTGAAGCCCAATTCCGCCACGGCCCGCACCAACCTTGGCAATAATCTTCTGCGCCTGGACAAGCTAGCTCTGGCGGAGCAGCAGTTCAAGAAGGCGGCCGCCCTGGCGCCCCGGGACTACGAAGCCAGCCACAACCTCGGGGAGTTCTACGTCCGCTCCAATAAGGTCGCCGAGGCCATCCCGTATCTCGAACGCGCGCAGCGGATCAGTCCATCCTCTTATGACAACGGCTACGATTTGTCTCTCGCTTATCTGTTAACCGGGCGGCTCAGCGATGCGCGCCAGTTGATCCATGACCTCGCGAAGCGGAAGGACACCGCGGAATTGCACAACCTACTGGGCGAAGTGGAAGAAAAGGATGATCACTTCGTGGCCGCAGTCAATGAATTCGAGACGGCCGCGCACATGGAGCCTAGCGAAGGCAATGTCTTCGATTGGGGCAGCGAGCTTCTGATTCACCGCACCCTGGAACCGGCGATTGAGGTTTTCCGCCAGGGCGTGGAACGCTACCCGGATTCGCCTCGCATGGCCATAGGTCTTGGCATGGCCTACTATTCGCTCGGGAAGTATGATGATGCCGTCAAATCGTTGCTGCGCGCGGCTGATTTGAACCCCAGCGATCCTCGCGGCTACCCTTTTTTGTCCCGGGCGTATGACAGTTCGCCAAGCCAGGCCGAGGAGGTCATCGAACGCTTCCGGCGGTATTCCGAGCTGCAGCCCAAGAATGGTCAAGCCGTCTACTATTACGCCATGAGCCTGTGGAAGGGCAAAAGGGCCCAGGACCCGAACCTCGATCTCAGTCAGATCGAACTGCTCCTGAAGAAAGCCATCACACTCGACCCTGGCTTGGCGGAGGCGCACCTCCAGTTAGCCAATCTCTACTCCGACCAGCGAAAGTACGTGGAGTCCGTCCCTGAATACCTGCGGGCGCGTGAACTCAATGCAGACCTGGCCGACGTCCACTACCGCCTGGCGCAGGCCTACGTTCGCGTGGGCGAAAAGGATTTGGCCCAGGAGGAGTTCAAGGTGTACCAGAAACTTCGGGCGGAGCATCTTTCTGACCTCGACAGGCAGAGAGCGGAAATCCGCCAGTTTGTTTACTCCGAGAAGCAGGTCGCGGGGACCAAGCCGTGAGTCCGCCGGTTTTTGGAATTCGTAGGGGGAGAAGCCGGCAGCTCCAGCTGCGCACGACCAGACCCGTTGTGCGGGCGAGTGCCGTAGATGGGCCCGCTATTTTCGATGTAATATGTTGGGAAGGCGTAGGGCTCGTAGCTCAGCGGTTAGAGCAGCGGACTCATAATCCGTTGGTCCCAGGTTCAAATCCTGGCGAGCCCACCACTTATCCTCAATCTGGGGGCCTTAGCACGCCTGTTTTGAGGAGTTTGCGGGCTGGTGGTGACATTCGTCACTGCGGGCGTTCGCCCATGTGGTCAGCATGAAAGTGTCACCACTGGGTGGAGAAGCGGTTTTCTGCCGTGCGGCGGCGGCCTTCAAGTCGAGCCGCAATTTGAAGGCGATGCGCATTGTCCCTTGCGGTTGGAGCGCACACCATGTCCTCCAGTCCAGTCGTCACTGAAATCGGCATTCATCGCGTCCTGGCCGCGATCGACTTTTCCCCTTCCTCTATTAAGGCGCTGAACCACGCCATCGAGATTGCCCGCGCTTACGGCGCAACGTTCTACCTCGCGCACGTCGTTTCCTCGATCGGGTACGTCATGGTCGGAGCCGATGCGGTGGTTGCGGCCGTGGACAGCGCGGCCCAGGAATTGAGGGAACTGGAGCAGCGGTTGTCGCGCACAGGCGCCCTCACGGGGCTTCCCCATGAGATGTTGGTGTGCCACGGCGATATCTGGCAACAGTTGGAGCAGGTTGTCAGGGAGAAGGGCATCGACTTGATCGTGCTCGGCACGCAGGGGAAAACAGGGCTCCGCAAACTGGCGCTGGGCTCGGTGGCCGAATCCGTATTCCAGCATGCCTTGTGTCCGGTTCTGACCGTGGGCCCTTGCGCTCCGGCCGATCCGCCGCTGCATGGCGAACTGAGCCACATCCTTTACCCCACGGATTTGTCTCCGGAATCCGCCAAGGCGGCGGCATACGCCGTTTCGCTGGCCAGAGAACACGGCGCGGAACTCACCGTTGTGCACGTCCGCGAGAAGGGCGAAGCCGGCAATATCGCCGAGGAGAAGCAAGAATTCATTGAGCGCTTTCAGCGGCAGATTGCGGGAGACTTGCCGAACAAGTGGTGGTACGAACAGCAAGTCGGACTCGTGGACCAAACAATTCTCGGCTTGGCGAGGGATCGCCATGTCGGCCTCATCGTCCTCGGGCTACACTCCCGGCGTCCCTTCATTCATCCCCACAGTTGGTTGCATGCCTATAAGATTGCCAGTGAGGCTTGCTGCCCCGTAATGACCATTCGCGGCGCGTGAGGATACCGGCTTTCGCGATTCGTATCCAATTCTGGCGGTGAGATTCGGGCCTGCGCGCACTTGCTCCGGGCCACCGCCCGCCTTTTGTGTGAACGAGCCGGAAAGGTTCACAAGAGCTGGTGCGGCACCCACTTACGTCTGTTGAATCTCACCTCAAATGGACAACCAGGGTAACGCCGTTCGCGAGTGTTTGTCGTTTGCCGTTGAAAGCGCGAGTTCTTGGTGCAGGTTGCCAGGCAGTTGGATTCGCCGGCACTCCGAAATTCTCGAACGCAAACGCGGCTCCCCCTCATTCTCGATGTATACAACAAAATAAAATAGCCCATAAGGTAATAAAAAAGCACTTGACAGCGTCATCACAAGGGTTTATATCCCGGGGTGCCCGAAGAGTCAGATTCGCTCCATTTTTGGGTGGCGCACAGAAAAGCAAGATTCGGATTCAGCTTCAAGGTGTTTTATTTCCTGTGGAATAAGATACCCGGAGTTGTTCCGCCTCAGTTTTTTCCCTCTCTTGTGTGTTTCATTTTGGAAACGGGGTCCGTCCTGCAGGTTTCTGCTTCGGCCCCGCTCAGAGTCTGTCCGCATCAACAAATTGGATTTCGGGACCAACTTGGGTGCCATGAGCGTGTGTACTGGCCAAAGCTCAGTAGTTTGCCCCTCTGCCAGTTCAAGGAATGGAATATGGAAACCAGCAGGATCCAGGTCTTGGTCGTTGGGGAGTGCGCGAGAACTCCATCTCATTTAGCGAAACGCGTCCAGGAGCGAGGCTGCACTTGCGAATTTGCGGATACCTATCACGATGCCCGCACGCTGCTGGAATGCCGCAACTTCGATTTGCTGCTCAGTCCGGTGAAGTTGGGCGAGAGCAGTATGCTTCCTCTCATGAAGATGTTGAGGGGCTCACGTTCCATGGCATTTTATTATCAGGTGGTCGAAGATAGCTGCTGGTGGTTGCCGGCTATCTCCCGCGGCCAAGTCTGTTTCGGACAGAACGCACTTCGCCCAAGCGAGTTCATCCCGATCCTGGACAAGGCGATTGATGAGTTGCGAACCGGAGCCGCGCCATTGGTCCCCGAGGGCGCGCTTGCGGCCCCCGTATAGGTTTGTACGATTTAGATTGCGCAGCGCTTGTCATTTGCGAGGTTTAGGTGTATCAATTTAGCATTGGTGTTGGCTGTGTCCGTGTTGTTGCTCTTTAAGCCATTCTTGGGAATGGCCACCGCACTAGCAATTCACACCCTCTCTGTTGACGTGCGACCCCCCTTCTGGACAACGACTGTGTTGAGAGCTGTCTCAAAACAGCGGCCGGACGCTATCTCTTAAGACGGGAACGGGCCCCGTTGCCTCGCGATGCTGGAGCTTTGACTTCGTCAGACTCCTGAGCCCGGCCACGAGAGGGGAAGCCTTGAGATACGGCCTCTTCGAAAGTTCACGGCTTGCTCACGCGCGCGGACGTTTCCATCGGCAAACTGAGCGAACTTCTCGGCTGTACGATTTCCGGTCCCCGCGAGCAGGAGCGCCACATAGGGGGATACACCTTCGATGAGGTGTGAAGAATAGATGAGCGTGTTGGCAACGCGTGCCGGCGAACCAGGGCTGAGGAGAAAGCCTATGGTCGGCTATGGTCTGGCCCTGGCGATTTTGCTGGCAGCCGGCATTTTCCAATACAAAACGATTGGGGCGTTGGTTGAAACCGATATTTCGATTGTCCATGCCCACGAGGTCCTCGTTGAATTGCAAGGCGTTTACTCCGGGCTTCAACTCGCGGAGTGGGGCGCTCGAAGTTACGTGGCGACCGGCGTGCAGGATTATGTCATCCGGTCCAGCAAGGGAATGGGGCGTGCTGACGAACATCTTCGCGCCGCTCGAATGATCGCCGCCGGCAATCCCAGCCGACAACAGAATTTCGATCGCTTGGTGCAGCTCGTGTCCGCACAACGAAGAGCGATGGAGCGCCTCATTGCTCTGCGCCGCGACCAGGGGGATGCTGCGGCGAGCGCAGCCCCGCGTAACGATGAGGGCCTGCAATTGATGGCGGAGATCCGGGCTCTTACCGATGAAATGGAAGGAAAGGAAAACAGCTGGCTCGAGGCGCGCCAGGCGGCGAGCCGATCCCAGGCCAAGAGGGCAGACCTGACGATTCTCTTCGGCACCGTGCTGGCCCTGGGCTTCACGATCGCGGCAAGCTGGATGGTTCATCGGGATGCGATCGCATGGCGCCGCGCGGAAGAGCCGGTGCATAATGCTTCGCTCCACAGCCGCAGCCTGATCGAGACCAGCCTGGATCCGCTGGTGACCATCAGCCGCGGTGGCCAAATCGCTGACGTCAACCAAGCCACCGAAGTCGTAACCGGTGTGGCGCGCCAGCAACTGATCGGCAGCGATTTCTCCACCTACTTCACCGAGCCCGACGAGGCGCGCAAGGTCTACGCGGAGGTCCTTGTCCGCGGTTCGGTGCGCAATCATCCCCTCGTCATTCGGGACAGCATCTCCGGAAAGCTTACCGATGTGCTGTACAACGCCACCGTGTTCAAGAGCGAGGCGGGAGAAGTCCAGGGCATCTTTGCCGCGGCCCGCGATGTGACCGATCGCAAGCGCGCGGAGCGGGCTCTGCAAGAGAGTGAGGATGCCTTTCGCACGTTGGCCGAGTTGGTGCCGCAGTTGGTCTGGGTATGCACGCACGATGGCCTGGGCATCTACTTCAACCAACGATGGGTGGATTACACCGGGCTGACTCTGGAGCAGAGCTATGGCAATGGCTGGTACGCCGCCTTCCACCTCGACGGCAAGCAGTCCGCGTTGGACGTCTGGAACCATACGGCTGCGATTGGCAATACCTACCGGCTCGAATCCCGCCTGCAGAGCCGCGATGGCCACGACCGCTGGTTCCTCACAAAAGGCGTGGCCCTGACCGATGGCGCGGGACGCGTCTTGCGCTGGTTTGGAACTTGTACCGACATCGAGGATTTGAAGCGCAGCGAAGAAGCGCTCCGTAGAATCACAGCCGACTTGGCTCGCTCGAACGCTGATCTCGAGCAGTTTGCTTACGTGGCATCGCACGACCTCCAGGAGCCGCTGCGCATGGTCGCCAGCTTCACGCAACTTCTGGGACAGCGGTATAAAGGCCAGCTCGACGCCGACGCGGACGAGTTCATCGGCTATGCAGTGGACGGCGCGCGCCGCATGCAAGCGCTCGTGAATGACCTGCTGTCCTATTCCCGAGTTGGGACGCGAGGCAAGGAGCTTATTGCCGTGGACTTCGAACAAGTCCTGCAAATGGTGCTGACGAACCTGCAGGCCAGGTTGGAGGAGAGCGGTGGCCAGGTGACCCACGGTCCCTTACCTACGGTGATGGGAGACGAAACCCAATTATGGCAGGTACTTCAGAACCTCGTGGGGAATGCCCTCAAATTTCACGGTTCGGAACCTCCGCGGGTGCATGTCTCGGCGAAGGAGATAGAGGGCGAATGGCGATTCTCGGTGCGCGATAACGGAATCGGGATCGACCCGCAATTTGCCAACCGCATCTTTCTGGTCTTTCAGCGGCTGCACAGCCGCGCGGAGTACCCGGGAACGGGTTTGGGTCTGGCAATTGCCAAGAAAATCCTCGAGCGGCATGGCGGGCGAATCTGGATGGAGTCTGAACCTGGGAAAGGTTCTATTTTTTATTTCACCCTGCCGAAGATAAGGAGTGATCAGTGCAAACCGATGCAAAGCCACCACAATCTGTTGACATCCTGTTAATAGAGGACAATCCCGGCGACGTCCGGCTGATCCAGGAAGCCCTGCAGGACGGGAAACTGCTGAACCGGATAGCCACCGTGCCGGACGGCCAAAAGGCCCTGGCCTACCTGCGCAAGCAGGGGGGCTACGCGCAGGCAACGCGGCCAGATCTCATTTTGCTGGACCTGAACATACCGCGGAAGGACGGGCGCGAGGTTCTCGCGGAGATCAAAGCGGATCCCCATCTGCGGAGCATCCCGGTGGTGATTGTCACCAGCTCGCAGGCGGAAGAAGACATCCTGAGAAGTTACAACACGCACGCCAATTGCTACGTGGCGAAGCCCGTGGACCTGGAGAAATTTGTCGCCGTGGTCAAAGCCATCGAGGAGTTCTGGGTGACCATTGTCAAGCTGCCCCCGAAGCAATGAAGGACCCGGAAAGAGGAGACTCAAGTCTTGCTGAAGGATGGCCATCCGGAAGGATGAAGGTCAGCGGCAGGATCGCAACCCCTGGTTCACGAAGATAATAGCAACGCCGGAGAAGAAACGCATGTCCGAAGATAAGATGCATGTGCTGCTCATCGAAGACAACCCCGGAGATGTGCGCCTGGTCGAAGAGATGCTGAAAGAGAGCGGGGCAGACGATTTTGAGCTGAAACACGTGGGGACGCTGCAGGCCGGCATGCGCCTCCTTTCAGAGGGCTGCGGGAACCAGGTGATCCTGCTGGACCTGGAACTCCCCGATGGGAACGGACTCGAGACCTTGCGGCGAATTGCGCCATTCGCCGAGGAGGCCAGCGTGGTTGTGATCACCGGCAGCCAGGATGAGCGGCTCGGGATTGAGGCGCTCAAGATGGGAGCGGTCGATTATCTCCTCAAGGGCCAGATAGACGGCCACCAGCTACGAAGAATCCTGCACTTCGCCGTGGAGCGCCACGACATGCAGATGGAACTGCACAGTCTCGCCCTGCACGACGAACTCACGGGGCTGCACAATCGCCGTGGTTTCCTGTTGCTTGCGGAACAACAGATGAAGATCAGCCGGAGGAATCACTCCTCTTGCCTGTTGCTCTTCCTGGACATCGATGGGCTGAAAAAAATAAACGACACCTTGGGGCATGCGGCGGGGAACAGCGCGATTGTCGAGGCTGCCGGGGTGCTGCGCTCGTCCTTTCGACACTGTGACATCCTGGCGCGGCTTGGCGGAGACGAATTTGCGGTGCTTGCCGTGGGAACGGGGGACTCCAGCGAAGCCGCCTTGCGGGCCCACCTCGCACAGAAATTCAAACAAGTCAACGCGCAACCCAATCGAGCGTATGCTCTTTCGTTCAGCATCGGCATCGTGCCCTGCGGCACCAACGTGCGATGCTCCTTCGAGGATCTGCTGGCCAAGTCGGATGCGCTTATGTATCAGGAAAAGCAAGACAAGGCGCTAAGCGCGCGCCCGAGTTCCGCGGGAGGGTGACGAATGAATGGGGATATGATCCACGTTTTGCTTGTTGAAGACAATCCGGGGGACGCGCGTCTCGTCAAGGAAATATTGGGACACGACGAGAGAAATGCTTTTAGAGTCACTCATGTGTCCACTCTTGCAGAGGCCATGATCTCCCTCGCGCCGGGCGCGACAAACCAGGTGATCCTGCTGGACTTGGGACTTCCCGATGAGAGCGGGCTGCGGACTTTGCAGCGCATCCTGCCTGTGGCGCAGGAGGCCAGCATCGTGGTCATCACCGGCCTGCAAGATGAAGAGTTGGGGCTTGCCGCGATCAGGGAAGGCGCGCACGACTACCTCATCAAGGGGCAGGTTGACGGGAGCCAGCTACGCCGCATCCTCCGCTACGCCGTGGAGCGCCACAAGATGCACAGCGATCTCCAGGCCGAGATAGACCGCCGGGCGCGCGTGCAGCAGGCCCTGGAACTCTCCGAAGAGCGTTACCGTCTGCTTTTGGAAACGGCGCCCACGGGCATTGTGATCACCGATGAACGAGGAAGGGTGGTGCAAGCCAATGCGGAGGCCCTGCGCATCTTCGGCTATGTGCGCAGGGAGTTGATCGGGCAAACCATCGACATGCTGCTTCCCGAACGCCTGGGCCTCCCGCGTGACGAGCAGTTGTCTGGCTACCTGAAGGAGCCGCACGTCCGCCCGATGGGATTGGGGTTGGAGCTGTTCGCGCGGCGAAAAGACGGGACCGAGTTTCCCGCGGAAATCAGCCTGGGACAGCTGGCGACCGAGGACGGGACGCTGGTTTCGGCCACGGTTGTGGACATCACGGCTCGGAAGAAAATGGAGGAGCAACTACGAATCGCACAGCGCATGGAGGCGATTGGCAATCTGGCGGGCGGCGTGGCCCACGACTTCAACAATCTGCTGGCGGTCATCCTGGGGTGCTCCGATGTGGTGCTCGATACTCTCGCGCCCGAGCACCCCGCCGCCAGGAAAGTGGAGCTGATCCGGAAAGCCGGCGCGTCGGCGGCGGGTCTGACTCGGCAACTGCTGGCGTTCAGCCGGCAACAAATGCTGCAGCCGCGAGTGCTCGATCTGAAGGAGATTGTGGAGCGGGCGGAGGTCTTGCTCCAGCGTCTGCTCGGGGAAAACATCGCGCTCACCATCGCGCTGGAAGCTTCGCTGGGTTGCGTCAAGGCCGATCCGGGACAAGTCGAGCAGGTGCTGCTGAATCTTGCGGTGAACTCCCGCGACGCGATGCCGCGGGGAGGCTGCTTGAAAATAGAAGCCCAAAATTGCGAGCTGGATGGTTCCAGTAAGGACGAACAGGAGGCGGTTATTCCCGGTCCCTACGTCATGCTCGCGGTCGAAGACACGGGTTGCGGGATGGATCGCGAGACGCAGTCGCGTATTTTTGATCCGTTCTTCACGACCAAAGAAATCGGGAAAGGCACAGGATTAGGCTTGGCGACTGTCTATGGCATTGTCAAACAGAGCGGGGGATATGTCCGGGTAGACAGCGCGCCAGGCAAGGGAAGCAAATTTAAGGTCTATCTGCCGAGAGTCGAAGAAGCCGCTGCGCCGAGCACATGGGAAGAGCCGGAGGCGACCGTGCTCCGCGGCTGCGAAACCATTCTGCTTGCGGAAGACTCCGAGTCTCTCCGGGAAGTGGCCGTGCAATATCTGGAGAGCTTGGGTTATACCGTGATCGAGGCTCCCTCTGGCAGGGCAGCGCTGGAGCGGGCCAAGGATTTCCAGGGTCCGATTCACCTTTTGCTGACGGATGTGGTGATGCCGGAAATGAGTGGCCCGGAACTGGCGGTCCACATGGCGGGACTGCATCCGGGCATCAAGGTAATTCTCACGTCTGGCTACACCGACGACGCGATTCCCCGGCAAGGAGAGCTGGACCCCGGCGTCGTTTTCATCCAGAAACCCTATCGTCCTAAGGCGCTCGTCCGCAAGATTCGCGAGGTTTTGGGCGGGCCCGCTCAAAGAAGTGAAAGCCCTCTCCCCGTGCGCTCGAGCGCGTCCAGCGTCACTTAGCTTCGCACACCTCGGCAATTCTCAGGGCTGAATCGAAAGAAAGCATCGTGGGAAGTGTCGTTGCCTTTGAGGGGCAAGGATACTTGGCCTGTGGCGCAGACCAAACCTCTTCCTGGTTGCTTGGAACCTGGCCGATTTGCGGAGAAGAACACCACTGGGATGACGGCAAGATATAAGGGAGAAATCCCCCTCGAGCAAATGCGGGCCGCGTTTTCCAGCAGGGAATTGGAAAATATTGGAAATGGCCGGTCTGTACGAGCAGTTGGGTCGTTGTGTATAATCGGAACGCTGGAGAAACGAGCGGGCGTCGTACAATGGCAGTATAGAAGCTTCCCAAGCTTCGGACGTGGGTTCGATTCCCATCGCCCGCTCCAAGCCCATGTAAATAGAGGGTTTTTTCGATACCCCCTGTCCGCTCTCAGCGGACATTCAGCTTCGCGTGGAGCCAAGCCCTGGAACCGTCGCTGTTCACGATACCGACTTGGGCTTCGTCCCCGTGGCGCGGTCCAGCGCCGGCAGGTGGAGCACCCTAAGCAGGCCTGCAAACCATGGGTGGCGTACCCTTGTGGTTTTCTAGGGTACGGGTTTTGACTTTCCCGGTTGTGATCGGCGCGACATGCATCAGGCCTTTCGTGTGTCTTCCAGCAAGCAGCTCAGCTCTTCTTCTCGGGCGCCGGTTCCGGATGCTTCACTTCGCCGTAGCGTTGCGCGAGCCACGCGCGAACTTCCTTCGGCTCGTATTGGAAGGGGCCGTTGCCGCCCTTGTAGGAGATACGGCCGCTCTCGTCCAGGATGTAGAGCCGTTCGGGCCACGCCGCGTAGGCGTCGTTGGCGGCGTTGTTCATTTCATCGATGCCGAAGGGCAGGGGGAATTTGAAGCGCTGCGTGAAATCGTTGGCGATGGCAACTCGCTGGGCCAGGGTTTTGGGCTGGACGTAGCAGACGTCGTCCTTGTCTTTTTCGTTGGATTTCATGCGCCACTCGTCGAGCGGATGCGCTTCGCGGATATAAATGGTCAGAAAATCGGCGTGGTCCTTGTAGTCGTTATAGATCTGCACGATGTCGCCGACCTGGCGACGGAAAGGCGGTCAAGTGAAGCTGCCGAAGACCAGGACCAGCGGGCGCCCGTTGCTACGTTCACGAATATGGAAGCGCGTAGCGCCATCCAGCGCCACCAGTTGCACATCGGGGGCAGTGTCACCCACCTTGAATTTTCCGCGGTGCATGTACGGCAGGGCGAACCGCAGCATCTCGATGGCGTCTTTCGGCCCGCCCGCGAGAATGCTCAGGCCGACGTAGGCGAGTACCACCACGCCACCGAGCGAAACGGCTGTCCATAGAAGTGTGCGGTTCATGGGGTTCCCAGTCTAGCGCCCACCCGCCGCGCCGGGCAAGATGATTGCCCGAGAACCCAGGGAAAAGTAAGCGAAATTGGCTACGCGGCTTTCTTCGTCCAGCCACCTAGGATCGCGCCCATCAGGATGAGGCCTGCAAGCGGATAAAACTCATTGATGGCAAACAGCGCTTTGGGGCGCATCTCAAACATATAGGTCATGTAGGAGAGGGGTCCGACAAAGCCGACCCATACGAGAACCCCGATGGAGGCGCCGCGCGAGGCCGTGTTGGCATTGCGCCAGATGCAGAGTTGCGCAAGCGAGTAGGCCACCAGCAATTCCAGGAGAAAGGAAACGATAAAGGGAATCACCGGGCTCGCACTTTTCGCCTGCTCGACGGTCATGTGCTCCAGGGCCATCCAGGGTTTGTTAAAGAGAACGGCGTACCACAGACCTCCAAGAGCAAAGTAGGCAATGGCTGCAACAACCACGGCAAGATAGTTGGTCTTCATTACGATTTTTCCCCACGTCGAGCGCACCGCAAGAATTTTGACCCAGGGAAGGGCGGTGGCGTGTCGGGCCGAGTCTGTAACCGGCCCGCCGCAAAGTCAAGCTACTTCACGCGATAGAAAACCTGCAGCATCCCGTTCGGGTATTGCTTCGAGCGCACCAGCTCGAGTTCCGTTTCAGGGTACGGTTGCGCGAACAGGGCAACGCCGTCGCCCAGCAGGCGCGGATGAATGGATATGCCGATCTCATTCACCAGTCCCTTTTGCAGGAACTCCCGCACCATCTCCCCGCCACCCACCAGCCAAATATCCTTTCCGGGCAGGGCGCGCACCGATTCCGCCCAGCTCTCCGGGGGATCGGAGACCGCTTCGATGTGTTCCTGTTTTCCCTTCGGCAAAAGATGCGAGAACACGTAGTTCTTCATTCCCGGGAAGAGGGGGCCTGAGGGAGAAAGTTCCACGGCCTTCTGGTAGGTCTTGCGGCCCATTACGGCCACATCCACGCTGGCAAAGAACTCCTTCATGCCGTAGTCCTGGTCAATGAAGAGCCAGTCCACGCCGCCATCCTTGCGGGAGATATAACTATCCAGGCTGGACGCCACAAAATACTTGATCCGCCTCATGGTTCGCAGAGGATATCACTACGCGCGGGCCTTTTCGATCATCTCTTCCCAGATGCCCTTGGACTTGAGGATCAACTCAACGGCTTCGCGAATCGCGCCATGCCCGGCCAGGGCGCGCGTGGTGTAGTGCGCCACTTCTTTGACGTCGGCGACTGCATCGCCAACCGCAACCGCCAGGCCCACGCGTTGCATCAGCGGGATGTCCGGAAGATCGTCGCCCACAAAGGCGACCGCGGAATCGGGCAGCCCTGCTTTTTGCAGAATCTCTTCGTACGCGGGCAGCTTCACCGGGACTTTCATGTACACATAGTCCATGCGCATTTCGCGCGCGCGCCAAACCAGCGATGGGCTTTCGCGGCCGGTGATGCAGCCTGTTTTGAGTCCCGCGGTCTGCGCCAGCGTCAGGCCCTGACCGTCGTGCGCGTCAAACGTTTTGATCTCCAGCGCGGTGCCATCGAGCTGCGAAAGCAGCGTGACGCCTCCATCGGTCATGGTGCCGTCAACGTCCACGAGCAACAGCTTGATCTTCGCGGCGCGTTTCTTGAGAGCGGGAGAAATCTTCTGGGCGCGAGCCAATTGGGCCTCCATCGGGTGATGAATCCTGAATTTTAGCAGGAATCAGAAGAGATATCAGATATCGGGCCTGTATTCCTCACCACGATTTCAACAAACCGCGCAAGTTCTCCGTAGCGGCCGCCTTCTGAGGCGGGCGCCTTTTCGATCCCTCACGCACACCGTGGCCATGAAACACACTCCGTGGAAAATGCCATCCGCTCAGAACGAGAGGGTCATGAAGACGGCGGTCAGATCCATCATCCAGTGAGCCACAATGAGCGGAGCGAGTCTTCGCGTGCGTAAGTAGATCGCCATGTAAACGAGGACGCCGGGAAGAAAGGCGAGAAACCTGTAAAGAACAAGCCGCCAGTCGGGCACGAACGGAAGAAAACTATGCTGCAACGCCCACCAGAATCCCACCAGGCAGTAAGGAATCCAGCGATAGCGGGAAAGGGCGGCGAGGCGCGCGGCAAGGTATCCCTGATAGGTAAACTCCTCCGTGACCGACCAGATGGGCCACCAGATCAGCAGGGAATAGAGAACGCCCCAAAGAGGTAGATGGCGCCCCCAGACTTCTCCTGGAGTCATGGGTGCCTGCCACGCGTGGTAAAGGATCCAACTGGCGAGAGGCCCTCCCAGCAAGAAGAACGGAAAGATGAGCGCGAAGCAGGCGATGCCTTTTGGCACCACCCAGCGAGGCACAGGTCCAAGGAGATCGCGAATGCGCAGCTTTTCGCGCCGCGTTAGAAAAAAGAGACAAGCGAGACAGCCCACGTCCACGAGCGTGCCATAGACGGTCCACCAGGGATAGGCGGCATGCCAGGGAGAAGCGTGTCCTTGCAACCGCAGGAAACCCGCGACAAGAGCTTGGCTGACGAGCATAAACACGATACGTGCGGGAAGGAAGAGTAGCGGGGCAGCCCAGCGGATCTGTCCGAGACTAACGCGTTTTTCGATTTCCTGAGGGGAGTTCGGAAAGACAGGAGCAGGAACTGCAACGCCGGGCGGGGTAGTCATGTTTTATTCCAGAACTACATAAGTTCGAGCGTCCACAGGTCGTGGAGGTGAACAACCCCAACCACTTTTTGCGAGGCGGGATCGACGACCACGACGGAGGTGATTTTTTTCTTCTCCATAAGGTTCAAGGCTTCGCTCGCGAGAAGTTTTGGACCAATGGTCTGCGGCGTGCACACCATGCAATCCCCTGCGGTCATGGCGAGCGTGGCGCCGCCGTGCTTTTCCATCAGCCGACGAAGATCGCCATCCGTCAGGATGCCTGCCAGCTTGCCTTCGGGCGTGGTCACGGTGGTCATGCCAAGTTTCTTCGCGGACATTTCATGAAACACTGCAGGCATCAGCGTATCCGGCGTCACACGGGGTATGGCTTCGCCGGAGTGCATCAAATGTTCGACACGCAGAAGTTTGTTGCCCAGGCGCCCGGCGGGATGCAGTGCCGCGAAATCGTCGGAGCGAAATCCGCGCTTCTCGAGCAGGGAAATGGCCAGGGCGTCGCCGATAGCCATCGCCACGGTGGTGCTGGCCGTGGGCGCCAGATTCAGCGAACACGCTTCTTCTTTCACGCTAACGTCAAGCGCCACATCGCTGGCTTCCGCCAGCGTCGACTTCAGGTTTCCGGTGAGCGTGACGATGGCGATCTCCAGGCGTTTCAGCGTCTCCAGCAAATTCAGGATTTCCTGCGTTTCGCCGCCGTAGCTGATCGCCAGCAGAGCATCGCCCCGCGCCAGCATGCCCAGATCGCCGTGCAGCGCTTCCGCGGGATGCAAAAAGAACGACGGCGTGCCGGTGCTCGAGAGCGTTCCGGAAATCTTGCGGCCGATCAGCCCGGATTTCCCCATGCCCGTCACAACCACGCGTCCCTTGCAGGCGAAGAGCACCTCGACCGCGTGATCGAACGAAGCGTCGAGCCGCGCCAGCACGTCCTGAATGGCCTGCGCTTCAATGCGGAGAACGCGGCGCGCGGTTTCCAGGCTCATGCGTTGCTCCAGCGGCGCACGAGGGCGGAAAGCTCTTTCAAGCGGGCCAGCAGTCGCGGAAGCTGCGCCAAGGGCAGGGCATTAGGCCCGTCGGAAAGCGCCGCGGCGGGATTATCGTGGGTCTCCAGGAAAATGCCGTCAACGCCCGCGGCCACACCCGCCCGCGCCAGCGGTTCGATAAATTCAGGCTGGCCGCCGCTTGCGTGGCCCTGTCCGCCGGGAAGCTGCACGGAGTGGGTCACGTCGAAGACGACGGGGTAGCCAAGCTTCTGGAGCACCGGGAAGGAACGCATATCCACGACCAGGTTGTTATAGCCGAAACTCGCGCCGCGCTCCGTCAGAATGATCTTGGAGTTGCCGGCTGCGGCAATTTTCTCGGCGACATTGCCCATGTCCCACGGCGAAAGGAACTGTGCTTTCTTCACATTAACGATGCGCCCCGTTTTGGCCGCGGCAACCAGCAGATCGGTCTGCCGCGAAAGGAACGCGGGTATTTGCAGGATGTCCGCCACTTCGGCAGCCGGCGCGGCCTGCGCAGCATCGTGAACATCCGTGAGGATGGGCAAATGCAGATCAGCTTTAATTTTG
>CAWADS010000085.1:0-17199 GCA_963780785.1 Candidatus Acidiferrales bacterium
AGCCGAGAAGCACGGTGTGGCCGATGGTTTTATATCCGCCGGAATAATACACCGCGACAAACGGGAAAACCGAGTGGAAAGTCTTGAGAATGATTTTGTAGTCCCGTTCCAGGATGCCGTGCAGGGGTATCCACTGGCACATGATTCCATCGTCGGTCAGTTTTCTTTCTGCATAGTTCATAGAATTCCTTTGTGTAAAGAATCCAGCTGTCGCTGCTCGTGGGATGGGTGGCGTCGGCGCTGATGATGTCGTAGCGCTTGTCGGTGGTGAGGACGTAGTTCCGTCCGTCATTGACGATCAGGTTTATTTTCGGGTTATCGAGTATGTCGTGGTTTTCAAAAGCAAAGTATCGGGCCGCGTTAAAGGCCTCTTTGCAGATCTCGACGCAATCCACGTGCGAAAGGCCGGGCAGACCGGCTATCGAGCCTGCGACGATGCCGCTTCCGAAGGTCACGATAAGCGCGTTTTTCGCCTCGGGATAATAAAAGGCGGGCAGCAGGCTGAGAAACCGGAAGGCGCGCATGCTGAAATAATCAGTGCTGACTTCGCCGATGCCGTCGATCAGCAGGTATTTCTGCCCGGTCTTTTCCGCATCCTGAAACACGGCGGTCGTGCCGTTGATGTTTTCCTTGCAGTAAAGCATTGTGTTTTTAGGAGGCGGGTACCGGTGATTATACACGTTTAAGAAGGTGTTTGGAGGGATTGCAAGGAGCAAAATACCGGTGAGAAGCAGCATGTTGCCTGATATGATGATTTTGGTCTTGCGCTGAAGGCGGGAGCCGGCGAGCAGGCAGGCGAATCCGATGCAAATGTTTATGAGACTGACCGCGGTGATGCTGTTCTGCACTCCCCATAAGGGGAGCAATACAAAGCCTCCTGCAAAGGAACCCAGCACGCCGCCGACCGTGTTTATGCCATATACTTCTCCTATGGATTTTCCCACAGCGGCTGAATTTCCCGAATACATTTTGCCGATGACAGGGAAGGCGCCACCCATCAGGGCGGTCGGCAGAAGCATGGCGCATGAAAAAACCAGAAACCGTATGAAAATTTCGCCGTTCCATCCCTGCCCGAACAGCTTGTTTAATTCCGGTGATGAGATCGTTTATCTGTGAAATCATCGGAATGGAAAACATGCAGAAGAATCCGATGCCCGTTTCCATGAATGCCAGGAACAAAAACGGGTCTTTTCTTGAATCGATAAATTTTGAAAAAAGAAATCCGCCCAGCATCAGACCGAACAGGAACGTGGTAAGCATGATGGCAAAAGAATGGATGCTGTTATCAACGAAATATTTCAAGATCCTGAACCATAGCACTTCATACGACATGGTGCAGAAACCCGCCAGTCCGGCAATGAGCAGCAGAAGCATCATGGTTTTTTTGGAATAACTCACTGTTGCTGTCCTTTCCCGGCGGCGGCCGAAGGCCCATGGAAAGAGTTTTTACTCATCGTTAATGCAATGAGCCCGATGATCAGATCCGCGCATGCGGCCATGAAAATCGTCCCTTTCATCCCTGCGAATCCCAGAAGAAAAAAGATCGTCGTGACGCAGCCGATGACGCTGCCCAGGGTATTTACAGAGTATAAGATGCCGATGTCTTTTCCCAGATTTTCCGCACGTTTTATAAAAATTTTACTCGCAACGGGAAAGGTGGCTCCCATCAATGTGGTCGGCACGATCAGAAGCAGTAAGGAGAGGAAAAATATTATCATCCTGAACACATAAAAATTAGGACTGAAAATTTTATTAATAAAAACATAGAGGCCCTGAAAAGCAGGGAATATCAATATGGCCGATGGCATAGTGCTCGGTGGCCACGGGATCTTCACTTGGGGTGAAACGCAGCGAGCTTGCTATGAGAACACGCTCACCGTGATTGACGATCTGGGCGAGTTCGTTCTCGAGTGCGTCGAAAAGGCCGGCGATTCCCTTTTCGGCGGAGCGCAATTCGCCCCGCGCGGCGATCGGCAGCAGCTTGCCGTTGAGCTGCTACCCGCGCTTCGTGGCCGCCTCTCCGCCAAGAAGAAATTGATCGCGCACTATTCCGATCTGCCGGAAGTGCTGCGCTTCGTCAATTCGCGCGATGCGGCGTCGCTGGCGCGGCTGGGCACCAGTTGCCCAGACCATTTTATCCGCACAAAGATACGCCCGCTGCTGATTTCCTGGCACCCCGGCGGCGATGGACCCTCCCTGTTCGCGGCGATGGATGAAAGCTTGGCAGCCTATCGCAGAGACTACGAAGCCTACTACCACAAATTCGCCGCTGCCGGTTCGCCCGCACTGCGCGATGCCAACCCCGCGGTCGTCCTCATTCCGGGCGTCGGCATGTTCAGCTTTGGAAAGAGCAAGAGCGAAGCACGTATCACCGGGGAGTTCTATACCAACGCGATTCACGTGATGGAAGGCGCTACTTCTCTTGGCGATGGCAGCGCGCCTTCTGCTGTGCCGCAAGCCGGCGTGGCTGCGCCTTCGGAAGCCTTCGCGGTGCATAACAATTATGTCTCCTTGCCTGAATCCGAGGCCTTCCGCATTGAATACTGGCAGCTTGAAGAGGCCAAACTGCGGCGCCAGCCTCCGGACAAGGAATTTGCGCGGCAGGTGGTGATCGTTGTGGGCGGCGCGAACGGAATCGGGCGCGCCACCGCCGAAGCCGCAGCGGAACGCGGAGCGCACGTGGTGATCGCCGATCGTGACGCGGAAGCGGCGAAAGAGGCGGCCGCGCAGGTGGCGCGTACCGCCGGGAAAGAAGGCAGCCACGCGGCGACGGTGGACATTCGCGATCGCGCATCCATCCGGCGCCTCCTGGAAGAGGTCGTGGCGCACTTTGGCGGCTTCGATGTGCTGGTCAACACCGCGGCAATGTTTGCGTCGTCACCCGACGGCACGGTGAGCGATGAGCAGTGGCGCACGACGCTCGATCTGAACGTGGTCGCCAATTATCTGCTGGTGGACGAAGCGCGGCCCATTCTCGCAAGGCAGAATCTTCCGGCGTCGATTGTCCTGACGAGTTCCGCGAATGCCGTGGTCCCCAAGCACGGCAGCGAGGCCTACGATGTCAGCAAGGCCGCGTTGAGCCATCTTGTGCGCGAGCTGGCCATTTCTCTTTCGCCGAACGTCCGCGTTAACGGCATCAGCCCCGCTACCGTGGTGAAGGGCTCGACGATGTTTCCCCGCGAGCGCGTCATCGCCTCGCTGACCAAGTACAGGATTGCGTTTGACTCCGCGCAGAGCACTGAGGAATTGCGCGATTTGCTGAGCCAGTTCTACGCCAAACGCACTTTGACGCACGCCGCGATCGATCCGGTTGATTGCGCCAAAGCGATTCTCTTTCTGGCAAGCCCCAGCGCCCGCTGTACGACGGGCCATCTGTTCCCCGTGGACGGCGGCCTGAGCGAAGCTTTCCTACGATGAGCGATTTTTCCGGCCCCGCCGCAAAGTCACGTCGCGTGGTCGCCATCGACCTCGGCGCAGAAAGCTGCCGCGTCTCCTTGCTGAACTGGCAACCCCAGGGCGCGACTCTGCGGATCGTTCACCGCTTCCACAATGGCCCGTACGAGCGCGATGGACATCTCTACTGGGACGTCTCCCGGCTGCGCGAGGGGCTTCTGGAAGGACTGCGCCTTGCCGCGCGCGAAGCCTCCGGCCCCATCGATTCCATCGGCGTAGATAGTTGGGCCGTTGATTATGTGCGCGTGGATGGCAACTATCAGCCCCTGCAGGATCCTTTCTGCTATCGCGATCCGCGCACGGAGAAAATCCCCGCGCGGTTCTGGAAAACTCTCCCTGCGGAGCGCCTTTACGCCATCACCGGCGTTCAAATGCTCCGCTTCAACACGCTGTACCAGCTCATCGCGGATCGCGATGCCGGCCTGCCCGATGGCACGTGTCTGGTTGAATTTGCCGGAATACATTCTTTGCAGTCTTGGCGGGCGGCCCGTTTCGGAGTTCACGCTGGCGACGCACACGCAACTCGTTAGTGCCACCGATCGCGCCTGGTCGCCGGAGATTTTTCGAGCGGCGGGGCTTGACCAGAGCAAGGCGCCGGAACTTGTGCCCCCGGCACCATCGTCGGCAAACTTAAGGGAGAACTCGCGCAACTCCCCGCATTCCGGAACACTCAACTGATCGCACCGTCCTGCCACGATACGGGCTCGGCTGTCGCCGGCATCCCGCACTCCGGCGACGATTGTGCGTTCATCAGCTCTGGAACGTGGTCGCTGGTGGGCACCGTCCTGGATCGCCCTTGCCTGAGCGACGCGGCCTTCAGACAGAACATCAGCAACGAAGGCGGCCTCGAGGGCAGCTTCCCGCTTCCTGAAAAACGTCAACGGCATGTGGCTGATCGAAGAATCCATGCGCCACTGGCATTCTCAGGGCAAGGACTGGAGCGTTGCTTCGCTCATCGAGGCTTGCCGCTTGCTCCCTGCGCCAAAAGAATTTCTCGACGTGGATCATTCCGAATTGCTTCTCAGTGGGCACATGCCGCAGCGCATCAACTCGGTGCTGAAACTTTCGGGGCATGCGCCGCTGCCGGAAAACCCCGAAGCCGCCCCGCAGTTTGCCAACTTGATTTTTCACAGCCTGGCCGCGCGCTACACCGAGGTTTTGCGCATGATCAGCGAAGTGGCCGGCAAGAAATTCCGGAGCGTCTACATTGTCGGCGGCGGGAACCGCAATACTTTTCTCAACCGGCTTTTGCAGGAGCGCTCGGGGCTGGAGGTCATACGGGGTCCCGTGGAGTGCTCCACGATCGGCAATGCTGCCATCCAGCTTGCGGCGCTCGAAGGGAGAACGGGTTCGAACTTTGGCGTTTCGCGCGACGCGGTCGCCGAATGGAGCCGCCGCTTGGCCGCGCTGGAGGGCTGACCCCGCGGGGCTAGTGCTTGCCGCCACCCTTGGCGGCCTCCGACCTCTTGAACCAGTCCGGCTTGCGAAACATGTCCAGGCCCGGATCGGCGATCACGCCGTCGCCGGATTTCGCGGATTTTTCGCGAATATAGTCGAAGTCCAGTTCCACTCCCCAGCCCGGCCCTTGTGGCAAATCGAACTGGCCGTCCTTGACCTCCGGATACGGCCGGCCCGCTTGCTTGATTTCCGCGTCGGAAAAATCGTTGAAGTGTTCCAGGATTTTGCCGTTCCGCAATCCGGCCATCAAGTGCAGAGCCGCCGTGGTACTGATGATCCCTCCCACATTGTGCGGCGCCACCATCACGGAATACGTTTCCGCGGTGGAGCAGATTTTTTTTGTTTCCAGGAATCCGCCGCATTGCGTCATGTCTGGCTGCAGGATATGAATCACGCGCTTCGGAAAAAGATCGCGGAATTGCGCCGCGGTGTAATAGCGCTCTCCCGTCGCGATGGGCACGCTGGTATGGCGCGCCACCATCTCCAGCGCGCCGGGATCATCGGGCCGGCATGGCTCTTCGATCCAGCCCGGCTGATATTTCTCAATGGCGCGGGCAATCTCGACCGCTTGATGCGGCGCAAACCGCCCGTGCATCTCCACGAAAACCTGAGCGTCGCGCCCGGCCACGCTGAACACGGCCTCCAGAATTTCCAGGCTGCGATGATATTCCTCGCGCGTAAGCTCCAGGTTGCCGTTTCCAAAGGGATCGAGCTTCATCCCGCGATAGCCGCGCGCCAGAACTTTTTTCGCGGCGCCGGCGAACGATTCAGGCGTGCGATCCACCGTATACCAGCCGTTGGCGTAAGCTGGAATCTTGTCTCGCACTTTTCCGCCGAGCAATTGATAGACGGGCAGCTTGGCTTTTTTGCCGATGCAGTCCCAGCACGCCATCTCCACCAGCGCGAGCCCCGTCATCACCACTTCGCCCGGCAGGCCAAAATCAAAAAGGGTGAATCGCCGGTACAACTCTTCGATGTCGGAAACCTCGAAACCCACAATGTGCCGGCGCACATCCTTCAGAAATTCGCGGACCGTGTGCGTCTTCGATACGACGCGCGCTTCGCCGTACCCGCGGATTCCCTCGTCGGTCTCCAGCACCAGGTACGTCAAGTTGCGCCAGGGCGTGCGAATGACAAAGGTGGTGTAATCGGTGATTTTCATGTTCGCTCAGCTATGCCTGACGGCAGGTTTGCCGCTGTTTTCCGAGTCCATCAATCTCCAACTCCACGACGTCGCCCGCTTTCAAATACGTGGGCGGCTTCATGCCGAGTCCCACGCCCGGTGGCGTGCCCGTGGAAATCAGATCGCCCGGCTCCAGCGTCATGAACTGCGAAATGTACCGAACCAGCTCCGCGGGCGCGTGGATCATCGTTCCGGTGTTGCCCTTCTGCCGCACCTGCCCGTTCACGCTGAGCCGCATGTTCAGGTTGCTGGCATCCGGCACTTCTTCACGCGTGGCCAGCCAAGGCCCCAGCGGATTAAATGTATCGCAGCTTTTTCCTTTGCTCCACTGTCCGCCGCGCTCCAACTGAAATTCCCGCTCGGATACATCATGCGAAATGCAATAACCCGCGATATGCGATTCCGCCTGTTCGCGCGATTCCAGGTAGCGCGCCTCCGTTCCAATGACCACGCCCAGCTCGACCTCCCAGTCCGTTTTCGTGCTGCGCCGTGGGATCAGCACGTCGTCATTCGGGCCGACCATGGTGTTCGCAGCCTTCATGAAGAGTTTCGGGCTCCTTCGGCACTTCCGCCCCGGTTTCCTTGGCGTGATCGGAATAGTTCAGCCCCACGCAGACGATTTTCCCCGGTCGCGCCACGGGCGGCCGCCCAGCGCACTCCTTCCCCAACTTCAGGCAATTCGGCAGGGCCTGCAGAGGAGAGTTTAGCCGCCAGCTTCTTCAGTCCATCGGCCGCGAAAAACGCTGCATCCCAATCGCGAAACCACGCCGAGGCGTCTCGCCTCTTCCCCTCAATTATTAGGCCGGGCTTCTCCTGGCCCTTCGCTCCAAACCGGATCAGTCTCATCGCGCACTCCGTTTATGTTTCCACCGCTTCTACTCTAACAGCACCGCAAATGATTCAGCTATTTCTTGGCACTTACGGAGACCTCGATGAAGTTCCAAATGCCAGACTGCTCACCGCCGCCTGCAATTGCATCCGGGAACAATTTGCTGCAGACTATCGCACCGGGACACGGGAGACAAGGAGCGGCATGATGGGCGAGTCAGCCGGCAACGCTATCGCTGCAGAAAAGACCGCCGTCGCGGAAGCTCGCGCGGGGTCTACATGGGTTGCGTGGTCGAGCGTATTCCTGGCTTTCGTGCAGAGCGTGTGCGCGGCCTTCGTCGCGTTGAGCGGCTTGCGCCTGTTGCTAGGCGCGGCTGCCGCCGCCAGTGCCGCCGGCCTCCTGGGCTTCGTTGACCGCCACTTTCACATTAATGCGATCCGCATCCCCCATGGTGTTGCTCGCCCTGGTCGGCGCTCTCTTTAACCTGGCCGCAGTTTGGCAGGTCCGGCGTTTGCGCGCCCGCCCCGCTTCCGAGCTGGCGCCAGAAAACCATATTCGCAGGCAAACTCAATTCCGAACGCGTGCAACTCGCCCTTTCCCTTCTTACCCTTCTGCTGCTGGCCGTGGAATAGTGGTACCACATCAAATTCACCAGGGGATTCTGACGCCCACACCTGTCTCCCCCTGAATCGGAACGCCGCGCGATTCCGAGTCCATATGGTCTCTAAGAGTCTCGGGCGGAAGTTTTCTAAATTTGCAGTATCCTTGAAACCTTTGCGCGCATTGCTACTCCTATTCGCGGCGCGATTCTATCTGGCAGGTGCGACCAATATGAAACCAAAGACTGTATTCATTACCGGCGCCAATGGCGCGCTGGGGTCGTTTATTACCCGAACCTTTCTCAAGACCGGTGCTCGCGTGATCGGCGCTTCGCTCCACATCAGCGCCACAGACTTCCCTCAGCCGAATTTTGAGGCCGTCAGCCTTGACTTCACAAGTCTGAATTGGTCAGCCGGACGGTCACAGACATTGCCGCCCGCCACGAGGGCCTGGATGTGGTCGTGCACGTCCTTGGAGGCTTTGCCGGCGGCCAGCGCGTCGCGGAAACGACAAATGCCACTTGGGAGCAGATGCGCGATCTCAACCTTACTTCGGCATTTTATGTGCTTCGCGAGGCAATTCCTCACTTGCGGCGCTCTCCTTGCGGAAGGTTTATCGCCATCGGGAGCCTGACGGCCACGGCTCCCCACGCAAATCTCGGCGCTTACGTCGTCTTCAAAGCCGCGCTGGCTACGCTCGTGCAAACCGTGGCGCTGGAAAACCAGGACTCGCACCTCACGGCCAATGTCGTTTTGCCCGACACGATGGACACAACCGCCAATCGCAAGTCCATGCCGGATGCCGATTTTTCCACCTGGTTGAATCCGCAGGACGTTGCGGATCTGGTTCTGTGGCTGGCGGATGAGAGCGCTGCTCATGTCAACGGAGCCACCATCCCCATTGTGGGCCGCCATGGCTGAGGGTATCGTCGCGGCTCTCGCAAGGACGAATTGATGCGACCAATCTACCTCGCTATCGCCGCTTCTTTTGCAGCAGTCTCCTTGCTGGGCAGCGATGCCGCCAAGCGCAGGCCGGGGCCTTCGAACAGTGGCGAGAAAGGCCCAAGGCAATTCGTGATCGCGGAATTGTTCACCTCCGAAGGCTGCTCCAGTTGCCCGCCGGCCGAGGCTCTGTTGAAACAATTGAGCGAGGAACAGCCCATTGATGGCGCGGGAGTGATCGCGCTTGAAGAGCATGTCGACTATTGGAACCAACTCGGCTGGAGCGATCCTTTTTCCTCAAGGCAGTTTTCGGAGCGCCAGGAACAATCCGCCGCAACCTTCCACAACGACGGCGTCTACACGCCCCAGCTCATCATTGACGGCTCGGCCGAGGTTGTCGGCAGCCGCTCCCGCGAAGCCGAGGAAGTCATCCAGCGCGCCGCTTCCCTGCCGAAAGCCAGCCTCGCCTTCAAGGAAATCGGCGAACGCAAGAATGAACAGGCGACCTTCCAGTTCAGCGTCGTTTCCCTGCCATCCGCGTTGAACTCACACAAGCTCGAACTCTGGGTTGCAGTCACCGAGCGCGGCCTGCAATCGGACGTGCGAGCAGGCGAAAATTCCGGCCGCCGCCTGCAACACGCCGTGGTGGTCCGTTCGCTGCGAAAACTGGAAACACGCGATTCTGCAGCCCAATTTAAGAGTCAGATCACCGTGCAACTGAATAAGGATTGGAAGCAGGAAAACCTTGCCGTCATCGCATTCCTGGTTGATTCATCGACACGCAGGATTGTGGGCATCGGCAGGCAGTAAATAAGTGGAATGTCGCGTGAAACTGCGATCGTCCCGCGATGACCTTGACCCGGATATCTCACAAGAGTCTTGAAGAGATCGATCGAATTGGTTTTTTGTGGCTGGCGTCCGAATTGGAGATGATTGTGTTTCGTGGCCACAGTGTGCGTGAGGCATTGAAAAGGCGCCCGCCTCGGAAGGCGGCCGCTACAAGAGCTTGCGCGGTTGGCTGAAATCGTGGCGAGTAATCCAGGTTAATGGATGCTGCCCATCAGCGGCTTGGCGCAACTTCCAGCAGCATTTTTAGCGTCGCGCCCGGTTGGTGAGCGATGCGTTCCAACGCCTCCTGGCCCCGCTCCAGGGGCAATTGTTCCGTCCATCGTGCCAAATCCACTTCGCCGGCGATCAGCAAATCCAGCGCGCGCCGGAAATCGGCGGGGGTGTAGGCAAACGACATCACCACGCGGTGCTCCTTCCTAATGCTGGTGACGAAATCGAGTTCGCTCCGCTGCGCACCCATGCCCAGGAGGACGACGCATCCCCCCGGCCGGCACAAATCGAATGCCGCTTGCCGCGCCGGGCCACTCCCGCTGGCATCCACCACCAGATCGTAGCCGCGGCCCGCCACGCGCCGAGCTTCCGCCAGGCCTTCCGGCGAGGCGGTGTTCACCGTTGCCGCCGCGCCCAGCTTCATGGCCGTATCCAACCGCTGATCGCTTACGTCCACCAGCAAAACATCTCTTGCGCCGATGCGATGACTCGCCAGCAAGGTCAGCGCCCCCATCGTGCCGCCGCCGACAATGGCCAGCCGGAAAAAGGGCGCCGGTGCGGCAATGCGGAAGAGATGCACGATGTTTGCCAACGGCTCGCACAGTACCGCCCGCGCGGACGGCAGGTCCCCCGGAATTTCGTGAATCTGCCTTGCCGGGAGCGTCACATATTCCGCAAACGTTCCCGGAGTTTGATCCATCCCCAGCAGCCGCCAGCTTTCGCAAAGATTCTGCGTTCCCGCCAGGCAATAAGTGCAATGCCCGCACGCAATCAGCGGATTCGCCACCACTCTACGGCCGTCACTCAACCGCCCGATTGATTCGTGACCTAGCACTAGCGGCGGCTTTCTGCGCGCGCTGTGTCCCAGAAAACCAGAAATGTCCGACCCGCAAACGCCGGCCAGTTCGATGGCAACTTCCACTTCGCCGTCTTGCGGTTTCAGGCGGGGTCTTTCCTCCAGCCTGACGCGGCCCGGTTCGGTATAGACGAGTGCCTTCATATGGCCAGTCAAGAGCCTTTCTCCACTGTTTCAATCGGCCGAGTCTTTTCTCGAGCTTGACTCTTGCGGAGATCTTACTTCATGTACTGCTCCCCGGCCATAGAAGCAATCGCGCTAATCACACCCAGTCGTTTGATACAACCGTTGTATATTTGTACGATCGATTTCCGAAGTAGTCCCTGGTCTTCAACTGGAGGCGTACTACATGCTCACACCGTGGTTTGGCGAATTCATGGGCACCCTTGTTCTGGTTCTCCTCGGCGACGGTGTTGTCGCCGGGGTCGTCCTCCGCAAAACCAAATCCGAAAATGCCGGCTGGATGGTCGTCACCACCGGTTGGGCGCTCGGGGTCATGTGCGGCGTGTTCACCGCCATCGCCTGCGGCAGCCCCGGCGCGCACATCAATCCGGCGGTGACTCTCGGCTTCGCCCTGAGGAGCCACGACTTCTCGCAAGTCTTGCCATTCATCGCCGCACAAATCCTCGGCGCAATCGCCGGCGCCACGCTCGTCTGGCTGCACTATCTCCCGCACTGGCGGGAAACGCCCGAGGCCCCCGCGAAACTTTCCGTGTTCTCCACAATTCCGGCCATTCGCGCACTGCCCGCCAATTTCCTCTGTGAGGTCATCGGCACGTTCGTGCTTGTGTTTGTCGTCAGCGCCATCTTCTCAAAAAATGTGGCCGCCACCGGACCCGCCGCGGGCCTGGGCCCGTATCTGGTCGCGAGTCTCGTCTGGGGCATCGGCCTCTCGCTCGGTGGAACGACCGGCTATGCGATTAATCCTGCGCGCGACCTCGGTCCGCGCATCGCTCACGCCGTGCTTCCCATCGCGGGGAAAGGCGGCTCCGACTGGGGTTACGCTCCCATCCCGATCTTTGGCCCGCTCGTCGGCGGCGCGCTGGCAGGCCTGCTAGCACGATTGCTGGCGATGTAGCGGTATTTTATTGTCAGCGAGCGGGCACGTTTTGCCGGAATTGCGAGGGTAGGTTCGCGGGGAGCGCGGCAGGGGACCCGCTTTTTTACGATCGAAGACAGACGCCAGGCGGTTCTTCACGTCGTTCGATGGGACTCGCCGGGCTAATCACAACGTTACTTTGTGACCTCCGTCATTTGGCCTTCCGCTGTTTTTGTGATAATCAAAGAAGAAGGGTCATGCCTTCCAAAGTCAAATGGGGAATTTTGAGCGCGGCGAACATCGCCACGCGGCACGTCATCCCGGCCATGCAACAGTGCGAATGGGCCGAAGTCACCGCCATCGCTTCCCGCTCCATCGAAAAAGCAAAAAATGTCGCCGCACAATTTTCCATTCCCAAAGCCTACGGCTCGTACGAGGAACTCCTTGCCGATCGCGAGGTCGAGGCCATCTACAATCCCCTGCCCAATCACCTGCATGTCGAGTGGTCCATCCGCGCCGCCAGCCACATCAAGCATGTCCTCTGCGAAAAGCCCATCGGCCGCAATGCCGCGGAGGCGCGCCGGCTGCTCGAAGCGCGCGATGAATACGGCGTCAAAATTGGCGAAGCTTTCATGGTCCGCACGCATCCTCAGTGGTTGCGCACGCGCGAACTTGTCCGCGCCGGCCGCATCGGCAAGTTGCGCTCCGCGTCCGGCTTTTTCAGCTACTTCAATACGGATCCGGCGAACCCGCGCAATATCGCCGATTACGGCGGCGGCGCGCTGATGGACATCGGATGTTACCCGGTGAAGACCTCGCGTTTCGTTTTCGGCGATGAACCGGAGCGCGTCTTTGCCTGCATCGAGCGCGATCCCAGTTTCAAGACCGATCGCCTCACGTCCGCGATTCTGGAATTCCCCACGGGACAATGCATCTTCACCTCGAGCACACAGCTCGTCGCTTACCAGAAGATGCAGTTCTTCGGCACCGAAGGCCGCATTGACATGGAGATCCCGTTCAACGCCCCGACGGACAAGCCTGCGCGCATCTTTATCGACAATGGCAAGGAGCTCTACGCCGGCGGGAGCGCGATCACCGAATCCTTCCCCGTCTGTAATCAGTACACGATCCAGGGTGATCTTTTCTCCCAGGCGATCCGAGAAAACAAGGAAGTTCCCAATCCCCTGGAGGATGCTATCTGCAACATGGCGGTCATTGACGCCCTCTTCCGCTCCGCCGAGTCCGGCCACTGGGAAGTCCCCGAGCCCCTCTGATTTCACATTCCCTTTTCGGAATGGGTGTAACTGGCCGTATGATCGAGCCAGTGTCACTATCATTGTGTCCCTGAAAGCATTGCAAATTTCGCGGAGGGCTTGATCCTATGGGTGAGAAGCAAAACCAGGCGTTGCAGTTTTCTTTCTATACTTCTTTGAAGGCGGGTTTTCGAGGATCGCGGGCCACTTCCGGCGGTGGCATGTTGCCAGTGCTCGGTCCACTGGCAATCTTGATGCTTTGTATTTTTCCGCTGCGCGCCTCCGACATCCGGCTGAACGATCAAGACTGCTTCGAGACCCAGGGCCTCAGCGTGCTGCTGTTCCACAACGCGTATCACGGCATCTTCGGCGATGAGAAAATGAGCGGGGTCGAGATCATCCTGCATGGCGAGCGGATCGCCACCAGTGGCGATGTGCGGCTTTCGCCCACGCCGGAGCAGTGGGATCCGATTCCTCAATTCAAGGACAGGAAGCGGTCTCCCTCCGGCAACCAACTCACCGCTTCCCTTGCGTATCCGGATCGTGGCCTGAGTTATCACATTGAGGTCACGCCCGAATCAGATGGCTTTCGCGTGACGGTACGTCTCGATCAGCCGCTGCCTTCCGCGCTCGTTGGAAAAGCAGGTTTCAACCTGGAGTTCTTGCCGACTGCCTACTTTGGCAAGTCCTTCATTCTGGACACGGGGTCCGGCATATTCCCGCGGCACCCAAATGGCCCAATGGAAAAAGACGCTAGTGGGACTATGCAAGCGTCTCCCATCGGCACCGGCCAGCGCATCGTGCTATCGCCCGAAGATCCGCTGACGCGTGTCACGATCGCTTCCGATTCGGGCCCGCTCATGCTCTTCGACGGCCGGAACAAAGCACAGAACGGCTGGTTTGTCGTACGCACTTTGATTCCCCCGGACCGCACGCAGAATGCCGTTGTCTGGCACATTCGTCCAAACGTTATCCCGGGATGGACGCGTCCTCCGGTGGTGGCTTACAACCAGGTTGGTTACACACCGGAGCGCGGAAAGGTCGCCGTGATCGAGCTTGATCCGCTCTACGATGCGCCGAAGACCGCGCGTCTACTGCGCTTGGCGCCCGACGGCGAGTATCGCGAAGCATTTCGCGGGGAGATCAAACCCTGGGGCAAGTGGATGCGCTATCAGTACGCGCGCTTCGATTTTTCGGCTGTCCGCGAACCGGGCATCTACGCGATTGAGTACGCCGGCAGCACCACGAAGCCATTCCAGATTGCGAAAGACGCCTATCGCTCGCACGTTTGGCAAGCCTCACTGGATACCTACCTGGCGGTCCAGATGGATCATGTAAAGGTGCGCGAAGGCTATCGCATCTGGCACGGCGCTTCGCACCTCGACGACGCGAGGCAAGCGCCCGTGAACTACCAGCACTTTGACGGCTACTCGATGGGAGCCACCACCGATTCGCCATTCGCGCCGGGCGAGCACATCCCCGGCCTGGACCGCGGGGGATGGTACGACGCAGGCGATTTTGACATCCGCACGGAGACGCAGGCGCGTGCAATTACCGACCTCGCGCTCGCGAGGGAGTATTTCCAGGTTGATTGGGACGAGACCACGGTGGATGAGAAGGCGCGCTCCGTTCAGATCCGCATGCCGGACGGGATCCCGGACGCCGTTCAGCAGGTAGAGCATGGAGTGATCGCGGTGCTTGCGCAATATCACGCGATCGGGCACGCCATCCCTGGAATCATCGAACCCACGCTCGAGGAATACACGCACTTGGGCGACGCCGCCTCGAAGACCGACAACCGTATCTATTCAGCGCGCCTGGGCCGCTTGGAAACAGACGGGATGTACTCCGGTTTGCCGGACGACCGCTGGGCTTTCACAACCCACACCACGCCCTTGGATTACCTGGCCATTTCGGGTCTGGCTGCCGCGAGCCGCGTCCTACACGGGTATGACGATGGCATGAGCGCGGAGTGTCTACAGACAGCGGTGCGCGTATGGGACGAGGAACACAAGCGGGAGCCGGTCATCTTCAAATCGTTTAACACCACCCCGGGTGTACTGTCCGACGAGGAAACCAGGGCGGCCGTGGAACTTTTGATCGCGACGAATGGCGGAGATGTTTATCGCAAACGTCTCAAGGAACTCTTGCCCGTGATTCAGGAGCGGTTTGCTTTCCTGGGCTGGATTGCCACGCGCGCAATTCCATTCATGGATCCGGAGTTCAAAGAGGGTCTCGCCTCGGCGCTTCGCGCCTACAAGGTGAAGTTGGATGAAGATCTGTCCAAGAATCCCTATGGTGTTCCGATTGTCACCGGCACCTGGGGCGGAGCGGGAGCCGCGGCAGGATTCTCCGTCCAGATGTATTTCTTTCACCAGGCCTTCCCTGAGATTGTCGCACCGGAATACACGTTGCGCGGATTCGACTATGTGCTCGGCACACATCCGGTATCGAACGTGTCCTATGTGTCTTCGGTGGGAACCCAGTCCAAGTTGATCGCGTACGGCAACAATCGTGCGGACTACACCTTCATTCCCGGCGGGATTATCCCGGGAGTCGTGATCATTCAGCCGGACTTTCCGGAACTCAAGGATGCCTGGCCCTTCTTGTGGTACGAAAACGAGTACGTGGTGGACACGGTGACGACCTTTATCCTCGCGGCAAACGCAGCCAACGCGGTGGCAAAGTAATCGGGACCAGCGCCTCGCTCCCGTGGGCAGGCGCTTTTTTAGCCTGAGCTGCGAAGGGCCGCGCCCCATCTCGGCACGCTCCTCACCAGACGCCGATGGACCTCATCCGCGGAAACGCGCAGAGTCTCGTTGTTGAGATCCTTCGAAACGCCCCGACCAGGTCGGGGTAAACGCCCGACACGCCGCTCAGGATGATACCGTGTTTCGTGTCTGGGTAACGGGCAAAATTGCAGATCGTCAGAAAGAGGGGTTAATCGTAATATTCCTGTCCCAGGTGGGTGATCAAATCCTCTCCCACCATCCAGCGTAGAGTGTTTTTCAATTTCATGAGCTGGATAAACAGGTCGTGCTCCGGATACAGTTCCGGCGCGGTCATCGGCGACTTGAAATAGAAACTGAGCCACTCCTGAATTCCCCGCATGCCCGCGCGCTGCGCCAGATCGAGGAACAGCACCAGATCCAGCACGATGGGCGCCGCCAAGATGGAATCGCGGCACAGGAAATCCACCTTGATCTGCATCGGATAGCCCAGCCATCCGAAGATATCAATATTGTCCCAGCCCTCTTTGTTGTCGCCGCGCGGCGGGTAGTAGTTGATGCGCACCTTGTGGAAAATCTTCTTGTAGAGATCGGGATACAAGTGCGGCTGCAAAATAAATTCCAGCGCGCCCAGCTTCGATTCTTCCTTCGTCTTGAAGGAGCCGGGGTCCTCCAGCACTTCGCCGTCGCGGTTTCCCAAAATGTTCGTCGAAAACCAGCCGTTCAGCCCCAGCATGCGCGCCTTGAACGCGGGCGCCAGAACCGTCTTGAGCAGCGTCTGCCCGGTCTTGAAATCCTTGCCCATGATCGGCACATTGTGCTCCTGCGCCAACTCCCGCAACGCAGGCACGTCCACGGTCAGGTTCGGCGCGCCATTTCCATACGCGATGCCGCTGGTAATCGCCGCCCACGCATACAACATCGAGGGCGCAATCGCCGGATGATTCTCTTTCATCGCGGCTTCAAACGTTTCCGGCGTGGCATGAACTTCGTGCTGCTTCATGAACACTTCCGTGGAGCCGCACCAGAGCATCACCATGCGCGAGCAGCCGTGCTTTTTCCTGAACCTTGCGATGTCGTCCTTCACCTGCAGCGCGATGTCGTACTTGGTCTTTCCCTTCTTCACATTTTTGCCGTCCAGCATCTTCACGTATTCACGGTCGAACGCCGCGGACATGGGCTTGATTTTCGAGAGGAAAGTCTTCACCAGCGCCAGGTGATGCGCATCCAGCACGCCCGCCTTCGCCGCCGCCTCGTAAGCACTGTCCGGGAAAATATCCCAGCCGCCGAAGACCATGTCTTCCAACCGCGCCAGCTTTACAAAATCCTTGATTTTCGGGGATCGGCCCTCGGTGCGTTTTCCCAGGCGAATCGTGGCCATTTGCGTGAGTGACCCGACGGGCAGCGCCTTTTTCGTGCGCACCAGCTCGACGCCGGCCATAAACGTTGTGGCCACCGCGCCCATCCCCGGCAACAGCACCCCGAGTTTTCCCCTCGGCGCAGTAATCTTCGTTGGCTTTTCCATGAAATTCCTCGATTGAATTGTAGGTGGAACTGCACAGGGCACGCCTGTCTTGTTTCCAGGCTGTAGCCCAAACATTTCATTTTGTAGGAAGCGCCACGGATATGCAAATAAAAACGCTGCAGGGCAAGAGCCTCTCCCTTGCTTTGGTGCTCTCCAGTTCGGCTAGCGAATCATCTCGCCAAGTAACCGGCTTCTCGCTGTTGCCGCTTCATTCTCCTTGTTTCAACGCGCCGGCAAGTTCCAGGTCAGCAATACGATGCTGTAACCAGAAGCA